>CAMDKM010000027.1 GCA_945900965.1 Bordetella parapertussis | reverse complement strand
AGCCAACCAAATCGCTCTACCGCTTCGCCTAAGCCGGACAAAAACATTTCTCTGTCGGCATCGCTCAAGAAAATCGCGGCCTGCGCGTTGCCGCGAGCGGTGATGTGATATAGCGCACCGGGATATTCCAGACGCAGTGGGCGGGACATGCGCGGAGATTAGTCGGGAAAAAACGTGATGTCAAGACCTGACCCTGACGGTAATGTTGACGGATTGCTGAGCCTCGGCAATGCCCGTATCCGATTTCGCCATTCGGTTCGCTACTGGTTCGACGGTGTATCGACTTTTGGCGCCGTCTCTAGTTTGCCTTCCTGCGCCGCCGTTTGGCCGCATAGGTGAATTTCCAATCCGAATAGCGCGCCTTGCCTTCGAATTCCTGGTCAGCCACGCTGAAGTTGCCCGTCTTCAGAACATCTCGGTCGAATAAACTGTACACACCCATCACGCCCCCATCGGCGGAGGCGACAATGCCCCATTCGGCCTTGCCGGTCATCGGATCGACGTAGATTTTTCGCAGGTATCGTTTGGCGCCGGGAAATCGATTGTCCTTCAATAATTCTTCCACTGTTCTCGGATATTTTTTGGGCAACCCCGGCGTGCTGTCGTAATAACGCGCTATCGCGCCGCGATATTGATTGCCGATAAACAACAGCTCCGCTTCTTTTGCTCGCAGGCTTTCCGTATGCCAGATCATCCCTGTGCCCGCCAGCGCGATACCGATCAGTGCGATGAAAATGAGCAGGCCGATGTAGGTGAAGCCGTTGGGGGTGAGGCGTGAGGCGGGAGGCGTGAGGCGAGTAGCGAAAGACGTAAGGGGTGAGGGGTAAGAAGTTAGGGGTGCGAAGCGGGGCTCGCAGCTCCCCGAGTCGTTAGCAACAATAGCCACTTGGAGTATTGCGAGACCCGTCATCTTCTCGATTGACTGCTCTTCGTTCACTACCAGTCCGCGTAGGACGTTCCGTCGATTGCAGTTCCCGTCGCGCCGCTTTTGACATCGAACACATTGCCTTTGTCGGCTTCCGCGGGGGATATTGCGATCCAGCTCGTAGCGCTTTCGGTGATCGGATCTAGGGGAATTTTGCGCAGATATTTCCGGGTGACCAGGTCTTCCAGAGAATCCGGATAACGACCCCGGTCGCCGTGGTATTTGTCGATCGCGTCGCGCATTTGCGCGAGGTCTTGCTTGAGCACGGCCTCCCGCGCCCTGTCCACACTATGGTAATAACGCGGTACCGCGACGGTCAGCAACAAGGCAATGATGGCCATGACGATCAACAGTTCGACCAGCGTAAAGCCGTAGCCCGGTGAACAGTGAACGGTGATCGGTGATCGGAAAAATCTGCGTGGCGCCCCCCGAATCGGACATGAGGCATTTATCCGTTCACCGTTCACCGATAACCGATCACTGTTCGCCAATTACCACTCCCGGTACGGCATTCCGTTCAGGCCGACGGCATCGGATTTCGAATACACGTCGAACACGTCTTCGCCTTCCTTTGGGTCGTCCGGCGGACTTTCGTAGCTGCGCTTGCCCCAGGTATCCACGGCGGAGAGTTCGGCAGATGCGAACGGATCGCGCGGCACCCGGCGAAGCAAGTAGATCATTTTTTTCTGCGGCGATTTGATGTCTTCCACTCCTTCGGCGAGCAGACCCAGTTCGGGCGGATAGCCGGATTCGTCGGCCTGTCTGGCAATTCTCCCTTCATCGGCCAGTTGTTTATAGGCATCGATCGCTTCGCGAATATGCCGCAACGCGACCCGCAGTTCCTGTTCCTTGCCGCGTTGGGCCGCAATCTGAGTCAGCGGATAGACCGCCGAGGCAAGAATGGCCACGATCGCGACTGTGATCATGAGCTCAATTAAAGTGAAGCCGTGAGGCGCGAGGCGTGAGGCGTGAGGCGAAATGATGGCATCGAACCGCCCACGGCCCTTCTCGCCATACGCAGTAAGTTGCACATCCCTCACGTTATTACCCCTCACGCATCACTCCTCACGCCTCACCCCTACCGTCTCACGCCTCACGCCTCACGGAACAATACTGATATCCACCGCCCCCGGTGCCGAAACGGAGAGACGGCTGCCGCCTGGACCCACCGCGGCCACATTGGAAAGCGTAACCTTCGCCGTACCACTCTGGCCCTCTATCGCCCGGAACCTGACAATGGATGTCCCGGAAATTTGCAGGGAAATACTTCCCACCGTCGCGGACTCGGGCACGCCAACAGCCCTGAGCCGGGCGCTGTCGTAATTCAAGTCGGCTTGAACGGTACCCGCCACCCCGGGCGGAACCGACACGGCCACCGCGAATTCGCGTCCCGCCTGAACCTGCAAGGGCGCGGAGATCAGCAGCGACACGTTGCCCGGCGCACCAGGTGGCGCTTCAACCCTCGACGGCGTTTCGATGGCAGCAACAGACTGCGGGGAAACAATTGCGGATGGCATCGGCACCCCTCCCGATAATCGTAGCGGCGCGGCGCCGATACTGCCCTCCGTTCCGGACGCAAATTCCAGCACACTGGCGGGCGGCCGGTCGAGGTTGCGCACCACATAGGGAGTAATCAGCAGCACGATTTCAGTCTTGTTGCGCTCGTCTTTGCGGCTGCCGAATAACCGGCCAAGGATCGGCAAGTCTCCCAATCCCGGCACCTTGTCCGCGGTATTGCGTTCCTCGTCCTGAATCAACCCGGCCAGCACCTGGGTTTCACCGTTTTTGAGACGCAAGACGGTTGAGGTATTGCGAGACCCAAGGCGGTAGGTCAAGGTGCCATTTGCGCTCTTGATTTCCTGAATGATATTGCTGACTTCGAGGCCCACCTTCATGGAAACCTCGTCCTCCAGGTAAATATTCGGCTCGATATCGAGCTTCAGGCCCACATCGAGATATACCACCGATTCGGATACCCCCACATTGGCGGTGGAGGTTGTTGTGATGACCGGCAACTTGTCGCCGATGTGAATCTTGGCTTTTTCGCGGTTCTTCACCCGGATGCGCGGGTTGGCAAGAATATTGGTATCGCCATCCTGCTTGCGCATGTTGATCAACAGCGCGGGATCGGTAATCGACACCGGTACCAGGCTCGAGTTGAAATTCTGCAATTCCCTGAGGGTCGCCTGGCCCGGCACACCCGCCGCCCCCTGGACGCCCAAAGCCACCTGACTCGGAAAACGAATACCAAGCTCCTGCAAACGGCTGCGCCCGATTTCCAGCACCTCCATCTCCAGCATCACCTCGGGTTCCGCAAGATCCTGGGCGGCAATCAGTTTCTCTGCCAGCCGGATTGCTTCCGGGGTATCCCTCATCACCAGCAGGTTAAGCCGCTCGTCGATAAAGACGTCGCGGGTTTTCACCACCGTCTTGATCAGGTTCAGCGTCTGCTTCACATCGGCATTGGCAAGATAAAAACTCTTCACCATCAGTTCCTGATATTCCCTCGCCTTGTTCGGCAGGTTCGGATAGACAAGCACCGTGTTCTCGTTGAGTACTTTTTTCTCGAGCTGGTTGGTGGCAATCAGAAACTGGATCGCATCCTCGATCGTTGTGCCGCGCACATAGATGGTGACTTTGAGGTCGGGACGCACGTCTCTGTCGAAGACGAAATTTATCCCGGATGTCTTCGACAATACCTCGAAGACGCTTTTCAGCGATGCATCGCGAAACTCCAGTGTCACCGGCTTGCGTAGCGCGCTCTTCAGGATGGCCGGCGCCGCAACCGCATGGGTCTTCTGCTCATCGATGCTGCGTGCCAGGGCCCGTGCTTCCCGGTGGCCGGGATTTTCCGCCAAAACCGCTCGAAGCTTTTCCTGCGCCCCGTCTAGGCTGCCCGCCTCCATCGCTGCCTTGGCCTCGGCAATGATCCGCCGATGGCGAGTCTCGGTCTGTGCGGCGGCCAGCCCCGCCAAGGCCCGCGGGTTGCCGGCGTCGAGCTTAATGACCCGCTGATAAAACGGCTCCGCATCCTCCGGTTTGCCCTGCAGCCGCTGCTTATCGCCCTGAGCGAGCAATTGGTTGAGGTATTTGTCGCGCTCGCGGCGGTGGGCCGCGCGATATCCGATTTTGTTCGGATTGGCTTTGGACATCGCGTCCATTTTCTGCAAGCCTTCTTCGACGTGGCCCTCCTCGACCATTTGAGTCGCCCGCAGGAACGATTGATCGGTTGCGCAGCCGAGCAGTAGTAGTATTGAAAAAAACACTGAGTATTTCACTTCGCCTCCCCGATGAATAACGATTGCTGCGCTCCAGTAGGCAGATGAGTGAATTTCAACTGCGTCTCCGAGATCTGGTCGACACGATAAGTCGATTCGATCACCTCTCCTTCGCGTACCACGAGATTGCGCTCTCCCAGGGCGAGAAACACGGCATTGATTTCCTCGGACAACAGTTTGCCCAGGTATGAGAACGGCAGCGCGGGCGCGCTCGGCGGCGGCGCCACCGGTGAAGGCGCCGCTGGCGCCACGGGTACTGCCACGGCAGCCGGCGGTTTAAGGGGAGCCCGGGGCACCGGCTTGCTCCAGCCGCGCGTGCCGAAAGCGTCTCCGGTCGCCGGATCCGCGTCGCGGTCGCGCAACTTGTCCAAATGCACTCGATCGGGAGGCGCGGGTTTTTCACTGCGCTCCGCCACCCGCAGCAGCTGCGCCGGCGGCTCGACAATGCCAACGTCTCTTTTCCTTCCTGATTCCTGTACCAACGCAGCGGTGGCCACAGTGGCCGTCGACAGCAAGGTCAACATCGTCAACCACCGACGGTTTGTCATCCTTGCACGCTCAAAAACAAGGTGAACTTCATTTGTGCCCTCAATGCACCATCGCCGATCTTGTCGCGCTGAAAGCCCACGCCGTCGAGGGACAATCCCGGAATCTCGCGGCCCGCTTTCGCGAGAAAGCGGCGCACCTCCTGGTAGCTGCCGCGGGTCGGTAGCAGAATCTGATAACGGGTCAATTTGCCACCCGGATCGGGAACCGGCCGGTATTCGCCGCGTTCCAGCGTCAGTCCGTGCGCCTGCGCCGAGCGGTGCAGCTTGCGTAATAATTCCGGTGCCTCGGCGGGGCGCGCCAGCGTGGCATAAAAGGCGGCAAGGTCCGCCAGCGAGTCGCCGGAATCCACCGCCAACGCATGTACCGTTGGCCTGTTCGGTGCGGAAGCCAGATTCGATACCTCTTCGTGGAGCCGCGACGCTTCCTGTCGTACCGGCGCCACGGAGGAAAAATAGAACCCGACGTCGAACACAATCAGCGCCAGCGCCAGGAACACGGTCCAGTCCTTCCCGCGTGCCAGGCGACGCAACATCCAACCGACCAGGGCTAAATTTTTTCTATCCATGAGGCACTGACCGTGAAGCGCACCGTGCGCAGGGAATCCTTGACGTTGACTAGATGATTGAGAAGATACACCCGCGTAAGAGAGGGCGAGGCTTGCAAACGTTTCACATAATCGAACATGGCCTCGGAATCCATTGCCTCGGCACTGAGCTCCACCATGCCTCCGCCGCGGTCCGGTGAAATACCGAGAAGCGCGACCCTGGCATTCGAAGCCGACTCCAGGGCGAGAAACAGGCGATCCCATGGCAGCGTGATTTGATCGATAACCTGATTGACTGCGCGAATTTCCTGGACTGTGGCATCCGCAATTTTTGGTGCCTGGGCGTCAGTGCCGCGCAGGCGACGTTCGCCACTCGTCAAGCGGGTTTCCATTTGTTCGATGGCACGCTGCGATTGGTCTTGAATATCCACGAGTTTGGCGCAGGCGATGGCAGCAAGGGCCAACAGCCCTATCCCCAGCCAGCGCCTTCGCCGGCCAGTCGCAAGGAAATCAAGATCCAGAGCCCGCGTCACGATGCACTTATTTCCAGAGCCGCATCGGGCCCGGAAAAGCTCTGGACCCGCAGCCCCGACGTATCGAATTGCACACCCGGCATCACGCGCAGACAGATTTTTTCGCCGCCCTGCTCTATCCCGGACATCAGCCGCTCCTGTTCCAACAATTCTCCCAGGGCAACAGTCTCGCTGTTCAAGGGCCGGCTGCGCAATGTCATCCAGCGCCCGCCTCGCACCAGACCGAGCAATATCCTTCCGGGCTCCGCAACAGCCAGCCACGCGTCCGGACCGATGGTCTTGCGCGCGGCATTAAACCAGGCCATGAGTTGCGGTTGAATCGATGTTAATGCGAAGGGCGACTTGTGCAGCAGCGTTGTCAATGACTCTAGCAGAGCTCCCTCCACCCCGGCTGCCACCCGGTCCGATCCGGCGACGCTGCTCGACAAGCGCAGCATCCAGCCCTGTGCCGCCTCTCCGTACATCTTCACGAATCGCGCCCGCGCGAACGCAAGCTGTTCCTGCTCCGTGACAAGCGCTGCACTCCAGGGTACCAGGACGTATCGCACGTAAAGGTTGGACAAAATCACGTCCGCGCTGGCGCGACGCGGATGGGCATTGACGAGGAACTCGCGCAGCGTTTCCACTGCCGGCGCCCATGCGGGGCGCGAAGTCTCGGCGCGCTCCGCCGTCTCATGGCAGGGAATGACCTTGTGTTCGACCTGCGTGGGCCGCCAGCCGCGCGAATAGCGCAACACCTCCACCTGCGTGGGTGACAATCTGATTCGAACCCGGTCACGCCACGAAGGTAACACGATTGATCTCCGTCAGTGTCGTTTCGCCGCCTTTGACCAGACTAAGCGCCGCATCGCGCAAATCGCGCGTGCCTAGTTTTCGCGCCGCTTCCTTGATCACGCGTGCCGGCTGACGCGCAACAATCAACTCGCGCAATTCGTCGTTGAGCAGCATGGTCTCGGCAATCGCCTTGCGGCCGCGATATCCCGAGCCGCGGCACTGCCCGCAGCCACGGCCGGCCTTGAACTGAAAATCGCGCACTGCCTCCGCCGTCAACCCGGACGCGGCGAGCAACGACGCATCCGGTCGGCTCTCGACGCTGCAATGGAGGCAATTTACCCGCACCAGGCGCTGCGCCATCACACCGTTGAGCGCGGAGACAAAGCTGTAGGGATCCACTCCCATGTGCAGGAAGCGGCCGATGACATCAAATACGTTGTTGGCATGCACCGTGGTGAATACCAGATGCCCGGTGAGCGCGGATTGGATGGCAATCTGCGCCGTCTCCGCATCGCGAATTTCGCCCACCATGATCTTGTCAGGGTCGTGGCGCAGGATCGAACGCAGCCCACGCGCGAAGGTCAAGCCCTTCTTTTCGTTCACCGGAATTTGCAGAATGCCGGGGATCTGGTATTCCACCGGGTCTTCGATGGTGATGATTTTGTCCTGCCCGCGGTGAATTTCCGACAGTATGGAATACAGCGTCGTGGTCTTGCCACTGCCGGTTGGCCCGGTGACCAGAAGCATTCCGTAGGGTTCGTTTGCCAGTTTGCGCAGCCAGGCCATGGTGTCGGCATCGATGCCCAGCGCATCCAGCCGCAAGCCCTTGAATTCATCGGACAGCGCCTGTTTGTCGAGTATGCGCAACACCGCATCTTCGCCAAAGATCGAAGGCATGATGGAAACGCGCAAATCCACTTCGCGGCCTTTCACCGATACCTTGAAGCGACCATCCTGGGGCACGCGACGTTCGGCGATGTCGAGTTCCGCCATGACCTTGACGCGCGAAATGACCCGCTCCGCCAGATCCGCCCCCGGCGCGGTGCTGACCGAGGTCAACACCCCGTCGATACGATACTTGATCGCCAGACCGGTTCCGGTGGACTCCAGATGGACATCGCTCGCACCGGTTTTGAGTGCGTCGTACAAGGTTGAGTTCACCACCCTCACCACCTGACTCGAGTGGCTGCTGATGGTCTTCAACGACAAATCCTCGACATTGCGATCGCCGCCTTGCAAGTCCGCTTCGGCAGGCACCACTTCGTCCATCGCCCTCATGCCCTCTTCCACCCGGGCAAGTTGGGCGCCGATATCGTTGCGGTGGGCAAGCCAGAATTCGAAGGGCGCGCCAACACGCTCCTGAATCCAGGACTGCAATTCGAGCGCGAACGGATCGCCCAGCGCCACCAGCAATTCGCCGGCCTCATTGCGCAAAGCCACACAATCGCGCTGGGACACCTCGTTAAACGGCAACACGTCGAAAGCCGGGGTCAGTTCGTGCAAGCGCTGCATCGGCAACACAGGCAAGTGCAGCAGTTCCCCCAAGGCACGGATGAATTCGTCGGCGCTTAACCCGGACTGTTCCTCCAGCACTTCGATCAGTTTGCGCCGGCTGCGCTCGGCCTCCTGGCGCGCCAAAGCTAGAGTGGCGGCATTGAGCCGATGTTCGACGGGGGCATTGAAATCGTTGACCGCGTTCACTGAATACTCCCGGCCAGTTCGAACACGGGAAGATACATCAATATCACAATACCGCCGATAACCACGCCGATAAATGCCATTAAAAGCGGCTCGAACAGGCGCGTGAACCAGTCCACCCAGCGCGAAATTTCCTCGTCATAAAATGAGGCGATACGCTCCATCATGTCGTCCATGCGGCCGCTGCGTTCGCCCACCCGCAGCATCCGCAGCGCCACCGGGGTGGTGAGATCGTTGGCGAACATCGCCTCCGATATGGGCCGGCCTTCCCGGATTGCCTGCGCTGCCAGGGCCATGCGCGCACGCAGTATCGGGGACAACAAGCCGGCGGACATATCCAGCGCCGTCACGACCGGTGTACCCCCGCGCAACAACATGCCCAGCGTGCGATAAAAACGCGCCAATTGATAAAGGCGCATGCGCGTGCCAATCGCCGGGATCGCCCACAGACGCGTGCCTATCCAGCGCCGCGTGCCCGGCAACATCAGCAGCCGCACGAAGGCGAAACAGGTTCCCAGCAAGGCCACACCGACGTAGACCCCATTTTCATCCAGAAACCGGCCCACATTCAGAAGCATCCGCGAAAGCAGCGGCAGGTTGCCTTGTATGTCTTCGTACACGTGACTGAACTTTGGCACCACGTAACCAAGCAGGAACAGCACCACCAGCATGCCCACTCCGAGCAGCATCAGCGGATAGATCGATGCACTGACGATCTTCTTGCGCACAATTTCAATCTGCGCCTGATAGGCGATATACCGTCGCAAGGCATCCGCCAGATCGCCGGTGCGTTCCGTGGCGCGCACCGTGGCGACGAATAACGAGGGAAAAACTTCCGGTAAGTCGTGCATTGCCTGAGACAAGGTACGCCCCTGCCGAAGTTGCGTTACCAGATGATCAAAAGTACTGCGGGTCGGACCCGCGCCCTCCTTTTCCGCCAGACCCTCGATGGCTTCGACCAGAGTCAGGCCGGCCTCCAGGAGAGACAGCAACTCCTGCGCGAACAAGCCCAGCGGAAAATGTGGCCGGCGGGCGAACAAGTTGAATCGCCACGACGCTGCGCGTGCAAGAGACAGCACTTCGAGCCCGCTGGCACGTGCCTGCCGCGCGGCATCATTTTCGTCCTCGGCCTCCAACATCACCGAAACGACATGGGAGGCATCGCGCAGCGCCTTGATCTGGAATTTCATGTGAATGCTATCGATGCCGCATGTGGGTGTTTGAGCTGACTTGCCAAAGGCGGGACGAAGCCGGGCAGCCCAGTCCTTTGGTGCACCACCGCCTAGCGTATTGTTTTACTTGAAGAATGGTATTTAACTGGTTGATAAATAGGAATTTAGAATAGCAAAAACAAATGAGAAATGCCAGCAATAACCGAGGCTTGCCCGGAAATCGCGCGGGGCGTGTCCCTTTCGCCACTTAAGTCAGCGAAATGCCCCACTGTCTGACGCGAAATTCGAGGGCCTTGCTGACCGACAGGCAATTCACCGTCCGAAGTCAGTTGATTGATCGGTCCGGAGAGTACAAAGTGTTTGTAACATGGACAAGCGCAAATTACCCGGCCGGCAGATCGATCTTCAAATCCAGGGCATGACCTGCGCGGCATGTGCAAACCGAATTGAAAAGGCCCTGGCCAAACTTCCGGGCGTGAGCGCTCAGGTTAATTTGGCAACCGAACGGGCCCGCATCGAGACTGGCAAGATCGGGCCGGACACAGCCGCTCTCATCGAGGCCATCCGCAAGACGGGCTACGACGCCATCCCCCTTGAAGGCATGTCCCGCCAGCAACAAAAAGACCGGCTTTCCGACTGGTATCGCGGAGAACTACGGCTGTTTTTCATTGCAGTGCTGCTGACGATTCCCTTCCTCATCCAGATGACGGCCATGTTTGCCGGCAGTCATCACGACCTACTCCCTCGCGGGCTGCAATGGCTTCTGGCGACACCGGTCCAGTTCTGGATCGGCAAGCGCTTCTACGTCGGTGCCTGGCATTCGCTGCGAGGCGGGTCGGCGAACATGGATGTGCTCATCGCGCTGGGGACCAGCATGGCCTATGGGTTCAGCGCGGTGGTGACTGCATTCGATTTAAGCGCTCAGCATGTCTATTTCGAAGCCAGTGTCGCGATTATTACCCTGGTTCTGATGGGCAAAATTCTGGAAGCCCGCGCCAAGGGCAAAGCTTCCGCAGCGATCGAACAGCTCTTGAGCTTGCAACCGAAACAGACTCTTGTCGAGCGCGAAGGTCAACTGGTCGCGGTGGAATTGTCGGCAATCATCGTCGGCGACATCATCGTCGTGCGCCCGGGGGAGCGGATCGCGGTGGACGGCGAAATCACCGAAGGGGAGTCGTCGATAGACGAAAGCATGCTGACCGGCGAGAGCATGCCGGTTGGAAAGAAGCCCGGAATGCGGGTATTTGCGGCCACTCAAAACTTGCACGGCGCGTTGCGGGTGCGCGCCACTGGCGTCGGCGCAAAAACCCGGCTGGCGGATATCGTGCGGCTACTGGAAGAGGCGCAAGCCAGCCGCGCGCCCATTCAGCGCCTGGCAGATCGCATCGCCAGCGTCTTTGTCCCCATTGTTGTGACGATTGCAGGCTTAACCTTTGCCGGCTGGTGGCTGGCAAGCGGAAATCTTGCCCTGGCGCTGACCCATGCCGTGGCGGTGTTGGTGATCGCCTGCCCCTGCGCGTTGGGGCTGGCCACACCCACCGCCATTATGGTCGGCAGTGGCCGCGGCGCGCAGTCGGGTTTGTTGTTTCGCGACGCGGCCGCACTGGAACGCGCGGGTCAAATCGAAATGTTGTGCGTCGATAAGACAGGTACGCTTACGCTCGGCAAACCGACAGTGACCGACGTGTTGCCGGCCGGAGATCGGTCGGCTACTTATCTGATTCAACTTGCCGCGTCGCTGGAACAGAATTCCGAGCATCCGCTGGCAAGTGCCATGGTCGAATACGCCACCCGGCATGCGCTCTCCCTCGTTCCGGTAGAGGACTTCGCCGCCCTCCCCGGACAAGGCATTCGCGGCCGATTGGCCAGTAAAGCAACGGTGCTGGCCTCGCCCGGATACTTTATCGGAATCGGTATCACCATCGATACCGCGCTGATCGCGTCCCTGGCGGCAATGGGCAAAACCGTCGTGGCTCTGGCACAAGACAATCGCATTATGGGATATATCGCCATGGCGGACGCCTTGCGGCCAGGATCGATGCCCGCACTGGAAAAACTGCGGGAGTTGAACATTGAAATCATCATGGTCAGCGGCGACCATGAGGCGACGGCACGCGCCATCGCCAATCAGTTGGGAATTCGCGACGTCCGCGCGGAAGTATTACCTGGCGACAAAGCGGCGGTCATCGCGAAACTCAAAGGCAGGGGTCACCTGATTGCCATGGCGGGTGACGGAATAAACGATGCCCCCGCACTGGCTGCGGCGGATGTGGGGTTTGCAATGTCCAGCGGTTCGGATATCGCGGTCGAAGCCGCGGACGTGACTCTGATGCGCAACGATCTGTCCGGCGTGGCGGATGCCGTGCGCCTGTCCAGGGCCACCTTGCGAAAAATCCGCCAAAATCTGTTCTTCGCCTTTTTTTACAATGCGCTCGGCATTCCAATGGCCGCCTTGGGTATGCTCAGTCCGGTAATTGCCGGAGCCGCGATGGCCTTGTCTTCCGTATCGGTCGTCACCAATTCGTTGTTGTTGAAACGCTGGAAATAGGGAACGCCAAGAACCATGGAAACCACTGTACTGCAAGTGAAGGGAATGACTTGCGGAGGTTGTGTGCGCAGCGTCACCAAGGTTCTGGAGGGCTTACCCGGCGTCCAAAGCGCCGAGGTGTCGCTCGACAAGGCGAACGCACGCATTATTTTCGACCCGACCCGGATCGGTATCGAGGCTTTCCGTCAATCCGTGCAAGATGCCGGCTACGAAGTGGCCTGACTGAAAAATCCGCGTGAGGTTCGGTCCGAACGAATGATCGTCGGAATAACCTGCGCTACCAGAACTTCCACCACGCCTTGTGTGCGCCGATTTTGACCTTTGCATCGGGGAAGTTGGTTTCGAGCGTACGTTTGGCATCGTCGCGCAAATCGAAGACCGCCATTTCATCGTAGGCTTTTACCAACACCTTGAGGGCACGTTCGGTGGCCGGTGCACGGGCATAATTGATCAAAACTCCCTGCGAGCGATTGATCGCGGCCACATAGGCGCCCCGCCTCAGGTAATACTCCGCCACGTTCATTTCCGCGGACGCCAGGGCATTGACCAGATAACCCATCCGGGCACGCGCGTCTTCGGCATATGGGCTGCCGGGGAAGCGACGCACAAGTTCCTTGAAGGCCTCGAAGGCTTCTTGCGCAGCCAGGGGGTCGCGTTCGGTAGGATCCTTGTCGGAAATATATCCGATCAAGCCAATATTTTCGTTGAAGTTAATGCGGCCTTTGAGGTAATAAACGTAATCGATGTTTGCGTGGTCGGGGTATGCCCGGATGAACCGCTCGCAAGCCGCCAGTGCAAGGGCCGGGGAATCGTCCTTCCAGTGGGTATAGGCTATTTCGACCTGCGCCATCTGGGCATAACGCCCATAGGGATATCGCGTCTCGATTTTCTCGTAAAACGTGATCGCGCGGGCGTAATTCTTGGAATCCAGTTCCTCGCGCGCGGCGTTATACAGTTGCTCGGGAGACCAGTCCCGTGTGACATCCGTCGTTGCCCCCGAACAACCGACCAGCAACAACAACGCAAGAATCGCTACACTACGTTTCATAACCGCTTGGGCAAAAGAATTGGCGCATTATATAGAAAACAGTTCCGCGCACGGCGCGTACCGGGTTGTGGTTCCTCCGGAACTTGCCGGCATGCGACTGGATTTGGCGCTCGCGCGTCTACTGCCGCAATTTTCGCGCAGCCGCCTTCAGGAATGGATTCGCAGCGGGCACGTGAAAATCAATGATGGGGCGGCAGTTCCCAAATCCAAAGTCTGGGGCGGGGAATCCCTTTGCGTGGCACCACAGGAAATCCCTGGCACAGCCCCGCACAAGGCGGAAGATATTTCTTTATCCGTGGTTTTCGAAGACCAGGACATTCTCGTGATCGACAAGCCAGCCGGTCTGGTAGTGCATCCCGGCAGCGGAAATTGGAGCGGCACCCTGCTCAATGCCTTGTTGCAGCATGAACCGCGACTGGAAGCCGTACCGCGGGCCGGGATCGTTCATCGACTCGACAAGGACACCAGTGGATTGATGGTGGTTGCCAAGACGCTTGAATCTCACACAAGCCTGGTACGCCAGCTTCAGGCGCGAACGGTAACAAGGGAATATCGCGCCGTGGCTTACGGAATATTGGAAGGCAGCGGCACAGTGGATGCCCCGGTCGGCAGGCATCCGGTAAATCGCACCAGCATGGCGGTGGTCACCCACGGCAGACCGGCGCGCACCCATTATCAAGCCCTGGAAAAGGGTACAGCCTGGACCTACCTGAATCTTCGTCTCGATACCGGCCGCACTCACCAGATTAGAGTTCACCTGCATTCCATTGGACACCCGCTGATCGGTGACCCGACTTACCGGCCAAATCGAAAATTTCCGGGGTTGCCGCTGGCGGCGACACAATTCCACAGGCAGGCGCTGCACGCACGACATCTGGCCCTGATTCACCCCATGTCCTACGCCGAATTATCCTGGCAGGCACCGATGCCGCTGGATATGGAAGCATTAATCACGGCACTGCAGGATGACTGAGTTACCCCCTGACTGGATTCAGCCGGACTGGCCTGTGTCGGACCGGGTCGGTGCTTTTATCACCACGCGCACCGGAGGCTGCAGCCGCGCGCCTTACGACAGCATGAATCTCGGCTTGCGTGTCAACGACGACCCGGCCGCCGTGCAAGCCAATCGCGCCCTGGTTCGACGCTTCCTGCCCTCGGAACCCAAATGGCTGAGACAGATTCACGGCACCCGTGTTGTTGCTGTGGATCAGATGAGCAGCGAACAGGAGGCCGATGCGGCAGTCTCGCGAACACCGGGCGTGCCTTGTGTGGTGATGATTGCCGATTGTTTGCCGGTATTGCTGGCCGGGCAATCCGACTCCGTCGTAGCCGTGGCCCATGCGGGCTGGCGTGGCCTGGCCGCGGGAGTAATCGAAAATACCCTGGAGGCTATGGCCATCCCTCCGGCAAGCAGCGCCGCGTACCTTGGGCCGGCGATTGGTCCAAGCCGATTCGAAGTTGGCGCCGAGGTCCGTAATGCCTTTCTGGAGCAAGACGCCAGCGCGGACGCGGCCTTTACTCCAACCGTAACCGGAAAATGGCTGGCCGATCTGTTTTTGCTTGCGAGGCAGCGCCTCAATCGCGCCGGCGTGACGGCCATTTTCGGTGGAGGCGAATGTACCGCCTCGAACCCGAAACGCTTCTTTTCACACCGTCGGGACGGTGTGAGCGGACGCATGGCGGCTTTTGTCTGGCTCAAAGAATAACAGCGCGTGCCATGGCTGCCGATATACTTCCGCTTCCTGCCCTGAATCTCATCCTCATTCCATGTCCGTTCTAGCCTGGATCATTATCGCCACGGTCGCCGGCGCCTTGCTGAGCATCGGCACCGCCGCCGCACTGGCCGTTAACGCCTCCGCCGCGCGAATCCCCACCTTGATCAGTTACGCGGTGGGCGCCCTGCTGGGAGCGGTTTTCCTCGAAATTCTTCCCCATGCCTTCGAGAAGTCCGGCAACGTCCCCCTGGTCGCCACGGTTATCCTGTTTGGCATCTTGCTGTTCTTCGTTCTGGAAAAGCTCGTGTTATGGCGGCACTGCCACACCGAACAATGCGAAGCCCACGATCATCACGCTCCACTCTCCGACCACGGACGCAGCGGCATGATGATCATGATCGGCGACACTTTGCATAATTTTGTCGATGGCATTTTGATCGCCGCGGCTTTCCTTGCCGATACCGGATTGGGAATCGTGACCTCGATCGCGATTATTGCCCATGAAATTCCGCAGGAAGTCGGCGATTTTCTGATTCTGCTGCACTCCGGATACAGCAAGGCCAGGGCCTTTGCGTTTAACTTGATCTCCAGCGCCGCCACCTTGCTGGGCGGCCTGCTGGCGTATTTTGCCTTGCAGGATTTCCTGGACTGGATTCCGATTCTCCTGGGATTAGCAGCCGCAAGTATGGTTTATGTGGCGGTTGCCGACCTCATCCCTGGCCTGCATAAGCGAGCGGAATTGCGGGCGACCTTGGCGCAGGTACTGCTGATTTGCCTGGGAATTGCGTCCATTGCCGGGGCCCGTTATCTGGTCAACGGAATCGCGTAGCCAAATTATTTCCCGCGAGGCCATGGTGACACCAGGTATGAACCTAGAAACCGCACCACAGAGGCACAGAGACACCGAGAAGAAAAATATATCAATCAGTTGTCGTACCAGCGGTGTTCACCTTTTTGGTGAGTGCGCGGAAAGAAGCAACAATTTGTTTTCTCTCTGTGTTCTCAGTGCCTCTGTGGTTCAACTGCTTTTTCTAGGATGAACCCTCTCGGGATCGATGAGTCGGCAGTTGCCGGCGCAACAAAGTCCTTGATCGAAGGCTTCTTGCGCAGCCTGCCCGCGGGTGCCGTCGCAGATTTCACCGCAATATTGGCTTCAGCCGCGGCGGGGTCCGGGCTACACAGCGAAAGACTACGCACGCTCGAAGCCGCCTTCTACCGCGACCATCTGGCTCTGTGGAAGTCGACGACCGATTCGACATCCGAGTCCTTTTCGATTGCGGACGGGCCTGACCCCCGATTCAGCTCCGCGGACTGGAATGAATTGCCATTCTTCCGCTATTTGCATCAGGCGTATTTGCTGAACTGCCGTTTTGTGATGAATCTGGCGGAATGCGGAGACCTTGCGCCGCAAGCCAGGCGCAGGCTCGAATTCGTTCTTCGCCAAACGATGGATGCCGCCTCACCCGCCAATTCGCCCCTTACCAACCCCGAAGTCATCCGCCGGTCAGCGCAATCTCAAGGCGAGAGCGTGGCACGGGGAATGAAACTGTTTGCCGCCGACATGGCACGCGGCCGTATCACCATGAGCGACGAAACCGCTTTCGAAGTCGGCCGCAATCTGGCGATCACGCCTGGGGCGGTGGTGCTTGAAAATGAGGTGATGCAGTTGATCCAGTACGCACCGGCGACACCGCAGGTGTTCGAACGTCCGCTGCTGATCGTTCCCCCGTTTATCAACAAGTATTACGTGCTCGACCTGCAGGCGGAAAATTCGTTCGTGCGGTATTGCACGCAACAGGGTTTTGCAACTTTTATGGTTTCCTGGCGCAATGTGCCGGAGGAACTCGGGACATTGTCCTGGCAGGACTACGTCGAGCAAGGGGTGCTTGCCCCCACCCAGGTAGCTCAGGCCATCACTGGCGCCGATAACATCAACACTTTGGGGTTTTGCGTCGGCGGAACGCTGCTCGCCAGCGCCCTTGCGAAGATGCGCAAGGGCGCTTCGATGCCTGTCAGTTCCCTGACTTTGCTGGCAAGTCTTTTGGATTTTTCCGATGTCGGTGAGATCAGCGTCTATATCGATCCGGCTTTTGTCGAAAAGGCCGAGCAGGAGTTTGCAAACGGCGGCATCATGCCCGGAAGCCAGCTTGCCACGACTTTCGCCACCCTGCGAGCCAACGATCTCATTTGGCAGTTTGTCGTCAACGGCTACCTCAAAGGTCAGCCTCCGCGCGCTTTCGATCTGTTGTACTGGAACTCCGATGGTGCGAACCTGCCGGGCCGACTCTATGCGTTTTATCTGCGCAATATGTACCTGGAAAACAATTTGCGCGTGCCGGACAAGCTTTCATTGCGCGGCGTTCCGATCGATCTGGGCGTCATAGGGCTGCCGTCTTATGTATTTGCCGCCCAAGAGGATCACATCGTTCCCTGGCGCAGCGCCTATCGTTCCATGCTATTGCTGGGCAACGAAAGCGAATTTGTCCTGGGCGCCAGCGGGCATATTGCCGGTGTTGTCAACCCTGCATCGAAAAACCGTCGGCATTACTGGACCAATCCAGGCATCGTTGGCGATCCGGAGGCGTGGATAAAAACCGCCGCGCAGCATCCCGGGAGCTGGTGGACCCACTGGTCCCAATGGCTAAAGACAAAGTCGGGAAAACAAATCGATGCGCCCGGGCGCCTGGGAAACCTGGAATATCCCGAGTCCGAAGCGGCCCCGGGTAGCTATGTCATGCAGCGATGGCCCACCGCCAATCAGGGGACGGATACCACTCCATTTCAACCTAGAAAAGGCAGTTGAACCGCAGAGGCACTGAGAACACAGAGTAAAAACAAATCGTTGCTTCTATCCGCGCACTTACCAAAAAGGTGAACGCTACAGGCACGACAACTGATTGATATATCGTTCTTCTCGGTGTCTCTGTGCCTCTGTGGTGCGGTTTTTAGGTTCAATCGACGTAGTAACAAGACAAAAAAAATGCCCCGGTGAAATATCCACCGGGGCGAACCCTTATCAAAGGAGGACCTTTGGATAAAGGGGGAGGAGCCTTAAATTCCTTCAACCCTGAGCATCGCGTCTTCTGCGTGTTTGGCGCTGCTCGCTACTATGCTTCGGGCTTCACTTCGCCCGGGACTGCTGAGCCAGATTTCGGTCAGCTTTTGTCCGATCTTGACTATTTAATGAGCAAGCGTTGTGCCAGTTAATGCGTTTTTTGAATTAATTTAATAATTCATTGTTTATATTAATTTTATTCTCAAGCCCCTGTTCTTGATACGAATCAACCACATGCACTGCCAGGGTGCCGAGGACTGTTTTCGGCGCACCCTTGACCAGCCGCGTCGGTCGTGGCCCCGGAAGACCCTTGGTCCCACCACCCTGAGCACCCCCAAAACTCCCTTCCCGAATTGCTTTGGCGCGAGACACTTTTTAAATTTTCACGCCGCCTTATTTTGCATTGCAACATGTTACCCCAAATGTGGCGCTTAATTCCTCTAAATTTCAAAAGGGATACGTCAAATTCTTGCATTGCGCCATTTCTTTTCCATCTGCCGATTCGCAAGTCAGCCAACTTGCGGCATTGCTTCTTTTCGGTAGTGCCGATTTTTCATGTGGTTATAATGTCGCCATCACGCGACGCCGCACGAACATTCGCCGATTACAATAAGCGCGCTGCACAACGACATCTTTTCGGAACCGGACCTTCATCCCATGACAACCGAACTGCGCATGATCAAAAAATACCCAAATCGTCGCCTTTACGACACCGCGACCAGCAGTTACATCACTCTGGCCGACGTGAAGCAACTGGTGCTGGAGCGGGTAAGCTTCAAAGTGGTGGATGCAAAGAGCAACGAAGATCTGACACGCAGCATTCTCTTGCAGATTATTCTCGACGAAGAAAGCGCCGGTGCCCCGATGTTCTCTTCGGACATGTTGTCGCAGATCATTCGTTTTTATGGCAACGCAATGCAGGGAATGATGGGAAGTTATCTGGAAAAAAACATCCAGACGTTCATTGAAATTCAACAGCGCCTGCAGGATCAGAACTTGCCCAAGTTCGGAGACAGCCCGATGCTCAATGCCGATGCATGGAGCCAGTTCGTCAAGATGCAGGGCCCCACCATGCAGGGCTTGATGTCCAGTTACCTGGAGCAAAGCGCCAGTACGTTCCTGGATATGCAGCAACAATTGCAAAAGCAGGCCCGCTCCATCTTCGGCAATTTTCCGTTCAACGACTTTGCCGCCTCGGGCGCCGAGGGCAGGACCCCGCCGGACGCTCCGGATGCGGATGCCTTCAAGCAATCGCAGAAAAAATCAGCCTCCTGATTTTCTGGAGTTGAAAATTTTCGCGCGGCGCGAGGCGGAACACCTCGCGCCGACTTTCATCTCCTATTCATGAATGACCTGAAATCAGTGCCGAACAAACGCAACATATCGGAACCCAAGGTCGGATTCGTCTCGCTGGGTTGCCCAAAGGCCACCGTGGATTCCGAGCGCATTCTGACCCAGTTGCGCACCGAAGGTTACCTGGTATCCGGCAGCTATCGCGATTCCGATCTGGTTATTGTCAATACCTGCGGATTTATCGACGCCGCTGTCGAGGAATCGCTGGATGCCATAGGGGAAGCCCTGGCGGAAAACGGTAAAGTCATCGTGACCGGCTGCCTGGGAGCCAAGAGCGATGTTGTGAAAGAGGCGCATCCGCGGGTGCTGGCAGTGACCGGGCCTCATGCCACCGACGCCGTCATGGAGGCTGTTCATGCGCATTTACCCAAACCACATGACCCCTTCCTGGACCTGGTACCGCCACAGGGGATTCGGCTCACACCGAAACATTTCGCGTATCTGAAAATTTCCGAAGGCTGCAATCACCGTTGCACCTTCTGCATCATCCCGTCCATGCGTGGCGATCTTGTCAGCCGTCCGGTGGGAGACGTGATGCAGGAAGCCGAACACCTGGTCAAGGCGGGCGTCAAGGAACTGCTGGTGATATCCCAGGACACCAGCGCCTATGGCGTGGACATCAAGTACCGCATGGGATTCTGGGGAGGCAAACCGCTCAAGACCCGTATGACTGAACTGGCCGGCGCGCTGGGAGATCTGGGCGTCTGGGTAAGGCTGCATTACGTTTACCCTTATCCGAATGTGGACGAAATTATTCCGATGATGGCCTCGGGAAAAATCCTGCCGTATCTGGATGTGCCTTTTCAGCATGCCAGTCCGCGGATTCTAAAAGCCATGAAGCGTCCCGCGAATGCCGAAGACAATCTGGCGCGCGTCAATGCCTGGCGAAGCATATGCCCGGAAATTACCCTGCGCAGCACCTTTATCACAGGTTTTCCCGGGGAAACCGAGTCCGATTTCAATCAATTGCTGGAATTTATCGAAGCCGCGCAACTGGACCGTGTTGGGTGTTTTGCCTATTCCCCTGTTGATGGCGCGGCCGCCAACGCCCTGCCCGATGCGGTGCCCTCGGAGCTTCGCGAAGAGCGTCGCGCCCGCCTCATGGCTGCCCAGGAACAAATCAGCGCCAGGCGTCTCAAGAAAAAAATCGGCAAGACGATTACGGTATTGGTCGATGCCTGCACCGAAGGCAAAGCCAACGGCCGATCCTCGGCCGATGCCCCGGAAATCGATGGGGTGGTACATATTTCCAAAGCCGGAGACTTGAAGCCGGGCGCCTTTGCACAGGTGCACATTTCTCGCAGCACTACGCATGATCTATACGGCGAACGAGTCGCCTGAAAGGCCGCGCGATGCTAAAACGTCTTAAAAACCTGGCCGCATCCATCAAACGCGATGGTTTGGCCTTGTGGTTTGCCTACCGGGATCCGCGCACCCCGATATTCGCCAGGCTGCTCTGTATCGGCATCGTTGCGTACGCACTATCGCCGATCGATCTGATCCCGGACTTTGTCCCGATACTCGGCTACCTCGACGAACTGATCTTGATGCCCCTGGCAATCTGGTTCGTGCTGCAATTAATCCCTGGGGAAGTCATCGGCGAGTCTCGGCAAAAGGCCGACGATTGGCTGCGGGCTCGCAAACCCAAACCGCGCAATTGGCTTGGCGCCGCCATCATTGTGGCCCTTTGGATTCTGCTGATCTGGGCACTCTGGAGTTGGCTGGGGCCGGCACCAGGCTGACACCCGAAGCAGGGACCGGCCAACCCGCGCGGAGTTATTTCAGCCCGCGCGAAAAAAGAAAATTATTGTCCGCGTGCGGGATATGGCAGACAAAACACGCCTTGGCATCCTTGACCACCCGCGCGTTGGGATCGCCGCCCTTGAAGCCTTCGAATCCCCAGCCGCCGGTTTCCGCGTAGCGTTCCTCGTCGCGAAACATCACTGCGATCACCTTTCGATCGCCCTGCTGTAATCGGTTGTTATCGGCCTCGACATGCTTAAAGCGGTCCACCACGAAACTGGCCCCTTTCTTGAACTTGCCCGTGCGCAATCCTTCGACGGCCAGTTCATTGGCATAAACATGCTGAATGCCAATGTTGGCTTCGGGCGCATGCCCCGGCAAATTGACTGTGGAATGATGATGAAACCAGCTCCGATAATCCACGGGAAAAGAAATGTTGCCGCCATCCTGGGCCTGGCTGACTCCAATCCAAAGGGTCAAGACGCCAGCGCAAAGGTGTTTGATCTTTAATTTCATTGTTTTCTCCTTATGTAAAAAGTCCCTCCGGCATGCGCACCGGATTTTGGAAATGTATGTCCGATGAAGACGGGAGAATACTCGGATCCCGTAGCAAGATTATCCGTATTTCCCCCTAATAAACTTGCGCGCTATCACTCCTCACCTCTTCGCTCGGCACGACCCCGCTTCCCGCCTTGGAAAGCAGAAAGTCCACCGCCTCTGCTTCCACTCTGGTTCGACGCATCGGCGGCAGGCTGCGCCAGATTCTTTTGCCATAAGGCTTGGAGATCAGGCGCGGATCGCAGATCATCAACACGCCAAAATCCGCTTCATCCCTGATCAAGCGGCCGGCGCCCTGCTTCAGGGTAATCACCGCCTGGGGCAATTGGTAATCCATGAACGCATTGCCGCCTTCGGCATTGATTTTTTCGATGCGTGCCGCCAGTACCGGATCGTCCGGCGGAGAAAATGGCAGACGATCGATAATCACCAATTGCAACGCCTCGCCGCGCACGTCGACCCCTTCCCAGAACGACGCACTTCCGAGCAGCACCGCATTGCCGAGTTTTCGAAAACGATCGAGCAACTCCGAACGCGAACCCTCTCCCTGCATGAGCAGCGGCAGATCCAGGCCGGCCCGCTGCAAACCAGCTTCCATCCATTCTCGCGCCTCGCGCATCGCACGCAGACTGGTAAACAGGAAAAACGTGCGCCCACGGGCGGCCTCGATCAAAGGCAGTGCCGCATCCACCGCGGCACGGGTAAAGGCCGGGTCGTTGGGCTCGGGCAGGTTCTCGGGAACGTAAAGCACCGCCTGGTTCGGGTAATCGAACGGGCTCTCCCAACATTCGGTGGTGGCCGATTCCAGGCCCATATCCCGCTGGTAATGGGAAAACTCTCCCTGCACCGACAGGGTCGCCGAGGTAAAAATCCAGGCACGCGGACGGCCTTCCAATTGGCGCCGAAAGATATCGGCAACCGAAAGTGGCGTGACGTTTAAATGCAAACTGGCGCCGAATACCTCTATCCAGCGTACCCATTCGCGGTCATTATTGTTCTTCCAGAGCGCCATGCGTTCCAGCAGATCGCGTCCGCGCACCCAGCAATTGTGCAAACCTTCCGAACGCTCGGCCTGCGATTCCAGCACGCTGGTTAGGGCGGTCAGCTCCTCACGCACAGTGTCGAATGCCGTTAAAAAATCCTGTCTCCCACCCACTGTTTTGAACGCTTGACGTCCCGCCTCAGGACCGAATTGCAGTCGAAGATCGCGAGCGGCCTTTTCCAACGCTGCCGTGGCGTCGGGAAGGGTGGGATGATCCTTGGCCGCGCTCGCCGCCTCGATACGGCTGTCCCTGGCCATTTCGATCAACTGATGGGTGGACACGCTGCGCCCGAAAAACAGGCTGGCGGTTTCCGGCAACTGATGCGCCTCGTCGAAAATGACCGTATTACACGCCGGTAACAATTCCGCCACTGCTTCATCGCGCAGAATGACGTCGGCGAAAAATAAATGGTGATTAACCACGACAATATCGGCTTCCATCGCGCGCTTGCGCGCTTCCATGACGAAGCACTTCTGATAATGCGGGCATTCGCCCCCGAGGCAATTTTCCCGGGTGGAGGTCACTTGCGGCCAGACCGTGGCATCCTCCGGCACTTGGGCAAGCCCACTGCGGTCCCCCGTCGTGCTTGTCCGGGCATAGGACTCGATGCGGGCGAGATACACGACATCGTCCCGACTGAGAAACCGTCCCTCGGATTTCGCTTGTTCGAGGTGATAATGGCAGATGTAGTTCGCGCGACCTTTGAGCAAGGCCACCGTGACGGAAGCCCGCAGCGCCTTTCGCACCATCGGAATGTCGCGGCTGAAAAGCTGATCCTGCAAAGTCTTGGTACCCGTCGATACGATGACCTTGCCACCTTTCTGCATGGCCGGCACAAGATAGGCGAAGGTTTTCCCAGTGCCCGTTCCCGCCTCGGTGATCAGCACTCGATTTTCAATAATCGCCGTTTCCACCGCACGCGCCATTTCCAGTTGCTGCGGGCGAAGACGATACCCTGGAATCGCGGTTGCCAGTGACCCGTTGCCGGAGAATATTTCCTGGAGATCCGAGTTCAAATTTGCGACCGCATGGCAAATAAGGTGTGATTCTACCGGTCGATCCAAGCAATGACTCGGCTAGTTAGGTCAACTGATACCTGACCGGGGCTTAAAGGTACAATCGAGTGAAAATGTTGGAGTAGCCCCGAACCGTCGTCAACACAAAGTTGTTCAACCGTATCAGAACAACCAACCGTCGAGCCGCCATAACAATGTTGAAGGATTTTTCCCTTTCCGCGCTGGTTGCGGGGTTTGTGACGGTTCTGGTTGGATTTACCAGCTCCGCGGTCATCGTCTTTCAGGCCGCCACAACACTCCACGCAACCGCCGCCGAAATCGCCTCCTGGATGTGGGCGCTGGGCATCGGGATGGGGGTGACCTGTATCGGACTTTCGCTTCGCTACCGGGTGCCCGTTGTTACCGCATGGTCCACCCCTGGCGCGGCGATGCTGATCACCGGCGCAGCAGGCGTGCCCATGGCCGAAGCCATTGGCGCCTTCCTGGTCTGCGGCGCCCTCATCGCGATCGCCGGATTCAGCGGCTGGTTTGAGCGCATCCTGAACCGCATTCCTCTCTCCATCGCCTCGGGCATGCTGGCCGGGGTTCTGCTGCGCTTCGGGATGGATGTCTTCATTGCCATGAAAACGCAATTTGCCATTGTCTTTACCATGTTCTGCGTATACCTCGCCCTGCGTCGAATGATCCCCCGCTATGCCGTGATGGCGGCATTGTTGACAGGCCTCATTTATGCCGCCGCGCTGGGCCTTGTGCAAACACACGACTTGACCTTCGATCTGGCGGCACCTGTTTTTACGACGCCACAATTTTCCGTAAGCGCACTCATCGGCGTGGCGCTGCCGCTATTTGCCGTCACCATGGGCTCGCAGAATGTACCTGGCGTCGCGGCACTTCGGGCTTCCGGCTATACCTCCACACCCATTTCTCCTTTGGTGGGCTGGACCGGCATCGCCACTTTTGTATTGGCTCCCTTTGGCGCCTATGCGCTCAATTTGGCCGCCATTACTGCGGCGATTTGTATGGGCCGTGAAGCCCATGAAGATCCCGCCAAGCGCTATATGGCGTCCGTGAGTGCGGGGGTCTTTTACATCATCATTGGATTATTCGGCGCGGCGGTTGCAGCGGTCTTTTCGGCCTTACCGAAAGAATTGATTTTGGCCATTGCAGGTCTGGCGCTGATCGGCACCATTGGCAGCGGTTTGGCCATCGCCACGGCCAAGGAAACCGAGCGCGAACCTGCATTGATCACGTTTCTCGTGACCGCATCCGGTGTGACGCTCTTTGGCATCGGATCGGCCTTTTGGGGCCTGGTTTCCGGCACCATGGCGTGGCTGATTTTCCGCATCAACGTCCCTGCCACCAAGTAGCCTGCGTCCCCCTTCCTTCCGAGGAGCCGATGAACATGAGGGAGCCATGGAGTTAAAAATAGAAGCCATCGATCATGTCGTTCTGACTGTCAAAAACATCGAGACCACCTGCGCCTTTTATACTCGAGTCTTGGGTATGAAAGAGGTCACCTTTTCCGGAGGACGCAAGGCATTGAGCTTTGGCGCGCAGAAATTCAATCTGCACGAAGTGGGAAAGGAATTCGATCCCAAGGCCGAACACCCCACGCGCGGCTCGGGGGATTTTTGCTTCCTGACCTCGACACCCATCGTCGACGTGATAAAACACTTGAAAACTTGCGGAGTCTCGATTCTTGACGGACCGGTTCGACGCGCAGGCGCAGTCGGCCCCCTTTTATCGGTTTATTTCCGTGACCCGGATATGAATCTGCTCGAAGTATCGAATTCCATGGCAAATTAAGTGTCTTTCTCGACGCTGCCTTCGGGTACCATGTACGGTCATCATCCGGCGGCTATGCCGCGCCCGAGTTTCTCCGGGACATTACTTGATTACACGACTCAATTTTTTGCTCGGCTTGGGATTTCTGATTGTCATCGGCTTTTATTTCGTGGGCCGCTATGCCATCGTTTTCCCGCTGTCACTTCTGATCCCGTCCTGGACCCGACCCGTAGCCGGACTTGCCGTGTTGCTGGGGTTGGGTCTGACGGTACAACTGCTGGCCATATCCATGGGCAAATATGCCGGTGTGGCATCCTATCCACCGGGCCAGGCCATGGGGTCCTTTTCCATTGCCAGTCAGATTGCGCTGGCCTGTGGGCATGCTGGATTGATTTACGCCGGCCTCAATATTATCGAGGATACGTATGCGGTTTCTGAATTGCAGCTTTTCACCGTCGCCGCGCTGTACGGGGCCGGGGTGCTTATTGCCATTCAGGAATGGCGGCAACGCGAAGAATAGCTACGACTGAATTGCGGCGCGTAAGCTCCAAGGACAGCGACGCTTGGACATTTTGATTACAGAATCATCATGAAACCGGAAACCAATTTTACCTCTTCGAAATTCGGCCGCCGCGTCACCATTGCCGAAGCACTCGACGCAGTCGCCACGGTCACTCAGGGATTGCCTTCCGCCGCCGTGTTTGAGCATGGCAGCCTTCAGGTCAAAATGTACCGCCCGTCGGGGCAAGACTCGCAAAAGCCGCACACCCGCGACGAACTCTACGTCATCGCCCGCGGATCGGGCTGGTTCGTCAACGGACCCGATCGCCACCCCTTTCAGACCGGAGACACTCTATTCGTGCCAGCCGGAGTCATTCACCGTTTCGAAGAATTCACCGACGATTTCTGTGTCTGGGTCATGTTCTATGGCCCCGAAGGTGGCGAAAAAAAATCTGAATCATGAGGTAATTGAAGTATTCCGAAAAAAGTGCAGCAAAAGACAATCTCGACGCAAAGGTCGCAAAGAAATTCCAAAACAGACCATGCCTGTCGAGGTGAAAACACAGGCCTGCGTCAATTCCGGCACAAAGCGTTTCTTTTCTTTGCGTTCTTTGCGACCTTTGCATCTTTGCGTCAAGCTTTTCTCTTGCAGTGCTTTTCAGATTTAGGCCCTTCTCAACCTCCATTCCCGAGGCAATTCGCGGCTGGCCGGATCCTGGCGATAAAACAGCGTCATCTGCTCATAAACCTTCGGATAAATTTCCTTTACCAACTCCGGCACCTCAAAAAACGCCTCGCTCAATACGGCGAAAAATTCGGCAGGTGATTCGCTCGCATAGGGATCGATGTCGGTTCTCTCACCCGCGTCCACGCTCCGGCACAAATCCTCAAAAGCCGCCGTGAATGCCTGTGTCCAGGCCTCCCGACTCATGTCCGCATGTAAAGGCGGGAATCCGTTTGCTTCGCCATTGAGCATGTCGAGTTTGTGGGCAAACTCGTGAATGACCACGTTCGTCCCCTCCAGATCGCCGGCGTTCTCGACGTCCTCCCAGGAGAGTATGACCGGCCCCTGCAACCAGGCCTGGCCGGCATAAAACGACTCGTCCACCTGAATGATGCCGTCGTCGCCCCGCAATTCCTGCCTCGGCAAAAATTGACCGGGATAGACAATAATTTCCACCCATCCATCGAAGTGATTCAGATTATTCACGCCACGCCCTAATTGCAGGATCAGGATACAAGCCTGGATGGCTATACCCAGCTTCATCTCCAATGTGAGCGTGAACCCGGAAGCGGCTGAAATTTGTTTTTCATGCACGAAGAGGATGCACAGGTCGCGCAGCCGCCGCTTTGCCTCCGCATCGAGCCGCAGCACGAAGGAAAACCGCCCGGCGACGCGCTGCCAGGTCGCCTCGTCGAGACTGGCCTTTGCCAGCGCCCGTCGCCGGCGCCATGACTTCCATCCCAACATGTCAGGGCCGATCAGGCGCCGGATTCGTCATCGGCAGGCACATCGAGCAAGGCCTGTTCGAGCTGACGCAGTTGCTCGGGCTGATCGAGTTCGACGCGCTCGATCTGCGAAAACCGCCGGGTGATCTTGTCGCTGCTGATCTGCACTTGTTGCGCATCTTCGTGGGCCTGGCGGATATGGTCGGCCAGCTTCTTCATGCGAGAGTCGAAGCGGCTGAAGTCTTTGCCAAGTTTTCCGAGCTCGTCCTTGATGATATGCACCTGCTCGCGAGTGGCAACGTCTTTCATCACCGCGCGAGCCGTGTTGAGCACTGCCATCAGCGTGGTCGGCGACACGATCCAGACCCGTCTTTGCATGGCGAAATCCACCACTTCCGAATGGTAGGCGTGGATTTCAGCGAACACCGCCTCGGCCGGCACGAACATCACCGCCCCGTCCGAAGTCTCTCCCGCAATGATGTATTTGGTGGAAATGTCTTCGACGTGTTTTTTCACGTCAGCACGGAACTGTTTCTGCGCCACCAAGCGTTCCGTCTCGCCAATGCCGGACTCGAACATGCGGTGATAATTTTCCAGCGGAAACTTCGCATCGACCGCGACCAGGCCGGTGGGCGGCGGCAGCTTGAGGACGCAATCCGCGCGCGCCGCGTTGGACTTGAACGTGTACTGAAACTCAAAGGCCGATTCGGGGAGAATATTTCGCACCAGATTCTCGAGCTGCACCTCGCCAAAGGCGCCGCGCGAGCGTTTGTCGCCCAATAATTCCTGCAGACTCACCACGTTTACAGTTAATCCATCGATTTTCTTTTGCGCCTCGTCGATGGTTGCCAGTCGCGCCATGACGCTAACGAAAGTCTCATTGGTCTTCTTGAAACCCTCTTCCAGCCGCTCGCCCACTTTTCCCGAAATCTGTTCCAGGCGACTATCGGTGGTCTTTGACAAAGACTCCATGGATGCCGAAAGTTGCGCCGAGGCGTTGCGCATTGTGGTCTGAATGAGTTCCTGCTCGGCGCGATTCTGCTCGGCCAGAGTTTGCAAAATGCGGGTCAGCACTTCGGTGCGAAGCAGATCGTGTTTCGCCTGCGAATCCGCGCTCAGCTCGCCAAGCTTTTTGCTCATGGTCTCCCGAGTTGCGGAAAGCTCTTCCACCTGCCTCACCTGCAATGCCCCGACCGTGCTGCGGGTCTGGGTAAGCTCCTGAGTGAGCGTACCGCGCAGGCGATCCAATAATTCGCTCTGCGACTGGGTCAGACGGTCGCCTAAACTATTGAGTCCGGCATTGAGATCCTTGAGCATCGCAAGGTGCTTTTCCTCGAGGATCCGGGCAAGCAATTCGGGAATGGAACCTTGGCGCCGGTTCAGGGCCAGGCCCATAAAAACCAGGGCCACGACAGCAACGAGCGTCGCGATGGAAACAATGAGTAATACGGATAGGTCCTGCATCAGGGAAGTATACAGGGCGCAAATGAAGTCTCGCTGGACTGCCTGGCTGCCATTTCCCGCCCCTATAAGGGCGAGCGAGCCCTTAAAATACCACTCTGCTCATAGCCCTTGCATTCAGGGAAGCACTTCGGCGTTCACCTTCTCGGCATGCGCCTGAATCTGTTTCACTCCGAAACGTTCCGCGGACTGGACGGTATTCCCCAGCAACATGGTTATCGTCATAGGGCCGACTCCGCCCGGTACGGGAGTGATGTAGGAGGCCTTTTCGCGGGCGCTGTCGAAGTCAACATCGCCAACCAATTTTCCGTCGGACAAACGATTGATGCCAACATCGATGACCACCGCCCCCGGCTTGACCATGTCACCGGTAATCATCTTCGGTTTGCCGGTGGCCACCACCAGTATGTCGGCAAGCAGGGTGTATTGCCGCAGATCGCGAGTCCTGGAAGTGCAGATCGACACGGTGGCGCTGCGTTCCAGAAGCATCAAGGCCATGGGCTTGCCGACGATATTGCTGCGGCCGATCACAACCGCGTTGGCGCCTTCGATCGGAACCCGATAGTGATCGAGAAGCGCCATGACGCCATAAGGTGTGCAGGGCGGAAACACCGTGCCGCCGGTCACCAGTGCGCCCAGGTTGTATAAGTGGAATCCGTCAGCATCCTTTTCCACTGAGATGGTTTCCAGCACCTTGTTGTTGTCGATATGCCGCGGCAGAGGCAATTGCACGAGAATGCCGTGAATATTTGGATCGCGATTGAGCGCCGCGATCCGCTCCAGAACCGCAATCTCGGGGATGTCCGCTGCGTAGGTATGCATTTCGGAATACATGCCCACGTCGGCGCATGCCTTGACCTTGTTGCGGACATAAACCTGCGAGGCGGAATTATCCCCCACCAGAATCACGGCCAGCCCCGGCGTAATCCCCCGCGACTTCAGCGCATCGACGCGCGATTTCCATTGGGCACGGATGACTTTGGATACGGCAACGCCGTCGATGAGGGTGGCCGTCATGGGCGCGCTCCGCGCGACGGGTGACGAGTTACGGGAAAGCCGTGACGAGTGACGAGAAAGCTGTGACGAGTGACAGGTGACGAGTGACGGGTCTTGGGAAGTCCGTGACGGGTGACGGGTGACGGGTGACGGGTCAAGGTCAAATTCATATTGATAGCGTTTCCGGTGGTTAAGATAGATTTTTGCTAGCCTCAAACTTCAAGGATTGCTTGCCTGGCCATAAGTTTTTGCTCGTCACCTGTCACTTGTCACTCGTCACTGACTCTTTGTCACCCGTCACCCGTAACTGACTTCGTGTCACGCGACACCCGTCACTGCCCTTCATGCCCTTCTCGCCCAAATCGGCGATCTGCGATATTGTAGCGCCCCCGCCGCGTCGCCCTGGTTTGCCGCCAGGCGCTGCGGGAACTTTCAACATCACTACGACCGAGGAATTCATGCCGACGATTCGTGCCTTATCCGCCTTTGCCCTGTCGCTTTGCCTGATTGCGGCCAGTACCGCCCACGGCAAACTGACCCGGCTTGAAATCACCCAGCGCGAAGTCGTGGCCGATGGGACTGCGTTTGGGGAGGCCGGTGCCTACGAAAAGCTGACGGGCCGCGCCTACTTCGAGGCCGATCCGACCTTGGAAAGAAATGCGGTGGTCTTCGATATCGACCGGGCGCCCTTGAATACGCGCGGTGCGGTGGAATTCTCCGCCGACATGGTCATTCTGAAGCCGGTGGACATGAAAAAATCCTCGGGCACTCTGTTTTTCGATGTCAACAATCGGGGGCGCAAAGTATCGTTTGGTCGCCTGCATGACACGGCTTCCGATGCCAGTATGAATGCCCCCATGGCTATCCGGGACTTCGGCAACGGCTTCCTGATGAAGCGCGGCTATGTGCTGGCCTGGGTTGGCTGGGGCGCGGACATTGCCCCGGGCGATAACCGCCTGACGGCGAACTTCCCGGTCGCGCTGGAAAAGGGCGCGCCTCTGACAGAACGCATCCTCACCGAGTTCTCGGATCGCAACTTCAATGGCGGCAAGCCCTACTCCCTGCCCCTTTCCGGTGGCCCGGCGTTTAAACCGTATCCCTCGGTATCAACAGACAAGAAAATCGCCCAGGCGGAACTCTACCTATTGCCGAGCGATTCGCCTCGTCCTGGCGGGCCCGAGATCCCCCGAGGAGAACCCGTTGCCGACGAGGACTGGGCGTTTGCCGACTGCCCCGACGGGTGGCCCGGTACACCGAGTGTGAATCACATCTGCTTAAAGACCGGCTTCGATAATGCCAGCAATTATCACCTGCTCTATCGCGCCACAAACTCCCCGGTCATGGGTTTGGGCTACCTCACCAGCCGGGACTTCGTCTCCTTTCTCAGGCACGACGAGAAGGACACCGCCGGCAATCCGAATCCGGTGCATGGCATCAAGACCACGCTTTGTCTGGGAATCTCTTCCTCGGGCATGTATCTGCGCGACTTTCTTTATCAGGGTTTTAACGTCGACGAAAAAGAACGCCAGGTATGCCAGGGCATGCACATCCATGTGGCCGGCGTACAGAAATTGTTCCTCAATTATCGTTTTGCGCAGCCCAATGCCTTTACCCAGCAACACCGCGAACGTTTTGTGCCGGACACCAACTTCCCCCGGCAATATTCGGTGCGCATCAACCCGTTCAATCGCGTGCCCGACGGCATTCTCAAGCGCCCCACCACCGACCCCAAGATCATTCACACCGACACGTCCAACGAGTATTGGCAGTTTCGCGCCGCGCTCACCGGCGCCAGCGAAGGCGGCAAGATGGATTTCAACGAATCGCACAAGGTGCGTCGTTACCTGCTGTCCAGCCTGCAGCACGGCGGCTTCAAAGGCGATGCGCCCAATCACGGGATTGCCGACAAACAATGCGAGCAACTGACCAATGCCACGCATCCCGGGCCAATCCTGCGTGCGCTGGTCGTGGCGCTGGAACAGTGGGTGAAAAACAGTACCGCTCCGCCGGAGACTCTGGTGCCAAAAATTGCCGATGGCACGCTGGTCGAACCGAATGATCTCAAACTACCCAGGATTCCGGGGCTCACCTACGAGGGGCTTTATAACGGCTCGGGAGACCGGGATTTCGGTCCCCGTGTGAAGTTCAACGCGGGAGTGATCGATCTGCTGATCCCCGTTTCCCGCGCCAGGCATAAAGTTATGGTGCCCCAGGTCGATGCCATCGGTAACGATATTGCCGGCATTCGTCATCCCTATGTGGAAGTGCCCGTTGCCACCTTGTTGGGCTGGAACACCCGCACCAAGGCGTTCGGCGGACCGGATCTTTGCGATCTTTTGGGTTCGACCGTTCCGCTGCCGCGCACCAAGGCCGAGGCTGAGGCGGCCGGTGACCCCCGCCCCTCGCTCGCCGAACTCTATGGCACGCGTGACACCTATGTTCAGAAAATTGTGGAGGTGGCTCGCAAGCTGGAGAGCAACAGGTTGATGCTGCCCGAAGATGTGGACATGCTGACAAGAGAGGCCGAAGCATCCAGCGTGCTGCGCTAAGGCAACACTGCATCAGTCTCCGAATGTCATTCCCGTGAAAACGGGAATCCAGGTTTTCAGAGACAACTGGTTCCCCGCCCTCGCGGGGAAGACATTAATTCAGTATTTCCCCAAGCCGGCCTGACGACGATTCTTGACAGTCACCCGCACAAGCGGAAAAATGCCCTCATGCGAGCGCATCCGCCACGCCGACGACCCGGTTCCCCGCTCCGCCCTGGGCAGAGCCGAACTCGTGCGCCGACGGGTTGACCCCTAAGAACGATTACTTGAACAAACAATGGCCACGAGAATTTCTTGTGGCCATTTTTTTCCGGAGACTTTGATGCCCGATACTGTGCAAGCGCAATTTGGCGCCCTGATGGATGTGGCCAAGCGGCCGCCACTGGTGTTTGTCGAAGGCCACGGCAGTTGGCTGACCGACCATGCCGGCCGCCGTTACCTCGATTTTGTCCAGGGTTGGGCGGTGAATTGCCTTGGGCATAGTCCGCGCGAAATCACCGATGCGCTGGCCCGGCAATCCGTGCGTCTGGTGAATCCCAGCCCGGCCTTTTACAACCAGCCTATGATAGATCTGGCACAGCGCCTCACGGCTTCCAGCGGACTGGATCGCGTGTTTTTCACCAACAGCGGCGCCGAAGCGAACGAAGGCGCCATCAAGCTGGCACGCAAATGGGGTACCAAGCACCGCAATGGCGCATTTGAAATCATCACCACGCATAACGCCTTTCACGGACGCACGTTGGCCACCATGTCGGCGTCCGGCAAGCCGCAGTGGGCGAACCTGTTCGAACCCAAGGTACCTGGTTTTCCCAAGGTGCCGCTCAACGACCTCGCCGCGCTAAGCGCGGCCATCAACGATCGCACGGTGGCGGTCATGCTGGAACCGATTCAGGGCGAATCCGGCGTGATACCCGCGACAGACGATTACCTCCGGCACTTGCGCCGTCTGACCGAGGAGCGCGGGATACTGCTGATCCTCGATGAAGTTCAAACCGGTATGGGGCGTACCGGCACGATGTACGGATTTCAGCACGCGAATGTCATCCCGGACATCATGACGCTGGGCAAAGGTCTGGGCGGTGGGGTTCCACTTGCCGCGCTACTCGCACGGGAATCGGCGAGCTGTTTCGAACATGGCGACCAAGGCGGGACCTTCAACGGCAATCCGCTGATGACGGCGGTGGGCTGCGCCATTTTCGATGCGCTGGCCGCGCCCGGTTTTCTGGAGTCGGTACGGGCACGGGAAGCCACGCTGCGCGCCGGACTGAAAGAATTGTCCGCACGCCATGGTCTGGGCGAAATTCGCGGCCGCGGTCTGCTGATCGCTCTGGATCTGAACAAGGAAATCGCCAATGCCGTCGTCGACAAAGCGCGTGACCAGGGGCTGCTGCTTAACGCACCGCGTCCTTCCACCTTGCGCTTCATGCCGGCACTGACTGTGAGCGATGCCGAAATCAAGCAAATGCTGGAAATGCTCGATTCGATTTTGCGCGAGCTGGCTGCCGCACAATCCTGAAAACCAATTGCCACATTTCAGTAGTTCGATTTTAGGGAAACACTGAATAAGTCCCCGAATGTCATTCCCGTGAAGATGGGAACCCAGGTTTTTCAAAGACAACTGGTTCCCCGCCTTCGCGGGGACGACACTTATTCAGCGTTTCCTTAGCTTGATCAAACAAAGATCCGGGCGAAAGGCCTTTCCAGCCTGACCCCGCGCGATCGTCAATGATTGCCGGACGGGTGCCTGCGCCAGTTCGTGGATAATCCCGTCCATGGCACAACGCAATCCAAATAGTCGGCCACGCCGTCTGCTGCGCCGGATAGTCTGGACGATGGTCGCGGTATTTGCGGTCGGCGTGGGGGCCGCGCTTTATGTCGCCACCATCGGCGTCACCATCAATGCCGCGACCTTGCGCGGCAACATCGCCAATACCTTCAGCGAAAATATCGGCCGCCCGGTTCGACTCGACGGCCCGCTGGTGCTGGAAATTTCCGCCCGCCCGCGCCTGCGGGTCGGAGGACTGCACGTCGCCAACGCATCGGGATTCGAAGGCGGCGATTTTGCAAGCCTGGGCGAAGCCCGCCTGGCGCTTGATCTCTGGCCACTATTGATCGAGAGAAAACTCAGGATCGAGGAATTGTCCGGGACCGCGGTTCGGGCCCGACTGCAACGCCATCGCGATGGCCGCAATAATTGGACGTTCGCTCCCCGTGTTGCGGCACCCGCCCCTGCGGCCCGATCAAGCAGTAGTTCTCCGATCGGTGCCGAAGAAGCAGTATCCGCGCTGGACATTCAGCGCATCTCTCTCGATCAACTCAATGTCGAATACGTCGGCGCCGATGGGGTGAGTCATTTTTTCGACTTGCATACCCTGAACGCGCGTTCGCCTGCTGGCGAACCTTTCACCATGTCCCTGGATGGGGCAGTGGAAAAGGCCTTCCCCTACAAGGTGAATTTTACCGGTGGCCGGCTTGGAGATCTGGTCGCCGGCCGGCCTTGGCCGATCGAAATGAATCTGAACTTTCTGAGTACCGTTCTTGCGCTCAGTGGCACCGTCAGTGGCAACACAGGCGATATCCGCTTCGGTCTCGGAACCGAAAACTTGGAAGAATTCGAGCGCCTGATGCAAACCGAATTGCCGGATGTCGGCGCCACCGGAATTGCCGGTACCATTCACTATGGTCCAAACTTGGTTGTGCTTTCGCAGTTGAATGCAACCATGGGCAATACGGCGCTGACCGGCGAGCTCCAAATCGATTCCAGCGCGGGCAAACCCAGGATCTCGGGTTCGCTATTGGCGCCGTCGCTTGATCTACGGCCATTTATTCGCAAGAAAGACGCAGCCTCGGCAGCGGTTTCTTCCGATCCACCCAAAAGCCTGTCCGAGTTGTATCGGGAATTATCGAATGTCAGTTTCAGTTTGGGGCAGCTCAACCAGGCGGATGTCGACCTAACGCTGAGCGTGCAACGCTGGCTGAGCCTGCCCGGCGATGTGCAGGATGCCAGTCTACAAATCAAACTTGAAAACGGCCACCTCGATGCGCCTGTCCTCGCCACCGTGACCGGCGTCGCGCTAAAAGGAGGAATTACCGCCGATGCCACGTCCAATCCGCCGCAATTCCAGTTGGCATTGGGAACCCTGAATTCGGATCTCGGAGGATTGGCGGAATTTCTGCTCGGCGCGCGCGGCATCAAGGGGCAACTGGGCCGCTTCGATCTGAAACTCGCCGCGGCCGGTGACCAGGTCAGCGAACTGGTTCGCAGCCTGGATGTACAACTGAAAGTTGAAAAGGGCAAGTTCAGTTACGGCAACGTCGAGGGTGGCAGGCCGGTCAATTTCGCCCTGGATAATTTCGCCGTTTCTTTACCGTCAGGCAAGACCTTGAGCGGCAAAATGCAAGGCAACCTGCTCGAACACCCTTTTTCCGCGAACCTGCGCGCCGGAGCATTGGAACCCATGATGCTTGGCACCCGCTCGCCGATGGATTTTTCTCTCAAATCCGGGCAAGTCAGCGTGAACATTCAGGGTCTGCTTCAGGCGCCCACGGCGAATTCCGGGCCCGAGCTGAAGTTTGCCATTGCGGCACCACGCGCCGGCGAACTGGCCAGTTGGTTTGGTTTCACGCCAGGCGCAGAAGCTCCCCTCAAACTCTCCGGCAAGGCGACGGCTCGAGCGACGGAATGGCGGCTATCGGATCTGATCTTTCGGCTGGGTCGCAGTTCGATCCACGCGGATCTGGCTCGCACCGGCATCAACAGCCAACCCTTGGTCAAAGTGCGGTTGGGCGCCGAACAAATCGATATCCGCGAGCTGGAATCGATGATACCCAAGTCGGACAAACCTGCCGGATCGGAAGGTCCGGTATTGGACATTCCTATCCTGCCGCAAGGGATCAACTTAAGCGACGCCGACATCGAAGTCCGCATCAGGAGTTTTGCCGGAAGTCCGCTCGAAGTCGCCGACCTCTCTTTCGATGGGCGTATTCGTCAAGGCTTCATGCATCCCTCGCAATTTGGAGCGAAGGTGGCCGGCACCGCATTCCGTGGCGCCATATCGCTGGACCTGCGCGGTGCCGAACCCAGTGCCGGACTATGGTTATTCGCAAACAATCTGGACATCGGCGCCCTGATGCGCAAGTTGGGCATGAATGCCAAGCTGGATGCCACTTTTAATGAGTTTGCGTTCTACCTGGCGGCACGCGCGAGTCGCTTGGGCGATATGCTGGGGCGCTCGGAACTGGTCGGCTCGATCGGCGGCGGCCGCGTTACCCTGCGCGACCCCAATACCGGAAGTGAAGCCCGTATCGTCATCGAAAAAGGCGAGTTGCGCGCCGAACCAGGAGCCCCATTGCGTTTGAATCTGAATGGGGCCATCGATGAGGTTCCGATAGTGCTGGCACTCGACACCGCGCGCGCCGAAGATCTCGTCAATCCCAAACTTTCGTTGCCCTTCCAGTTCAGCGCCGAAACGGCGCAAACCCGGGTGAAATTTTCCGGGGCCATTGCACGCCCTGTGGGCAGCGAGCTGGAACTCGCTCTGGACGTGCAGGGGGCACGCTTCGACAGCCTTAACAAATTGCTGAGGGCCTCCCTGCCCCCGTGGGGCCCGTGGTCGGCCACGGGAAAATTTCGGATGTCGCCCAGGGGTTATCAGGTAGACGAGCTTCGCCTGCAAGTCGCTGAAAGTATTTTGAACGGCATCGGAGCCCTCGACACCCAGGCCACCCGCCCGAAATTCGAATTGACCTTGAGCGCGCCCAATATCCAGTTGGACAATTTTCGCTTCGGCGACTGGTCGCCGGTGGAAAAAAAACCGGATGCCGATACCGACAAACCGCTCACCGGCGACGAACTGCGCGAGAAATCCGTTGCCGCCAGCCAGACTGCTCAGAATCTCCTGAGTCGGGCAGTGTTGAGCCGCCAGGACGCCTACCTGAAAGTACAAGTCGAGCAGGTATTCTCGGGTAGCGACAAACTGGGCAGCGGGCGGCTCGATGCGAAGCTGGAAAATGGCCGCGCGGAAATCGGGCCGGTAGAAATCACTATTCCAGGCGGCTTGGCCAAACTTTCGCTGGGCTACCAGCCAACCGAACATGACGTCAAGGTGGACCTCCACATCGACGTGGAAAAATTCGATTATGGCATTCTTGCCCGCCGCATCAAGCCCGACGCCGAGCAACAAGGACTGTTCAGTCTGAAAATGGACGTGGATTCGCGTACCCAATATCTCGCCGATGCTCTTAAGCGCGGCAATGGACGCATCGACTTTGCGATTTGGCTGAAAAATATGAAATCGGGAATATTCGATCTCTGGGCCGTGAATGTGCTGGTGGCACTGGTTCCCGCCGTGGATCCCGAGAAGGCCTCGAAAATCAACTGCGCGGTTGGCCGCTTCCAATTGGCAAATGGCAAACTGACGGACAAGACCTTCATAATCGACACCACTCGCGTGCGTGTCACCGCCAAGGGCAGCGCCGACTTCAACTCGGAGAAACTAAAATTCATTTTGCGGCCCCAGGCCAAGAAAGCTCAGTTCCTGAGTCTCTCGACGCCGATTCAGGTAAGCGGCACGTTCAAAAAGTTCGATGTCGGCGTAGCGCCCGGTGGCATGATCGAAACAGTGGGCAGGCTGGCCACCTCGATCATCTGGGTACCGATCCAGAAGCTGGCCGGCAAGAAAATTCCCGCCGACGGATCGGATGTGTGCAACCCCAGTTTTGAGACGGCCGCGATAGAGCGGTGACAGGTGACGAGTGACAGGTGACAGGTGACAAGAAATGGTGCGCCCGCTTGGCTCTGCTATATCCGAGAGACCACATGACCAGATTGCATTGACCAACCAATCAAGATTACGAATGATGAGCCAACCTTTCCAGAACATTTTTTTCGAAATTTCCGACGGCGTTGCATTGCTGACGCTGAATCGCCCGGACCGCTTGAACAGCTTTAATAGCCCCATGCATGTCGAGATTCGAGAGGCTTTGACGCAGGTGCGCCAGGACCGCTCCGTTCGTGCCCTGCTGCTCACCGGCGCGGGCCGCGGATTTTGCGCGGGCCAGGATCTCAACGAGCGCGCGGCTGCGGCAGGCAGTTCACCGCCCGACCTTGGAGCCTCACTCGACAGGAACTACAACCCACTGGTAATAAATCTGCGCTCCCTGCCGCTGCCAGTGATTGCGGCGGTGAATGGCGTTGCGGCAGGCGCCGGAGCCAGTCTTGCTCTGGCGTGCGATGTGGTCATTGCAGCCCGATCTGCCAGTTTCATTCAGGCCTTCAGCAAAATTGGACTGGTACCCGATTGCGGAGGCACCTACTTCCTGACCCAACAACTCGGCACCGCAAGAGCCATGGGAATGGCCTTGTTCGGCGACAAACTGGGAGCGGAACAGGCTGCGCAATGGGGGCTTATCTGGAAGTGCGTGGAGGACGCCGAACTGATGCCGACCGCGTTGGCGATGGCAAGGCAGCTCGCGAGTGGCCCAACGCTGGCATTCTCCCGAATCAAGCAACTCATTTACAGCGCCGAAAAGACCCCGCTTTCGCAACAACTGGACATGGAGCGGGACATGCAGAGGGAGTTGGGGACTTCCGCCGATTATCGGGAGGGTGTACAGGCATTCCTCGCCAAGCGCCCACCGGTATTCAAAGGCGAGTAAACCGAAAATCCGCTAATCATAGGACTCGTATACATATCAGCGCAGATTGAACATCGGCCGCGGCGACTTATCCTGATAATAGGGCATCATCTGCGGCGCTAAGGCCGCCAATGTTTCCATGCGTTTTGCCGGCGCGGGGTGCGTGGAAAGGAAATCCAGGCGCGAGCTTCCGCCGCCGACCTTGCCCATTTTGTCCCACAGGCTCACCGCAGCATGCGGGTCGTACCCCGCCTTGGCGGCGAGTTCGATGCCGATCCGGTCTGCTTCAGTTTCCGCTCCCCGGCTATTGGGCAGTTCCAAAGCGACCACCGCAGCAAGTTGTACCCCGGTCAACGTCAGTCCTGCCGTTCGGCTCTCGCTCTGGGTCGCGGCGAATACGCCGATGCCCAGTTGCATGGCCATGGCCCGCGACATCCGTTCCGCCGTATGTTTTGCCAGCGCATGCGATATTTCATGGCCCATCACCTGGGCTAGTTCGTCGTCTGTCGGCTTGATCTGTTCGATGAGCCCGGTATAAATCGCCATTCGCCCGCCCGCCATGCACCATGCATTGACCGTCTTCGGGTCGTCGATAACTTTGACGCTCCATTCCCAAGCCTCGGTCTCCGGACGATATTTGATCGCTTGGGCAATCAGACGCCCGGTGATTTCGCGGACTCGGGCGGTGAGCGCCGCATTGGAATCGATTTTCCCTTCCTTTTCGAGCGGCTGAAGCATTTGGGCGTAAGCCGCCTTGGAGCTTCCGATCGCGGAGCTTTCCGACACCAGCATGAGCTGCTGGCGGCCAGTCACGGGATTGGTCTGACAGCCGCAGAGCGCTACCACGACCAGAAAAAGGCAGAAGAGCGATTTGTTCATGGCATTCCTTGAAAACGGACTATGACCTTCGGGCTAACGCAGACCGACAAGCCGGGTTGACCAACAAAAAAGCCGGCGTCGAAGCCGGCTTTTTGAATGAGCTGGGTGTCAGGCGTAGAGCCGGCTGTGCCGGGGCACTTTGACCATCAGGTATTCCATCTGGTCCTGCAGGATACGACGATTCTGCAGGATCAGGTGCTCGTAGCGATTGGGCACGTACGGTGCATAGAGCAGCGGCATGTGCGCCTCTTCCGGCGTGCGCCCGCCCTTGCGGATGTTGCATGCCCGGCAGGCGGTCACCACGTTCATCCAGCGATCCCGCCCGTTAAGGTAGACGGGGATAACGTGGTCTCTCGACAGATCCCTTTCCTTGTACTGGCCACCGCAATAGGCACACTTGTGGCGGTCGCGGAAAAACAGGGAGACATTCGACAGGTGCGGCTCGGTATGATGGTCTTTGACGAAATCGACCGCGCCTTTGATGGCAATAATGCTGTGCGTGGACAGCTCGGAGCGCCTGCCTGTCTGCCGGCAAATGCCTCCGCGATAGGTCGCAACGGCGTCGCCGATCGACCACGCAACCATGCGCCGCGCATAGTAGGAAATGGCTTCTTCGACCATCAACCACCGGCTGGGAACGCCGGCCATGTCTACCGCCAGTACCAGGGCCAACTCCGCTCTCCTTCGTCAAACACCGGACCGGTTCGCTGCCGGCCCTATGTATCCATTCATTACGTCCAGACGCCGAAAACCCGGTATTTCCGGTCCGAATCGTTACTCGATGGGAGTATAAGCACAAGAATCACAGTTTGGAAGTACCGAAACATCCAATAGACCCCTCAAAACGGGGGTATTCGCTGAGGGTTTCCTTGTGTCCCCTTCTGTTCCTTTCGTCTTGAGCGCCGAAAATCCCATCAAAATAGTCCAACCACCTTCCCCTCTGGAGTCAGGTCAATCTTCATCGCCGCGGGCGCCTTCGGCAGCCCCGGCATGGTCATTATGTCGCCGCAGACCATCACCACAAATTGCGCCCCCGCCGCCAGGCGAACTTCGCGGATGTTGATGATGTGCCCCGAAGGCGCGCCGCGCGCGGAGGCATCGGTCGAGAACGAATACTGGGTCTTGGCGATACACACCGGATAGCGGCCGTATCCGTTGTCCTGCAGCTTCTGGATCTGCGCCTTGACCTTGGCGTCGGCGGAAATATCGGCTGCGCCGTAAATTTTGGTGGCCACTGCCTTGACCTTGTCCCACAAGGATGCGTCATCTTCGTAGACAAATCGAAAGGCGGATTTCTTTTGCTCGATAAGGCCCACCACTGTGCGCGCCAGGTCTTCCGCTCCGGCCCCGCCCTTCGCCCAGTGTTTCGCCAAAACCACGGGCGTATCCTGGGCAGCGATTATTTTCTTGAGTAGTTCGACCTCAGCCTCGGTATCGTTGGTGAAGTGATTGATGGATACCACGCAGGGCAATCCGTACTGATTGCGCACGTTATCCACATGCCGCGCAAGATTGGCAATGCCTTTCTCCAGTGCGGACAGGTTTTCCTTGTTGAGTTCCTTCAGGTCCACGCCGCCGTGGTACTTGAGCGCGCGGATGGTGGCGACGATCACGCAGGCATCGGGCTTCAAACCCGATTTGCGGCATTTGATATCCACGAATTTTTCCGCGCCGAGGTCGGCGCCGAATCCGGCTTCGGTCACCACGTAGTCCGCCAGCTTTAACCCGGCGCGGGTGGCAATAACCGAGTTGCAGCCGTGAGCGATGTTGGCGAAAGGGCCGCCGTGAAGAATGGCCGGGTTGTTTTCCAGCGTCTGGACCAGATTGGGTTTCAGCGCATCTTTGAGCAGCACCGTCATGGCGCCATGGACCCCGAGATCGCGAGCCCGCACCGGTTTCTGCTCGGCGGTATAAGCCACCACGATATTGCCCAGCCGCTCCTTCAAATCAACGAGCGAAGTGGCAAGGCAAAAAATCGCCATCACCTCCGAGGCCACCACGATATCAAATCCGTCCTGGCGCGGGTAACCGTTGCCCGGCCCGCCGAGGGATACCACGATGTCGCGCAGCGCCCGGTCGTTCATGTCCATCACGCGCTTCCAGGTCACGCGACGCACGTCGATGCCCAGTTCGTTGCCATGATGAATGTGATTGTCGATCATCGCCGCCAGCAGGTTGTTGGCAAGCTGGATGGCGTTGAAATCGCCAGTGAAATGCAGGTTGATATCTTCCATCGGCACGACCTGGGCATAGCCGCCGCCGGCCGCGCCGCCCTTCATGCCAAACACCGGGCCCAGACTGGGTTCGCGAAGCGCGATCAAAGTATTTTTGCCGATGCGATTCAAGGCATCGCCCAGGCCCACCGTCGTGGTCGTCTTGCCTTCCCCGGCCGGAGTCGGGCTGATCGCCGTCACCAGAATCAGCTTGCCGTCGGGCCGGTGCTTGATGCTCTCAAGGTAATCCAGAGAAATCTTGGCTTTATAGTGGCCGTAGGGCTCCAGGTGCTCATCGGCGATGCCGAGACGCTCCTGCGCGAGCACGTTGATGCGTCGAAGTTTGGATTGCTGGGCAATTTCAATATCTGAGAGCACGAATTCCTCGTTTGACCGCGGGCAAAATAAACCTAAAAACCGCACCACAGAGCCACAGAGACACGGAGAAGAACAACATATCAATCAGTTGTCGTACCAGCAGTGTTCACCTTTTTAGTGAGTGCGCGGATTGACGCAAACATTTGTTTTTTCTCCGTGCTCTCAGTGTGGTTCAACTGCTTTTTCCAGGATAAAAAAAGCGGCAGAGACCGCCTGCCGCTTTCTCGAATAAGGCCTGTTTATCGCGACTTGCCGGTGCGTCCCAGCTCCGGGTTGTAGAACGTCGTGCCGCTTGGGCCTACGCCCGCTAGTTGCAAAATGACTTCCTCGTCTTTCGCGCCATCGAAATGGGCGGCGCCTGCCGGGTGCCGCATGAATCCGCCGGCGCGAATGGGTTCGGTTTTCTCAGGTTCGAAATTTTCACCGGTACCGGTCCACCAGGTCCCTTTCAGCACGGTGGCGAGCCGATCTTCCGGGTGAAAATGCGGCATGCTCATGGTGCCGGGTAAAAATCGTACGCGAATCACATAGGCGCCGGTCTTCGAAGGATCGCCATACACCACCATTCGGCTCACGCCGGGAATACCCGGATATTCTTCCCACTTCTCATCGCCGAGCTGCATGCGCGTAAAACCCTTTTCATCCACCTTGAGGTCGGCGTAAAGCAAACTGGCGGGTGATAACGCGGTGGCGACCAATAAAGCGGCAGAAACCCATTTATTAATTCGAATCACTATTCGTCACTCCCTGAGAAAGTACCGTGAATTTTACCGCATGTAGTCCAGCGCCAGATGGGCAAGCGAGCGAACACCCAGCACCAGGGCGGATTCGTCCACATAAAATCGCGGCGAATGATTCGGCGCACTTTGCCCGCGTTTTGTGCCCTTTGGATCGATGCCGACAAAGTAAAAGAATCCGGGAATTTTTTTCTGATAGTGGGAAAAGTCCTCGTAGCCGGTAATCTTTTGCCCAAGCACCACGTTTTCCGTCCCGGCCACCCTTTGCAAGGTCGGCAGCATGCGTTCGGTCAAGGGAATGTCGTTCACCGTCACCGGGTAGGCGCTGTCGAAAAATACCTCCGCTTCGGCGCCGGCACTTTTGGCGATCATTTCCACGGTGGTACGAATGCGGTCGCGGATGTCGGCCCGCATGCCTTCATCGAAAGTGCGAACCGTGCCCAGCATCTCGACCTTGTCGGGAATAATGTTGTCGCGGATGCCGCCCTTGATCGCGCCAATGCTCAGCACCGCCGGTTCGAGCGACAAGTCGACCTGGCGGCTGATGATCGTTTGCAACCCCAGAATGATTTGCGATGAAATGACGATGGGGTCGACACCCCGCCATGGCAATGCCGCGTGTGTCTGGCGTCCGCTCACCAGGATTTTCATGCGGTCCGCGCTGGCCATGGTCGGCCCCGGGCGATAGGCAATGGTTCCCGTCTCGATGCCGGCAAAAACATGTAATCCGAAGATGACGTCGGGCTTCGGGTTTTCCAGAACGCCCTGCTTGATCATCATGGCCGCGCCACCTTCCTCGCCGGCGGGCGGGCCTTCCTCGGCCGGTTGAAAGATGAGCTTGACCTTGCCCCTCAACTGGCTCTTCAGGCCATTGAGGACTTCCGCCACGCCCATCAAAATTGCAACGTGACAATCATGGCCGCAGGCATGCATGACGCCTACCTCCTGGCCGTTGTACGTGCTGCGAGCCTTCGACGCAAACGGCAGATTGACTTCTTCGGCCACCGGCAACGCATCCATGTCGGCGCGCAGCGCGATCACCGGCCCGGGTTTTCCGGAATCGAGCAACGCGACCACCCCGGTATGCGCCACACCGGTTTGCACCGGCAGACCCAGTGAACGCAGATGCTCGGCCACCACGCCGGCGGTACGGGTTTCGCGGTTCGAGAGCTCGGGATGCTGGTGAAAATCCCGCCGCCAGCCGATGATCCTGGGTTCGAGCGCCTTGGCGGCCGCTTCGGCCTGCGCCGCCAGGTTCATCGGCTCGTTCACGGCTTGACGAACTTTAGCGTCATCCGGTCGGATTCGCCGATCGCCAGGAATTTCGGTTTGTCGGCCTCCGCGACATTGCGCAAATTCGGCGGCAGGGTCCACACACCACCCGGATAGTCCGCGTGGTCCTTGGGATTGGCGTTGATCTCGGACTTGGCGACCAGTTTGAACCCGACTTTTTCCGCGGTTTCGATGACGTACTCTTCAGCCATGTAGCCCGAGTCGATTTGTCGCTGAAACGACGTGCCGGGTTTGGCTCGGTGATCCTTCACCCCCAGAATGCCGCCCGGCTTGAGCACATCGTAAAAGACCTTGAACATTGCCTCGGCATTGCCGGCTTTGGCCCAGTTATGTGCGTTGCGGAAGGTCAGCACCATGTCCGCCGACTCTTTGGGGGCGATATCCACATGGTCCGGTGCCATCAACGCGGTCTTGACGACTTCGCCATACAAGCCGGGCTTGCCAGCCAACATCGCGTCGAAACTTTTCTCACGTTCCTTGAGAACTTCAGGGGTGCCCTTGGACTGCGTGGCATACCACGCGGCGTAATACTTCCCCTTGTTTTTCAACACCGGCGCCAGGATTTCCGTCCACCACCCGGCGCTGGGCCACACTTCGACCACCGCCATGCCTGGCTTAAGGCCAAAAAACAGCAGGGTCTCCTTCGGATGCCGGTACTGATCGCGGGCCTTGTTGGCTGCGGAGCGATGATCCCCCGCGAGCGCCTGATCAATCAGACCATCGATGCCCTGAGCCTGTGAAACGCTGCCCAGCATCATCAGCGTCACGCCGGCTGCCGCTACAGTCCGAATCCATTTCTGCTTCCACTTCATGTTCGCCCCTCCTCTACCCACGGAATTTATCTGTCCTGACGGCATGCGTCGCCAGTCGATAAGCGGCGTGCCGGGATGAACAAAGTATACCCGCAGCCGGATGGCTCTTCCGAAATGGTCGAATTGTGTGGATTGCAACCGTGGACTGTGCAGTTGCCATACGGTAGTGCAAAGGAGCCGGATGCCGTATCCGAAGTGTCACACAGCCATGAATCCGCGAACGCCATCCCTTTCCATATCGGCACCCGCGCCTCTTTTCACGACTTCTCCACGCTGCAGGACGATGTAATGGTCCGCCAGCTCGCGGGCAAATTCGTAATATTGCTCGACGAGCAGAATCGCCATGTCGTCGCGGCCGGCCAGGGTCTTGATGACCTTCCCGATGTCAATGACGAACGTTGCTTGATCGCCACCTTCGGAATGTGCCTTGATAATGCGCTCGATGTCCGTGATGACCGATGGTCGATCGCCACGTTCCGTATGCGTCTGTATGATGCGTTCGATGTCCTTGAGGATGGATGGCCGGGCACCGCCGGCGGTTTCGTCCCGGCTCGGTGCCCTGGGCTTTATCTCCAGCGCACGCTCGATATCCCTGACAATCGGTGACCGATCGCCACGTTCGGTGAGGGTCTTGATGACACGTTCGATGTCCTTGATGATCGAGGGTTGGATGCCTTCGGTCGGCTCGTCCAGTATGAGCAGCTTCGGTTTCATCGCCAAGGCGCGCCCAATGGCGAGCTGTTGCTGCTGGCCGCCGGACAAATCACCGCCACGGCGGTGTTTCATGTCCTTCAGTACCGG
>CAMDKM010000026.1 GCA_945900965.1 Bordetella parapertussis | reverse complement strand
GAGGGGCGAGGGGCGAGGGGCGAGGGGCGAGGGGCGAGGGGCGAGGGGCGAGGGGCGAGGGGCGAGGGGCGAGGGGCGAGGGGCGAGGGTTGGAGCGCCGCAAGGGCGGCGCGTTCAATTTTTCACCCTTCACCCTTCACCCTTCACGTCTTCACTCATTCACTCATTCACTTCTCACGTGAGTGTCAGTTCGTCCGAGTTAGATTGATACAATGCCCGCACCCGATATTCTTGGGCATACGCGGAAGATGAATTCCCTGCTGGAGTCTTATCAAGCGAAAATAGCGGCGCCGTTTGCGGTGCTGGGGATTCGCGAGATAGGCGAAGTGCTGACCGATATCGAATACCTGCCAAGCGGCGCGGCGCCGCTTAAACCGCAGACGCGGTTTGCGCGCGAGGTGTGCCGGCAACTGGGCGCCTATCTCAAAGACGCGAATTTCAATTTCGATCTTCCCTGCGAAATCTACGGCACCGTGTTCCAGAAAAGAGTCTGGCAAAGCGTGCGCGCTATTCCTGCCGGATCGGTGCTCTCGTATTCGGAGGTGGCGCGCAAGATTCAATCGGCGCCGCGACCGGTGGGCAGCGCCTGCGGGGCCAATCGGATTCCGATCTTGATTCCCTGCCATCGCGTGGTGGCGAGCCAGGGCATCGGCGGCTTCATGCATGCACGCAGCGGCTCGCCGATCGCGATCAAGCGCTGGCTGCTGAATCATGAGAACCCCGGCCGTTACCGATGACAAGCGAGGAATCCGTGCTCGACGAATTCTGCGACGCGCTCTGGCTGGAAGACGGGTTGTCGCGCAATACCCTGGACAGTTACCGACGCGACCTGCGCCTGTTCGGCGAATGGCTAAAGGGCGCTCGCGGTCGAGGCCTGATCGAAGCCGAACGCGCGGACTTGCTGGATTATCTGGCCCACTTGTACAAGAAACTGGCCAAGCCGCGCTCAGCTGCGAGATTGTTATCCAGCCTCAAGCGTTTTTACCATTTCCTGCTCAGGGAAAATCGCATCGCGGCCGATCCGACGCTGCAGATCGATTCGCCCAAACTCCCGCGCAGTTTGCCCAAGGGTCTGACCGAATCCGACGTGGAAAAGTTGTTGGCCGCACCCGACGTGAGCACCGAGCTGGGGCTGCGCGACAGGGCCATGCTCGAAACGCTGTATGCCAGTGGATTGCGGGTCTCGGAGCTGGTTACGATCAAAACTTCGCAGGTAAGCCAGGATATGGGTGTGGCGCGCGTCAGCGGCAAAGGCTCCAAGGAGCGACTGGTGCCGCTGGGCGAAGAGTCGCTGGACTGGATCCGGCGTTATGCCACTGAGGCGCGCGCGCCGATTCTGGGTGGGCAGGCCGCGGATGCCTTGTTTGTCACCGCGCGCGGCGGGCCCATGACGCGACAGGCCTTCTGGCAACTGATTCGTCGTTACGCCGCGCTGGCGGGGCTGCCGAGGGCGATTTCCCCGCATACCCTGCGTCACGCCTTTGCAACACATCTGCTCAATCATGGCGCCGACTTGCGCGTGGTGCAGATGCTGCTGGGGCATGCCGATATTTCCACCACGCAGATTTATACCCATGTTGCCCGCGAACGTCTCAAGCAACTGCATTCCAAGCATCATCCTCGTGGATAAAACTGGAGAGAGTACCTGATGGTCCCCGCATTGTTCATATTGGCTGCCTATCTGATCGGATCGATATCGTTCGCCGTTGTAGTAAGCCGCGTATACAACCTGCCCGATCCGCACTCCTATGGGTCCGGCAATCCGGGCGCGACCAACGTATTGCGAACCGGCCGCAAGGCGGCGGCGGTCTGGACGCTGGTGGGAGATGGCGCGAAAGGGGCGATCGCACTGTGGCTGGCCCGCGCTTTCGGGGCGCAATTCGGCTTGGATGAAATGACCCTGGCTGCCGTGGCGCTGGCGGCTTTTCTTGGTCATCTGTTCCCGGTGTATTTCCGTTTTCTCGGCGGCAAGGGTGTGGCCACGGCGGCCGGGTTGTTGCTGGCGATGGACTGGCAGGTCGGGGTCGGCGTATTGGTGCTATGGGTGGGGGTGGCCTTGTTGACCCGCTACTCGTCGTTGGCGGCGATGGTCGCGGCCGCTTTGGCGCCGCTGGTGTGCTGGCATTTCCTGGGTTGGGGGCCGTTTGCCTGGGTGGCCTGTGCGATGGCGGGGCTGCTGATCTGGCGCCATCGCGGCAACATCGCCCGCCTGATGAACGGCACCGAGAGCCGGATCAGGTTGTCCCGGCGATCGGCAGCGATGCCAAGTCCCAGCGGGCGCGAACCGTAAAACCCGTGCCGGTGCCGGCGCCGGCCGCCAGCCGAAGGGCGCCAGCGTAGGCGATCATGGCCCCGTTATCGGTACATAAATCGAGCGGCGGGTAATAGACTTCGAAGCCGTCTTTGTTGGCGCGCCGGCGCATCGCCTCGCGAAGCTGGCGATTGGCGCCCACACCGCCTGCCACCACGAGTTGCCCCAGTCCGCTTGTGCTCACGGCCGTCGCCGATTTGCTGACCAGCACTTCGACGATGGCCTCCTGGAAAGCCGCGGCAATATCGGCGCGCGTCTGATCATCCGAGCCGTTTTGCTGCGCCAGGGTGAGGACCGCGGTTTTGAGTCCGGAAAAGCTGAAATCGAGGTTGCCGCTGTTGAGCATCGGTCGCGGCAGGCGGAAATGCCCGGGCCGCCCTTGGTCGGCCAGCGCGGACAAGGCGGGCCCACCGGGGTAGGGCAAGCCAAGCAGTTTGGCGGTTTTATCGAAGGCCTCACCCGCCGCGTCATCCACGGTCTCGCCTAGCAGACGATAGTCACCCACGCTGTTTACCTGCATCAATTGGGTATGGCCGCCGGAAACCAGCAGCGCAATAAACGGGAATTGCGGTGTCGGGTCGGCCAGTCGCGGCGAAAGCAGGTGGCCTTCGAGGTGATGTATGCCGATGGCTGGAATCCCCAGTGCAAATGCCAGGCTGGCGGCGACGCTGGCCCCCACCAGCAACGCGCCCGCGAGGCCGGGCCCCTCGGTGTATGCGATGCCATTCAAGTCCGCCAGCGAACGTTGGCAACGGGTAAGCAGCTCCCGAGTCAGCGGCAGCACCCGGCGAATATGGTCCCGCGAGGCCAGCTCCGGCACCACACCCCCATACTCGGCGTGCAGTTCGACCTGGGAATACAGGCTGTGGCCGAGCAGGCCCTGCCCGGTATCGTAGAGCGCCACGCCGGTTTCGTCGCAGGAGGATTCGATGCCAAGGACTAGCATAAGGGGTTGAGCCAATAGGGTTTGAAAGGTCAGGGTGTGGCAGTAACGGATGACTTGCCCGGGCCTGACGGGTTGCCTGTCTTTTGCCGGCTGCATTTGCAATCCCGGCGATTGTTGCTAGAATGCGCGCCTTCGTTTTCGCCGACAATCAGCCAGGGCCGCGAATTTTTATGCCTACAGTTCGAATCAAGGAAAATGAGCCTTTCGAGGTTGCGATGCGCCGTTTCAAGCGCACGGTCGAAAAGACCGGGTTGCTGACCGAGTTGCGGGCGCGCGAATTCTACGAAAAGCCGACCTCGGAACGCAAACGCAAACTTGCCGCCGCGATCAAACGCCACCACAAGCGCCTTCGCAACCAGTTGCTGCCGCCCAAGCTGTATTAACCAGGCGACGCTGCGGCAGCTTGTTTTCGCGACGGTGAATGGGCAGACCATTCACCGTTTTGCATTTCTGGAGCCCGCCCCCTATTGCGACCATGAGCCTTAAGATACAGATCACCGAAGACATGAAGACCGCGATGCGTGCCAAGGATTCGGCACGCCTGTCGGCGATTCGCCTGCTGCTGGCCGCCATGAAGCAAAAGGAGGTGGACGAGCGCAAGGAATTGTCGGACGCCGAGATCGTGGCGATTATCGACAAGATGCTCAAGCAGCGGCGGGATTCCATCGAACAATTCGAAAAGGGCGGGCGCCAGGATCTGGCCGATGTGGAGAAATTCGAAACCACCGTCCTGCAAGCCTATATGCCCCAGGCCATGTCGGAGGCCGAGGTGGATGCGGCGATTACCGCGGCGATCGCCGCCAGCGGAGCCCGCGGCGCCGCCGATATGGGCAAGGTGATGGCGATCCTCAAGCCGCAATTGGCGGGGCGTACCGATATGAGCAAGGTATCCGGGCGCGTCAAGGCGAAACTCGCCGCTTGAAAGCGCGCTTGGCGGCGCGCGCCGGCAGTGGCGCGGCGGACTTTGCACAAGGGTATCCGCAGATATGCGCACAAACTGACCTATAATTCCCAGCGTCGCCGAATTCCGGCGATAGCCGGCTTTTGGACCGGCAGCCCGAAGAGGCGAATACCGACGCATGATTCCGCAGTCCTTCATCCAGGACCTCGTCAACCGAGTCGATATCGTTGACGTGATCGAGTCGAGCGTGCCGCTCAAGCGGGCCGGCGCCAATTATTCTGGCCTGTGTCCGTTCCATACCGAGAAGTCTCCCTCGTTTACCGTCAGTCCCACCAAGCAGTTTTATCATTGCTTCGGCTGTGGCGCCCATGGCACGGTGATCGGTTTTCTGATGGAGTATCAGGGCATGGGATTTATCGACGCGGTCAAGGATCTGGCCGGTCGAGTTGGCATGCAGGTGCCCGAGCAGGCCCCGGATGTGCGCCATGCGGAAAAAGCGGCCGTGACGGCCGATCTAGGTGAGGTGACGCTGAAGGCGGCCCAGTATTACAAGGCGCAGCTCAAGTCTTCCGAGCGCGCGATCGACTATCTGAAGCGCCGCGGGTTGAGTGGGGAAATTGCCGCGCGTTACGCGCTGGGTTATGCCCCCGAGGGTTGGCAAAACCTGGAAGCGGTGTTTCCCGATTATCAGGATAAATCTCTGGGCGAAGCAGGGCTGGTCATTACCAATGAACAAGGCCGGCGCTATGACCGATTTCGCGACCGGGTGATGTTTCCGATTCACAACCAGCGCGGCGTCGTAATCGGCTTCGGCGGGCGGGTGATCGATCAGGGCGAGCCGAAGTACCTCAATTCCCCCGAGACGCCTTTGTTCGAAAAAGGCCGGGAATTGTATGGGCTGTTTCAGGCGCGCAATGCCATTCGCGATGAGGCCAAGGTGATTGTGGTGGAAGGCTACATGGACGTTGTGGCACTCGCCCAACATGGCATTGCTTACGCCGTGGCGACGCTGGGCACTGCCACCACGCCATGGCATGTGCAAAAACTGCTGCGGCAGACCGATTACGTGATCTACTGCTTCGACGGCGACGCCGCCGGCCGGCGCGCGGCTTGGCGCGCCCTGGAAAACAGCCTGGCGCCACTGCAGGATGGCAAACAGGTCCGCTTCCTCTTCCTGCCGCCCGAGGACGATCCGGACAGCTATGTGCGCCGCGAAGGCAAGGAGGCATTCGAGAAACTGCTGGGCGAGGCGCAGCCGCTCTCGGAGTTTTTGCTGCGGGAACTCGGCGGCAGGGTGGACTTGCACACTGTAGAAGGCCGTGCTCGATTTTTGCAGGAAGCCAAGCCGCTGGTGAAACAGATCACCGCCCCGATGTTGTCCCTGATGCTGCGCAAGCAGATCGCCCAATTGGCGCAGATCTCGCAGGCCGAACTTGACCACAATTTCGAGATTAAATCGTTTACCAGCAGCAAGATGCCCCAGCGCCGCGCCGCGGTTCAACCCCGGCTTACCCGGCAATTGGCGGAAATCCTGGTCTATCGTCCGGCGCTCGCCGCCAGGGCGGATGCAGAGCGATTGCGCCAATTCGCCGATATGGGCGCAGGCGGCATATCCGGCACGGAACTGGTATTCCTCGCCCGCTTGGTGGAATTGTGCCGTGCCCAGCCGCAGTTGCGCGGAATTGCCGAATTTTTTCGCGGCGATGAATTCGAAGCGCTAGCCGCGGAAGTCGAGATCGGATCCTTGAGGTATGAAGCGTGGGACGACGAGGCTCTGGAAACGGAATTTTCCGGGGCGTGGGCGGCACTCAACGAACGGTTTCGAGATGCCCACATCAAGGCGCTACTGAACAGAAATCTTTCGGAACTGTCCAATGACGACAAGTTAAATCTTCTAAAACTCCAACAGCGCGCGGCGACAGAGTGATTCGCGCAAATGTCTCCGGTATACTGCGCGGTTCTTTTTTACGGCCGTACCTCAGGTAATTGTTTTCAAGGGAAAATAATCCGATGGCAAGGGAAAAACGCAAAGATCAGATCAAGGCCCAGGTAGCGGCCCAGCAGCCCATTGACGCCGAAGCACGGCGCATGCGGCTGAAAAACCTGATCGTGCTGGGCAAGGAGCGCGGTTATCTGACGTACGCCGAGATCAACGATCACCTGCCTGATGACATGCTCGACGCCGAGCAGATCGAGAACATCATCAGCATGATCAACGATATGGGCATCCAGGTCTACGACGAGGCGCCGGATGCCGAGACGCTGCTGATGAACGAGGCCACCCCGCCGGTGGCCCCGGACGAGGACGTGGTGGAGGAAGCCGAGCAGGCCTTGTCCACGGTGGACTCCGAGTTCGGTCGTACCACCGACCCGGTGCGCATGTACATGCGCGAAATGGGTTCGGTCGAATTGCTGACGCGCGAAGGCGAAATCGAAATTGCCAAGCGCATCGAAGATGGCCTGAAGCACATGATCATGGCGATCGCGGCCTGCCCCACCACCATCCAGGAACTTCTGCACTTTGCCGAAAAAATCGAGCGCGAGGAAATGCGCATCGACGAAGTGGTCGATGGCGTAATCGATCCCAATGCGCCGGCAGATGCGGTCGCCCAGGAAATCCCCGACGAGGAAATGGAGGAGGATCTAGACGCTGCCGAAGGCGAGGACGACGACGGCGCCGCGGTGCAGACGGCCAACATGCTCAAGTTGAAGGGCGAAGCGCTGGAGCGTTTTGCCAAGATCCGTGTGCAGTACAACAAAATGATGAAGGCGCTGGCCAAAGATGGCTCGCGCGGCCGTGCCTATTTGAAGGCTCAGGGCGACATTTCCAAGGAACTGATGCTGATTCGTTTTGCCGCCAAACAGGTCGAGGCTTTGTGCGACGGATTGCGCGGCTTGGTCGAAGAAGTGCGCACCTATGAACGCGCGATCATGGAGTTATGCGTCGAAAAGGCGGCCATGCCGCGAATCTATTTCATCAAGACCTTCCCGGGCAATGAAGAGGATCTGCACTGGGTGAGCCGCGAAGTCATGGCGCGCAAGCCTTACAGCGAAGTGCTGACGCGGTTTGGCCCCGCCATTCTGGAACAGCAGCAGTCGCTCATCGATCTGCGAAAACGCGTCGGCATCCCGGTCAAGGACCTCAAGGAAATCAACCGTCAGATGTCCACGGGAGAAGCCAAGGCGCGGCGTGCCAAGCGCGAAATGACCGAGGCGAATCTGCGGCTGGTGATTTCCATCGCCAAGAAATACACCAATCGCGGCCTGCAATTTCTCGACTTGATTCAGGAAGGCAATATCGGATTGATGAAAGCGGTGGACAAGTTCGAATACCGCCGCGGCTATAAATTTTCGACTTATGCCACCTGGTGGATCCGCCAGGCCATTACGCGATCCATCGCCGACCAGGCGCGCACCATCCGCATACCGGTGCACATGATCGAGACTATCAACAAGATGAACCGCATCTCGCGGCAGATCCTGCAGGAGACCGGTCAGGAGCCCGATCCGGCGACGCTGGCGGAAAAAATGGAGATGCCGGAAGAAAAAATCCGCAAGATCCTGAAAATTTCCAAGGAGCCGATCTCGATGGAAACGCCGATCGGCGACGACGACGATTCGCATCTGGGGGATTTCATCGAGGATCAGGCCACCATGGCGCCTTCGGATGCCGCCGTATACACCAGCTTGCGCGATGCCACCAAGGAGGTGCTGGATACGCTTACGCCACGGGAAGCCAAGGTGCTGCGCATGCGCTTCGGGATCGAGATGAACACCGATCACACGCTGGAGGAAGTCGGCAAGCAGTTTGATGTGACGCGCGAGCGCATCCGGCAGATCGAAGCCAAGGCCTTGCGCAAGCTGCGCCATCCCTCGCGCTCGGAAAGGTTGCGCAGCTTCCTGGACAACAATTAGGGAACCACTGAATGAGCTCCCAATTGTCATTCCCGTGAAAACGGGAATCCAGGGTTTTCAAAGGCAACTGGTTCCGCGCTCCCCGATAAAATCATTCGAGGACAAGCTTCGCGGGGAAGACACTTATTCAGTGTCTCCTTGGGACATTCCCTGCAAAGGGAAATAAAATGGCCGGGTATCAGCCCGGCCATCTTTTTTGTGCCACAAATGTTTTGAAACGGGCCTGTAGCTCAGTTGGTTAGAGCAGAGGACTCATAATCCTTTGGTCGAAGGTTCAAGTCCTTCCAGGCCCACCATTTTCCGGCAAAGCCGGCGCGTTCAGCGGTCTTCCTCGTCTTCCTTGCCGAGTTCCTCTTCTTCCTCGTAGAGCTCTTCCTCTTCGTCTTCCCAGGAGCCTTCGTCGATGACTTCATCGACGATGTCCTCGATGCGGTCGCGAACGTCCTGTTCGGCCTGGCCGCTGAGCCCGACGATATCGGCATAGGCTTCCTCGTCATCGTCCACGGTAACCGTGGCATCGGGCCATTCGGCCTGTAAAGCTTCGAGCAGTTCCTCCTTGAAGCGCTCGTACTCTTCCTCGGAAACCATGCCGAGCATGTCGTGGTTGGCAAAATAGGTAATGCTGAGTTTGGAAGTCATGTGGGTTCGCGAAGGCCGGTTTCGTAATAACGAGCGTAAATATACCGAATTTCCGCTCGGCGTTCCCGGCGGTAGAACTGACTATCCCTCATGGCACTACCTTACCCCCCCCTCTCCCCTTGCGAGAGAGGGGGGGGTAAGGTAGTGCCATTGCCGACGGACCCAAATTCTCAAGCTTCGCCTCTGCGGGTGTCCACCATGATGCCGATGTCCTTGAGGAACTGGGTGGGCAGCAATCCGCCCGCACAGACGATGACTGCTTCATTACGTAGAGAAAACGTGGTCTCTTTATATTTCAAGGTCACTTTATCGGCCAAAATTTCCACTACGTCGGATTCCATCAGCACGCGCACGCGACGATTGGATTCCGCCGCTTGCAAGCGGTCGCGATTGCCGGGTTTGATGCGACTGAAGGCATTGCCGCGGTAGGAGAGGGAAACGGTCGATCCGGCTTGTGCGGACACGGCGATGGCCGCCTCGATGGCCGCATCGCCCCCGCCGACGACGAGCACGTGTTTGCCGGCGTACTGATACGGATCGATCAAGCGGTAGACGACTTTTGATTGCTCTTCACCCGGCACATCGAGTTTGCGCGGCGTGCCGCGGCGGCCGATGGCGAGCAACACGCTTTTTGACTGGTAGGATTTGGCGGTTGTCTTGACCACGAAACCACCCTGCTGCTTTTTCACCGACTCGACGCGTTCGCGGAAATTCACTTTCAGCGCGACCTTGCCGGTGATGCGCATCCACATGTCGAGCAGCGCTTCCTTGGTAATTTCCCCAAGCTTGAGTTTCCCCACCGTTGGAATGTTCATGGGATGGGTCATGGTGATCTTGTTGCGGGGGAAGTGATAGACCGCGCCACCCAGGGAGTCCTCCTGTTCGATTGTCACGAAGCGCAATTTCTTTTCCAGTGCCGCAAGCGATGCCCCCAGGCCGGCGGGCCCGGCTCCGACAATGACGACATCGAGCATGTCAGGCCCGGCCTTGCGCTCGGAAATGGTTTGTACCGCCTGTTTTCCCTGTTCCACCGCCTTGTGAATGAGGCCCATCCCGCCCAGTTCGCCGGCGATAAAGACGCCCGGCACGTTGGTTTCGAACTTGGGATTGACCTGCGGGATATCCACGCCTCGGCGTTCGGTTCCGAAGACCAGGCTGATGGCATTGGTCGGGCAGGCTTTTGCGCAAGCGCCGTGTCCGATGCAGGATGCGCCATTGATGAGGGCAGGTATGCCGTCGATCAGGCCGATGGCCTCTTCAGGGCAAGCCTTGGCGCAGGCGCCCGACCCGATACACAAGCCCGGATCGAATACCGGATGCAGTGTGGTGGGTTCCGTCAATCCGGCGGTGACTGCCTCGGTATGACGCTCGGTTGCCTCTACATGACGTTTCTTCTTGGTCAGCCGATATATGACCAATACGACAATCAAGGGCACTATGTAGAGCAGGATTGTTTCGGTGGTCAGCATATTTTCTTTAGAGGAATTCGCGATTCGCGACCCTTGTTCATTTGGGCAGATGAAAGATACACGAACTGACGCCTGGTTTTCACCTCTCTAAGACGATGGTTTTCATCGATGATGTCGCGAATTGGAGACGGATGCTCAAATTAAACTATCGCTCTGACCTGGAACTCACTGGGCCACTCGGATGTTTTGCCGAGTGTGGCATGTGACTTGCGTTTTCCGACCGGACCCTTTCAATATTGACTCCTTAAAGACTTTATTCATTATGAGCCAGGCTGCTTCCGTACTTCCCGCCAGTCAATCAAAACCGTCTTCACCGAGCACACCTTTCCGGTTGGCGTTGATCATCATCGCGATGGTTACCCTGTATGGATGGTATGCGATGACGCGCCCTGGATATTCGAGCGGATCGACAACCGGGTACAACCTCGGGCTTGCCGGCGCCATCATGATGTTGCTGCTTTTTCTTTATCCTTTGCGAAAGCATGTGTCATGGCTGGGCGCGCTTGGGCGACTGCGAAGATGGCTGAGCATTCACATGCTGCTCGGTATTTGCGGCCCGGTATTGATCGTGTTTCACTCGCGTTTTGAGCTCGAATCGATCAATGCGACCATCGCGATGGTCAGCATGTTGATCGTGTCGAGCAGCGGCATCGCGGGCCGGTTCTTCTACACGCGAATTCATGATGCGCTGCGCGGCCGGCGGCTGGCCGCCAAGGAATTGCGCACCGCCCTGGCAGAGTCCCTGGCCGCCATAAACGGCGGCAAGACCTTGCCGGACAAAGGCAAGAAAATGCTTGAATCCTTCGAGGTCTATGCCCAACACACGCCCAGGGGAATTCTCTTCAGAACCTTCAAATTTCTAACCGTCGGCCTGCGCAAGCGGTGGACCGCCATGCGCATAAGGCGGCAGCTCGCCGATATTCCCGGCGCGGGACGCATCGCGCGGCAGATGGACAATTATCTTGACGGACTGCAACGGGTCGCGCAGTTTGCCATCTATGAAAGGCTGTTCTCCCTCTGGCACATGTTGCACGTACCTCTGGTGGTTGTGCTCATACTTAGTGCCATCTACCACGTCATCGCTGTGCATATGTATTAAATGTTTTATCGTCTGCTAGCGGGCCTCCCGGCACTGCTGCTGGCGGCCGTCATATTCTTTCCTTCTGACGCGCGGCCGGATACGGTCGAGATGCTCGTCATGCCCGGCAAAGTGATTCAAGGTCATGCCGACATCGAACCCGAGTGCAAGAAGTGCCACCAGCCCTTCAAGAAAGAGGCACAGAAGACTCTTTGCATGGTTTGCCACGAAGACGTCGCCAAGGATGTTTTCGCGACCCAGGGGTATCACGGGCGAAATGCGGAAAAACCCTGCCGCGAGTGCCATAGCGACCACCTAGGCAGGACGGCGGACATCATCAATCTCGATGAGGCCAAGTTCGACCACAAGCTGACGGACTATGCGTTGCTCGGCAAACATCTCGATACGAAATGCAAGGCATGTCACGCGGTCGGAAAGAAGTACCGTGAAGCGGCCCACGATTGTTATGCCTGCCACAAGAAAGATGATGTGCACAAGGGCAGTCTGGGAAAGGGTTGCAAGTCCTGCCACACGGAGGCGGACTGGAAAAAATCCACCTTCGATCACGACAAGACCGAATTTCCGCTCAGGGGCGGCCATATCAAGCCCAAGTGCTCGGCCTGCCATAAGAACCAGAACTTCAAGGAAACGCCCAAGGATTGTGTGAGCTGTCACCGGGAAGACGATGTTCATAAAGGCGGGCTTGGCACCGACTGCGGGAAATGTCACAACGACAAAACCTGGAGAAATACCAGCTTCGATCACGGCAAAACGAAATTTCCCCTGCTGGGCGCACATATCAAGACGCGTTGTCTCGCCTGTCACAAGAGCGCGGCGTATAACGATGTGCCACCCATGAAGTGCGTGTCGTGTCATACCAAAGAAGACGTACACAAGGGCCGCTATGGCGAAAAATGCGAGACCTGCCATGGTGAGGCGTCATGGAAGGAGATCAAGTTCCAACATGATCGCGATACGGGATTTCGCCTGCGCGATGCCCATGCAAAAATAAAATGCGACGCTTGTCACACTGGAAAACTCTACGTCGACAAGACGCCCAAGGACTGCAACGGCTGCCATGCCAAAAAGGATGTTCACAAGGGCGATCTCGGCACGGCCTGCGACAAATGCCATCTTGAAACCGAATGGAAGAAAACCAAGTTCAACCACGATAAGGACACCAAGTACCCGCTGCTAGGGAAGCACGCCGAGATCAAATGCAAGGCTTGCCACATCGACGGGACCTTCCGGCAAAAATTGCCGATGGATTGCATGAGCTGCCACAAGAAGGACGATAAACACGCCGGGCAGCAGGGCACCAAGTGCGAGCAATGCCATGAAGAATCCTCCTGGAAAAAGACCCGATTCGACCACGCACGCTCGATTTTTCCGCTGACCGGGGGGCATCTTGCGGTCAAGTGCAACGCCTGTCACAAGAGTCTGAAATTCAAGGATGCAGCCAAGGAGTGCATCGGCTGTCATACCAAGGAAGACGTGCACAAGGGCCGCCTGGGAGCGGCCTGTGCGGATTGCCACAACACGCGCGACTGGCGCGCCTGGGATTTCGACCATGACAAGCGCACCAGCTTCCTGCTCGACGGTGCGCACAAGAAACTGGAGTGTGTGGCCTGTCACACGCGTGCCGGGAAGAAAATTCCGCCGCTGGCCAAGGCATGTATCGCTTGTCACGAGAAAGATGATGTCCATGCCGAAGCGTTCGGCAAACTTTGCGATCGTTGCCACGTTACCTCGACGTTCAAGGAGATCAGAAAGTGATGCCGCCTGTCGTAGGTGCATCGGAGGCCCTGGCGCGGACACGTCGGAGCCCTCGTCAGCAAGCTTCAGGCAAACAATTTCATGTCTCCGCTCGGAGACGATTTGGTTATTTCATGGACTCGGTGCAACTGTCGTTAATTTATCGACATGCCAATCAAGACAACGAGCTAAGCGTCATATCTAAAACCTTGGTTCAGGAAATTTCTTTCCAGGCATGGGAGTTGCGAACCCGGTGTCCGTTCGATCAAGAGTTGATGGCAGTCGCTTCATTAACTCTTGCTTAAGGCTTATTTCCCAGGATGACTTCAGGGAAATACTGAATAAGTGTCTTCCCCGCGAAGGCGGGGAACCAGATGCCATTGAAAATCCTGGCTTCCCGTTCCCCGATCAGATCATCCGAGGACATGTTTCACGGGAATGACATTTGGGATTTTATTCAGAGTTTCCTGGGTTGTCTTGAATGAGAACAGCGGTGAACAAATGGCCTCGTGGTCGGAAGCAGAAGGCGAGCGCTCTTCATGGAGAGGCTAATTACGGTTCCAATATGAATACATTCCGAATCGAGACTGGCTTGGGTTTTGAATCTGCTTATGGTCGGCAGAAGGTGCTATCGATGGGCCTGCGGTCGATCGTGGTGGCTTTTTTCTGCGCGGTCCTCATGCTGCTGGTCACTGTTTTCGACGTGGCGGCGGCGGAAAGAACACCGAGACAGGTCCGGTTTGACCATCTCAAGACCGGATTCAGTCTGACGGGGGCACATCTGCAAGCCCGCTGCGAAACCTGTCACGTCAACAGTGTATTCAAGGGAACGCCGAAACAATGCGCGACCTGTCATGCACCCGGCAACCTCTATTCCGCGCAGAGTAAGCCGCGCAACCATATTCCGACCACGGCAGGATGCGAGACCTGCCATTCGACAGCTGCATGGAGTCCCTCGCAGTTCCGTCATCAGGGCGTCATGGCGGGGAGTTGCGCCACCTGTCATAACGGCACCATGGCGCCTGGGAAATCTGCTGGCCACATCCAGACCACGGCTTCCTGCGATTCCTGTCACACCACGCTCTCCTGGCAGGGCAAGGCTTTCAACCATGCAGGCGTGGCGCCGGGAACCTGTGCCACTTGCCACAATGGCAGCAAGGCCACCGGCAAGCACGCCACTCACATACTCACGTCGGCAAGTTGTGATACCTGTCACCGAAGCACCGCGGCCTGGCTGCCGGCAAGTTTCAGTCATGCCAACGTGGCGGCGGGCACTTGTGCAACCTGTCACGGCTCTACAGCTACCGGCAAAAAGGCAGGGCATATTTCCACCACATCTTCGTGCGACTCTTGTCACCGTACAACCGGGTGGCTGCCGGCGACGATGAATCATGCCGGGGTGGTAAAGGGGACTTGCGCAACCTGCCACGGATCGACAGCTTCCGGGAAAACGGCGACCCACATAGCTACCACTGCGCCCTGCGATACCTGTCACCGCACGACCGCGTGGATACCGGCAACTTTCAGTCATACCGGAGTCGCTCCTGGAACTTGTGCCACCTGTCACAACGGCACCTCGGCAACGGGTAAAACGACAAATCACGTAGTCACCGGCGCCTCATGCGACGGCTGCCATTCCACCGCCGCATGGTTGCCGGCGAGCTTCAGTCACGCCAGCGTCGCACCGGGGACTTGCGCCACCTGCCACAATGGCACGGCGGCCAGAGGCAAGACCGCGACCCATATCGCCACCACGGCTGCGTGCGATACCTGTCACCGGACAACGGCCTGGTTGCCTGCGACCTTCAGCCACAGCGGCGTTGTGCGGGGAACCTGCGCAACTTGCCACAATGGATCATCGGCGACGGGTAAAACCGCCACGCACGTCGCGACATCGGCTTCGTGCGATTCCTGCCACACGACTACGGCTTGGCTCCCGGCTACCTTCAATCATGCCGGCGTTGCACCCGGTACCTGTGCAACATGTCACAACGGTACAAACGCAAGAGGCAAAATTGCGACGCACATTGCCACCACGGCTGCGTGCGATACCTGTCACCGCACCACGGCATGGATACCGGCAACCTTCAGCCACACTGGTGTCGCCGCGGGCACCTGTGCCACCTGTCACAACGGGACTTCCGCGACGGGTAAGACCGCGAGCCACGTCGCAACGAACGCCTCTTGCGACGCCTGTCACCGCACCACGGCATGGATACCGGCAACGTTCACTCACGTCAGCGTTGCCCCCGGCACCTGCGCGACCTGCCACAACGGCAGCCAGGCCACGGGCAAGAAGAGTGGACATATTCCCACCACGGCGGCTTGCGACTCCTGCCACAGAACGACCGGATGGCTGCCCGCCACCATGAATCACGCGGTGGAAACCGCAAGTCTGTGTAAAACCTGCCACAACGGAAGTTTCCTGACCGAGGGTACGACGGGCGCACTTGCCAAGCCAACCAATCACATTCCGGAAACGCAGTTGCTCAATGGCGGCGCGATGGACTGCAAAGCCTGTCATACCGGCACGACCAGTTGGACCTCGATTCGCATGAACCACAACGCCAGCCAGGGCGGCGGTTCAGGATGGTGCAAGGGTTGCCATGCTTCCGGTACCAGCTTCCTGGGCAGCATGAGCAAGAAGTCCTTGACTCACCAGACAAGAAACCCGCCCGCGATCGACTGTTCGAATGCGGGTTGCCATCGCCCGCTGGGCAACCGCGGTTCGGCTTATAGCAGTTGGTAAATAGATCGGTATTGACAGTAACGGCCACGGGACTCGCTTGCGTCCGCAGTCGGCAGCGCAGGGCAAGGAAAACAGGATTCCGTCTGATGGTTCGCCTGAGGATCGCCGTGTGACGCGGCGATCCTTTCGCGCGCGGTCTGCGCGCCAAGACAATCCGATTTTGTCCAGAAAATGAAAAACAACTGAACGGCATGACTTCTCAAATAGTGAATTTTTCCCAAGGCGCAGCCACCAGAGTATTAAGCGATTTTCGGAACATGATTCGTCTTGCGCGGATGGTAAGGCCGTTGCCAGCGATCGCCCTGGCGGCCATGCTGACTATTTCGTCCAACAGAGCATCCGCGGATTACATCGACAATGTCGAGGTGGAATCCCAGGGCGAGACCACCATCGTGAGGGTTCGATTCAATATTGGCGTGCAGTACCAGCGCCACGTTCCGGAAACGCCGGGCGATACCCTGCAGATATTTCTCCGGCAGACTTCCGATGCCGGTGTGCGCGCCCCGGTCTCGGATGAATCGCGAAGCGTTCGCGAGAGCGAATTGGCGCCTGCAATCGTGGTGACCTATCCGTTCCAAAATGGTGTTCCCACCAAACGATTGTCTGTCAAATTCGCCAAGTCGGTACGATTCAAGGTGCGGCAAGGCATAGATCCGCACAGCATTGAAATATTGTTGCAGCCAACGCAGGTTGCCAAGCCGGCAACACCCACGGCACCCGCGGCGCCCGCCAGGTTTGCGATCTATCTTGATACCCATGACTCGGTGGAGGCGGCGAAGGGCTCGGAGTTTCCTTCGGCGCTATCGCGCTTTCAGATCCTGCTATCAAAATCTGTCATAGCGGATACCGAACTCTATGACCGCAATATCGGTTATTTCGATACGCGCGCTGCCGCCGAAGTCACTCGCGACAGAATCGCGGCGAATTTCCCCAATGCCCGTGTGGTAGACGTGTCCGGTGCATCCTTGGTCAAGGTGGAGCCCAAGACAGTGGTGGCAGTCCCGACTGCGCCGAAAGTTTCCGGCTCCAAGTCAGCCGTGCCCAGTCTGCCGACGGTGGGCATAGCGCCAGCCCTGCCTGTACCGGGAACCGGACCGAAAGGTCCGGATGCCAAGCCATCCGCATTGCCTCAGGCCCCCGCCGTGCCCCCCGTGCCAGCCGCAGGCGGCACCAAACCAACGGACTTGCCCGCGGCTCCTGCCGTGGTGGCCAGTGCGTCCAAGGCCACGCCGGAAGTGGAACGTCAGGCGATTGAGACCATGGCCAAGGCACGCGAGGCATTTGCCGGCGAAAAATGGGACGACGCCATTAATCTGTTGAACCAGCTTCTGATGCTGCCGCCCAACAGCTTGTCCGCTCCAGCCCAGGAGCTGGCCGGCCTGACCCGCGAGCGAAACGGACAGCAAGCCAAGGCGAAGGCGGAATATGAGTCCTATCTGAGTCTCTATCCCAATGCCGAAGGCGCTCCCAGAGTAAGGGAAAGACTTGCCCTGCTTGGAAAGGTGGAACAGGCATCCACGGGCAAGAAGCAAGCTCAACAGGCCGCGCAACCCAAGGTCAGTACGGTATTCGGCAGCTTGTCCCAGTATTACTACAGCGGCAAAACCAAACTGGAGACGGCCTTCAATACACCCACCACCGTCGATCAGGAAAGCCTCACGAGTCAGGACTTGTCGTCCCTTGTCACCGCAGCGGATGTTACGGCACGCTACCGTTCGGCTGAATCCGATACGCGTCTGGTCGTGCGTGGGAGCAACAGTCATAGTTATCTGGAAAAAAATCCCAGCAAATCGCGTCTTGACGCCGCATACATGGACTATCGCGGAACGACCAATCCGTTTTCGTTTCGCTTGGGGCGACAAGTGGGAACCGGCGGCGGCATCTTCGGGCGTTTCGACGGGGTGATCGCCGGCTATAAGTTTGCGAAGAACTGGCGCATCAACGCCGATGCGGGTATTCCGGTCGACTACAGCCTGGAATCGAAGCGGCGGTTTTTTGGATTGAGCCTGGATGCGGAAAATCTGTTCGATAACTGGAATGGCAATGCCTATGTAATTCGGCAGACTGTCGATGGCGTGCCCGACCGGGAAGCCGTGGGAGGGGAAATTCGCTACTTCAAGGATGGCAACTCCCTGTATACGACGCTGGACTACGACACCATGTTCAAGGAGCTAAACGTGGCCGCGATCCAGGGGACCGTGCAGACCAAGGGGCAGACGAATTACACTTTGCTTTATGAAGAGCGCAAGGCGCCGCCTCTTGCGGTAACCAACGCGATATTCGGGCAGGCCGTCTCCACGGTGGAGGAGTTGTTGCAAACCCGAACTCACGAACAGTTGCGCGAGCAGGCGGAGGCGACCACGGCGAAGGTGAAACAGGTGATGGCCAGCGTTACCACGCCAATCAACAGCGCCTGGCAATTTTCCGCCGACTACCGGCTGACCAACGTGGGCGCTCTTCCGGCCTACGAGAACATTCCGGCAACGCCGAGCACCGGCAACATTCACGGGGTCACTCTTCAGGCGATCGGCAGCAATCTTTATTCCGCGCGGGATATCAACGTATTCAGTGTGACGTTCCTGAAGAGTCAAACCTATCACGGCGAATTTCTTTCCTATAGTAATCTGACCGGGTTTGGCGATAAATGGACGCTGGAGCCCGCCTTGCGCGCCTACTCTCAAGTAGACAACACGGAAACCAAGATCAGGCGCTACACTGCGGTATTGCGTGTCAGTTATGCGCTGAAACAAAATCTTTCCTTCGAGGCCGAATACGATATGGAGCAAAGCACCACCCAGTCCGTGATGCAGGACGAAAAAGCCTTGAACGAGTTTTTTTATCTCGGCTATCGCTATTCGTTCTGAGTCCGTCCATGCGAATTCGACCGTATCAGATTCGGGCCTCGATCATTCACGCTGCAACATCCATTGCAGCGTTCCGGCCAGCGCGTAGGGTGGGTCAATGACGGCATTTGTGGTGCTCGCTGGGGTCATGCTGTGCCTGGCCTTGGCCTTCTTGCTGGCGCCGCTGCTAAGACGTCCACGTCAGTTTGCCGCAGGATCGGAAAGTCCGTCGGATAAACTCGCCGCGCTTTATCGTCAGCAGATGACGGAAGTCGATACGGATTTGTCTTCCGGCCTCCTGGATGCGAAAAATCTTCAGGAGTCCAGGCAGGAACTGGAGCGCCGAATGCTGGGAGAGTGGTCTGAAGCAGCGCCCGGGCAGGTGATGCCCTGGCGGCGTTCCCCAGGATTGGCGCTCGCAATTGCCGCGCTGATTCCGCTGGCGGCGGCCTTCCTCTATTGGCAGTGGGGTACTCCCAGCGCATTGTCCACCACCGCGCAGGCGATGTCGGCCGCGCACCCCGGGGGGCATGAGGTCTCCGCCGAGCAAATTGCTCTGATGGTCGATAATCTGGCGCGAAAGCTCGAAGCCGAGCCGCAGAATGCGCAAGGCTGGACCATGCTGGCGCGTTCTTACGACGTATTGGGCCGCCATGCCGAAGCGGCCGCGGCCTATGAGAAGGCGGTCAATCTGGTGCCTGACGATGCCTCGTTGCTGGCCGACTATGCCGATGCCCTGGCCATGACGCAGCAGCGCCGACTGGCAGGGAAGCCCATGCAGATGATTCGTCGTGCACTCAAACTTGAGCCGCACAACATCAAGGCATTGGCGCTGGCCGGTACCGAGGCTTTTGAGCGTCGCGACTACCGTGGCGCGGCAAACTTCTGGGACAAGGCTCTCAAAGCCTCACCCGCAGACGGCGAATTTACCGACTCATTGCGGGCCAGCCTTGCAGAGGCGCAATCGCTTGCCGGAGAGCCCGTGTCCACGGCCATCGCGAAACCGGGGCCATCGGCCGCGGCACAGATATCGGGGCGCGTAACGCTATCCCCTGCGCTGAAGCAAAAACTTCAGCCCGACAGCACCTTGTTTGTATTTGCCCGCGCGGAAAGTGGTCCGCGGATGCCGGTGGCAATTCTTCGATCGAGCGCGAATTCCTTGCCGAAGGATTTTACGCTCGACGATAGTTCCGCGATGTCGCCTGCCCTCAAACTCTCCGGTTTCGAGCGCGTGATCGTCTCGGCGCGCATCTCCAGGTCGGGCGAGGCCTTACCGCAGTCCGGCGACCTGACGGGCAGCAGTGGCCCGGTTTCAGTGGGGTCGCGCGCCGTTCAGATAGAAATCAGCGAAATCGTCAAGTAAGCACCTCCTTCAGGTGGTCAGCATGACCACGATCCGGCCTGAATGCCGGGTCAGCCTCCGCCTTCCATTAAAAATAACGCGTTAACTCGAAGGGTCACGAAGGAATTCACGAAGGACTCGAAGGAAGGCAAGTGCAAGTAAATGATGCCTCGGCCTTGTCGGAATGGAGTTCCTTCGCGCCCCTTCGTGATTACCTTCGTGCCCTTAGTGTTGAACAGTTTTGCGTTTCATATGAACCCGGATTTTCATTGGATAACGGGGGGCTAATGGAAAATGTCGGATTAATTGTTGTAATTCATTTAACTAACGATTTTTCTTGCGGCGAAAGGGTTGTTGGATGCGCGTCGGGCAAACCCTACACTGACCTGACGGTATATACGTCTCCCTTTAGAGACGTCTCAAAAAAGAGACAAGCTTAAGAAAATTGTGTATTCTTGCGTGGACATGCTGTGGCACCAGTGTCGATCTAATCGGGCGAATGGACGTCAAAAAGACCAAGACTCTAGAGCGGAGGACGCTTTAGAGGAAAATAGGTAAGCCCTCTTCGGTACGCCGCAGCCAGGAACCTGCAATCGGAAAATTCGCGCAGGGTCCTGTTTTGGCAATCAAGGGGAGGATTACAAAATGAAGAACGTGCGGGAATTGGCGGGTGAAAAGGGCCGCGCCAAAGACAAGGAAGGGCTTGGTCGTCCCAAGACTATTGCCAGACATACATCCTTGCGAACTGAAAAGTCGCGAACCCGGGGCCAGCCCAGCCGGATGGTGGATGTCAAACTGGTTGAATTGCGCGCCCCGGAATCCAGGGCAGACCCCAAAGCGGGCGCCGCCCGTGCCATCGCGAATATGGTGATTGTGGCCCAGGAGGAGGAAAAGAGGCGCATTGCCATGGATCTTCACGATGATCTTGGCCAGACGCTGAACACCATCAAGTTTTCCATGCAAACCATGCTGAAGGAATCGAGTTTGCAGTCCGATCCGCATTTGAAATCCCAACTGATGGCAATGATCGAGGTGGCCCAGACAGCCATCGACTCCGTGGATCGCATTGCCACGGATTTGCGGCCCGCCATATTGGACAAACTCGGATTCTTGTCGACCTGCCGCTGGATGCTGCGGCAATTTTGCGTGGTCCAAGGGGAAATAAAAATTGACCTGAACTTGACGGTCAAGGAAGAGGATATTTCCGAAGTCCTGAAAATCACCCTGTTCAGAATTATCCAGGAGGCGCTCAATAATATCGCCAAACATTCCGAGGCAGACTCCGTTCAAGTGCGTCTGAAGACGGAAAAGAACCGCCTGTTCCTGACGATCGAGGATAACGGCGTCGGGTACGATGAGGTTGAACTCGAACACAAGCGCCTCAATCGGCCGGGCCGCGGGCTTGCCAACATGATTTACCGTGCTGTCGAATCCGGCGGGCACTGCACGATCGACTCCCGAAAAGGACGCGGCACCCTGGTAATGGCTTCCTGGCCGCTGCGACGGCGAGGATCCCGGCACGCTGGCTGAGACGCGCGTGAACGAGAAGAAACGCATCGTACTTGCCGAAGACCACACCCTGGTCAGGGCGGGTATTTTTTCTCTGCTCTCCAAAGAGCCCGATCTGGAAATTGTCGGCGAGACCGATAACGGCAAAGACGCCGTGCGACTGGCCGGTGAGTTGTCGCCCGATCTGATCCTGATGGATCTGAACATGCCCGGCACCAACGGTATCGAGGCAATCACCCTGATCAAGAAGCGATATCCGGAACTCCGCATCCTGATTGTGACCATGCACCGGACCGAAGAATTCGTGCAGCAGACCATTCGAGCCGGGGCCAATGGCTATTTACTGAAGGATGCCACCCATGACGAATTGCTGGTCGCCGTGCGCAGCGTGCTTGGCGGCAAGATCTACTTGAGTCCGGATATCTCGATTCATGTTCTCAATGGGTTTCTTGGCCGGGGACGCGCCAGGCCAGATCACGGCGGGTGGGGCTCTCTGACACTACGCGAGCGGCAGATCCTGAAGCTCATCGGCGAAGGCCGCCGGACGCGGGAAATCGCGGTCTATCTGAGCTTGAGCGCCAAAACGGTGGAAAAACACCGCTCCAACCTGATGCGCAAACTCAATCTGCACAATGTGTCGGCCGTTACCACGTATGCCATCGAAAAAGGACTGATTGGCGCATAGGCTGGTCTTGCACAACTGCCATAAGGCACTTCCTCTCAGGAATTGAATTTCCGATGGGTGCTTGAATCTACTCCGGCTTGATTTAAGAAATCCCTCTCGTTGTTCGGCGAACCAAACGGGCGCAGTCGCCGATATCCGTCCTCGCAAATAGTTGGCATTCCCCCGTACGAACATTCGGTTCCGGGAAAAGTGGCAACGCGGTTACCACCTTCGCTACGCCACCGAATGCTCCCGCCAGATCTTTGATTGTCGCTAACTCCCCCTCTTGAATTACAGGCTATTCGCGAAATAACTACGGTGTATGCTGTAGTCCAATTCGCGGCGCCAAAGGGTAAGGTTCGGCGTGCCCAAACTATCAAGCGCGCCGGTGAATTCAAAAACAGCGAAATCCGTGCGATCAGCCATAGCTTGGACAATTGCGATTGTGCTGGCCGCCTGCGGAGGCGGAGGGGTCGAGACCTACCGCACGACGGCGGTGGATGTTGAACCCGAGCCTTCGATACCCGGGCCGGCCAATCCCAGTGGAGCGACGGCTGCCGGGTTGTACACCAACGGTGGCGACGGGGATGCGAACGTTTCCTCTTCCGCAACGTTCAAGTTTCTCATCATAGACAGCGGGCGCGTCTATGCCCTTTCCACCGACAGCAAGGGAGCAATGGAAAGTCTATATCTTGGCAGCGGAGTTGAAGGGCCGTTGATGGCTTCCCAGCAATTTCTCTCATTTGTTTCTCCGGGACTCCGTGGATGGCAGATTCTGGAGTCCGGCGACGTGCCGCCAATACGAACCGTGACGCTGGACAGTTACATATTTCCCCGGCAACTGATTTTCAACGGCGCCCTGGCAGGTGATGGTGCCAAGGTTTCATTTGGTGCGACCTATAAGTCGCAATTTAACGATATCGGCCCGTCGATTTCGAACGTCGCGCCGGCCGTTGCAGCCAAATATCGAGGGATGCTTGCGGTCGGTTTCTGGAAGGCGCCAGGACATCGCGGCGGCCTTGCAATACGCCTGGATAATCTCGGCAAGGAATCGGCCATATTGACGCTTGAGGATGGTTGCAATAATCACTCCGGGATCCTCACGCCGCATCCCAGGGGCAATTCTTATGATGTTTCCTTCCAATACAAACTCGGGAGTTGCGGGGGCGAGGAGACGTTTACCGGGCATGCCATTGTGGAAAACGATGCCCGGAATCAGCCCCACATCACCCTCATGGCCGCCAACAGCAAGTTGACTCAGGTGCTGGGCTTTGTGGGCAGCATTGATACAGCGACGATACCTGAAACGCCCTGATTAAGAACCGACAGCCAGTCAATCCAATATCGCGACAAATGGGGTGAAGCTGTCTCTTAAAAGACGCGGCGTAAAACTCCGTCCGCTCCCCGGGGCGCAGTCGCATGCTCCAGTTTTCGCAAATGTCGGGATTTTCCCTCCTGAATTGGCTTAGCTGGGGTCGGTGTCGAAGGGAAGGTCGACATTCGCCAAACCGCTGGACGCTCGCGCGATCCCTTTGCCTGACGTTCCTATCCGCTTCACTTTCTTGTTACTTGTTCCCTGCGAATCAAAGCATTACCGCCGCCGGGACATCCTTAAGAAAACACCGGCTCTTCAATGGCGTGACGATTGCGACGACCTGCCTTCTGATCTACCCCATCCCAACATTACGGGATATTCGCGTGATAAATGCAGTGTTGACTGTAGATTAAAAATTTTCTCCCGGGACTAATCTGGCTCCAACGCAGAATCCGCCGCACACAGAAGACGGAGTCGGCACGACGCAACGAAAACTACGCAAACCACGATTTTTTGCCCGATCGTGCTTAGGCCAAACGGGGCAAGGAATCACTCACAGGGAGCAACATCATGGCTAGCCTTACTCTGTCGGACCTCAATTTCGTCCTCGCGCAAATTAAAATTGCCGAGGACAATGCTGCTGGTACGCCGCTGACGTCTCTGATCGCCAGTCCGTTCCAATCGCTTGGCTTGCGTACGGTCGATGGCTCGCTCAATAACCTGGTGGCAGGGCAGTCGGGTTTCGGCGCCGCCGACAACAATTTCGCTTTCATGCTCGGGCAGGTCTGGCGCGTCGCGCAGGACAATCCAAACACGCCAGCGCCGACATTGACCTCCTACGCGCAGACCACCGGCAACGTGTATGACGCCGACCCCCGCGTCATTTCCAACCTGATCGTCGACCAGACCGCCAACAACCCGGCATCGGTCGTGGCGAACGGTGGTGCTGACCCGGTCATGAGCCCCGGCCTTGATGGCGTCTTTGGCACGGCGGATGACGTACCGGTTTTCTTCATTCCCAATACGACACCCGACGAGGGCCTTTCTGCTCCATTCAACTCATGGATGACCCTGTTCGGCCAGTTCTTCGATCACGGCCTCGACTTGATAAACAAGGGCGGCAACGGCTCGGTGCGCATCCTGCTCAACGGCGATGATCCCCTCTACAACAAGGGGGCAGACAACACGGCCGGCACGCTGGACGATCTTGGCGCCGACATGACGCTCGGTACGGTCGATGACCCGTTCGCCAATTTCATGACCGTCACGCGGGCGACTGTCACCGCAACCGATAACCGGGGCACGGCCGATACCTCCGACGACATCCATTATTTCAAAAACCAGACCACGCCGTTTGTCGACCAGAACCAGACTTACACTTCACACGCTTCGCATCAGGCGTTTCTGCGCGAGTACGTGCGCGTCGGCAATCAGACACTTTCGACCGGCCATCTGTTGGATGGCGAAACGAACGGCTTGCCCACTTGGGCGGAGATCAAGGCGCAAGCGGCTACTTTGCTGGGCATCCAGCTCACTGACGCCGACATTCTCAACGTGCCGCTGTTGCGCACCGACGCCTATGGCAATTTGATCCTGGGCCCGACCGGTTACGCACAGATCATCACCAATGTGGGCGCCGACGGCATTCCGAACACCGCCGATGACCTCGTCGTTCAGGGCAATCCGGCTGGCGGCGGCGTGCTCACGACTGGTGCGCTGCGCACCAGTCATGCCTTCCTGGATGACATTGCGCATACTGCAGCACCGGCGTTCAGCGCACCGGGCGTGCTCGCGCCGGACGGTGATGACGCTGTCGGCTACTCCGGTACTTTCGGCCCTCAAGGCAACAATCTCCAATACGACGACGAACTGCTCGACGCGCACTTCATCACCGGCGACGGTCGTGGCAACGAGAACATCGGTCTTACCACCGTTCACCACGTCTTCCACTCCGAGCACAATCGCCAGGTTGAGGAGATCAAGGGCACCTTGATCGCCGGTGCGGTTGCCTCGGGTAACGTTGCGACGCTCAATGAATGGCTGCGTGTCGATGTCGCGAATGTCGCGGCGATTCCAGCCAATCTGTCGACGCTCGCATGGGATGGCGCACGCTTGTTCCAGGCGGCGCGTTTTGCCACCGAGATGCAGTACCAGCATCTCGTATTCGAGGAGTTCGCGCGAAAGGTTTCGCCGCAAATCGATGCGTTCCTGGCCCCGATTGGTTACGACACCACCATCGATTCGGCGATCGTTTCCGAATTCGCCAACGTCGTCTACCGGTTCGGCCATTCGATGCTGACCGAGACGATCGATCGCTACGACCCCAACTTCAATATCATCGATGCCGATCCGCTGCATCCGCTGCAGGATGGCAGCGGTAACCAGATCGGTCTTATCGCGGCCTTCTTGAATCCGCTCGCTTTCACCGCCAGCGATCAAGTCGGGGTTATCGGCAATTCGGCCGCCGAGGCGGCCGGCGCCATCGTGCGCGGCATGACCCGCCAAGCTGGCAACGAGATCGACGAATTCGTCACCGAGGCGCTGCGCAACAATCTAGTCGGCCTGCCGCTCGACTTGCCTGCAATCAATATCGCGCGCGGTCGTGACGCCGGCGTCCCCACGCTCAACGAGGCGCGCCGCCAGTTCTTCGAGATGACCGAGGACAGCCAGCTCGCGGCCTACACGAGTTGGGTCGACTTCGCTGCTCACCTAAAGCACGAAGCCTCCGTCATCAACTTCATCGCGGCCTACGGCACGCACGCCTCGATCACGGGTGCGACGACACTCGCCGACAAGCGCGCGGCCGCAGTCGACCTCGTTATCGGTGGCGGTGCTGTCTCGGACGTTGATCGGCTTGCCTTCCTCAATGGCCCGGCGGCTACCACCGGTGTCAACGCCATAGATCTGTGGATCGGTGGCCTCGCCGAAAAGCAGATGCCGTTCGGCGGTCTGCTCGGCTCGACCTTCAACTTCGTGTTTGAGACGCAGCTCGAAAACCTGCAAAACGGCGACCGGTTCTACTACCTCGCGCGCACCGCGGGCCTCGAATTCGCCGCCGCGCTGGAGAACAACTCGTTCGCCAAGCTCATCATGGCGAATACCGATGCCACCCACCTTCCCGGCGATGTCTTCACGACGCCGACCTGGATTCTCGAAGTCAATCAGGCGGCGCAGTTCACCGGCCTTGGCAGTACCGGCCCGCTCGATCCTGGCCGCGCGGATCCCACCAGCGGCAACGCACTCATCCCGCTGGTCATTCGCGACAATCCCCAAACGGCCGCCGTCGAAACGAACTACCTGCGTTACACCGGCGAAGATCACGTCGTGCTCGGCGGCACCGCCGGTAACGACACTCTCATCTCCGGCATCGGCGATGACACGATCTATGGCGATGGCGGCAACGACCGGATCGAAGGTGGCGACGGCGTCGACACCATCATGGGCGGCGCCGGCGACGACATCATCACCGACCTGGGCGGCGACGACGTCATCCACGGGGAGGCTGGCAACGACGTCATTCATGGCGGCAATGGCTTAAACATTCTCTTCGGCCACACCGGTCATGACTTTATCATCACCGGTGAAGACGTTACGACCACCTTCGCCGGCGCCGGCAACGACTTCGTGCTGGGCTCCTCGCGAAACCTGGAAACGATCGGCGGCGAAGGTGACGACTGGCTCGAGTTCGGCCACCAGGAAGGCTCCGTCGGCGACAACTTCGATGGGGCCGGCCTCGATCTCGTCAAGGGTCACGACGTCTTTATCGGCGGTGGCGCGTTTGAAGATATCATCGCCGAAGGCGGCGATGACATTATTTTCGGGTCAGATGGCCAGGAAAAAATGGACGGTGCCTCGGGCTTCGACTGGGCGGGCTATAAGTTCGCCGTCTCGGGTGTCACCGTCGACATGAAGTTGCAGATCGCGAACGCGACGCCGGCAACGCCATCGACCTTCGGTCAGCAGGATCTTTTCGCCTTCGTCGAGGGCCTCTCAGGCACGGCATTCGCTGACGTCTTGCGCGGCGACGATTTGGACGCGACCGGTTTCGCAACGGCGGGCGCGCAGGGCAGCGTGCTCGACGCGGCAGGCATCGCGCGTATCGCGGGGCTGGGCCAATTGCTGGGCACCGGTGTGACGTCGTTCCGTAGTGGCAACATCATGCTCGGCGGCGACGGTAGCGACCTCATCGAAGGCCGTCAGGGTGACGACCTGATCGACGGCGACCGTTGGCTGGATGCAACGATCAGTGTCCGCGATGCGACCAACCACGCTGTGGAGCTATTCAGGGTCGACAGCATGCGGGACATCATGTCGCAAATGCTGGACGGCACGCTCAATCCGGGCCAGTTGGAAATCGTCCGCGAGATCAAGACAGCGGCCGGACCTGACTACGACACCGCGGTCTATTCCGGCGTACGCGCCAACTACGACGTCGGTGTGGCATTTGATGGCACCGTCACGGTCCGGGATCTGTTCGGTACGTTGGCGGGTAATGAAGGCACCGATACGTTGCGCAATATCGAGCGCCTGCAGTTCGCCGATCAGGCCCTCGCTTACGACCCCGCCACACGCACGTTCGTGGCGCCGAATGCGGCGACCGCCACGCTCAATAGCGGGCCCACGGGCGCGTTACAGGTTAACGCCCCCGGTGGTAGCCCGAATGGGAACGAACTACTCACGGTCACCACCGGTAACGTCGCCGATGCCAATATCGTCGGCGGGTCGATCGCCGGCCGGCCGGTCACGTTCTACTGGCAAGTAGAGCGCCCGGGCATTAACGGGGGCGGTGACTATTGGGAAGACATTGTCATCCTGAACGGGCTCGCCGGCGCACCGACCGCATTGACGGGCGCCACCGTGCGGCTGCCCGAGTCAAGCGCCGGCTTCCCGCTGCAGGGCGCGCAGATTCGTGCCAGAGCCGTTTATCAAGACGGTAACGGTGTTCTGGAAAACGTCTTTTCGGCGGCCACAACCGCTGTCGGCGCGCCAATTGCACTGCCGGCCGCGCCGGTCCTTCCCGCCGAGGCGCCGACCCAGAGCGCGGGCGTCCATCTCATCCGCTCCGACCTGCAGTTCATGCTCGACCAGATCGTTATCTCTGAGCAGCATGCCGCCGGCCAAAACCTGCTGACATTGGTGGGCAACGAGCGCAACCCACTCGGTTTGCGTACGGTCGATGGGTCGTTCAACAACCTTGTTCCCGGCCAGACCGAGTTCGGAGCGTCCGACAACCCGTTCCCGCTATTGATCGATCAGGTCTTCTCGAACGATGCGGACGGTGACACGTTCGACCCTGATGGCCCGGGGCCGGCAGGCTTGATTACCAACACCAACTACGCGAGTACCACGAACGTTGCCGATGCCGATCCACGCACGATTTCGAACTTGATCGTTGATCAGACGGTCACCAATCCCGTTGCCTACCAGATCGCTTTCGATCCCGGCTTGAACGGTGAATGGGAATACGGCAGCGCGGGTGCCGATCATATTTTTGGCACGGCCGATGATCTGACCACCGACGATGTCCTCAACGACAATGCCCAAATCGTAGATGGTTTCCGTGCGGATGGAACACCGTTCCAGACCTTCCAGTTCGGCAATCAGAAACCCGACGTCGGCCTCTCCGCTCCGTTCAATTCATGGATGACGCTGTTCGGCCAGTTCTTCGATCACGGCCTGGACCTCGTTGACAAGGGCGGCAATGGAACGGTCTACATCCCACTGCAGCCGGATGACCCGCTGTACATCGAAGGCGGTTTTACCAACTTCATGGTCGTCACGCGCGCCACGAATATGGCAACGAACGCCGGCGTGGACGGCGTGTTCGGTACCGCGGATGACGTTCACCGGCATAACAACGAAACGACGCCGTTCATCGACCAGAATCAGACCTATACGGCAAATGCATCGCATCAGGTGTTCCTGCGCGAGTATGTGCTGGTAAACCATGACAACAACAATGCCACGCCACTGCGACCCATGGCAACCGGCAAACTGCTCGAAGGTGCGAACGGCGGGATCGCCAATTGGGCGGAAGTCAAGGCCCAGGCCGCTGATCTGCTGGGCATCCAACTGACCGACGCCAATATATTCGACGTGCCGATGCTGGTGACCGACGAATACGGCAAGTTTATTCCCGGTGCGAATGGTTTTGCCCAATTTGTGACCACCACCGGTCCTGTTCAGGCAAACCCCGCCGCCAATGGTGGTGCAGGCACACTGCCGCCGGCCAACGCGCTCTTCACCGGCCATTCTTTCCTGAACGACATCGCGCACAACGCGGTGCCGGGAACGGTGTTTGATACCGACGGTAATCCGGCCACGCCGGGAACGAGCGTCGTGGCGCCAGACAATGGCAGTGTCGCCGGCAACCCGATCGCCACGGACTTCGCCGGCCGCAAGGTCGCGTACGACGACGAATTGCTCAACGCGCACTTCATCACCGGTGACGGTCGCGGCAACGAGAACATCGGACTGACGTCTGTCCATTTCGTGTTCCACGCCGAACACAACCGGTTGGTCGAGCACACGAAGGACGTGGCACTGGCCTCGAACGATGTCGGGTTCCTGAATCAGTGGCTGCGGGTCGATGTGGCGAATCTTGCCGCCTTCGACACGCCAGCGGAACGCGCTGCATTGAAAGCCGACCCCACGCGGTGGGACGGCGAGCGCCTGTTCCAGGCGGCCCGCTTCGCCACCGAGATGCAGTATCAGCATCTGGTGTTCGAAGAATTCGCCCGCACCGTGCAGCCGCAGATCGATTTGTTCTTCGCGGCGGGTCAGGTCTACGACACCATGCTCAACCCGGCGATCGTCGCCGAGTTCGCGCACACCGTCTATCGCTTCGGCCACTCGATGCTGACCGAGACGATCGACCGCTTCGATCCGAGCTTCAACATCATCGACGACCCGTCAGCGGCAGGCCAGCAACAGATCGGCTTGATCGCGGCGTTCTTGAATCCCCTGGCGTTCACGGCGAGCGATCAATCCGGAATCGTAGGCAACTCCGCCAGCGAAGCGGCCGGCGCCATCATCCGCGGCATGACGCGTCAGGCCGGCAACGAGATCGATGAGTTCGTCACCGAAGCTCTGCGCAACAACCTGGTGGGCCTGCCCCTCGACCTCCCCGCGATCAACATTGCTCGCGGTCGTGAGACCGGCGTACCCACGCTCAATCTGGCCCGCGCCGAGTTCTTCGCCATGACCGGCGATTCTCAGCTCGCGCCCTATACGAGCTGGGTCGACTTCTCGGCACACTTGCGACACCCGGAATCCGTCATCAACTTCATTGCGGCGTACGGAACACATGCGCTGATCACGGCCGAAACCACGCTGGAAGGTAAGCGGGCAGCCGCGCTTGCGATTGTGACCGGCGGCCCGGTGACCGTGTTCGGCGCACCGGGGGCAGCGGACGATCGAGTCATCAGCACGCCGGCCGATCGCCTGGCATTTCTCAATGGCCCCGCCGCCACGACCGGCGTCAACGCCATTGACCTGTGGATCGGCGGGCTCGCCGAGGCACAGATGCCATTCGGCGGCCTGCTGGGCTCGACCTTCAACTTCGTCTTCGAAACGCAGATGGAGAACCTGCAGGACGGTGACCGATTCTATTATCTGGAGCGGACCGCCGGCCTCAACTTCCTCACCGAGCTCGAAGGCAACTCGTTCGCCAAGCTGATCATGGCCAACACCGACGCCACCCATTTGCCCGGTAACGTGTTCGCCACGCCGACTTGGACGCTCGAGGTCGATCCAACCAAGCAGTTCAACGACACCGACGGCGACGGCGTGTTGGATCAGCTCGATCCGACCGGCGAAAGCACACTGGTGCCACTGGTGACGCGCGACGCATTGAACAACTATCTCAAATACGATGGAGTAGACCACGTCGTGATGGGCGGAACGTCCGGTAACGACATTATCATCTCGGGCATCGGCGATGACACCCTCTACGGCGACGACGGCAACGATCGGCTCGAAGGCGGCGATGGCGTCGACATGATCCTGGGCGGCGCGGGTGACGACATCATCACCGATCTGGGTGGCGATGATGTGATCCAAGGCGGTGATGGCAACGACGCCATCCAAGGCGGCAACGGCGTCAACCTGATCATCGGTGGCTTCGGCCAAGACTTCATCAACAGCGGTGAAGATGCCTCCGAGATGTTCGGCGGGGTGGGCAACGACTTCCTCTTGGGCAGCCGCGTCAACGAACAGGATATGGGCAACGAGGGCGACGACTGGCTGGAGCACGGCAACGCCGATGGTTCACCAGGGGATAACTTCGATCCGTTCGGGCGCGACCAGGTGATCGGCAACGACGTCTACATCGGTGACACGGTGATCGACATCATGAACGCCGAGGGCGGCGATGACATCATGGTGGGCAATGGCGGGCAGCAGGACCACTACCTGGGCGCCTCGGGCTATGACTGGGCGGTGTACAAAGACAGTCCCACCGGGGTGATCCTGTTCTCCGATCTGCTGTTCGAGAACGAAGCAACCGCGTTGGGGGTTAACCCCTCGACCCTGGATCGCTACCAGTCAGTGGAGGGTCTGTCGGGCTCGCAGTTCGGCGACTACCTGGTTGGATCGGACAATCTCACGTCGTTCTTTGCCACCTCCGGGTTCACCGGCAGCATTCTCACCAACTTTGCGCTCATCAATGGCTTGCAGGCGTTGGTGGCTCCGGCGCGCAATCCGGCCCTCAGCCCAGACTTCAACGCCAACTCGTTCAGCGGTGAAATCCTGCTCGGCGGCGATGGCAGCGATGTGCTCAAGGGTGGTGGGGGCAACGAGATCATCGACGGTGATGCCTGGCTGAATGTGCAGATCGGCGTCTATGACAATCTGGCGCATACCACCTTGCAAGAGCGCTTCAACAGCATGCTCGACTTGCAGGATCGAGTATTTTCTGGCGAGATCAATCCGGGTCGACTTGGAATCGTCCGCGAGATCCGCACCACCTTGCTCGACGGCACCCCGATCGGGCGCGACTTCGATACCGCTGTCTATAGCGGTAACCTGGCCGACTACACGATGGTGCTCAATAACAACGGCACCGCCAACACAGCCGATGACTACTACGTCGTCACCGACGTCGGGTCTGGTCTGGATGGCGTGGACATCGTGCGCAACATCGAGCGCTTCCAGTTCGCCGACCAGTCGGTGGTGGTGGGTGGTCTTAATGCATCGCCGGTGGGTCTGCTCACTGTCTCGGATGCCACGCCCACCGAGAATCAACTGTTGAGCGTGTCGTCGATTGCCGGGGTAACCGATGCCAACAATGTGTCCTTGGCGAACCCCACGGGCGCGGTGACCGGCGCTGTTACTTACTACTGGCAGGTCGAGATCACCGGCGGCACCTTTACGGACATCCTGCGCGACAACGGTGTGACCCTGGGTCCGGTCACCGGCACGACGTTCATGCCAAGTGATGCTGAAGTGGGCATGACGCTGCGCGTGCGTGCTGTCTACAAAGACGCCAACGACGTGGTCGAGGAAGTCTTCTCGGCTCCTACCGCGCCGGTGATCAACGTCAACGACCTGCCGGTGGGCACCGTGCTGATCAACGACACGGCGCCAACGCAGAACCAGGCGCTGGTGGCGAGCAACATGTTCACCGATGCCGATCTGCCGATCGATCTCGTGCCGGGTGTGCAGCCCCCCATTGTCTACAACTACCAGTGGCAGCGGTCGAACAACATCAACCTCAACGAGGATGCAAACCCAGCCACAAATGCAACCTGGGCCAACATCGCCGGCGCAATCAATGCGACCTACACGCCGGTGGTCGCTGATACCTTCAATGCGGCGGCGCGTCCCAACGTCGCGATACGGGTCGTGGTGACCTATATCGATGGTCAAGGCACGTCGGAAACGGTTACCTCGGCACCAACCACGCGTATCGGTATCAATTTGGTCGGCGGTGGGGGCGACAACACGCAAAACGGCACGCCCTATGAAGATTGGCTGCAGGGCAATGGCGGCAACGATACGCAAAACGGCGGCGCCGGGAACGATATTCTCGAGGGAGGGGACGACAATGACGTGGTCAACGGTGGCGACGGCAACGACACGATAACGGGTGGCGCCGGCAATGACACTGTCAGCGCGGGCGCCGGCAGCGACCTCATCAACTACACGATTGGCGATGGTACGGATACGGTCGATGGCGGGTTGAATGTCGATAGCTTGAATATCGCCGGCACCGCAGCCGCCAATACCTTGACCGTGGTCTTCAACGGCACCGCGCTCTCGACGGTGCAAGGCGGGGCCGTAACGAACGTTGAAACGGTTAACGCCGATCTGCTCGGCGGCGCCGACACGTTGAGCTATGCCGGTACCGGCGTTGGCGCCGCGACGGTGAATGTGACCGTGAATCTCGCGGCTGGAACCGCATCGGGGTTCGCATCGAGTACGAATATCGAAAACCTCATTGGTGGGTCCGACAACGACAATCTGACGGGTAACGACAGCGCGAACACGCTCGACGGCGGTGCCGACAATGGCGCCGATACGCTGAGGAGTCTCGGCGGTAGCGACTCCCTCATCGGTGGCGGCGGTGACGACATTCTTGATGGCGGCGCCGGCAACGACACGATGGTGGGCGGCGCCGGCAACGACACTTACTTTGTCGACAGTCTGCTTGATGTCGTCACCGAGGTGGCCGGGGGTGGCAATGACACGGTGTATACGACCATCGCCGGATTCACGGCGGCGAACGTCGAAAACATCATTCTCGTTGGCGCTGCCCCTGGTGCCCCCGTTGGTCAGACGCTGGTCGGCGATGGCGGGCCTAACACCCTTACCGGCGGTGCCGGCAACGACACCCTGATTGGAGGCGGCGGCAACGATATCCTCAACGGCGGTGACGGCAACGATACCTTCATGTACACGATTGGCGACGGTGCAGACAGTGTGGACGGTGGCGCCGGCAACGACACACTCATCATCACCGGCACTGCCGCGAACAACACCTTGGATGTCGTGTTCAACGGTTCGGAACTCACCAATTTCGAGGGCGGCACCCTTGTCAACGTTGAATCGGTCAGCGCCGACATGCTTGGCAATGGTGCGGCCGGCGACACGTTGTCCTATGTCGGAACGACCGCAGCGGTGACGGTGAACCTTGGCGCATCCGCAGCCTCGGGTTTCACCTCGATCGCAAACATCGAGAACGTCACCGGCGGGTCCGGCATCGACACGCTCATCGGTAGTCTCGGAGTCAATACGCTAAGCGGCGGTGACGGGGCCGATACGCTGACCGGCGGTGCTGGCGCCGATACGGTCAATGGCGATGGCGGCAACGACAGGTTCATCGCCACCCTAGCCGACGGTAACGACGCCTACAACGGCGGCGCCGGTGTCGATACCTACGACCTCTCCGGGACCACCGCTGCGGCAACGATCACAGCGACCACCGCAACGAGCGCCCAGATCGGTAACGATACGCTCACCAGCATCGAGAACGTCATCGGCAGCCAGGGGGCAGACACCATTACGCTGGACGCCGTCGATAACTTGATTGACGGTCAGGGCGGCAATGATACGATCAGCGCGGGAGATGGGGCCGATACGATCATCGGTGGCGCGGGCAATGACACCGTCAATGGCAATGACGGCGCCGACAGGTTCATGGCCACCACCGGCGACGGTAACGACACCTACAACGGCAATGCCGGTGCCGATACCTACGACCTATCCCTGACCACTGCCGGTGCGACGATCACAGCGACTACCGCAACGGGCCTGGAAATCGGTACCGATACCTTGACCAGCATCGCGAATTTCGTGGGAAGTCAGGGGACGGATACCATTACGGGCAATGGCGGCGCCAACACGATTGACGGGCAAGCCGGCGCCGACACGTTGAACGGCGGTGCCGGTGGTGACACGTTGAACGGCGGTGCCGATGGTGACATATTGATCGGTGGCGCCGATGTCGACACTATTGATACCGGAGCGGCCAATGACAACATTCTCGATGTCATTCGCTTCAGTGCTGCTACGGAATACGGCGACACGATCAATAATTTCGACGCCAACGGAACTGTCGATCGCGTTGATTTCGGTGGTGCGCTGAATACGCTGTTCGATGATCTGGGCAATAACGACAATTTCACTTTTAATGCTGCGAACGCTGCCGGCAACAACTCGAACCAGGCTGTCAACCTTAACAACACCATCGAAGCCTTGATTCTCGATGGATCGGCAAACAGTGGTGTAACAACGGCAAACCTTGGCGTTGCGGGCGCGGTGGCAACCGAGTTCAACGCCGAGTTTGCGATGACGGCGGCAAACGGGGAAGAGACGCTTCTGGTCATCAATGACACCGCCGGCAACAGCGCGGCAATCTGGCAGTGGGTTCAAACCGCTGGCGGAACGGCGGAGATCGATGTGAACGAGTTGGCGCTGATCGGAATCGTCAATGCCAATGCGACGGTAGGGACGGGAAGTTTCGACTTTTTCTGAGCCAAAAAATCGCGAATCCGGTGTATCGGGTTCGCGTAGCGCGGGCCGGGCGTTCAGTGGCCTGTACCGCGAGTTGAACCGGGAAGTTGCAGGAAGTGATGGCCCGCCCCACAAGGGCGGGCCGTTTGTTTTTGGCGTGCCAACCGCGCAGTTCCAAAAATTACAGGCTTTCATATCGGTCAACTACAGTGAACACCGTAGGTAAAAATGTCTTGTCTGGCGCTAAGGTGTTATCTACGCCACTGCTTTGACATTAGAGGCGCCCTAAAGTCTGGATTCTCCGCATGACTTCGTCAAAGAAGGCAATCATGACAACCACTCCCGCCATCACGCGTACCCTGCCCGGATTGTTCCTCGGCTTGGCAATACTTCTTTCCACCGCCGGTTGTGGCGGAGGTGGAGGCGGCGGAGGCGGCGCGGTATTGACCCTCCCCCCGGATATGTGGGTTACCAATGGTGAAGTGGACGCGATCGCGCTGTCTCCCGATGGCAATACCATTTACCTTGGCGGCAGTTTCACCGTGGTCGGCCCGCGCACCGGCAGCTTCGTTTCGGTCGACGGCACCAGCGGCGTGGCCGCGTCGAATTTTCCCAAGGTCGATGGAGTGGTTTTTGCCAGCGCACCCGACGGCGCCGGGGGCTGGTACATCGGCGGGACTTTCACTCTCGTGGGCAGCGCCCCGCGCAATAGAATTGCGCACATTCTTGCCGACGGCACGGTCGATCCGGCGTTCATCCCGAACGCGAACAGCGCAGTCCACACCCTCGCCGTTTCCGGCAACACGGTGTACGCGGGAGGACAATTCAACGGCATCGGCGGGCAGGTGCGCAACCGTATCGCCGCCCTCGATGCCGCGACCGGCTTAGCCACTGCCTGGAATCCGGACGTGAACGACACAGTCCGAGTCCTCGCTGTTTCCGGCAACACGGTGTACGCGGGAGGATTGTTTACCATTATCGGCGGGAAGGCGCGCAACCGCATCGCCGCCCTCGATGTCGTGACCGGCGTAGCCACTGACTGGAATCCGGACGCGAACAACAATGTCGCCACCCTCGCCATTTCCGGCAACACGGTGTACGCGGGAGGAAGCTTCACCGGCATCGGCGGGCAGGCGCGCAACCGCATCGCCGCCCTCGATGCCGCGACCGGCATAGCCACTGCCTGGAATCCGGACGCAAACAACGCGGTCCAGTCCCTCGCCGTTTTCGGCAACACGGTGTACGCGGGAGGAAGCTTCACCAGCATCGACGGGCAGGCGCGCAACTTCATCGCCGCCCTCGATGCCGCGACCGGCGTAGCCACTGCCTGGAATCCGGACGCGAACGGCGTAGTCCGTACCCTCGCTGTTTCTGGCAACACGGTGTATGCGGGTGGAAACTTCATCAACATCGGCGGGCAGGCGCGCAACCGTATCGCCGCCCTTGATGCCGCCACCGACGCTCCCACCGCCTGGAATCCGGACGCGAACAGCGCAGTCCACACCCTCGCCGTTTCCGGCAACACGGTGTACGCGGGAGGAGAATTCACCGGTTTCGGCGGGCAGGCGCGCAACCGCATCGCCGCCCTCGATGCCGCGACCGGCTTAGCCACTGCCTGGAATCCGGGCGCGAACGACAGAGTCCGTACCCTCGCCGTTTCCGGTAACACGGTGTACGCGGGAGGAGCCTTCACCAGCATCGGCGGTGAGGTGCGCAACTCCATCGCCGCCCTCAATGCCGCGACCGGTATCGCCACCGTCTGGGATCCGGACGCGAACAACGTAGTCCACGCCATCGCCGTTTCCAGCAAGACGGTGTACGCGGCAGGACAATTCACCGGCATCGGCGGGCAGGTGCGCAACCGTATCGCCGCCCTCGATGCCGCGACCGGCGCCGCCACCATCACCTGGAATCCGAACGCGGACGGGGAGGTCGTTGCCCTCGCGGTCTCCAGCAATACGGTGTACGCGGCAGGAGACTTCGGCAACATCGGCGGGGCGGTGCGCAACTCCATCGCCGCCCTCGATGCCACGACCGGCTTAGCCTTTGGATGGAATCCGAACGCGAACAGCTCAGTCGATACCCTCGCTGTTTCCGGCAACGCGGTGTACGCGGGAGGATTCTTCACCAACATCGGCGGGCAGGCGCGCAACTTCATCGCCGCCCTCGATGCCGCGACCGGCGCGGCCACTGCCTGGAATCCGGACGCGAACGGCGTAGTCCGTACCCTCGCCGTTTCCGGTAATACGGTGTACGCGGGAGGAGACTTCATCAACATCGGCGGGCAGGCGCGCAACTTCATCGCCGCCCTCGATGCCGCGACCAACACCGCCACTGCCTGGAATCCGAACCCGGACAGCACGGTCAACACCCTCGCCGTTATCGGCAACACGGTGTACCCGGGAGGAGCCTTCACTAGCATCGGCAGGCAGGCGCGCGGCGGGTTCGCGGCTCTGGCGCGGTGATATCGGACAGTCGCACTCAGATGGGTTCACGCCGCTCGATTTGATCGCGCCGCTCAATGAGGCTACACCCTGAGGCGGCCGGCGTAGCGGAACCAGGTTCAGGAGCCGTCAGCGCTGCGCGCGGACCGTACAAGCGCGAGCGCCGTCTCGGAATATCCCGATCGTAGACGCGATAGCACTCGATGCCTTCACGTGCCGTCCTATTTTTCAGGTGACGTTAATTCTTCGCCACCTGGTTGCCAGGTAAACCTCGCAGGATGGGTTGAGCGCAGCGATACCCATCAAAGGTAACCTTGCAAGATGGGTATCGCCGGGTCCCGGTCGGAATAAGTCACACAGATGGCCTGCCCCGCAAGGGCAGGCCGTTTGTTATGAATTCATACGCCAATGCCGCGGTATGTCATCGTGTCGGAGCAGTCACGAACCCATCGAATGGACTGCATCGCTTGACGGGTGTCGTTCTCAATCTTCCCCGAGATATGCTCCAAGCGTCTGCCGACCGTCAAGCGTTCCTTAAATTACAGCAGTTCATATCGGGAAACTACAGCAAACACCCTAGATAAAAATGTCTTGTCTGGCGGTAAGGTCTCAATACTGTTCACCTGGTCCAAAAAGTCCGTTCGGGCTGAGCTCGTCGAGGCCCTTTCTCAAAGTGCGACGCTTCGACAAGCTCAGCGCAAACGGAGATAACGTGAACAGTATTGGGTAAGGTCTTATCTTTACCGTCGCCTTGACAGAGGAGTCAGTCTGGAAGAAGCCTGTCATGCCGCGCGGCAAATAGCTTGGTATTTTAAGGGGGATGACGCATGAAAGAGCTGCTGGCCGAAATCAAACCGCTGTTGCTGCATCTGGCCGGGTTCTCTTTTGTCATCAACCTGCTGTATATCCTTCCGGCCATATTTACCCTGCAAGTGTTCGATCGGGTGTTGCCGAGCAGCAGCGGCGAAACGCTGCTGGTGCTGATTGCCGGGGTGGGACTCGCGCTGGGAATTCTGCTGATTCTCGACTACGCGCGACTGCGGCTACAACAGGTAACAGGCAATATCATTGATGAGCGGCTATCGCCTCCGGTTGTTCACACCATAGTCAAGGCCGCCGCCCGCGCGCCGCAGGGCGCACGTTCCGAGGCGATTCGCGATGTCGGGATGTTGCGCAATCTGTTTTCCGCCAATGGCGTGACGGCCTTGTTCGATGCGCCGTGGATTGTGGTGTACGTGGGCGTGATCTGGTTGTTCCACCCGATGCTGGGATGGGGCGCGGCGTTTTGTTCGGCGCTCATGCTGCTGCTCGCCTGGTTGAACGACAAGTTCACCCGCGGCGCAATGGACAAACTGCAAAGCGAGGGGCGCCGCGCATCGCGCTACGTCGAAGGCTCGATGCGCAACGCCGAAGTCTTGCAGGCCATGGGCATGACCGAACGGATGTTGCGCCGCTGGCGCGGCTTGCAGGACGGGGTGCTGGGCATGCAGACCCGCACTGCACGCGCCAGTGTTGCTTTTACCGCCGTCACCAAAATCGTTCGCCAGGCGGTGCAGGTGCTGATGATGTCGATTGGCGCCTACCTGGTGCTGACGCAGCAGGCCTCGGCCGGTGTGATGATCGCCACCACTATTCTGCTGGGCCGGGCATTGCAGCCTGTGGAACAGTTGGTGGGGAGCTGGCGTTCATTGAGCGATGCACGTGCCGCCTATCGACGCTTGCTGGAGATTTCGCAATTATTCGATTTGGGCGCTGAACGGGTCGCTCTGCCGCGCCCATCGGGACGGCTGGTAGTGGACGGCGTCATGTATCGTCCGCCGCAATCGGACAAGCTGGTACTCAGCGGGATCTCGCTGCAGCTCGAACCGGGCGAGGCGCTGGCGGTTATCGGGCCGAGCGCGGCGGGGAAGTCTACTCTGGCACGCCTGCTCACCGGAGTCTGGGTCCCCAGCGCAGGTAAGGTGCGCCTGGATGGCGTGGATGTTTCCAGTTGGCCGCGCGAGGAACTCGGGCCATGGATCGGATATGTTCCGCAGGACGTCGAATTGTTCGACGGCACGGTGGCCGAGAACATCGGTCGCCTCAACGGGATCGACTCTGATCTGGTCATCAAGGCGGCCAAGCGCGCCAATGCCCATGACTTGATCGTCCAGTTACCGCAGGGCTACGACACGCCAATTGGCGAGCAAGGCGTGCGGCTGACTCCCGGGCAACGCCAGCGAATCGCCTTGGCTCGTGCCATGTACGGCGATGTGCGCTTGCTGGTGCTCGATGAGCCCAATGCCAGCCTCGATGCCGAGGGTGAGGGGGCGTTGGCGCGTGCCTTGACCGACATGCGCGCCGAGGGTGTGACTTCGGTGCTGGTCACGCATCGTCCTTCCCTGATTGCACACGCCGACAAGATCCTCATTCTCGAAGCCGGCCGGGTCAAGCAATTCGGTCCGGCGGGCGAAGTCCTGAAAGCGATGCAGAAAGAAGCCCAAGCCGCGCTCAAGGCCCAGACCGCCTGAACCGGGACCTGATCGCCACAGCCAATGGAGCCACCCATGACAAATGCAGCACTCATTGCGCAAACCGAACCCAAGACCGACACACACAATCCGCGAAGCAGCAGTGAGTACGCCAACTTGTTCGCCCGAGCCGGATGGTGGGTCATTCTGGGCGCGGTTGTTCCGCTTGGACTGTGGTTCGCCTTCGCGGCGCTTTCCATGGCGGTGGTTGCTCCGGCATTTGTCACCGTCGATTTGAACCGGCGTCCCGTACAGCACCTCGAAGGAGGCATCGTCCATTCGGTCATGGTGCGTAATGGCCAGACCGTGAAGGCAGGCGATCCGATTCTGATTTTGGGCGATGTGGCGGTCGAAGCGGACCGCAACCGCTGGGCCTATCGCATGAGCGCCGAGCAAGCCGCCCTTTCCCGCCACCAGGCCGAGCAAAATCTGCAACAAAACCTGCTTTTTTCCGCCGATCTGGTGGAAGCGGCGCGCGAGGACGAGCGGGTGAGGGAGGCTCTGGAAAAAGAACTTGCCCTGTTCGTTGCGCGCCGCAATTCGCTTGCCAGCGAAGTCTCGCTGATGAAAGAGCAGCGACGGCACGTGGATCAGGAAATCGAAGCCCTGCAGGCACAGATCGGCCATGCCGTGCAATCGAATGTATCGCACGCCAAAGAACTCGAAGCTCATCGGCGCCTGCTGGCGGATGGATTTATTTCCCAGACCAGGGTAGACCAGCTTGAGGCCGCGCAGTCGGACTATGCGCTCAGGCTGGAAGAGCGCCGCTCGGAAATGGCCAAGGCGCATCAACGTCTGGTCGATATCGACCTGAAAATCAAATCCGTAGTCAACGACTATTCCCGAGGCGCGAGCGACGAGTTGAAAATGGCCGCGGCGCGCCTGGCGGAAATCGAACAGGAACGGCGCAAATCCGATGATGCCGCCGTGCGCCAGGTGGTCAGGGCCCCGGCTGGTGGCGAAGTCATCGACCTGCAGTTCACTTCGCCGGGCGCGGTGGTGCGTGCCGGAGAGACGATCGCGGAGATCGTGCCGGGCGATGCCAAATTGATGATCGAGGCGCAGGTTCGGCCGGAAGAGATCAGCAATGTGCAGCGCGGCCAATCTGCCCGCATCCAATTCACCGCGTTCAAGTACCGCAACGCCGCCGTGGTAACCGGGGAGGTCAGCTATGTGTCGGCCGATCGCTTGATCGACAAGGCGACCAATCTACCCTACTACAGCGTCATGATCGTGGCCGATCCGACGTCGGTGGCGGCCGCCGGCAACGACCTCAAGCTGCAAGCGGGAATGCCCGCCGAAGTTTATATCGATGGTTCGAAACAGACCCCGCTGCAATACGTCACCGCGTCCATTACCTCGACCGTGCGCAGGGCCGGCAGGCAGATGTAACCAGCAAGTCATGGGGAATGGAATTTCAGGTCGTTACCGTAGACGGGAATACAGTACATAACGCACTGCTTGTCCTGCGCAAAGGAAGTATGTTGTGCAGGCAAGGCAAAAATTCGCATCGGCCCGCGCGGAATTGCGAAATATTGACGACGGGCCGGGCCATCGGCTCAAGGGACATGGCTTGATCCGATGTCGCCAGCTTCGAAAAGTTGCTACTACAGCGTGGTCCTGGAGAGGAAATGAACAAGAAGTATCGAGTTCTGCTGGCCGAAGATCATGCTCTGTTCAGGGCGGGGATGTGCGCGCTGTTGTCCACGGAGCCCAGTCTGGAAGTGGTCGGCGAAACCAACAACGGCAAGGAAGCGGTAAAACTGGCCGGGATGTTGTCGCCGGATCTGATTTTGATGGACTTGAACATGCCTGGCACCAATGGCCTGGAGGCGATCGGTCTGATCCATAAGCGTTACTCGGCGATCCGTATCCTGATCGTCACCATGCATCGGAACGAAGAGTATGTGCATGCAACCCTGCGTGCCGGGGCGAACGGCTATTTATTGAAAAGCGCGACCTACGATGAATTGCTGGTGGCGGTGCGCAGCGTGCTGGCCGGCAAGACCTATCTGAGTCCCGACATCGCCAGCCAGGTGATCCATAAATACCTGGGAGGCGGAGACGAGGGCGGCACCCGAGGATTGGATTCGTTGACGTCGCGCGAGCGTCAAGTTCTGAAGCTGATCGGCGAAGGCCGCCAAAACCGGGACATCGCGGTGTATATGAGCTTGAGTGTCAAGACGGTGGAGAAGCACCGATCCAACCTGATGCGCAAACTCGATTTGCACAATTCCTCAACCGTAACGGCATTCGCGATCCAGAAAGGCCTGGTTGATATTCATTCCGGCCATTCAGCGTGAACCCAATATTACAACCAATAGAAATGCCGTTCGCTCGTGAAACGGCGCCGGGAGAAATCATGAAGCTATTGCTGGTGGAAGACGATTTAATGATGGGGAACGGAATGAGGTCAGCCCTGATGCAACAGGGATTCGCCGTCGATTGGGAAACCCATGAAGAAAACGCACGAACGGCGCTCCAGACCGATGTGTATTCTCTGGTGATTCTGGATTTCGCTCTTCCGCAGTTATCGGGAATCAAGTTGCTGCACTGGTTGCGGGAGCGCAAGGATTCCGCGCCGGTCCTGATGCTCACCACTCTCGACGAGGCGGGGGAAAAGGTCGCCGGCCTCGGCCTGGGTACGGATGACTACCTGATCAAACCCTTCGACTTCAAGGAATTGGGGGCGCGCGCACGTGGGCTGTTGCGGCGCGCAGCCGGACCTCCCGGTTCGCAAATTGCGATCGGTTCGCTGACGATCGATTTTGACAGTCGTCAGGTGTTTCGCCACAACAGCGAAGTCTCGCTGTCTGGATCGGAGTTCACCATCCTGCGCGAATTGATGCTTAACGTCGGACAGATTCTGAGCCGGGGGCATATGGAGCGATGCCTGCGTGGCCGGGCATCACAAATCGCCAGCAATACCGTGGAGGTGCATGTTCATAATCTGCGCCGCAAGCTGGGCAGGGATGTTGTTCGCACCGTACGCAAAGCGGGATATATGGTCGAGAAGCACAGACCGGAATTGGAGCGAAAAGAAAAAGATAGTGCCCAACTGACAGCAACCTCTTGATGGCTTTCTGATTCTAAAACCCGGGCGAGGCGCAACGCCTCCCGCGCCGGCGCCGCGCTCTGCAATGCCATTCCCGTGGAGGGCACGAAGGTCTTTTTCTCCGATTGGGATATCATTAAGACTATTAAGGCACACGGCAGCGGGTGTTTATCCCGTCAGTCTGTTGAGCCGGTCCGCGATATTGGAAAAGGGGAATCAAGGTGGGTTCAGGCATTGGCGCGCGGTTTCGAAAGGCATGCGGATTTACACTTCTCGAGTTGCTGGTGGTGATGGTGATCATCGGCCTGCTCGCCAGTTATATCGGTCCGCGCTATTTCGCTCAGGTGGACAAGTCCAAGGTAAAAACCGCGCGGGCACAGATCGATGCCCTTGAAAAGTCGCTCGAAACCTATCGCCTGGACACCGGTCATTTTCCAAGTACCGAGCAGGGGCTGAATGCCGTCTTCACCCGCCCCGAAAACGAGCCGAAATGGCAGGGGCCTTACCTGAAAAAACTGCCGCCAGCCGATCCATGGGACAAACCCTATGTTTACAAGACCCCCGGCGAACACGGCGACTACGATCTTTTTTCCTATGGCCGAGACGGCAAGCAGGGCGGTAACGACGAAGACGCCGACATTACCAACTGGTGAGCGATCGACATTCAGGCAGGCGCGCCGCTCCCGCCATCGAGTTGGCTGAATTTTAATTTAACGAGTTTTTCAAGCTCAATTAGAGCGATTTACTCCGAATTGCGCCGTCAATTCGGGACTTGGCCCGCATAAACCCGAAGTGTAAGTTCGACCTGTTCTTCGAGCCCTCAGTTTTTCCCTTCGCGGTCGAGAAGGCATCTTGTTGGCGCGCGGCGCCGTCGTACACCGTGGCACGATACTGGCTTTCAGCCACTTCATCGTGCTTAACGGGAATCGACCATGAGGTTGCTGCTGGTAGAGGACGATGTATTGCTCGGCGACGGTATCAAATCCGGACTGACGCAGGCGGGCTACGCGGTCGATTGGGACACCCGTGGCGACACCGCGCGTGCCATTCTCGAATCCATCACCTATTCGCTGGTCGTGCTGGACCTTGCGCTGCCGAAATTTTCCGGGCTGGAATTACTGCGTTGGTTGCGGGCGCGCAGGAATGCGGTACCGGTCCTGATTCTGACGGCTTTCGACACTTTGGAGGACAAACTGCGAGGCCTTGACTTGGGCGCGGACGATTACGTGACCAAGCCTTTCGATCTCAAGGAGCTGATAGCGCGGGTGCGAAGCCTGTTGCGCAGGGCCGCCGCCCAGGCTGATTCGGTGATGCTGCATGGCGCTGTTGCGCTCAATCTGGAGAATCGCCGCGCCTACCTCGACAATACCGAGGTCGCGCTGTCGCAGACCGAATTCACCATCCTGCAGGAATTGTTGCATAACACCGGCCGGGTCCTCAGCCGCGAGCGCATCGAGCATTGCCTTTATGGATGGGCCGAGGATATCAGCAGCAATTCGGTGGAAGTGCATATCCATAATCTGCGCCGCAAGCTGGGCAAGGATTTGATTCGCACCGTGCGGGGCGTGGGATATATCGTCGAGAGCGCCGAGTCCGATGCCGCCTGAAGGCAAGCAGTCGGCATCGATGCAGCGGCGGCTCACTCTGTTGCTGTCGGGCGTTCTTGGCTTGGCGTGGCTGGCCTGCGGCGTGGCGACCTATTTTTACTCCTCCGAGGAAACCAACCAACTGTTCGATGCCCAGCTCGAACAGACGGCGAGTTTGTTGACCAACACCGCGGCACATGAAGCGGAGGAATCGGTACAAATGCCGACGCACCGGGATTATGGACATCCCTTTCGCGATCGCGTGGCCTATCAGGTGTGGGACAAGAACGGCATGCTGCTGCTGCGCTCGGCGAACGCGCCCATTTATTTCATGTCGGAACACAAGGACGGATTCTCCGACAGTCGTATCGAGGCAACACCATGGCGGGTGGTGGCGCGCTGGGACTCCACCCGAACGTTCATGGTGCAGGCCGGAGAGCGGCAGGAAGTTCGGGACGAAATTGTTCGCGGTGTGGTGTTTTCTCTGCTCATTCCCTTTGTGGTGTTCCTTCCGGTTCTGGGATGGCTGATCCGGTGGGCCGTCGGTAAAGGTTTGGCGCCGCTGAGGGCGCTTGCCGAGGAGGTGGGTGGCCGGGCGCCGGAGAATCTCAGTGCGCTTGCGGCTCGCCGTCTTCCGACCGAATTACAGCCTTTGCAAAAGGCACTCAACCGCTTGTTTCGTTCATTGGGCGAGGCGCTGGTGCACGAGCGCCGCTTTACGGCTGACGCTTCGCACGAATTGCGCACGCCGCTCGCCGCCCTCAAGACCCATGCGCAAGTTGCCCTGGCCGCCACCGATCCCGCGACCATCGAGCGGTCCTTGCGTCAATTGATCCACGGCGTCGATCGCGCCACCCGTTTGGTCGAACAGCTATTGACCTTGGCACGTCTGGAACCGATGCGTCACGAAGCGACGCTAGCCTGAATATTTCACCATAGAGCGCAAAAGAAATCGGCGTTTCCACTGATCTCTCCTATGATGTTGGTGTCAATGCAACCACACGGAAGAGGAGAAACGCCGATGCCAAATTGTACTCAAGATTCTTCATCAGAGCGGCTCGAAT
>CAMDKM010000025.1 GCA_945900965.1 Bordetella parapertussis | reverse complement strand
CTCTATCCGCCTCGTCCAAAGCGGCAATTAGATCTGCTTCCTCTTCGGGCGATAGCTTCACAATCGCTTCGTCACCACGAGCGAGCACAGTGACGGCCGTTCCCTCTGGCCAGGAGCCTTTTGGTCCAGAACATTTATGAAGGCGGGCGGGGGAGCTGTCGGCAGCGCTGGAGACGGCTTCCCCAGGACCAATTACTTCCCAAGGCCGGGAAGTAACTCCAAAGTCAGAAGTCCTGAAAGAGGCCGATATATTCAAGGACGAAGCCCACCGCTACGAGCGCTAGCCCGGTTAGATCGGGCCATGGCACACTGGCGGCACAATTGGCACAACAAACGGCATTAAACTACCGCAACCCACAACTGATAAGCCGCTGATTTATAAGCTGTCACTTATTGCCTGTTGTTGTAAGTTGTTGTATTCATGCGACTCAAAATCCCGCGCCCTCACAGGCGTGCCGGTTCGATTCTGGCTCCCGGCACCAAACCCGCATTCCAAGACATCCAATAACGTCCAGAAAGTAGCAGTTTCTCATAGGGGAAACTGCCAAAACGGCGTCCAAAGCCGTCTGGGGGTATCTCGCCATTTCCGGTCAAAAATGGGGGTATCATTGGGGGTATATTTGATACCCCCACCTTGGAGATACCCCCAAATGCCTCTGACCGATATTCAGGTTCGTAACGCGAAGCCCGCCACCATGCTGCCGCGTGCGGCGGGGAACGCATAGCGGGCGCTGTGGAACAGGAATTCCTTGAACGCGGGCAACGGGAGTTGCGGCCGCTTCGCGTCGAAAAACAGCAGGCGCGCCACCTTCCTTTGACAGGCCGCGCGGCGAAACACCTGGCACCGGCACGCCATCCCACGTGCGCCCGTAGCGGCGCAGCAGGAACCGGTCGAGGGCTGCACCCTTCAACTCTTGCAGTGTGCTGCCGCTGCGCTGGTAGTAATGGCCGCGGTAGCTGATGGGCGAGGGATAAGGCGGCGTCACCACTTCGATGTATTCCCGATCACGTTCGGCGCGCAGATTAACCTCGACAATGATACCCAGCAGATCGCGAATTTTGTTCGGCAACTCTTCCAGCAACCGCGCGGCATCGGCGACACCGACCACGCGCCCAGTGTCGTCGCGCCCGATGACCAACACACCGCCTTCGGCATTGGCGAAGCCGCACACCCGGCGCAAGTGATCGTCGCGCCAGGATACCTTCCATTCCGTGCGCTGAGATTCAGCCATGCAGTTGCTGCAGCAACGGGTCCATGCCCGCCCAGGGCAGCACATGCGCTCTTTCACGTTTCTGCGCAGTGCCGCCGCCATACACCAACCAGGGCGAGAGCGTAATGCCGCTCGGCAAATGCTGACTCCAGTAGTCCAGGCCAACCAACCAGTCGGACGATATGGTCTCGCCCGATTTAATCTCCACTCCTTGCAAATGCTTGGGCGCGGTCTCGATCAAGGCATCCAACTCGTGCCCCTGCTTGTCGCGCAGGAAATACAGGCTGGGCTTGATGCCGCAGTGGGTCTGGGCCTTGAGCAGCTCAGTCATGGCCCAATTCTCGAACAGCAGGCCGCGCAGGGGATGCGCGGACAAGTGCCCCGATTCGCGCACGCCGAGCAAGGAGGCGGCCAGGCCCGCGTCGCAAAAATACAGCTTGGGGCTTTTGATCAGGCGCTTGCTGATATTGCTGGACCAGGGTGGCGTCAGAAAAATGAGGTGACTGGCCTGCAACACCGACAGCCAGGACTGAGCCGTCACCCGCGTGATGCCGGCATCGGCCGCCAGCGCGCTCAGATTCAGCAACTGCCCGATCCGCCCGGCACAGAGCTGCACGAAACGCATGAAAGCGGCGCTGTCCTTGATGCCCAGCAGGCCGCGCACATCGCGCTCCACGTAGGTGGACACGTAATCCTGCAGCCACACGGCGGGAGACACCGGGCGGTCATGCACCGGCGGAAACAATCCCTGATACAACAGTTGCACCACGCTGGCCGGCGCGCGCCCGGCGGCCTGCAACTCGCCCAGCGAAAACGGCAGCAGGGTCAGTAGCGCGCTGCGCCCCGCCAGGCTCTGGGTCACGGAGGCCAGCAGATCAAACTGGCTGGAGCCGGTGAGGATGAAGCGTCCCATGTGAGGCTTCGCGTCTACCACGCTTTGCAGGTAAGACAGCAAGGTCGGCGCGCGCTGCACCTCGTCCAGTATGGCGCCGCCCTCACACTGGCGCAGGAACGCGCGCGGGTCGTCGAGCGCAAATGCCCGAGTGTCGGGTTCTTCCAGCGAAAAATAAGGCGCCTTCGGGCGCAGCAGTCGCGCCAACGTGGTTTTGCCCGACTGCCGCGGCCCGGTGATCGTCAGCACCGGGAAACCTTTCAGCCGCTGTTGTGCGGCGCGCGCAGCCAAGCGGGGAATGGTGTGTGCAGGTACGGCAACCGGGTCCATGACCAATTGTATACTCAACTAGTCAATTGGTTATAGCCCGCAGGGTTACTCAGGCATCAACGCCGCTTTGAGGGTCGTTTACGCGGAGGCGCGGAGCTGCGGAGAGGAGAAAATTCATTAATGCTCTTCTCAGTCGAGATCAAAGCTGCCCTCGTAGTTTTTCCTGAGCGAGGGCTCTTGGTTTTCCTTGCGCAAATAGCAGTTGCCGATGGCCAGGCTGTCGAGATCATTGCCCATAAAGCAACGAAACGCATCCTCCGGTGTGCCGACGATGGGCTCGCCGCGCACGTTGAAGCTGGTGTTGACCAGGACCGGGCAGCCGGTCCTACGCTCGAACGCGGTTAACAGAGCGTGATAGCGCGGGTTGGTATTCTGGTCCACGGTCTGAATTCGGGCCGAATAATCCACGTGGGTCACCGCCGGAATTTCGGAGCGGGGCACGTTAAGCCTGTCGATTCCAAAAAGACGCTTCTCTTCCTCGGACAGTTCGCGCCGCCTGGCTTTAACGACATCGGCCACCAGCAACATATAGGGGCTGTCGCTCTCTAATTCGAACCACTCGGCGACCCGTTCTCGCAAAACCGAAGGCGCAAAAGGCCGAAAGGATTCGCGGAACTTCACCTTCAGATTGAGCATCTTTTGCATGACCGGCGAGCGGGCATCCGCAAGTATCGAGCGATTGCCGAGCGCACGCGGGCCGAACTCCATCCGGCCTTGAAACCAACCCAGCGCCCTGCCCTGGGCCAAGTCTTCCGCACAGGTTTCGGTTATCGACGAATCCGGCAACACCTCAAATCGCGCACCGCATCGCTTCAACCTGAGCTCGATGTCGTCCTGATCGAAAGCCAGACCAAGGTAGGAACCTTGCATGGCATCGCCCTTTGTCTCACGCGGATGACCATGCTGCATGTGATAGCCCACCAGCGCCGCGCCCAAAGCACCGCCCGCATCGCCCGCTGCCGGCTGAATATAGATCCGCTTGAATGCGCCATCGCGCAAGATCTTGCCATTGGCAACACAGTTCAGCGCAACGCCTCCGGCCAGACAGAGGTTGTCGATGCCGGTTTCCCGGTGCAGCGATCGCGTCAGTCGCAATACCACTTCTTCCGTCACCGCCTGAATCGAGGCCGCGAGATCCATGTGACGTTGGGTAAGCAACTCCTCGGGCTTTCGCGGCCGTCCGCCAAACAACGTGTCGAACCTTCCATTGGTCATGGTCAGGCCGGTACAGTAGTTGAAATACGTCAGATCCAGCCTGAAGGAGCCGTCGTCCTTGACGTCAATCAAGTGCTTGAAAATAGTGTCCGCGTATTTCGGCTCGCCATAGGGCGCCAATCCCATGAGCTTGTATTCCCCGGAATTGACTTTGAATCCGGTGTAGTAAGTAAAAGCCGAATACAGCAAGCCCAGCGAATGCGGAAAATGAATCTCCTTGAATACCTCGAGACGGTTTGCCTTTCCGATCGCGGCCGAGGTGGTTGCCCATTCGCCCACACCGTCCATGGTCAGGACAACGGCCTCCTCAAATGGCGAGGGATAAAAAGCGCTGGCCGCGTGGCTCAGATGATGTTCGCTGAATAACAACTGTTTGTTCCACCCGGCATGACCTTCGAGTTTCTTCAATTCCCTGGTCAGCAGGTCTCTGAGGAAGAGTTTTTCCCGTAACCACAACGGAATCGCCATGCGGAATGACTTGAATCCTCGCGGCGCAAAGCTCGCGTAAGTCTCCACCAGGCGTTCGAACTTCAGGAACGGCTTGTCGTAGAAAACAATGGCGTCCACTCCACCCAGCCCGATGCCGCATTCGCTCAAACAATATCGAATGGCCTGGAAGGGAAAACTCGCATCGTGTTTCTTGCGCGAGAAACGCTCCTCCTGGGCGGCGGCAATAATCCTGCCGTCCTCGACCAGGGCAGCGGCACTATCGTGATAAAAAGCGGAAATCCCGAGGATGCGCAACGCCGGCAGTCTTCAGAACAAGGTGTAGAGGAAGGGCGCCACCGCCGAACCCTGGGCCAATACGATAAGCACGCCCAACAAGAGCATCATCAGGAAGATTGGCCAAAGCCAATATTTCTTGCGGATACGCAAGAAGGCCCACAACTCCTTGAGCATCCCCATCGCGGCTTCCTAGAATTGGTTGTGCATCGAGTCGGGCGGCGGGCCCGGCGGCTTGCGCTCGATCCAGTAGGTCCGCGCGCCGGGATAGCGCTTGAGTCGCAAAGGGTCTTTGCCAAATAGCCGAATAAGCAATCCGATCGGGCTCAGAACGGCGTAGAAAAGAATTCCCAACGCAATCGGACTCACAATACGACCGAGCAGGACGCCGAGTTTGGTCCAACCACGATTGGGCGCCGCGAGCCAAGCCGGTTTCAGCCACGCACACCCAGCCATCGCAATGGCAGCCACCATCGCCCACCCGCGCAACGGGCCACCATGGAGAAGCGGCCAGCAGGCCACGGCCAGGAACACGATGGCAAATACCCAGCCAAAGGAACGGTCCGACCCGCCCTCTGCCGTGTGTTGACGGGTCAGGGATTCATGTGCCATGTGCGGAATCTACATTGAGGAGTCTATTGCCAACCCGGATCGTATCGCATCACAATGATTATTTTCCACTCTTCCTGCCGGATTTATCGCAACGGCCGCACCAGAATGCCGTGGCACGGCGGCAATCCGACGATATTTCATGTTGACTCTTCTGATCAAAAAACCCGATAACGACGGGCGCCTCGAATTGATTCCGGATTACCTGCAGACGTCGTGGGCGATTGAAGTTGCCGACCCGGACGACCCCGATGATATGGCGCAAAAACTTCTCGGCGCCGATGCGATGATCTCGATGAGCTGGAAGAAAGGGATGCCTCCCGCCCCCAGGCTCAGGCTTTTTCAATTGCCCGGGGCGGGCACCGACGATATCGCTTTTGAAGAAATGCCTGCGTACACCAACGTGTGCAATGTTTTCGAACACGAAATCGGCATTTCGGAGTACGTGATATCCGCCATGCTGCAATGGGTGATCGGCATTCCCAAAATGGATGCGGCCTTGCGGCGCGACGAGTGGTGGGGATCGCACCTCACCGGGCCGCGCCATGGGGAACTCCACGCTCAGACCCTCGGCATTGTCGGGTACGGACGTATCGGCCAGGAAGTGGCAAGGCGCGCCCGCGCATTTGGCATGAACATCATTGCGTGCAGCCGCACGCCCCGCGGCGCGGACGAATTCGTCGCCAGCGTCGCACCGATGGAACAATTGCCGGGATTGCTGGGTAACGCGGATTTTGTGCTGCTTGCCATGCCGCTCAATTCCAGTACCGTCGACCTGATTGGTACCGAACAAATTGCATTGATGAAGCCCACCGCGGTCCTCATCAACGTATCAAGAGGGGCATTGATCAACGAGCGCTCCCTGTTCGAAGCCTGCCGTCGCCGCCAGATCAGCGGCGCAATTATTGATACTTGGTATCATTACCCGTCGCAAGGGAATGCTCGTGTGGAGCCCTCGGCATTCCCGTTCCGGGAACTCGATAATGTGCTCATGACACCGCATAGTTCGGGCTGGACCGAAGGACTGCGGCCGCGACGCTGCAGAGTCATGGCCGAAAACCTCGACCGCCTCGCACGCAACGAACCTTTGGTGAACGTCGTGCAAAAGGCCGTGGTCCCGCGTTAACCAGTCCACAACATCAATTAGGGGGAGATTCATGGACAGCGCATCGATTTCAAAAGCCGCCCAGTTCGTCTGGGCGACTTGGCATGACAACAAGCGCGTGGAAAACATTCCGGCCGATTGCCGTCCCCAATCCCGGGCCGAGGGGTACAAGGTTCAGGCGGAAGTTGCCCGCCGGTCGGGGCAGCGCTTGTACGGCCGGAAAATCGCCGCCACCAGCACCGAAGGTCAGAAACATATCGGGGTGGACGGACCGCTTGCCGGCAGGCTGCTGCAAAACCGGGCTTTCGATTCCGGCGCATCGGTTCCCCTGACTCACAGTCTGATGAAAGTCGCCGAAGCGGAATTTGCCTTCAAGATGGCCCGCGATCTGTCTCCCAGAGCCCGGCCCTACTCCATAGAAGAAGTGCTGGACGCGGTGCAATCACTGCATCCGGCAATAGAGATCCCGAATTCGCGCTATGAGGATTTCGTCCGCGTTGGCGCCCCCCAGTTGATCGCGGATAACGCCTGTGCCGATTTCTTCGTGCTGGGTCCCGCCACCCATGCCAATTGGCGGACCATCGATTTGGCAAAACATGAAGTGGTGGCTCGCATGGACGGAAAAATCGCAGGCCAGGGCATTGGTGCCAACGTCCTGGGTGACCCGCGCATCGCCTTGAACTGGATCGCTAATGAGCTGTCGACAATTGGTGAGACGCTGGCGACCGGACAAGTGGTGACAACCGGTACCTGTCTCAAGCCCATTTCCATCCATCCCGGGAACCATATGCTTGCCGATTTTGGCCTGTTCGGCAAAGTGGAAGCCCGGTTCGCGGCCTAGGCCGGCAGAGTCGTCAATGCCGGGCCACTTATACGAATTGACCGGGTTTACGGTACTATCTGTCCAAATTTTCGTCAGCGCCTTGGCGAGAAGCCCCTCCGTTGCCACAAGGTAAGGCAACGCCTGCTCAACGCTAACGTCCGAGAATGCAACTCTATTACCCTCGCTCGTTCCTGAAATTAATCTTGGCCGGCTTTTCGCTGGCCGTGCTGCCGCTTATTTTTGCGTTGGTCAATAACGCCTTCTCCATTCATAAACTCGCCACGCACAGCCAAAGGGCCGTATATCAGGCGGTGCATGCAACGCAGAATTCCCGATTTCTGCTGGAGCAAATTACCGGCATGGAGCGCAGCATCCGGCAGTTCGCGATTATCGGCGAACCCTCATTGATGCAGGGTTATAACCTGTCCCACGAGCGCTTCGTGGAAGCCGCCCGGCGCATGGGCACCCTGCCGCTCGAGGCCAGCCAGAAGCAGGTGCTGCAATCGGTGCTGACCCAGGAAGCGAAAATCAACGATCGGGTCAATGCCTCGCGGGGACAATCGGAAATCATCGCCGCCGCAGCGGCCGATCTCGCGGCGCTGGCCAATTCCGCCCGGGAATTGGATCAAAAAGGCAATTTACTGGTGGACAAGGAAGTCGAGACAATGCAGGAAATGGCTTCCCATGTGCAACGGCTGATTTTCTGGCAATTGCTTGCGCTGATTCCGATTGCGCTGCTGCTGGTGGTGGGCGCCACGATGCTTATTTCGAAACCGATTGCCCAGCTTGAAGCGGCGATTCAGAAGCTGGGAGAAGGGCGTTTCGATGCGCGCGTGACGGTTAACGGCCCGGCCGACTTGGAATCACTGGGACGCCAGCTCGATTGGCTGCGCGTTCGACTGCTGGAATTGGAGGAGCAAAAATCCCGATTCCTGCGCCACGTTTCCCATGAATTGAAAACACCCTTGACCGCACTTCGGGAAGGCGTCGAGTTGCTGGCCGACGAAGTAACCGGTCATATGACGCGCGGGCAATTCGAAATTGCCCACATCCTGCGGCAGAACACGCTCCGCTTGCAGAAACTGATCGAAGATCTGCTCAGCTATCACAGCGCCCAATTCCACACTTCGGCCCTGGTGATATCGAAGTTCAATCTGAAAGAGATTGCCGCCTCGGTCGCCCAGCAACATTCCCTGGCAATGCGCGCGAAGAACCTGAGCCTGAATCTTGCCGCGTCGGATTTTGAAATCGATGCCGACCTGAAGAAAATCGAGGCCATTATCGATAATCTGCTGTCCAACGCGATTAAATTTTCACCGGCTGGTGGCACGATCCGCATCAAGTGCCGGCGACGAGGATCGGATGCCGTCATTGATGTGAGCGACGAAGGCCCGGGCATTTCTGCCGAGGACCGCAGTCGAGTATTCGAGCCGTTCTACCAAGGCAATACGGAATATTCCGGTCCGGTGAAGGGCACCGGGCTGGGGCTCGCCATCGTCATGGAATATGTGCAGGCCCACGATGGGACCGTCGAAATCCTGGAAGATGGGAATCCCGGCGCGCATCTGCGCGTCGTGTTGCCCTCCCGCGTACAGGCCGTCGCGGCATGAACAGGTCCGGGCGACTGACTGTAGCGATGACCCTGGCGGCTGCCTGTATTGGATGCCAGGCGCTCAAATTTTCCCCACAGACCAAAACCTGCCCCCCGGTTCGCGAGGTATCGGTAAGTCCGGCGCCAGCGCGGGAAGTGATTGTTTGCCCGGAACCGGCTAAGCCGGAAATCAGCGAGATCGAACTTGCCCTAGCGTTTCACGAGCGCATGCGATCGCTTCAGGCGCCGGCGCTTGCCGAACAAATCGCAGCCGCCAAACAGCGCTTCGAGAGCGATTCTTCCGATCTGAATCGACTGCAATATGCCTTGTTGATGACGCTGGGCGGCGCCGGAGCGCGTAACAACGATGCCATTCTGGAATTGCTCCTGCCGCTGACGACCATTGAAAAACGGGGAAAATCGTCTTTGCGGACGGTGGCAATCTTGCTACATTCCGAGATTGCCGAAAATCGCCGGCTTGGCGACACGGTGCGGCAGCAGACGTCCAAACTCAAGGATGAGAGCCGGCGCAATGACGCGCTTCAGCACAAGCTCGATGCCCTGTTGCAAATGGAAAAGACCATCATGGAACGCGAACAGCCCCCTCCGGAGACCAGAAGATAGCCATGTCCAAAGGCCGCATACTGATTGTTGATGACGATCCCGACCTCCTGCGCTTATTGACGTTCCGCCTCGAAGGGGCGGAGTACACGGTGGAAAGCGCCGAAAGCGCCGAGCGGGCGCTGGCCCGGTTGTCTGCCTCCACCCCGCACCTGGTGATCACTGACCTGCGCATGAGCGGCATGGACGGCATGGCCTTGTTCGAGAATATTCACAAGACAAACCCTGCCTTGCCGGTCATCATCCTGACCGCACACGGCAACATTCCCGAGGCAGTGGCCGCGACGCGGCGCGGGGTGTTTGGCTACCTCACCAAACCTTTCGAAAGCAAGGAATTGCTACAGCAGGTCGAGCAGGCAGTGGGTCTGGGCGGCGGCCACAGTAATATTGCCACCGCCGATTCCGAGTGGCGTAGCGCAATTATTACCCGCAGCCCGACCGTAGAGAGCATTCTCGGAAAAGCCAAGCTGGTGGCCGCAAGCGACGCAAGTGTGCTGATTCGCGGCGAAAGCGGAACGGGCAAGGAACTACTGGCCTGCGCCATCCATAAGGCCAGCCCGCGGGCCGCGAACCCTTTTGTTGCAGTCAATTGCGGGGCAATTCCCGAAAATCTCCTGGAGTCGGAGCTGTTTGGCCACATGAAAGGCTCTTTCACAGGAGCTGCACGCGATTATCCCGGCCTTTTCCAGTCCGCGCAGGGTGGCACCGTATTTCTCGACGAAATTGGCGATATGCCCCTGCCGCTTCAAGTCAAACTGTTACGCGTTTTACAAGAAAAGGAGATTCGTCCGGTTGGCTCCACGCAGACCATCCCGGCGGACATAAGAATCATTTCCGCCACCCACCGAAATTTGGAAGACGACATTGCAGCCGGCAGTTTCCGGGAAGACCTCTACTATCGGCTCAATGTAGTTTCATTCGCACTGCCGTCGTTGACGGAACGACGGGAAGACATACCCGTTCTGGCGACACATTTTCTTGATGAACTAGGGAAAAAATACAAAAAGACCTTGAATGGGTTCGGCTCGGAAGCGATGGAGATTCTGGTGAAGTCGTCCTGGCCGGGAAATATTCGGGAGCTTTACAACGTTGTCGAGCAGGCCGTCGCCCTTTCCACCACGCCGATCATTACCCCGACTCTGGTCGAGAGCGCCATTCGCGGGCAGACCGGGGAATTGTCCTCTTTTGAATCGGCACGAAGCGAATTTGAAAGGGAGTATCTGGCAAAACTGCTGAAAATTACCGGCGGGAATGTGACGCAGGCGGCACGATTGGCGAAACGAAATCGAACGGAGTTTTACAAGCTGCTCCAGCGGCATCATCTAGATCCAAAATTATTCAAAGGCCTTTAGAGATTCGAGTTCGGTCTCCCTGAGGCGACTCGTTAAAACTCACTACAATGAACTAGTTAGGCAACTCGCTTGGTCTGCCCGTCTCCTAATGGAGACGTATTAGCTCCTTCTCACGATCCATTTTTCCCCATAATCACAAGTCTTTTCAGTCGCTTAACTACTTGGCACGTTCACTGCTTTACCCTTCGCCAAAGACTGGGGTATGTCTTGAGTGCGGGGTGAATGCATGCCACGCGCTCTTGGCACCGAACCAAATCGTCAGGGACCGGAACTCGGCATCAGGTATTGATATGGAACAGAAAAACAAGCTCTTGGTTCCTTTGGCTATTCTGGCCGTCGCCTCAATTATCGCGTTCAGTTCGATCGGGATTGCCGCCATTACCGGTCATCTGCCTATCTCGCAGCCATCCCTGAATACATTCGGAAGTTACGGTCAGGCGCTTCCTATGCAATTGACCCAGATTGCCACCTCGCCCGTCCACCAAGGCCTCATTCGCGTCTCGGGGGAAAACCGAGCCACGGGAAAAACAGTTGACTTTCGGCGGGGAGTCCGGGTTGCGGCAATCCGCGGGGCCTGCGATAGCTGCGGAATCATCGACTCCATCAGCCCGATCGTTCAGTCGAAGACCTTCGACGGACAGCAGGGGGGATCGTCACCCACGCAGGAAAGTTACGATCCGGCTTCGAGCAGCGGGAAAAGATTCCTGGTTATCGTGCGAATGGAAGATGGCACGATTCGCACTATCCGCGAAAATCAACAACCCTCTTTCGACGTAGGCGAGCGGGTAAGGTTGGTTAACGGCTCCATTATTCCAATAGGCTGAATTAAAGGATTACCCGGGGGAAAGTGAGTTTTTTGTTGTAACGATTGCGTGTTTAACGCCCGATTTCCTCCCTTATCGGGCGTTTTTTTTGACCTCCCGCATGCGATAGGATTAACAATTTTCCGATCGGCCTCACTTGAATTTTCCAAGCTTAGGGTAGCCGCCATGCTGCCTGAGCGTAATCCATAAAATTGACCTAAACGATGCGCCCTACCCAAGCTTGGATCCGAAAAATCCCCAAGGACGCAGCTTTCTTTTTCCGGGCCACAATGCTGGCAGTAATAGTAACGAGCTGTGCAGCGCCAAAAAAAGAACCGGAATTCAACATTGCAGGCTACCCCCCCGCATTTCGCGCCGGATTTCTGGACGGTTGCAATAGTGGCCACCACCCCTCCTCCCCAACCAAGGACACAACTCGGGCAAAAGCCGAGCCTCAATACACCCAGGGATGGCGAGACGGCATGGACATGTGCACCAAAAAGAAAAAGCCCTGAACAAACTTCCCCCGCCTCAGCGCGCGCCGATGCGTAAACCGAAAAAAGATAGCGGAGAGGGGCAAAGAGGCGGGGCTAGGGACAGGGGGCAGGGGCTAGAAAATCCTCTACCGTCACTCGTCACCCTTCACACATTCACTCCTTCACTCCCATGCGAGCTCCGGCTCGCCGGGCTCAGCTTTATACACACCGCCCGCCGTCCACCTCGATACACGCGCCCGTAATAAATTCCGCCTCGTCCGAGGCCAGATACAGGCAGGCATTGGCAATGTCGGCTGGCTTGCTGAATCGACCCATGGGGATAGCAGCGACAAATTTGGCGCGCAACTCCGGTGTATCCCCGCCCATGAATTCCCCGAGCAACGGAGTATCGCCTGCGACCGGATTGACCACGTTGACGCGAATTTTGTCTGGCGCCAGCTCCACCGCCATCGATCGGCTGGCCACAATAGCCGCCCCTTTGCTGCCGTTGTACCAAACAAGACCCGGTCGCGGACGTACACCTGCTGTGGAGGCAATCGTTACAAATACGCCGCCCCCTTGTTTGCGAAAATAAGGAACGATATTTCGTGTGCTGTGATACAGACTTTTGACATTGACCGCGTATACGCGGTCGAACTGCTCTTCGGTGACATTCAACATCGGCTGATTCCGATGGGTTGTCCCGGCATTGTTGATGACGATATGCAGCCCCCCAAAGGTCTCGATAACAAATTTCAGCAGTGCTCCCCAGTCTGCGTCTTTTGCGACGTCGCCTCGCATGAATGCGGCCTTACCGCCTTTTGCTATGATCTCCCGGGCAACTCGTTCGCCCCCCGCGATATTGATGTCGTTTACGACAACACTGCACCCTTCTTCGGCAAACCGTTGGGCAATGCCTTCGCCAAAACCGGAACCGCCGCCTGTCACAATAGCAATTTTGTCCTTCAGTCTCATTTTCGCTCCTGGATGTAACGCATTTTCTTAAATATCAAAAAAACACGGGAGCCGGATTCAGGCTCCCGTTGGGAATCTTCAATTTAAGGTCTCAGACCGTCAGGCACTACCTTAGGCGCCTGATCGCCCCTCGCCCTCTCGCGAGAGAGGGGTTGGGGAGAGCGGGGGGTACCGTAAATTCAGGCGACCGTCTCACCCTCTCTCCTCCTCTCTCCCGTCAAGGGAGAGAGAGTATTACACCTCGCCAAGCCTTAAGGTAGTGCCATGGATGTCAGGCTGGACTGACGACACACACCTGCCGATTTCCGCCCGCTGGGTCTGCCATCACGTCCTTCAGACCGGCCGAGGCAAGCGGAACGCCATGCCGTACCGCGGTCATTTCGGCCAGAATCGATATGGCGATTTCCGGGGGGGTTTTGCTGCCGATCTGCAAACCTATGGGCCCATGCAGCCTGTCGATTTCATCGGTCGACAAATCAAATAATTCCAAGCGCTCCCGGCGTTTCTGGGAATTGAGTCGGGAGCCCAGGGCGCCGACGTAAAACGCCGGAGACTTCAAGGCTTCCATCAGTGCCAGATCATCCAATTTCGGATCATGCGTGACGGCAACCACTGCGCTATGCGAATCCAGCACCATAGCGGAGACCACATCGTCCGGCATATCACGCGTCAGCACCGAACCTTCGACGTTCCAACCGTTTGCGTACTCTTCTCGCGGATCGCAAACGGTGACGCTGTAGTCCAGTGCCTGGGCCATCTGCGCCAAATACTGCGACAGTTGTCCGGCTCCTATAATCAACAGACGCCAGCGCGGGCCGTGTACGGTGGTCAATTGCTTGCGGTCAAAAGCTAGGGCGTCGCTTTGGGTGGCGGATCGAATACGGACGTCCCCGCTGTCGAGGTCTAGGGTGCGCGCCACCAACTCATGGGCTTCCACCTTACGCAACAGTTCCGCCAATGTCGCACGGTCCCTGACCGGCTCGAGGACCAGCTCCAGCTTGCCACCGCAGGGCAAACCATAACGCGTGGCCTCATCTTTGCTGATGCCGTAGGTGGCAATCTCGGGTTTTTCGGCGCTAAGCGATTTATTGCGAATGCGGTGAATCAGATCGTCCTCCACGCAGCCGCCCGAAACCGACCCGGCGACCAACCCGTCGCCGCGCACCGCAAGCATGGCGCCGGCAGGCCGGGGCGAGGAGCCCCAGGTTTCCACAATGGTCGCGAGAATGACGCGATGCCCATCGTTGAGCCATGCAACGCTGCTGCGCAATACCTGTAGATCGACACTGTCCATGATTCGCCTGATGCCGGAACGCTCTATACAGCCGGGAATAACGATTCTAATCCAGGGTCGGGCCGAAAAGCCAATAAAAAACCCCTCGATGGTTTCCCATCGAGGGGTTCAGAAGACACTTCATGTTTGCCCGGCTTGTGGCCGGGCAAACACTCGGCTCAGGTCTTAAGCGCCCTTGATGTTTTCCGGTGTGAACGGAATCGTACGGCAGCGCTTGCCACAAGCGGCAAAAATCGCATTGCCAATGGCCGGCACAATCACTGCGGTGCCAGGTTCGCCCAGACCGCCGGGAACCGCATCGCTCTTGATGAAATGAATGTCCAGAACCTTGGGCGCCTCATTCATCCGGGCAATACGGAAAGTGTCGAAGTTGTTCTGCTCGACACCACCGTTCTTGATGGTGATCTCGCTGTACATGCCGGCACCCTGACCGAAGTTGATGGTCGATTGCATCTGGGCCAGCGCCTGATCCGGATGGATCAGCGTTCCGGCATCCACTACCGCCGTGACCTTGTCCAGCGTTACGTCGTAGTCGCCGGAAACGGTAACTTCCGCCACCATCGCAATCACGGTGTTGTAACCTTCCATCACCGCTACCCCCATACCCTTGCCGCTGCCGAGCTTTTTGCCCCAGCCCGACTTGGCACGGACTTCCTCCAGGGCGCGTTTCATGCGCGCACCCACTGGCACACCCGCCGACAGCCCGGACCATTGATGCTTGGTCGAGCCCATGTCGAGCATGTCCAGACGGTATTGGATGGGATCCTTGCCTGCCGCATTTGCCAGTTCGTCGATAAAGCACTCCAAGGCTACGGCATTCAGGTTGTGGGACACGGCACGCCAGTAACCCGGCGTGACGCCTGCATCATGCATTTGGTAGGTGAACTTGAGGTTCGCAGTATCGTAAGGATAGTTGTCGATACCCTCGACTGCGAAGGGATCTATACCGTCCTTGACGATGCTCGGGAACAGACGCGAGGAAATCGAGGGGCTGGTGGAATGGAAACGCATTGCCACCGGCTTGCCGCTCGAGTCCAGACCTGCGGTAAATTTATACAGACCGGCCGGACGGTAAGAGTCATGCGTCATGTCGTCTTCGCGGCTCCATACCATCTTCACCGGTGCGCCCACCGCCTTGGAGATTTCAGCGGCATCGATGGCGTAATCGACCTCCACCCGACGGCCAAAACCGCCACCCAGGAAGGTGGTCACCACTTCGACTTGTTCGGGTTTCAGCCCGGTCGCGCCCGCCACAACGTGCGGGATCAACTGCTGGAACTGAGTCGGGGTGATGATGATTGCCTTGTCGGCCCGCACGTCTGCCGTGGTATTCATCGGCTCCATTGGCGAGTGCGACTGGAACGGCAACTGGTAGGTAGCTTCCATGGTCTTGCTGGCCCCGCTCAGACTGGAATCGACATTACCCGCCTCGCGGAACACGGCGCCTGGCTGCTGCGATGCATTGCGCAGACCGGCCCACACCTTGGCCATGTCGTTATCCGCATTTGGGCCCGCATCCCACTGAATGAGCAACAGATCCTTGGCCTTCTTGGCTTGCCAGTAGGAATCGGCAACCACCGCCACGCCGCGGCTGTATTGCACCACAGCCTTGACGCCCGGCACTGCCTTGGCACGCGCATCGTCGTAGCTCGCAACCTTGCCCCCGATCATGGGAGGCATCGCCACGGCGGCGTAGAGCATGCCCGGCACGCGGGTATCGATACCAAACTGCGCAGTACCCTTTACCTTGGCTTCGGTGTCCAGACGCTTCTGCTTCATGTTGCCGACAACCTTGAACTGGCTGGCGGGCTTGAGCGGAACATCCTTCGGCACTTCCATCGTGGCAGCCTTCGGGGCAACCTGACCGTAGGTGGCCTTCTTGCCGCCGGGGCCGGTGATCTGGCCGTTGGCAGCCTTGCACTGACCTGCATCCACGCCCCACTGATCGGCGGCCGCGGCCACCAGCATCATGCGGGCCGAGGCGCCGGCTTTACGCAGCTTCTCCCAGGCATCGCGAACCGCGGTGGAACCGCCTGTCAGTTGCCCGCCCAGCAAGGCGTTGATGTAAACCTCGGCCGGTGGTGCAAATTCGACTTTCACCTTGTTGACATCGACCTCCAGCTCTTCGGCGACCAACATCGTCATCGAGGTGTACACATCCTGTCCCATTTCGGAACGGGCGCACATGATGGTGATGGTGTTGTCCGCGCCAATTCTTACCCAGGCATTCGGGCTGGCGGAGTTGCCGTGGTGATCGGCCATTGCCACGTTCTGCTTGGCCGGCAGGTAAAAACCCAGCGCCAAACCTCCCGCGACCGATCCGCTGACTTTAAGAAAGTCACGGCGAGTTTCGTTCTTGATGATGTTTTCCATTTGTCGTCTCCCCCTTAGGCCATTTTCGCGGCCGACTTGATCGCGGCGCGAATGCGTGGATAAGTCCCGCAGCGGCACAGGTTGCCGGACATGAAGGCATCGATATCTTCATCGGAGGGATTCTTGTTGGCGGCGAGAAGTGCGGCCGCCGACATCATTTGCCCCGGCTGGCAATACCCGCATTGCGGGACATCCAGCGCCATCCAGGCCCTTTGAACTTTATGATTGCCACCCAGACCTTCGACGGTGGTGACCTTGCTGCCTGCCACGGAACCGGCGGCAGTCTGGCAGGACCGTACGGCCATGCCGTTCAGATGCACGGTACAGGCGCCGCAAAGCGCCTTGCCGCAACCGAACTTGGTGCCGGTCAATCCCAGTGTATCGCGCAGAACCCACAACAACGGTGTATCGGGTGGGACATCCACGCTCGTGCTTTTTCCATTGACGCTAAACGAGATCTTCATTGGTAAACTCCCCCTTTCGAGCGGTAGTGAGGAATGATTATGAACTTCGGAAACTTCGTAACTTCAATTACGTTACCCGCGCAAAATACACGAATAAAAATTGCCTTTCAACACTTTGATTTTGCATCCGCGTGATTCGCGCGGTCGCCGCACTGCAACCTGACAAATTCCCCCTAATTCGGGGCTCCCACCTGTTCCCTAGTTTGAAACTTCAGAGGGAAATATCGCCTTCGCCGCGGGTGCCATAGCACGGCGACACGAAAACGCGTTGCTGCTTTGCAACAACCGCATCGTGAAACGCGTTCCCAGCATACCAACGCCAGGATGCACCAGCGGCCACGAGATTATCGATGCATCTCGTATTTCTTCAATTCCAGTCGCGCAACCTGGCTGCGATGCACCTCATCGGGCCCGTCGGCAAGCCGCAAGGTCCGATTCCAGGCGTACATCCAGGACACCGGAAAATCCTGGCATACGCCGCCGCCGCCATGGGCCTGAATGGCCCAATCGATAATCTGTTGCGCCATATTCGGAGCGATGACCTTGATCATGGCAATTTCGGCCTTCGCCACCTTGTTGCCCACGGTGTCCATCATGTAGGCCGCCTTCAAGGTGAGAAGCCGGGCCTGCTCGATCATGATCCGCGATTCCGCGATCCGCTCGTGCCAGACACTTTGCTCGGACACCGGTTTGCCAAACGCAACCCGTGATTTGAGGCGCTTGCACATGAACTCCAGGGCCCGCTCTGCCTGACCGATGATGCGCATGCAATGATGTATCCGCCCCGGCCCCAATCTTCCCTGGGCGATTTCGAAGCCGCGGCCCTCCCCCAGGAGCATGCTCGATACCGGCACGCGAACGTTGTCGAGCGCGACTTCCATATGTCCATGTGGCGCATCGTCATAACCGAATACCGTCAGCGCCCGGAGGACCTTTACGCCCTTGGCATCCGCCGGCACCAGGACCATGGATTGTTGCTGGTGCCGGTCGGCATTATCAGGATCGCTCTTGCCCATCACGATATAGATCTTGCAACGAGGATCTCCTGCGCCCGAAGACCACCACTTGCGTCCGTTGATCACATATTCGTTGCCCTGGCGCTCGATCCGGCACTGAATGTTGGTCGCGTCGGAGGAGGCCACCTCGGGCTCGGTCATCAAAAATGCCGAGCGGATTTCGCCGTTGAGCAGAGGGGTCAGCCACTGCTTTTGCTGTTCCGGCGTGCCGTAACGAAACAACACCTCCATGTTGCCGGTGTCGGGCGCGGAGCAATTGAATACTTCCGGCGCCCACTGGAGCTTGCCCATGATTTCGCACAGCGTCGCGTATTCCAGATTGGACAGCGCCCCACCATGATCCCTGGGCTGCCAGAGATTCCACAATCCAGCGGCGCGGGCCTTGGGTTTGATATCCTCGATAATCTGAACCGGAATCCAGGCATTGCCCTTGCGCCGGTTCGCGTCAATTTCGGTAAAGTAGCGCTGCTCATTGGGATAAATATGCTGGTCCATGAACGCGGACACTTTCGCCTGTAGCTCCTTGACCCGATCGGAGAGCTCGAAATTCATTTTTTATTCCTTCCCCTTAATGTGGCTCGTTGATTATTCTTAAAACTGCAATTTAGCCTCAGAGAATACAGAGAGAATCAAGGGGTTTTGAGCAGCACGCCTCATTCGCCAAATAAATTGGCGTAGAAAACTAAATCCTTGATTTTCCTCTATGTCCTCTGTGGCAATAAGCTTTTTTCATTACGTCCGGGCGGATTTCTGCCTGGGGTTTTCCATACCTGAACTCTCCGTGGGCGGAGTTGTTTCGAAGGCCTTGATCGCCATGCGCAGAAAATCCGGCAGCGGCGCCGAGGTCCGCGATGCCGGATCGGCATTCACGTTCACTATCCGGCCACTCACCAGCAGATCCTCGCTGCGAAATAATTCCAGCCTGAATTCGAAACTCGACCTGCCGATTCTTGCCACTCTCGCACACACATCGATTTCATCGTCATATTGCGCCGGCGCGTGGTACTCCAGCTCCGCCTTCTTTACAAACAAATCACTTCCATGCTCCGCCAAGGCATCCGGATACGGATAACCCAAGGCCCGGTAGTACTCCGTTACCGCCACGTCGAAATAAAGCAAATAATTGCCGTTGAAGACAATCCCCTGCCTGTCCACCTCCGCCCAGCGAACCCGCAGACGATGGGAGAATCTGAAATCCTGTTTTGCCATCACCGACCTGCAGCCTAATCAAATCGATAGGCATCCATGGCCAGGATCGCGAACGCATTGCTTCGATGCACCCGCTTGGCGGACTTGCCCGCGCTGCCGGCGCCGGCCGCCACGATCAGCGGGAAAAAATGCTCTTCGCTCGGATGATTTTGCGCCGCATGCGGAGCAAGCTGCCGATAGCCCACCACATCGTCGGCTTTGCCGGCTTCCAGCGTTGCCGCGATCCATTCCTGAAAATCGGTCACCCACGTCGGCGACGCGGCATCGGCCCGGTGTCGCCTGAACTCCGAAAGATTATGTGTGACCCCGCCAGACCCGAGAATCAGCACGCCTTCGTCGCGCAAGGGACGCAGCGCCTGCCCCAGCTTCAAGTGATGGGCAGGCCCGAGATGAGTCTGGATGGACAATTGCACGACCGGGATCTTCGCCTCGGGGTACATCAATAACAGCGGCACCCAGGCGCCGTGATCCAGCCCCTGCGTCGCATCCAATTCGCACGGGATACCCGCCGCGCTCAGAAAATCCTTGACCCGCGCTGCCAATGCCGGGGACCCCGGAGCGGGGTAATTGAGCCGATACAACTCCTGGGGAAACCCGTAAAAATCGTGAATCGTTTCCGGTCCCGAATTGGCGCTTACCCGTGCCGTTGCGCTATCCCAATGCGCCGAAATCACCAGGATCGCCTTGGGCTGTCCGAGCGACTTGCCATAGCCCGTCAGGAAGTCGCGCGCGGCCGAGGCTTCAATGGGCATCGTCGGCGCTCCATGAGAAACAAAAACTGCCGGCAGGCGCTCAGTCATATTTTCGCGTCAACCATTCGGCAACCAGTGCGGGTTTGCTCTTGCCCTCGCATTCCACGCTAACCTCCCACACCATCTGCACACCGCCCTCGATCCGCTCGAGCGCCTTCAAGTGGAAGCGTCCACGCAGGCGCGAGCCGGCGGTCACCGGCGCTGTAAAGCGCATGCGGTTCAGACCATAGTTCACCCCCATCTTCGAAGGCCAGTATTCCACCGCGTTGTTCATGAAATAGCTGAGGAGCGACAGGGTCAGAAAACCATGCGCGATGGGCGCCCGAAACGGCGATTCGCGCCTGGCGCGCTCGACATCGACGTGAATCCACTGATGGTCATCCGTGGCCTGCGCAAACTGGTCGATGCGCTGCTGGGTCACTTCCAGCCAATCGCTCACCGCCACCTCACTGCCCACCTTGGCGGCGAGTTCTTCCGCGCCGCCGATTTTTACCTTTGCCAAAACAATCCTCCCGACCCGGTGCGACACATTGGGCACATCTTAATTCTTAAATTTCGCCGCCACCGCGGCGCTTTCGCGCGCCAGCAGGGCCTGATCGGATGTCACGGCCACGAACTGTGCGCCCAATCCGATCCAGCGCTTGGCATCCGCTTCGACGAAGGAAAGAATCCCCGGCGCCTTGCCGGTTTTTTTGATGCGGGCAATCGCATCGGCCATCGCAGCCTGCACCTCGGGATGGCCGGGGTTACCCAGGTGCCCGAAGTCGGCCGCCAGATCTTGTGGCCCGATGAATATCGCATCCACGCCATCGATGGCCGCCATAGCCTCGATCTGCGCCAGGGCCGCGCGGGTTTCCACCTGCAACAGCAGGCAGATCTCATCATTGGAACACTTGAGATAATCCTGCACCCGACCGAAGCGGCTGGCCCGTGTATTGGTCGATACCCCGCGCACTCCCTGCGGAGGGTAACGCACCGCCGCCACCGCGCGCCTGGCTTCCTCGGCATTTTGCACATAGGGCAACAGCAGCGACTGCGCGCCCAGATCTAGCAAGCGCTTGATCAGAACCGTATCGTTCCAATAAGCCCGTACGAGGGTTGCTGTCGGATAGGCGGCCGCGGCATGCAATTGACGATGGACGTCCTGTAAATCAGTGGGCGCGTGTTCGGTATCGATCAGCACCCAGTCGAAACCCGCCCCGGCACAGATTTCGGCCGACACGTGGCTGACCAGACTCAACCAGCATCCGACCTGCGTACGGCCTTCGCGCAAAGCGCGTTTGAGATGATTAACTGGCATATCCATGATGGCTTCTTATACGTGTCGGGCCACTGGCTCGGAGGCGCGATTGTACCCGCACTTTGACAGCGGATCGTCCGGCCCACAGAATGTCCGCCGTATTCCAGGCCGTCACTTACAGGGAACTCATCGCATGTCCCCACCTCTATTCGAAGGCATCTACCCGATTCTGACAACGCCCTTTCTTGAAGATGAGTCATTGGATCTGGAATCCCTGGACCGAATGGTTCGCTTTATCCTCACCCTTGGCGTGGAGGGCATTACCGTCCTGGGCGTGCTCGGAGAAGCCAATCGATTAACCGACGCCGAACGCGCGCAGGTCATCCGTGCCGCAGTGGCCGCGGCCGGGGCAAAACCCGTTATTGTCGGCACCAGTCATAGCGGCACACGCGCCGCGCTCGAACTCTCGAAATCGGCCGAAGCCCTGGGCGCCCGCGCTGTGATGGTTGCGCCGCAAGCCGAAGCAGTGCCAAACGAAGAACGGGTGGCGGAATATTTTCGGGTGATCGGCGAAGGCATCGGCATTCCCATCGTGTTGCAAGATCATCCAGCATCGACCCAGGTACATATGAGCGTGGCGCTCATACTGCGCATCCTGCGAGACGTGCCGCGAGTCAGCGCCATCAAGCAGGAAGCCGTGCCCACCGCCCCGAAAATTCGCGCTCTGGCCACCGGAATGAAGGAGCGCAAGGTGCCTATCCTCACCGGGCTGGGCGCGTTGTACGGCTTGTTCGATCTGGAGGCCGGATCAAGCGGCTTTAACACCGGGTTTGCGTTCCCGGAAGTATTGATGGCCATGGTGGCCGCCTCGCGCCAGGGCGACTGGGGCAAAGCACGGGCTTTATATACGCGATTTCTGCCCTTGATTGTCTTCGAACAACAACCCGGAGTGGCCATCCGCAAGGAAATTCTGCGCTTGCGCGGTGCCATTCGCAGTAATCGCGTGCGCCATCCCGGCGGAGCCTTGCCCGCCGAAACCGCCCGCCAGCTCCAGACCTTGCTCGATACGTTGCTGCCCGGCCAGGATCTGACCAAGCCGATCGATCTTGGCACATGGACTTAACCATGAATCCAAAAAAACCATTTGCCACCGAGGAGGCAGAAGGCACAGAGGCAATTAAAGAATGTCCGTTATTTCCAATACTCACCTAATCTGTCATTCCCGCGAAAGCGGGAATCCAGATATTGAAATCGGACGGGAATTCCGTACTTTCTAGATTCCCGCTTTCGCGGGAATGACAGTGGGCTGAATTTTTAGAGGTTCCCTAAAATGAAACCATGGATTTTTGCGGTCTTGTTCATGACCCTGGGCGCAGCACATGCGCAGCCATCGCTATTGCTGCTCGATTTCGAGATTGTGGATGAGATGCATGATCCCGCGTCCGCAACCACCGATTTGGTGCGCCTGGAACGCGCCGGTCCGCAACTGCGCGAGGCGATAAGCACGTGTCCTCTCTACAGCGTGGCGGAAACCGAACCGGCGCGGCCGGCCATCGCGCTGGCCGCCTCCCAAAACGCCTATTTGTATCGCTGCAACGCTTGTGCGACGGACATCGGCACGGCGGCCAATGCGGACCAGATCGCCTTTGCCTGGGTCCAGAAGGTGAGCAATCTGATTTTGAATTTCAATCTGGAAATTCGCGATGTGCGCAGCGATTCGATACTTATTGCCAAGTCCGTCGACGTACGCGGCAATACCGACCAGTCCTGGTCACGCGGCATCAAAGCTCTTGCCAGGCGTGTATGCGAAAGTGCAGCCCGCTAACGCGACACGCTTGAGCGGCTTTCGAAAGTCTGGTCGTTCGAATCGGTCACCACGACGCGCAGGTCATTGTCAAAACCGGGTTTGACGCTGAATCGGAACGAGGGATTTTCGCTGATGGAAAAATCGACATCGGCGGAAAATACCAAAGCTTCCTGCCGTGTGACACGCACGCTTCGAACGTAGTGGGGAGGATCGTAGAGCCGGGTCAGTTGGTCCATCGCCAGGCCGGAATTATTGGGATGGCGGATCATAAGCTGGACCGTCGCCGGCCAGGCCTCGGCGGCGGGATCGATACGCCACCTGGTTTGACCCATGCCTGCGAGACGTTCGGCAAGGGTTTTGCCGGCGGGAGCCGAGCAACCGCCCGCCGCCTTGACGAATCGCTGGGTACCTATCAATCCACCGTCCGCGCGCTCCGCGATGATCCGAATCCAGGTGTATTCCTCGATTCGAACCCGGGTTTCCACGTAGGCGCCACCACTGCCCTCCCCGAACTCGAAAATCGCGGCAATCGGTGAGGGATTCCTGTCGATGATCACATAGAGTTTTTTGGTCGTCGGCTCTCCAGGCAAGCCACTGGCGCGAATCGCGAGCGGCACCACCGCCGCGTCCGCCGCGCGTGCCGGAATCTGCATGTGGATATACCTGGCCGCCCCGTCATCCTCAATGACTCTATTGTCAAACAGATCCGCGCGGACCTTGCGCCAGATTTCGGTATCGGGATTGGTGGCATCGTCCGCTGCCCGCACCGGGACGACCCAAAGGCACAGGGCAAGCAGGAGAAATTTCCCGTTCATCGCAGATAACACGCCTGGGCGGCTGCGGCAACGGCGGCGCGATATTTGCGCGCCGCCTGCTGGACTTCTTCGTTGTCCCGCAGGGTCGATCCCCTTTCACCCGCGATGGTGACCGACTTGGCCATGGTCTGCGCTTCGACGAAATCGTCGTAGGAATATTGCTCGGCAAGCCGGTCCAGGGCACAAGAGCATTTGTTCAGCATCTCGAACCGGCTGCCGCTGCGTTCGCTCATACATTCGAGTACAAAGTCCACCCGGCCCGCGGTCGGGAAATCGTTGGCATGACACAGGGACGTCATCAGCCATGCAGGAAAAACCAGGATCGCTCCAAAATGCTTCATCGTTCAGGGAATGAGATTGCCCTTGTCATCCAGCCTCGGGATGCCGTATTCGCGCAGTATGCGCCCAACGTCCTCCCGGTTTTCGTCCAGCACCTGCTCGATCCGGTCGCGCCATGCGGTCTCTCCATGGCGCACCGCCATGGAGACGCCGAAATCGAATCGAACACGGGGCTCCGACTTGAGCGGCAGCACTACCAATTCCGCACCGGTCACACGCTTGGCGAAAAATCCGCCTATTGGTCCCCACACGACCACCGCGTCGACTTTGCCTGGAATCAACAAGTCCTCAATCATCTTTCCCGGATAGTCGCTCGGGTCGGCATTCAAAAGCCGCCGCGGCACCGCTTGTTTGATCAGATCGTGTTTGAGCAACCATTCCACGGCGGGCGTTTTTTCGTAGACGCCAATCTTCAGGCTCGACAACACCGCCGGGTCCAGCGCCAGAAATTGTTCCGCGCTCCCCGCCTCGATCTTGCGGCCCTTCGCGTATACCAGCACATAAGTCGAGCGGAAATATTCTCTCGTGGTTGCCGCCGCCGCGAAATCGGAGGGCATGCCAGGCAGCACATCACAGCGATACTCCGATTCATTGGGCAACTTGTAGCGAATCGTGTTGCGCATGATATTGATCCGCTGCGGGTAATAAAAATACTCCAGCTTCAAGCCGAGCTTCTCGGCAATCAGGGCGGAAATCCGGTTTTCGAAACCCTCGCCCTTGTCGTTGGAAAAAGGCAGGTTGTTCGGGTCACCGCAGGCCTTGAATGCCCTCGGCATCTCGAATGGCTCCCCGGCCGCGAGCGATCCAAAGGCCATCGACAGCGCGGCCAACACAGCGCAAACAGCCGCCCTATTTGATCTCTTCGACTTTGGCACGAGTGATGGCACCGTCGGAACGTCCTTTCAGATAAGCGTAAAGATGATCGATATTGCTGACCACGATGTTGCTGGTCTTGAAACCTGGCATGCCCTTTTCGAGCCGGCCCTCGGTCACGGTTTTGACAAATTCATCCTTGGTCAGTATTTGCAGTCTCTCGATCAGCGACGGACCCACCAAACCTTGCTGGTTGGCGCCATGACAACGATCGCAAGCCGCGGCCCGCCACGCCTTGAACCCTCTCATGGTTGCGCCGTCCACCTTGTAACCTTCCTTGACCGTGTAGAGCGCCTCTTCGGCGAAACTCGTTGTACTCATACCGATCAGCAACGCGATACCGATCGTGCGAAAGAAACTCATGGTCGACTCCGGAAATTAGCCAAGTTTAATAAAAAGGCGCCCCGGTCATCGGACCGGGACGCCTTCACACAACGCTGCTTACAGCGCTCTGGTTTACTGCTTCGGCAGAGAAAACACCGTCAGCGAACCACCCAGATCGGTGTAGTTGGACAACTCCTTGTACCCGCCCACCGCACCCAGGCCGTCGGCGTCTTTTTCGAGTCCAGCCGCCAAGCCGATACCGGCCCAGCCGCCAATGCCCGAGTACACGCCGATAAACTGCTGGCCCTTGTGCTCATAGGTAAAGACGTTGCCGATAATGCCGGAGGGCGTCTTGAACTTGTACAGCTCCTTGTTGATGTCCTTGGCGTCCACGCATTTCATATAACCTTCTAGCGTGCCGTAACAGGCAAGACCGCCAGCGGTGGTCAATACACCACTCCACACCGAGAATTTCTCATTCTTGGATTGCACGATTTTACCCAGATTGGCATCCCATGCAATCAAATTGCCCATGTGTTTGCCACCCGGTGCCGGGAACATCGCCAGCGTCGCACCGACATACGGCTGCCCCGCCACGTACTCGACGGTAAACGGCTCGTAGTCCATGCAGACGTGATTGGTCGGGACATAGAACAGGTTGTTATTGGGGTTGAACGCCGCGGGCTGCTGATCCTTCGATCCCAACGCCGCCGGGCAAACGCCCTTGGTGTTGACGTCAGGTCCGTTCTGCGCGGTGCTGAACTTCGACACCACTTGCGGACGGCCGCTCACCATATCGACGTGAGTAGCCCAGTTCACTGCCGGGTCGAATTTCTTTGCCACCAGCAAAGCGCCGTTGGTGCGGTCCAGGGTGTAGCCGAAGCCGTTGCGGTCGAAATGCACCAGCGCCTTGGTCATCTTGCCTTTGACCGGGATGTCGGCCAGGATCATTTCGTTGATGCCGTCGAAGTCCCACTCGTCGTACGGCGTCATCTGGTAGACCCATTTGACATTGCCGGTGTCAACGTCGCGCGCCCAGATGCTCATGGACCACTTGTTGTCGCCCGGACGCTGCGCCGGGTTCCAGGTGCTGGGATTACCTGTGCCGTAATACACCAGGTTAAGTGCCTTGTCGAAGCTATACCAGCCCCACGTCGTGCCGCCACCGATTTGCCACTGGTCGCCTTGCCATGTGCTGAGAGAGGAGTCCGTGCCCACCGGCTGAACCTTGCCGTCTGTCCAGGTAGTCGTGGTATTCGGGTCGATCAGCATCTCGTCGTCCGGACCGGTGCTGTAGCCCTTCCACGCCAGGGAGCCATCCTTGATGTTGTAGGCCGCCAGAAAACCACGCACGCCCCACTCGCCGCCGGAGATACCGGTAATCACCTTGTCCTTGAAGACATGAGGCGCATTGGTGTTGACCGCGCCCATGGACGGATCGCCGTTTTTCACCGACCACGCAACCTTGCCGGATTTGGCATCCAGCGCCACCAGCACGCTGTCCGCCTGCTGCAAAAATACTTTGCCTTCCGCATAGGCCAGACCGCGATTCACCGTGTCGCAGCACATCTGCGGTATCACGGCCGGATCCTGCTTCGGCTCGTATTTCCACTTGATGGTCTGGGAGTTCAGGTCCATGGCGAATACCTTGTTGGGGAATGCGCTATGGATGTACATCATGTCGCCGATCACCAGGGGAGAGCCCTCGTGGCCGCGCAACACGCCGGTGGAAAACGTCCAGGCCACCTGCATCTTGCCGACATTGGCCGTGTTGATTTGTTTGAGTTTGCTGTAACGCTGGTTGTACATGTCGCCGGCTTGCATCGCCCAGTTGGCCGGATTGGCGATCAGCTTTTCGACATCGGCGTTGGCCTGCGCCGCCCCGGCCGTGGCGAACATCGCCAGCGGCACTGCCAGATAACTTAATTTCGATCGAACGTTCATATTTTTTTCCTCCTGTTTGTGAAACAAGAAACTTTCAATTGCTCCGCGGTCGAGACGCGGCTTCACATCCTGTCCTCTCGCCGCAACAAGCGACATTGCAACACACGCCTTCTTTCGGAAAATCGAACTAGAAACGTGTGTTGCTATACAAGCACAGCACTATGTCAGGGTCAATAGATTTTGCCGAACTGAAATTGCGTTGACAGTTTTCGCCAGACTGACTTGTTGCATTAGTGAACAACTGTTTCAGGTTGAATCAGTTGCGCTCGCGCACCCGCACGAAACCGCTTGCGAACGGGCTCAGGCGCGGGATTGTCGTTGCGACGTCAATGCGCGCGTCGCTCTACGCAAGCCGGCGCCGAATCGGATTGCTTGAGTTTGCGATAGAGGGTGGTCCGGCTTACGCCGAGCTGGCGAGCCGCCGCGGAAATATTGCCGCGGTTGTGGCGTATGGTTTCCTGGATGGCGTGCAATTCGATGTGTTCGAGGCTGTCGAGGGTGCTTGCATAAGCCGCCGAGGGAGCTGTCACCAGATCCATCTGCGCGAGAAATTCCTCCGGCAGGTGCCGGCGTTCGATCGGCTCCTCGTCATCCACCATGACAAGGGCGGCGCGAATCACCGAATGCATCTGGCGCAGGTTGCCCGGCCAGGGATGTTGTCCGAAGATTTTCAATACCTCCACCGATATTTCCATGCGGCGGGTATTGCCGGATTCCCTGCCCAGTACTGCCTTGGCCAATTCAAGTATGTCCTGGCGCAGGCGCAGCGGCGGAAGCGTCAGGGTCAGGCCGTTCAAACGGTAATAAAGATCTTCGCGGAAGTGCCCGGCCTTGACCCTATCCGCCAGTCGGTGATGAGTCGCACATACCAGGGCGAAGTCCATTTCGAGGCCGGTTCCGTCGAGCGGCGCAGCCGCACCTTCTTGCAACACGCCGAGCAGACGCGCTTGCAACCCCGGGGGCAATTCCGCGACCTCGTCGAGAAACAGCGTGCCGCCCTTGGCGCGCCGGATCATTCCCACCTTGGCATTAGCGCCAGGCGTGGCGCCCTCTTCGTTGCCGAACAACTGGGCCACCAGGGAAGCTTCCTGAATCGCGGCGCAATTCAAGGCGACGAATTCGCCCACCGCGTGCGGACCACTGTGGTGAATGGCCAGGGCGAACCACTCTTTGCCGCTGCCGGTTTCGCCTTCGATGACTATCGGTATGTTGCGCCGCAGGGTGCGCCTTGCCTTGTCGATCACCGTCCGCATCGCTGCATCAGTGGCAACCAATGTATCGAGGGTCAATGCCTTGCGTGCCGGCGGCATCGCTCGTGGTTTCTCGATGGCGACCGCTTCAAAGGCAGTGCTGGGAATGACCGTCCTGGCGGCTGCGTGATGCGCAAACTGCAAGTAAACCGGCGCACCGCTACCACGCAAGCGGATCTGGAGCGTTGAATTCGATGCGGATCGAAGTTTGTCGAGCGTCTGCTCGAACGGCGCATCGAACAACTCCTCGAATCGGCCGTGAAATTCGCCCGGCCGCAGATGAATCTGATCGCACGTGGCGGGGCTTGCCGATAAAAATTCCCCGTCGCAGGAAAAAGACACCTGCACGTCGAACGGACTGCCCAGATAACTGCGCTCAGGATGAACGTTGAATACGATATCGCGGCCGAAACGGTGCTGAAACATCTGCCGCTCTATGACACGCACCGACATCTGAACCAGCGCCAGCGTATGCCGCTGGTGATAGCGATAGTCGCAGGTAATGTCCAATACTCCCGCCACGTCGCCGAAGGGGTCGAGTACCGGCGCGGCCGAACAGGCCAAAAAATGATTCTGGCGAATAAAGTGATGTCCGGCATAAATCACCACCGGCTGGCGCTCGACAATGGCGGTGCCGATAGCGTTGGTGCCCTTCTGGTTTTCGGCCCAGCACACGCCGGGCTTGAGCGCGATGTGTTGCGCCTTGGGCAGAAACTCCGGGTCGCCCATTGAATGCAGGATATATCCATCGCCGCTGCACAACAGCTCAACGCTGCCCGAGCCGGTCAATTGATGATGCAGGTTTTGCATGACCGGCGCCGCAACATGAATCAGGCTGCCGTATAGGTTAAGCGTTGCGCGTAGCGTGGTTTCATCCACCCGGCCAATTTCGCGAATGCGGTCGCCGGTGACGCCGAAGGCGACACTGCGTTGCCAGGAACGCTCGACATAATCGGGAACCGAACCGAGCGGCACCCGCCCCTTGTTGAGAAACTGCCCGTAGGCACGGCGGATTGCCGCCACATCTGTAATGGCTTGCTGGCTCTGCACTGTGGACTCCTTCCCCCAACCGGACGCGCGCTCTAAGGGGCGCTTGCCAACATACAAGCACAGCGCAATTTCGGGGTCAATGCGCAGATGCTTTATATTCCTTGCCGATATCCCGGTTATTGCACTGCACTTCCGCCCTTGACTGGATGCAAGCGAATGAATTCGTTCCATGTCCCTAAACTCGCCGCAAATAGACTCGCGCGGCGCAACATAAGTTTGGCTGTGCCGTTCGTCCCTCTGCTCCATCGCATGAACGCAACCCGTAAATTCCCTCGATGACGCATTCGGCCCTGACACAGGACATCCACGCAGGGGGCTGGCGGGGGTTCATCGACCCGCAGGCGATAGTCCGGGCAGAGCACCTCTAAGAAGTGCTGCCGGCGCTGCAGGAAGTCGAGCGGCGCGTCGAACTGGAAGGCTTGTGGGCGGTCGGTTATATCGCCTACTAAGCCGGCCCGGCATTCGATCCCGCAACTGCCGCCCGAAACAAGGGCGTCAGTCATAGCTGATGTACTTGAATCGCTGGTCTTCGTTCGGTGTGCCTTCGAGCGCGCCGCCTTCCTTTGCAGGCTGCCACTGAATGACCTCCTCAATTTTTTTGGCCAGCGCGAAATCCTTGTCGGTAATGCCTTTGGCCGAATGGGTCACCAGTTTCACGATGACAAAATCGTAGGCGACTGTCAGATCCGGATGATGCCAGGCCGCCTCGGCAAGATGTCCCACGGAGTTCACCACCATAAGCGTTGCCTTCCATCCCCCGGTCTTAAACGTCCTGCTGATCCATCCTCCCTCGCAATACCAATGCGGCAGCTCCGCGGCCAAACGTCGTTTGACCTCATCCTCACTATAGGCCTCTTCCTTTGGCTTCGTCATGTCCTGCTCCCAGTTGGCCACACTGTCGAACGAAGCGGATTCTATCCACTTATTTCGTCCACGCCAGATGATTTACCGATGCGACGCCATCCCGGATTTAGAACACTCCGCCATCGCCCTCTAGCAAGATTCAAAAGAGAATCGCTTGACGCAAAGGCGCAAAGGCGCAAAGGAACAGCAAGAAAGGGCGCAATGAGAATGTAGGATGGGTAGAGCGGAGCGATACCCATCGATTGTAGAAGATTCTCTTGATGCACCGGAATTCAAGAAGAGGCTTGTTGACGCAGGAAAGCATAGACGGGAAATTCTCCACCAGAAAAGTCTACCTATTATTTCGCGTACTCCCCTCTCCCTGTCGGATACTGCTTTTCCCACTCGCGCCCATTCACCTGATCGACAGTCATTTCTTTCACCGTACCGTGATCAAGACAGCGCGCATTCACGCTGAAACCATCTGGATGCGAACGCGGCACATAGAACGACTTGATTCCGCAAACCGAGCAGAATAAATGTTTCGCGGTTTGCGTGTTGAAGCCGTAAGTAGTCAAGATATCGCCCCCGGAAATCAGCTTGAAGCGTTCCGCAGAAACGATCAGGTGCAGATACCCCGCCTTGCTGCACATCGAGCAGTTGCACTCCGAAACCTGGATTCTTTCCGGAGCAATTACCTCGAATCGAACCCGACCACAGTGACATCCCCCGGAGTGCGTAATCATGAATTCACCCGTGTTTCAACATTTCGCATTTTCCGCGTCGGCCCCCAACCAGTGTCCACGAGACGTCATGCGCGACTTCGTGGCCGCGTAGCGGAAGGTAACGAATCTCGATCAGTCCGATCTGCGTTGATGTTGCGCAGGCGACGCAGACGGTGTCTGTGCCTTTTGGTTTCTCGGGATATCCAAGTCTGAACCACTTCACACCCGTGGGGGTGCAGGTCCACACCCACCCGTCTGTATTGAAAATAAGCGACTTGCCGTTCGGCGACAACTTGTAGGGCGCCCCGCCTGGCATCGCCAGCGACATTGCCGGCGGCAGTTGGAAGTTTACCGGGACGGCTTCCGATTTCACCTTCACGGCGATCCATTCCTTGCAACCAAACTCGTTCTTCGTGGGAATGGCGCCTGCCGGGTAATCCCTCCTGGTCTCCAGCGTGACGATGCCAGACATACTCAATGGACCGTCGCCCTTGATCGCCTGCAGCGTCATCAGCTCGAAGGTGCCTTCGATTCGCGGTGCGGGACAGTCCGGCATAGGCGTTATCGCGCCCAACTTCGATTGAGAATTTCGAACCACAGGTGTCCCCACAAGCTTGAACTCCTGCTGGTTCCAGTCGAGCTCGAACTCGACACGATCGGTCACCTGCGCCTGCCGGCTCAGGCCCTGGGCGGCCAGCACCGGAACCTGGCCCGAGTGCTCACCGACTACCTTGTAGTGGACCACCGTGTAGGCCGTCCACTTCGCCATCGCATCGATGTCCTGTGCCACGACCGGTGGCGTCGTGAGGCCAATCAATAACACCAGAACGCCGAGAGCTCGAATCCAAAACAGAACACCCGTCATGGCAATCTCCAATGCAACGTCGGCTACGATGTTGTAAAGAAAAGTCAGACTCACTTCTTATTAATGGGCAATGTATTCCCAGCCCGTTGACGCGTCAATCGCGAGTGCGAGTGTCTGGGGTCAAGCCTTGTCTTTTGCCTGTACTCGGCCCTTCGGCCCCCGTTCGCGTTGAACTAATGTCCCGGTGGTAAGTCTCGCAGATTCAAAAATTATCCAGCTCGGCAATCCGCAATTCGTAAGCCTTGAGCATGCACTCGACGTCGCCGCAGACATCGCGAACTTCCTTGATCCACTGACGCTGGCGATCCATCATCGCCCGGGGATCGCTTCCGCGGTGAATCGCGTCGCGAAAAGCGCGTGCCATGAGTTCATCGGCGACGGCAATCCGAGAATTGGAGCAGATCATCTTCTCCGCATTGGATCGCGCGCGGCTGCAATCGATCGCGCCCAACGCTGTCAAGGGTACAAACAGACTAAGCGCGAGGACGCAAAAAGGAATGAGTTTCAATATTTCCCCCAGAGTCCGAACGCGAGTTTCATATTCTCAGACGACCGTCGGTCAACTTCGGAACGGCGGACACCGAGCTGAGTTCGGCGGCAAAATGCACCTCATGTTCGAGGTTGCGCTCCGTCATCATTCGTCCGACCCGCGAGCGCAGCAAACAATCGACGGCATCCTCGCTGCGAAACAGGCTGCGCGCGGCCTGCGCCGCGTCGGACAAATCCCCTGCCCCGTCGAGGGAAGCGGACAGCAGGTCGACCAGATAACCGGCGCCGTACATATCCTCGAGGTTCACCATCCCCATCGAACCGGAACACACGATCAGGATGGTTTTGCCGGGATGATTGCGCAGCACATACTCGATGACCGATCGCCCGTTAAGCAGCGCCGCTGCGTAAACATGGTCGGCTCCTGCCGACTGGCGCAGCGCCACCGTGCCGTTGGTGGTGGAGTAAATCAATTTTTTCCCGGCGATCGGCTCCTTGAGCAACGCCAGCGGAGTCGGCGAGGCGAACCCCGGCAAAGTCTCGGCGTAGAGTTCACCGGCCAGCACATAACTGCCCTCGGGATGTTTTTGCGCCTCGGCGCGGGCGCCGGCTTCATCCAGCGTGGGAATGACTTCGGTCGCACCGTGCGCCAGTGCGGTGATGATGGTAGAGGTCGCGAACAACACATCCAGCACCACCGCCACCTTGCCTTCCAGCCGCTCGTGATCGAGATCTTCCCGGCGATACAGAACATGCACCTTGTGTTTGAACAACGCGTTCATGCGCTCAGCCCTTCGCCGGCCGGCGACGGAATAACTGGATGCCTTCCAGGCTCATCACCAGTTCGTCGTGCTGGTTGAACACCTTCCAGGCATTCTTGACGATACCCAGGTCCGGCTTGCTGTTCGAGGCCCGCGACTCCAGCGTGATGCGCTGCGCCCGGATCGTGTCACCGGGGCGCACCGGCTTGAGCCACTTGATGTTCTCCAGCCCGGGCGACCCCAGACTCGCCGAGCCCAGCAGATAACCATCACACATCATGCGCATCAACATGGCGCAGGTATGCCAACCGCTGGCAATGAGTCCACCGTACATCGATTTCGCTGCCGCCTCTTCATCGACGTGAAAAGGTTGCGGATCGAACTGCCGGGCAAAAGCCAGCACTTCGTCCTTGTCCACCCGGCGCTCGCCGAGTTCCTGCACTTCGCCAACGGAAAAATCCTCCCAGTATTTCAAGTTTTACCTCACATTTTTTTGATCATTGCTGTTCCCAGCATTAAAGCAATACTCGCTCACCGCAGAGGACGCGGAGGACGCAGAGGAAAAGCAACAGAAGGAAACAATTCGAGAGTTAAATGACAGGAAGGTGACACGATCATCATTATTGTCAATTTTCACGGCGATACGTCATTAACCCGCGCCTGCCCTTCACTCCTGCTTGCCTTTCTTGTCTTTGTTTCTTTTGCCTTTCCTCCGCGTCCTCTGCGGTGAGAGCTCTTATTAAATCTTCACCCAACTTTTCCGAGGCGCCTTCATTTGAGCCACGGGCTCTTCGTTGCCCAGTGAAGCGAAGCGCGAGCGCTGATGGGACGCATTCCCGAACAGGATGTCGATGGCCGTCAGACGTTTCACATAATGGCCCACATTCAGCTCGTCGGTCATACCCATGCCGCCGTGCAATTGGATCGCCTGTTGGCCAACATATCGCCCTGCACGTCCGACCATTTCCTTGGCGGCGGCGACAGAGCGACGACGTTTTGCGATATCGCCCGAGTCGATGCTCGACGCGGCCAGCAAGGCCAATGACCGTGCCTGCTCCACCTGGATCAACATGTCCACCGCGCGATGCTGCAAGACCTGGAAGCGACCGATGGGCTGGCCAAATTGTTGACGGGTTTTCAGGTATTCAACAGTAGCGGCCTGCAGGGCATCCATGATGCCGATGGCTTCCGCGCACAAGGCAGCCATCGCGCGATCGGCCACGGTCTCGATCAAAGGCATGGCCTGATCGAGCGTTCCGATCACCGACTCCGGCCCGACCTGAATGCCGTTGAGCTGCAAATCCAGCGCGCGAGTGCCATCGAACAGCGGATACTCCTGACCGCCGAGATTCTCTTCGTCGCCTTCAACAATGAAGAGCGTCACGCCCCGCGCGTCGTCCGCATTGCCCGATGTACGCGCCGAGACGATGAATTTCTCCGCTACCGCGCCATGAAGCACCAGATTCTTTTCCCCTTCCAGCACGAAGTTGTTGCCTTCGCGAACCGCCCGGGTTTCGACATGCCCGAGATCGAAGCGCGCGCCGGGTTCGGCGTGGGCAAAGGCCAGCAACATCGAGCCGTCGATGATTTTGGGCAGCAGGATTTTTTTCTGCCACTCCGCCCCGCCCAGATCAACACACCCGCCTGCCAGCACCACGGATGCCAGATAGGGTTCAAGTACCAGATTGCGCCCCAGCGATTCCATCACCAGCATGGTCTCGACCCCGCCTCCGCCAAACCCGCCGAATTCCTCGGGAAACGGCACGCCCAGGACGCCAAGGGAAGCCAGGCCCTGCCATAACTCGTGGCTCATCGGCTGCCGCTCGGCCAGCATCTTCCGTCGCGCTTCAAAAGTAAAATTCTTCTCCAGGAAGCGATCAACGCTGTCCTTGAGCATTTGTTGTTCTTCGGTAAGCGAAAAATCCATAGGATTAAAATCTCTCAAAAAATCTTTCGACGCAAAGGCGCAAAGACGCAAAGGAAAATCAAATAACTTGAAGAAATACTGGATCCAGCAGCGCGAGTGTTACATCTTCGTCTGATCAACTTTTTCTCCAGATTGTGAAACCACTGCATAAGCCCCCAAATATCATTCCCGTGAAACTTGTCCTCGAAGGATTGTATCGGAGGCGGAGAAGACGCTTATTCAGTACTTTCTTATGTTTCTTCGAATTTCCTTTGCGTCTTTGCGCCTTTGCGTCAAGGCTGTTCTTGTTTCTCGGATTTACAGACCTAATACCATCTGCGCGATGATATTGCGCTGGATTTCGTTGGAACCGCCGTAGATGCTGGTCTTGCGGTAGTTGAAGTACCGTGCCGCCAGAGGCGCCGCGTAGTCCGGGCCGACGTGGGCGCCGATCCAGTGATCTCCCCAGGCCATCGGCAGATGCGGTAATGCATAGGGGCCCACCGCGTCCATCATCATTTCGGTGAGTTCCTGCTGGATTTCGGTGCCCTTGATCTTAAGGATCGAGGCTTCCGGTCCCGGCGCCTTGCCTGCGCGTTCCGCGCTGGCCACCCGCAGGCAGGTGATTTCCAGGGCCATCAGGTCGATTTCCAGGCGGGCCAGGCGGTCGCGAAACAGCGGATCTTCGATCAGCGGCCGGCCGCCTTGTTGTTCCTGCGTGGCAAGATGTTTGAGGTACTTCAGCTCGCGTTTGGACGCCCCGACCCCCGCAATGCCGGTGCGCTCGTGGGACAAAAGAAACTTCGCGTAAGTCCAGCCGCGGCCTTCTTCCCCGACCAGATTTTCCGCTGGAACCTTGACGTTTTCGAACCACACCTCGTTCACCTCGTGCTCGCCGTCGAGCATGACGATGGGCCGTACGGTGACACCGGGCGAGTGCATGTCGATCAGCAGAAAGGAAATCCCCTCCTGCTTCTTGCCGCTGCTGGAAGTGCGCACCAGGCAAAAAATCATGTTCGCCCAATGCGCCTGGGTGGTCCAGGTTTTCTGGCCGTTGACAATATAGTGATCGCCCTGGCGTTCGGCTCGAGTCTTGAGCGATGCGAGGTCGGAACCCGAACCCGGCTCGGAATAACCCTGGCACCAAGCGTCTTCACTGTTCAGGATTCTGGGCAGGAATCGAGACTTTTGCTCCGGGCTGCCGAATTCGATGATGACCGGGCCGACCATATGCAGGCCAAAGGGAATAATGCGCGGCGAACCGGCGATGGCCGCCTCTTCCTCGAAAATATAGCGTTGGATCGGGGTCCACTCGATTCCGCCATGCTCAACCGGCCAGCCCGGGGCAATCCAGCCTTTTTCGGCCAGTATCTTCTGCCAGCGCACATGATCTTCCTTGCCCAGGCGCTTGTGTTCCAGCACCTTGCGCGACACATCACCCGGCAGGTGGGTGCGCACGAATTCGCGCACTTCATCGCGGAACGCCAGCTCTTCTTGCGAATAACTCAAATCCATCGGGGAATTTCCTTGTGGAGCCGTACGTCGGTCCGGCCGCCTAGGAGCCTGTCGGACCTAGGATGATTCGGCTGCAACGGTAGGAGAGCGGTCCAAATTTCGCCGCTTTCTCCTTACATATTCCCGATATGCGCGTCGAAATCATCAAATTCTATCCGCGCTCTCCTACCGTTTCGCTTTCGAACACCTAAGTCCGACAGGCTCCCGAGGCGACGGGAACGCCGGCAAGGATAAGCGAAGGCTGGCGGACGGGCAATGTCGTGCTGGTCCGCGGGCGGAATGCAGTCCTATAATGGGCGGACCCATTGCCGTTTTCGCCCGGCACCGATGCCGGGACCGGATGATCAGGAGAGCCACCATGAACATGCCCGACGAAAAAGCCCTGCGCCAGTATCAGTCCTCGCTCAATCTCGACCCGCTGTGGATTCCGTTCACGGCCAACCGCCAGTTCAAGGCGGCCCCCCGGCTGCTGGTTTCAGCCAAAGACATGCACTACCAGACTCACGACGGGCGCAAGGTGCTCGACGGTGTCGCCGGCCTGTGGGCCGTGAACGCCGGTCATTGCCGCCCGAAAATTGTCGAAGCGATCCAGAAGCAGGCCGCCACCCTCGACTACGCAACTGGCTTCCAGATGCACCATCCGGCCGCATTTCAGGCCGCGGAGAAAGTGGTCGCTCTCGCGCCCAAAGGCCTGGATCATGTGTTCTTCACCAATTCCGGCTCGGAGGCGGTGGACACGGCCCTCAAGATCGCACTGGCCTACCACCGGGTGCGCGGCGAAGGCACCCGGCGCTTTCTGATCGGCCGCGAACGCGGCTATCACGGCGTGGGCTTCGGTGGCATCTCGGTTGGCGGCATGGTGGGTAACCGCAAGACCTTCGGCAACATGCTGGGCAGCGTCGATCATCTGCGTCACACCCACGACCAGGCGCGCAACCTCTGGTCACGCGGTCAGCCGGAACACGGCGCCGAATTCGCCGATGATCTGGAGCGCCTGGTGCAACTGCATGACGCGTCGAACATCGCCGCGGTCATCGTCGAACCGATGGCGGGCTCCACAGGTGTGCTGGTACCTCCCAAGGGCTACCTGCAGAAGCTGCGCAGCCTGTGCGACAAATACGGCATCCTGCTGATCTTCGATGAAGTCATCACCGGCTTCGGCCGCACTGGCAAGGCCTTCGCCAGCCAGACTTTCGGCGTGACGCCGGACATGATCACCTGCGCCAAGGCCCTGACCAATGCCGCGGTACCTATGGGTGGGGTCATCGTCAAGAAAGAGATCTACGACACGTTCATGGACAAGGGCGGGCCGGAGTCCAGCATCGAGTTCTTCCACGGCTACACCTATTCCGGCCATCCGCTGGCCGCCGCCGCCGCTTGCGCCACGCTCGATCTGTTCAAGGAAGAAGCGCTGTTCGAGCGCGCCGCTTCGCTGGCGCCCTATTGGGAAGACGCTGCCCATTCGCTCAAGGGCCTGCCTCATGTTATCGACATTCGCACAATTGGCCTGGTGGCCGGCATCGAACTGCAAGCCATGCCCGACAAACCCGGCGCGCGCGCCTTCGAAGCCTTCCTGAGGGCATACAACAAGAACGTGCTCATCCGCACCAGCGGCGACACCATCGCGCTCTCGCCGCCCTTCATCATCGAGAAGAACCAGATCGATGAAATCTTCGGTACCGTGCGCGACATTCTCAAGAACTTGCCTTGAATCAAATCGCTCACCGCGGAGGACGCAAAGGACGCAGAGGAAAGGCAAACAGAGAAAACATGCTCGAGTCAACGGCATTCATTGGCAAATGATCCTCCCTGGGAAAATTGTGGCGATAGTCGTTCCCGATGAGTGACTCTGCTTTTAACCCAATTTTGTTTTCCTCGTTTTGTCTTGCCTCTGCGTCCTCCGCGGTAAGAGCTTTCATCGGATAAATCATGAAATTTGTCATCGCCCAGATGCAGCACGAGACCAACACCTTTTCCCCGGTGCCCACGCCCTGGGAGGCGTTCGGTAACAACGGGCCCTTGCTGGGCGAGGCCGCGGCCGAGGCGGTGCGGGGGACCAATTTTGCGATGGCGGCATTCCTGGATCTGGCGCGCGATGCCAAGGCGGAAGTTGTCACACCGATTGCCGCCTGGGCGAACCCGAGCGGGCCCGTGGATGGCTTGGCGTATGACCGTATCTGCAAGATTATCTGCGAGGCGGTGTCGAAAGGCTGCGATGCGATCTTTCTCGATCTGCACGGCGCCATGGTGGTGGCAGATCGCACCGATGACGGAGAAGGCACGCTGCTGGAAAAAATCCGCGCCGTCGCACCGAAAACACCTATCGCCGTGTCACTCGATCTGCACGCCAATGTGACCAACGCCATGGTGCGCAACTGCAATGTCATGACGGGCTACAAGACCTACCCCCATGTCGATCAATATGAATCCGGGCGCCTCGCGGGGTCAATTCTTCTGCGCATGCTCAAAGGTGAAGTCAAACCCGTGATGACCTGGGGCAACGCCCCGCTGTTGGCGCACACACTGCGACAGAACACTGCCGAGGGCGCGATGAAGGATTTTGTCGATGCCGCCCGCGCCGCAGAAAAAAACGGCCTGCTGGCTGCATCGGCCTTCGGCGGATTTCAGCAGGCGGATATTCACGACGCCGGATTGAGCGTCATCACCATTGCGGACGGCAACGCCAAAGCTGCGGAGACTGCCTGCAATACAATTCTCGATGTCGCCTGGTTTCAGAAGGAAGATTTCATCTATCGCGGCCGGCCGCTGCTTGAGGCCATAGCCGAAGCCAAACGCCTGGGCGAACAAAGCGGCGGCCCGGTGTTATTGCTGGACCATGCCGACAACTGCGCCTCCGGTGCCACGCAGGACACCATGCACGTGCTGCGCGAGGCGCTGCGTCAGGGATTGAGCGGCATCGCTGTCGCGCCGATCCGCGATCCGCAAGCGGTGGCTCAAATGATCGCCGCCGGCGTCGGAGCACGCATCACGCTGCCGGTCGGCGGCAAGATGGACATGCCCGCCATCCGCCGCAAGGGCGAGCCGCTGGAGTTGAGCGGCACAGTGCGCACCATCACCGACGGCGAATACACCATCACCGGACCGCAGTTCACCGGCATGCGCTGCTACATGGGCCGCACCGCGGTGCTCGATACCGGCACCGCACAGGTCGTGGTGACCGAGCGCAATCAGGAACCCTGGGATCGCGGTGTTTTTGAAAGTGTGGGCATCGATCCGGCACGCAGCCGTTACCTGCTGCTCAAATCGCGCATGTACTACCGGCCGGTTTTTCTGCCGATCGCCAAGGGGGCGGTATTGTGCGACGGTGTGGGCGTGGGGACATCGGATTGGACACAATTCGAGTACAAAAAATTGCGCCGGCCGATTTATCCTCTCGACCAGCATTTCGTTAACGGCCGCCGCGCGGCGTAAAAGACAATTCAATCTCTCACCGCGGAGGACGCAGAGGACGCGGAGGAAAAGCAAAAAATGAAGCGTGATTCGAGTACCCGTGACCACTTTCTCCAAGAAACGACTATTAATTTCGAGGTTAATCCAGCTCTTGATTTTCCTCCGCGTTCTCTGCGTCCTCTGCGGTGAGCGCTTTTTAAAAGGTAGAAACAAATGAACAAACCGCTCGATCAAGCATCGGTTCTGAAAGAAATTCCCCACTTCATCAACGGCCGCGAAGTGTCGGGAACAAGCGGCCGCCACGGCGATGTATTCAATCCCGCCGAAGGCCGTGTCGCCGCGCGGGTGCCGTTTGCCGCCGCGGCCGAAGTGGCCGTCGCGGTGGAAGCGGCGCAGAAAGCCTTTCCGGATTGGGCCGCGACCCCGCCGCTGCGCCGCGCGCGCGTGATGTTCAAGTTCAAGGAATTGCTCGACCGTCATGGCGACGAGCTGGCCGCGATCATCACCCGCGAACACGGCAAGGTGCTCTCGGATGCCAAGGGCGAAGTCACCCGCGGCATGGAAGTGGTGGAATTCGCCTGCGGGATTCCGCATCTGCTCAAGGGGGAATTCACCGAACAGGTCGGCACCGGCATCGACAGTTATTCCGTGCGCCAGCCGCTGGGCGTGTGCGCCGGCATTACGCCCTTCAATTTCCCGGCGATGGTGCCGATGTGGATGTTCCCGATGGCGATTGCCTGCGGCAACACCTTCATTCTCAAACCCTCGGAGCGCGATCCTTCTGCCAGTCTGTTTCTGGCGAAGCTGCTCAAGGAATCCGGTCTGCCGGACGGCGTGTTCAACGTCGTGCACGGCGACAAAGTCGCTGTGGATGCCTTGCTCCACGACACCCGCATTTCGGCCATCAGCTTCGTGGGATCGACGCCGATCGCCGAATACATCTATCGCACCGGCACGGCGAGCGGCAAGCGCGTGCAGGCCCTCGGTGGCGCCAAGAATCATCTGGTCGTCATGCCCGATGCCGATCTGGAACAAGCGGTGGACGCACTGACCGGCGCGGCCTACGGTTCCGCCGGCGAGCGCTGCATGGCCATATCGGTGGCGGTAGCGGTGGGCAATGTGGCGGACAAACTGGTCGAGAAACTGGCCACCCGCGCCCGTACCCTGAAAATCAACACCGGCACCGATGACGCCGCGGAAATGGGTCCGCTGGTCACGCGAACGCATCTGGACAAGGTTACAGGCTACGTGGAGCTGGGCGTCAAGGAAGGCGCAAAACTGGTGGTGGATGGCCGCGGTGTGAAGGTCAAAAACTACGAAGACGGCTTCTTCCTCGGCGGCTGCCTGTTCGATCACGTGCGGCCCGAGATGAAGATCTACCAGGAAGAGATATTCGGCCCGGTGCTGGCAGTGGTCCGCGTGCCGGATTTCGAATCCGCCGTGAAGCTTGTCAACGCCCACGAATTCGGCAACGGCGTGTCGCTTTTCACCCGCGACGGGGATTGCGCCCGAGAATTCGCCTCGCGCATCCAGATCGGCATGGTCGGCATCAACGTGCCGATCCCGGTGCCGGTGGCCTTTCACAGCTTCGGCGGCTGGAAGCGCTCGCTGTTCGGCGACCACTATGCCTACGGCCCCGAAGGCGTGCGTTTCTACACCCACCTCAAGACCGTCACCACCCGCTGGCCGACCGGCATCCGCAAGGGCGCCGAATTTGTGATGCCGACGATGAAATAATCAACTCAGGACTGAGGTGCGAGGTTCGAGGTATTCCAAATCGTCTGCTCCGATAATTCATGGCGAGAATTTCGACAGTTGAAGCGCTAAGATCGATCATCGGCACGCCGAACGAGCTGGTGCCGCTGAAGATTCATCACGAACTCAACGATCCGGCGATTGCATTCATCGGCAAGTCACCGATGTTCATGTTATCCACCGCGGATGCCAAGGGCCTCCCGACGGTTTCGCCCAAGGGTGACCTGCCGGGTTTTGTGCGGGTGGAAGATCGCTACACACTGCTGATTCCGGAGCGAAAAGGCAACAAACTGATTTTCTCGCTGACCAATGTGCTTTCGAATCCGCATGTCGGATTGTTATTTCTCCTGCCCGGCACCGATGAAACCTTGCGGGTGCAGGGAAGCGCGGAACTTCTTGACGACGCGGACGCCTGCCAGCGCCTGGCCGCGCGCGGTTCGCCAGCGTTGCTGGTAATGCGGGTTCGGGTGACCGAATGTTACTTTCACTGCGCCAAGTCTTTTTTGCGCAGCCGAGTCTGGGAACAGGAAAGCTGGCCGCAGAAAATGCGGATATCTTTCGGCTGCGAAATCGTCGAAAACGCCGGCATGGCAAGCAGCGACATCGAGGCATTCGATCAAGGTGTGGCGCATCGATATCAGACCGATCTTTAGTCCCGAAAGCCATTGCGCCGTGGCGGCATCGAGTGCACGAAACAGATTAAACCCAATTTTTCTTGCAATCTTTTGCCCTTACCCGCCGGGAGCTGTCGGTGGCCTTTTGCAGCACCGCGGCACGTCGCGCCGTGCCCCTGTGTCCTATAGGGTGAGGGTTTTGGATAACTCGTTCCCGGCGGAGACCGTCATGCAAAGATTTGTTGCCGGACTGCTTTTTGTCATGTGCCTGCTTGTCATGTCCGCCCGGGCGGAAGATACCTGGCTTACCCATGACGCATACCTGAGAGCCGCGATCAACGATTGCCTGTCGGCGGACCTGGATAGGACGTCCTGCCGGCATTTTCCCGGCAAGACGCTCGTCCGCCTGTTCGGCATCGGTGACTTCTGCACCGAAAGACGTTGTCTTCGAGGCGTGGAAATCGAATGGAAATTACGGCATAACCCGGACAAGTGGCGCGCTCTGGGAGCCGCCACAAGTCAAGCCGTGCTGGACGAAGCACGTGCGCTGGCTATGGAAGGTAAAGTCGTGCTTGCCGTTCACTCGAAAAACGACCGCGGACAGGTCGCGCTGGTAATGCCTGGTGCCGCGGTTGCATCGGGCAGTTGGGGACTCAATGTTCCCATCGCCGTGGCGGCGCGAGTGGATGAACCGAAAGAGTCGGTATACGGCAAGGGACTGAGCTGGATTTTTTCCGACCCGGCGACCGTCAATCTTTACGTGCGACGCTAGAGCGCCGGCCGGATCAGCTCTCGATCGACGCGCTGTCGCGCCCATCCAGCGCCGCCGCCAGCGTTTTCCAGCCCAGCAGCGCGCAATTGATGCGCGAAGGAAATTCCCGGACCAGTTGCAGCACTGCGAATTCTCCGGAACCACCACCCGCCTCGGCACCGGTTTCGCGCAGCATTTTTTCGAAGCGTTCAAACAGCGACCTCGCTTCCCCGAGAGATTTGCCCCGCACAGTCTCAGTCATGATCGAGGCCGACGCCATGGAAATGCCGCAGCACTCGCACTGAAAACTCGCCTCGGCGATACGATCCGACTCGGTGCGGAGATACACCGTAAACGAATCGCCGCACAACGGATTAACGCCTTGCGCTTTGCGACTGGCATCTTCCATCGTGCGGAAATTGCGCGCGTTCCGGATGTGATCCATGATCACATCGTTGTAAAGGCTTTTCGTTACCTGGGTAGACATAAGGCCGTTGAATGCCAAGCAATGCCGAGCACTCACGTCATTTCCGAATTATTGACTAGCGTTGGGTTGCTCGATTGTCAGGCAAATTGTTTTACACCGGCGACCTTCGCGGATTTTCGCAAATCCTCGTCGAGAGTTGCCAGCGGCATGCCAGACCTCAAGGCCAGTTCGAGGTAAGAGGCATCGTACGCGGATAATTTATAGCGCCGCGCCAACTGCAGGGTATCCGAAAGCGCGTGTGCGGATGTGGCTGCGTCCACTTCAATCTCCACGCCTTCCAGCATTTCAAGGAACGCCCCGCTTCGCGCCTCGGTAACCAGGCCCTTTGCCTCGGCCCTGGCAATGACGTTTGCCACCTCCAGCCCCCAGATCGCAGGCACGATGGCGTGGGTACGTTTCATCGCATCCAGCACTTTGCCCGCATAAAGCAGTTCCTTTGGCTTGCCATCGCCAAAAAACCAGCGCATGGTCACCGAGTTATCGAGAACAAAGCTCACGCGCGGCCTTCATCAACGAGCTTCCTGATATCGACACCTCGCACTGGATCCGCACGCATGAATGCCTTGAGTTTTTCCGCCGCCGCGACCTTGTCTTTGGCCTTCCCGCCCGCGGCAGGCACCAGATCAGCAATGGCTTCGCCACGATTGGTAATGGTAAAGCTTTTTCCAGCCCTTACCTGCCTCAGCAATTCAGGCAGTTTCGTCTTGGCCTCATACGAACCAATCTCGATCTTCATGACCTTCTCCTGCAAAGAGAAAAACCTGTAGACCAGTATATAGACCAGATTGGCTGGAATCAATTCCGACGCGGCGCTCCGTCCCGGCTGAAAACATTGACGTTCGCACGCTCCCCGGCGCAATAAGACTCAACTTCAACGCTTGCGGGCGCGTCTCACAGGCAATTTCACCACGATGCTGGGCTTGACTTCCAAGATCGACTTCTCCACAGCTTCCGACCCAAGGTTGTCCGTCTCCGGCCGCAACGGCGCGCCGTCTTCCGTTTGGCGATCGAGCATTTCCCTGAACAGCCCTTGCGTGGCGTCCGACGGCGGCACGCCCAGAACCACGGACAAAGTGTGCTTGAGACGCCGGTAGACGCTGAGCGCCTCGGTGCGTTTGTCCAACCGCTCGTAACAGCGCATCAGCCCTTGGGGAAAAGATTCCACGATCGGGTCGGCATCGATACCGCGCATATAACACTGAACCGCCCCGAGTAGATCGCCACCCGATTCCAGAGTCGCGCCATACCTGGACAGCGCGTCAATGAATTTGCCGCGCAATCGCTCTCGGGGAGCCACACTCCACGACTCGCCTTGGTCCTCGGGCAGGAAAGTACCGCCGTACAGGGCCATAACCTTTTGGCTGTCGAATCCTGGGTCAGCAAGTCGCGCCTCGAACACCCACGCATCCACCCAGCACACCTCCGGGTTGAGCGATACCTTTCCGCCCTGATGAGTAACGGACTCGTTCGATCCAAGCAGCTTCCGCAATCGCAATACGGTGATGGACAGTGCGTTGCACGCTGCATCGCCCTCTTCATCGCCCCAGAGCGCATCGCACAGTGCCTGTTCCGGGAAATCGCGCCCGCCAAGAGCCACGATCGCTTTCAGTAACAGCAAAGTCTTGCGCGGCACCTTGCGCGAGAACTCGAGCTTCTCTCCATTGATCAACGCTTCAAAGCGGCCCAGCGTAAATATACGCACCGGCCATGGCCAGTTGTCCGGCGCGTCCTTCGGGGGCTTGAGCCGAAACGTGCGGATCACGTCCTGCACGAGGCTCACATCGATCCCTTCTTCGAGCGCAAGGCGGAATAGCGGTACCAAGCCGCGATCAGGAAAACGCAAGTAAAATCGTTGACTGTCCTCCCGAGCGGTCGCGAGGGATTGCCGCAGATACCTCAGCGCTCTCTCCAAGTCATTTTCTTCTCTGCTGGCCAACCAGGCTTCCATCAACAACTGCGCCGCGCGCCAGCATCCGAACATCGCCGCCCGCTCAATCAATGCACGCGAGTGCAAGAGAAGCGGCTTCGCTTCCTCGATCCGTCCTGCCTCGATCAATATGTCCGCGCAGCAGATGGAGAAAACGAGTTCCTGCAAGCGTGAGCCGGTGCGCATCGCGCCTTGATAACCAAGCATCGCGAGTTTGGCAGCCTGGGCCGCATTTCCGCGATGGCTCTCTCTACGTGCCTGATATAAGAAAAGCATTGCGGTCGCCATAGGCGATCTCGACCCAGGCATGGCTTGCACAGCTTCAAGTGTGGCGTTCGCTGCAACCCATCCGAAGGCGCGGAATTCAACCGTGTATCGCCACAGCATGATCTCCGGCAGTACCACTTGAAGTCCATTGGATTCCGCAATCCGAGAACCCCTATCCAGACTGTCAAGCGCCTCCTGGTACCGCGCTTGGATCAAACGCAGATACCCCACTTGAGCAAACCACCACGCCGCTTCCGTTGGACTGGCCGTATCCTGAAGCGCAAGGGATTCTGTAGCGCGTGCAATCCGGTCTCCACGTTCAAGATCGCCACATAGACCACTTACAACCAATGCGCCCATCGCAGCTGTCAGAGCGATACTCGTGTCGCTGCAATTGGGCAACAATTCCTCGACTCGCTGATAGGATACGATCGTCAACGGGTGCCATGGCCTTACGTGGAACAAAGCCATGCAGAGCACGCCCCAGACTCTCAGTTCGACATTTTCTGATGCAAAACTCGGCGAAGGATGGATTTCCGCCAGCAACTCATCCAGCCAGCGATCCATGGTGTCGAGGCCTCGAAATCCAATAAAGGACGCCACAAGCAGAGCAGTGAGACATTCAACGCAACCTTGAATATCGTTGCTCCGCCGAAACTCCTGCAGAGCAGACTCAAGCGTCTTGGCTCCTTCACCCGGGGCAGTCTGTACCTGCGCCCGTCCAAGCCAATACGCTAGCCAGGCTTCGTTCCTGCACTGAGGCTCCGGTATTGCATGTATCCATCGCACCAGCGTCTGCCTTCTGCCGCTGTTGAGCAGGCCGTTGGCCTCTCTAAGAATCAGCCGGATCACCTGATCCCAGTTTTGCGCCGCAATCCACAGATCCATTGCAGCAGCCAAGTCGCCCGCGGTTTCCAATGCCGAAGCGGATCGAGAGAGCAGCGAAGCAAGCTCCTCCGGCGCGAGCACTGCTCTCGCCCGTGCCTTGAGAAAGTCTAGCCTGAATATTTCACCATAGAGCGCAAAAGAAATCGGCGTTTCCACTGATCTCTCCTATGATGTTGGTGTCAATGCAACCACACGGAAGAGGAGAAACGCCGATGCCAAATTGTACTCAAGATTCTTCATCAGAGCGGCTCGAAT
>CAMDKM010000024.1 GCA_945900965.1 Bordetella parapertussis | reverse complement strand
GGTAGCAACTGAACGGAGAGATCGATGGGTAGTAACTTCATGCCCCGGTTGATCGCTTTATATCGGGGCATCGCGTTACTCCTCACCAAGTATCGATGATGGGATATTGCAGGATACCAATGACAGGAGCAAGATTCCGGGATGATTTTTCTACAGCCACGTTAGGCATGGGCGACCAACTGTCACCCGAAGTCATCTTCGGCGCCGCCATTGCATGCGCCGTCGTGTTGGCGCTTCTGAGGAAACTGTTTTGGACGCGCCGTCCCGAGGAGACGCACTTCAAGTGTTCCCGTTGCGGCACCGTTTCACCTCACTCCGAACGTACGATTGAGGCTTAGCGCAACAGTAAAACCAAGTTCTTCTGCCAGCCTTGTCACGCCAAATGGCTTCGGTCTAGGCCACCGCAAGAGAATGAGCAGTTCTCCCTCCGCAGCAACGCTCGGTCCGGATGCCTCGGCGCAGTGGTACTTTTCGCGTTGGTTCCGCTGGTTGGGTACCTTCTATTCCAAGCATATGCCTAACCCACGCTTCCAGGCGACGGTCAACGGCGGGCTTCGCCCACCGTCGCCCGCGCCTGAAGCTTTTCGTTATTCGGCATCGAATGCCCAAGCCTCGATGTTTGCCGTTACGGCTGATGCTCAGTCTCATGAGCCGGGCACGAGGATTCGATCTCCCGGTGGCATCAGCATGATCTGCTCATTCGCAGTTTTGTTCCATTACCGTTGCAAGTCGCATAAGTGGCTTCACCTAGCTGCCGCTAACAGCGGCATTCAACATATCAACTGAGGAAAGAGGAGAAAATGATGAAACAAAATCTGACTCTGGTGCCAAGTGCTTTGATAGCCCTGGCGATCGCGATCCCCTGCGCAAATGCGGCAAAGCCGGCAGTAACAGGCACTTATGATGTGGTCGGTTCCTCCAGTTGCCAGAGCAACGATGTCGGCTTTTCGGATTACCCATACCTCTACGCGCTTGGGACGAACTATCAAGTGATAAATTCCTGGCAATCGAGGATGCAGTTCAATTCCGATGGCACAGTGTCGGAGGTAAACCGAGGACAATACGCGCTCCCAGCGGCTCAGCAGCCCGTCGGCACCTATGAGACTGCGTGCACCTATACATCGAGCCCGAATCCAGATGGAAGCTTTAGGTTGGTTGGTGCGTGGGGGGCAGGGGTCGGACCTGCGTAACTCATTGATGTGACGTAATTGGCTATGGAAATTGGGTCAAAATTTAACCTTAGAACCCTGTTTTTGGCACCGGAATGCACGGGCTAAGGAAGATGCGGACAACAATTCTCCCCGATAGGCCCCGGGGATCAGGTATGCGAGATGACCTTGAGCATCACGCAATGCGCACAGGCCGGGGCACCAGATTCATCATTGTGGAAACGTTCATCGAACCCGCGTAGATCCAGCTCGTGATCGATCAGATGACTCAGCGCGTGTTCGAAGGTACCGGGTAGCAACTGAACGGAGAGATCGATGGGTAGTAACTTCATGCCCCGGTTGATCGCTTTATATCGGGGCATCGCGTTATTCCTCACCAAGTATCGATGATGGGATATTGCAGGATACCAATGACAGGAGCAAGATTACGGGATGATTTTTCTACAGCCACGTTAGCCCCTTACATGGAAAGGAGGAGAGGATGAGCACTACTCGACAGCGGCAATCGTCGTCGAGCATCGTAATCCGGTTTTGTTTAGCGGTGCTGTCCCTTTCGTCCGCCGGGCTCGCATCGAGCGCCGATCAAGAGGCGGAGGCAGTGCGAGCCAGGTATGAAGGCGTTTTCGCGCTACAGGAATGGCACACAGATTCCGGAGTGTTTCGCCCACCCCAGGTCGAGGGGCGCTCTGTTCACTTGAACGGCGTTATCGCTGTAATCACGCACAACAGGATGCAGGAGGCCACTCAAACGACCGTGGCTTCGTATGGCACTTACGTACTCGATGGTACTCAGTTTTCCTATCGATATGATGAGCCGTCTGTGTTTACCCAGACATCGTCCGGTATCACGGTATCCCACAAAGCCCCGTGGGAAGGAATGCGCGCCTTCTCAGTGAGCCGCGAAGGCGACACAGCGCGCTTTCGCGCCATTACCGGAGAGCAAGAGTTCCTGCTGACCGCCGACGGCTTCACCTACTCCGACAAGGGGAAGGTATTGAGGGTGTGGCGGCGCGTTGCGCCCCAGTAGAGCAGACTAAGCTTGCATTTCGCATGCATGGGGCTAACCAGGGGCTGAAGCGGACGCGCCGATCAGCGTCACTGTGCTTTGCTAGCGTGCTTTCGGCGTGCCGCTTGGCCCCGTCTCGTTAGCCCCTTCGAGCAGATGCCGACAGAAGGACCCAGCTTGGTGATCCCTATATGAAGCGCTTGTACACGGCGGGATTGTATTGACTGCTTCCTGCGCTTCTCACCAGACAATCCCGGAGAACTGGAAACTGCCTGTGTCAGTAGAAGGCGAAAAGTGTCCCGACATATCCGGCCACTACATGGATTCAGGGGAAGCAATAGCTAAGAAGTCACATGTCTATATGCAGTCTCATTGGTTCTTCGGGGATTACGAAAAATACTCCGTGCCACCAGGAAAATGGAGCGAGATACGCAAAATCTCGATACGGCAAGAAGGGACGAATCAATTAGAGATTGTGGCTATGTCTGACAGCGGCACTATAGAAGGAAAGCGGATACTGAAGAAGGAAAGCGGTGATTTTTCCTGTAAAGATGGATGGATAAGAATATCGGGATCGATCAGTTCCGGCACAACTGGTTCAATGGGGTACGCCAACTACATTCGGTCTTTTGCCAAAACTGACGGCTATCTGATAGAAAAGGAAGAGTACGACTCTTTCGGGATGATTTCGATCATTCCAATCGCTGGATCTGGCACGCGTTGGTATAGGTTCTCGCGCGTTGAAGGTCGAGGTGATGAAGCGCCAGTTCACTAACCTTTGCCCCTGATCTTGAAGGGGCTAACAATTCGCTGCAGGCACGACGGCCCTGACGGGCCGCGGCCTGAGCTCAACCGTTGGACGTCTTATCGAGCCCGGTAGGCAAAGAACATCAGGACTTCACAGCCACATGCAGTGCCACCCCGCTCCGACGAACCGTAGCGACAATGTCTTATCGAACCACTTTGAAAAGGGGGATCCACCCCATGAAGTTACGTCTTGGAACTCGGTCTTGGCTCGTCGTCGCGTGGATATTGGGCGCGCTACTCTCGGGCCCTACCGCGGTAGCTGCGGTTTGGCTGCTAGCCGGCGCATCAGCGGGTTTCGTCGTCTCACCTGGCGGTGCACCGCGATTCTCTGGGCCTCAGGGCAGAGAGGCGGATTTCACCGAAGTCCTTGCGACAGGAGACCAGACTGGAGGGACACTGGGCATGTTTCGTCAGACCATTGCACCCAAGAGCGGACCGCCCACCCACATTCACCAAGCAGAGGACGAGTTCTTCTATATTGTGAGTGGGGAGTTCAAGGTCCAACTCGGTGACCGCATCATGAGCGCGCCCGCTGAGTCCGTCATGTTCGTCCCGCGAGGGACCGCGCACACCTTCCAGAACGTCGGGACAGAGCCCGGCGTGGTGCTGGTAGGCGTCACGCCAGGGGGGTTTGAGAGGATATTCGAGGAACGGCAGGGCGTCGATGCGGACACAAACCGGGCGCTCATGAAAATGCACAAAACCGAAGTGGTCGGACCGCCGCTCAAGTGACGCTCTTGTGCTTCGCGAGCAGACGCCCAACCCGACATTCGAGCGGACTGTCTAACGGCGTTGCTTCGCGCCGCCTCTTGCCCAGCCGCTCAATTCTGCGTTGGGCGGCACGATCGGCCGTGCTCCATACGGATCTTCCGGCGATGCTCTTCTCCCTTTGATTGTACTTTCTGCGTTGACTAACGCATGATCGGGGCCGTGGCACCAGGTCCGGGCCTCTCAGGCTTGGCTGCATGCTCACGTCACGCTCACGACCGAAGGGCCTGAGTGCGATAAACCCAAGGGAGAAAAGCTTGAGACATATTGCCATTGCAGTGACCGCTGTCGTCGCGCTATGCGGCTGGACCCTTCATGCCGCTGCGCAGACCAGTCAAATCAAGACCGAGTACCTGATGACCTTTTTGGTGCCCATCAGCGCACAAAGGATCAAGATCGACGGTGCAACGTCCATCACTGCAGTGTACCCCGGGGGCTGGGTCAAAGGGCCTGCGATCAGCGGAAAATTAGTAGCCCCGGGAGGCGACTGGATCACGATCACGCCGGCTGGTGTCGCGCGATTAGATGCGAGGATTGTGATCGAGACAGACGACGGGGCCCTGATTTACATGACTTACGGCGGGATCTCCGTTTCATCGAAGGAAGTCGGCGAGGCACTGGGCCGCGGCGAGGTCGTCACTGACAAGACTTGGCCATATTTTGTGACCGCGCCCACTTTCCGGACGTCCTCGGAGAAGTACGACTGGCTGAACAAGGTTCAGGCCGTGGGGAAGATGGTGGAGATCAAGCGCGGAGGGGAGGACTCTTACGTCAAGTACGATGTCTTCATTGTGCGGTGATAGCCAATAGGGGGCGAGAACGGCCGCGACGTTGATGGCGCCGCCCAACCAAGCAATCGAGGGGAGCGCTGAAAAGCGTCGCTGTTCAGTTCCCTCGTCGCTTTGCTCCTCGGCGCCCCCTCATTGCTATCGTTAGCCCTCCAAAGCCAGCGCTGAGGTAGGATGCGCGCATGAGATTCGAATGGGATCGGCTGAAGGATGAGGAGAACCGCACCAAGCACGATGTATCCTTCGAGGAGGCATCAACCGTGTTTGCTGACGCACTGGCGGCGACGATTCCAGATCCGGACCATTCACAGACCGAAATGCGATTCCTGACTATGGGCCTATCTTCGACTGGACGGCTTGTGGTTGTATCTCACACCGAGGAAGACGACGATCTCTTCCAAATCATCAGCGCCCGCGAGGCGACATCCCATGAAAGAAAAGCGTACGAAGGCTGACGACCAGCAACTCAAAGACACGATGCGTGCGGAGTACGATTTCTCTGGCGCAGTACGTGGGAAGTACCACGCCAAGTATGTTAAGAGCACGAACGTGGTCGTCCTTGACCCTGACGTTGCCTCTGCTTTCAAGAATGCGGAGGCAGTAAACGACGCACTCCGCGCCTTGATACGCATCGCGCGAGAGAGTGGCGGGCTAACCTCGCGCTGAACCGGACGCCCAAACAGCGGCGCTGCGCTTGCTGTTTGGGCGCCGGTTAGCGCGGGCGTTGAGGCTGTAGAAAAACCTTTTTTCCGGGCAGTCATCCTCATCCATTGGCGCCTGCGAGCACCGTAGTGGAGGTTAATTTTTCGTTATTCGATTTCAGTCCGTCGCGAGATTTGGTTTTCTGCTTCGATTGCCGCTTGGCTTTCCCTGCTTTTTGCCATCCTCACTGCCATTGCCCGTAATGCGCCAGCTTCTCGATGTTGTGCACCATGCAATAGAGCTTCCACTGCGTATCGACCTTGGGTTTGCCGCGTAGCGTGAAGCGATTTAGCCGCTTGTTGTGCCGAATGTTGCCAAACACTGGCTCGACCGTGCCAAAGCGCTGCCCGTAACGTCGTCTGCCTTCTTCGCTGTCGATCTTCTTCTTCATCCTGGCCGTGTGCGATTCGGCTTTATGCACGACTCCGGTAAAGAACACCACCTGGCGCACCTCGGTTCGTTCAGGATGGCGCAGGCACTGGCCCCGTAGAGGACACGGCCCGCAGACCCTCTTGGCCCCGGTGAACTTTACCGCCTCTCTGCCTTGGATCACCACCCGACTGCCGTTCTGGTAGAGAAACTCCCCGGCCGGGCAGATGCACGTTTGGGTTTGCTCGTCGTAGGCAAAGTCCCTGGGGCCAAATAGTTTGTCCTTCTTCTGCCCCTGTGCTGTCTTGTCTGCCTTTCGGATAACTCACCAACTCGAGTTGCATGCCCCATGGCGCCAGGAAATACATCCACGCCTCCCCGGCGCTCGGGCCGTCTTTCATGACGGTCGGCTCGCCCTGCATCTTGACGTTATGCTTTTTCAGATGCTCGACCGCTTTGGCCATGTCGTCCACATAAAACGCCAGATGATGGCCGCCAATGTCGCTGTTCTTCGGCCCTGTGGCGTTTTGATCGGGCGAGGTGTACTGGAAAATTTCCAGATTGAGCCCATGCCCGCAACGCATCGTCTGAATCTGTGGAATCTCGGCGCGCGGATTGACGTTCAGATGCACCTGCATCCAGTCGTTGTCGGCCTTGAAAGGGCCCAGTTTGAAAACCGGTACACAGCCGATCACATCGGCGCAAAAAAAGCCACCGCCTCGTCGAGTTTGGGCACGGTCAGCCCCAGATGGTCTCCTCCGCGCAAACCCGGAATGCCTGCTGCCATCGCATTCATCGTCACCGCACACCCTGCTACCGCCAGCCATTTTTTGCAGTTCATTGCAGCTCCCCCGTTAAAGTCGGCGTTATAAGAGAACTCCGGCCGCCTCCGCTTCGGCCGGAATCTTCGTCAAGCTGGCACCAGACCGAAGTCGAAGTCCACCGTAAAGTAAGGCTTGTCCATGCGCTTGCCATCGGGCGCAACGCCGGGCTCATGACGCACAAATTCAGTCACCAGGGAATTTTTCACGCCGAATACGGCGTCCGATTCGAGGTAGGCATCGCCTTCAACGAACACGTGCGTGGTCACCGTTTTGAAACCCGACGCCGAAAGAATCATGTGCGTGTGGGCCGGCCGATAGGGATGCCGGCCCATCATCAGCAACATCTTGCCGACCGGGCCGTCCGTGGGAATGGGATAACTCACCGGTTTCACCGTCCAGAAGGCAAAACGCCCCTGGGCGTCAGCCCTGATCTTGCCGCGCGCCCGCATGCCTTGGCCCGGCAACTGCACATCGTAGGAACCCTCGCCATCCGTGGACCACAGGTCCAGCAGGGCCCCGGCAATGGGTCGACCCTGCGGAGTCAGAACACGCCCGGAAAAATATGTCGGGTCGCCCTCGACGCCGTGCGCGATGTCCGCTCCCAGCGGCATATCCGGTGCGCCATCCGCATAGAAGGGCCCCCTCACCGTGGATTCGGTCGCGCCCGAAGGGCTGCGGTGATTGATCGCATCCACCAGCATGGATACGCCGAGCGTGTCGGACAGCAGGATGAATTCCTGGCGCTTGTCGTCGCACTTCTGACCGGTCGCGGTCAGGAATTGAATGGCCGCCAGCCACTCGGCCTCGGTCAGTTCCACATCGCGGATAAAACCATGCAGATGCCTGATCAGGCTGCTCATGACCTGCCGGAACCGCAGATCGGCAGCACCATCGAGTTTCTTCAGCACGGCGCCAGTCAGATTTGCCTCGGTCAGGTCTCTCACGGTGGTCTCTCCTCATTGGAATTCAGACGCGCTCGATCAGCGCCGCGATCCCCTGTCCGACACCGATGCACATGGTCGTCAGGGCATAGCGCAGTTTGCGTTCCTGCATTTCGTGAACCACTGTCGCCACCAGCCGCGCCCCGCTCATGCCGAGCGGATGTCCGAGCGCAATGGCGCCGCCGTTCGGGTTCACACGCGGATCGTCGTCCTTCACGCCCAGTTCGCGCAGCACCGCCAGTCCTTGCGCCGCAAACGCCTCGTTCAGTTCGATGACGTCCACCTGATCCAGTTTCACACCCAGGCGGGCGAGCAACTTATGCGTGGCCGGCACTGGTCCGATACCCATGATGCGCGGTGCGCACCCCGCGGTCGCCACACCCATCACCCGCGCCAGCGGCGTCAGCCCGTGTTTTTTTGCCGCCCTCTCATTTGCCAGGATCAGCGCGCACGCGCCATCGTTCACACCGGAGGCGTTGCCCGCGGTCACCGTACCGTCGGGCTTCACGATCGCCTTCAGTTTACCTAGCGCCTCCATGCTGGTTTCACGCGGATGTTCGTCCTTGTCCACCACTACGGCCTCGCCTTTTTTTGCCGGGATCGTCACCGGCACGATCTCCTTCGCCAGTCGTCCGTTCTTCTGCGCGGCCGAGGCCCTGGCCTGCGAACGCATGGCGAATGCATCCTGGTCTGCCCGCGACACGCCGTATTCGGCGGCGACATTTTCGGCCGTCTCGGGCATTGAATCCGTGCCGTAGCGTTGCATCATCTGCGGATTCACAAAACGCCAGCCGATAGTCGTGTCGTATACCGCATTGGCGCGCGAAAACGCGCTGTCGGCCTTGGGCATCACGAATGGCGCACGCGACATGCTCTCCACACCGCCGGCAATGCCCAGATCGATTTCACCGGCCCGGATGGCACGGGCGACGATACCCACGGCATCCATGCCCGAGCCGCACAACCGATTGATCGTGCTGGCCGGGATCTCCTTCGGCAGTCCCGCAAGCAGCAGCGCCATGCGCGCCACGTTGCGGTTGTCTTCACCGGCCTGGTTGGCGCAGCCGAATACCACGTCATCCACCGCGTCCCAGTCCATCGATGGGTGTCGTGCCATCAGTTCCCGCAAAGGAATGGCCGCAAGATCGTCGGGACGCACCGACGAGAGCGCGCCGCCGTAGCGTCCGATGGGTGTTCTCAGCGCAGCGCAGATAAATGATTCAGGCATGTTGGCTCCGACTCCTTGATGATGTTGCCGCGCGGGTGCGGCGGTATTCCGGCCAGACAACGGCTAAACCGGGCGTTTGCCTTCCCAGGCATCCTGCAACAACTGCCGGACGGCGGTTCGTTCGATCGGACGCGGATTCCAGTACGGGTCCTTCACCGCGAGATCGGCGGCCCGTTCCAGACCGTCGGCCGGCATGCCAATGTCCCGCAGCGCCGCTGGCGCGCCTAGCGCGCGCGCCAGATCAAACAAGCGCTCGGCCGCATCCGTCACATGCAACGCGCGCGCGATGCGCGCCATGGCATCCGGCGCCGCGCCTTGGTTGTAACGCACCGCATGCGGCAACATGATAGTGTGGGTCTGCGCGTGCGGCAGGTTGAAACTGCCGCCGAGCGTGTGACAAAGCTTGTGATGAATAGCCATCCCGACGCTCGCCAGGCAGATCCCGGCAAGACAGGCCCCATAGAGGGCTTCCCCAATCGCGTCGACATTCCCCGGCTCGTGGATCACCGAGGGCAGCGCCACGGACATCCGGCGAATCGATTCCTCAGCCATGTCTGAAGTGATCGGGTTCGCTTCTCGTGCATACATCGCTTCCACCGCGTGCGCGATGCCGTTCATCCCGCTCGGGCCGGCAACGCCGGAGGGAAGTCCGCGCAGCAACTGCGGATCGTAGATCACGGCGCGGGGTAGCATGCGCGCGTCGCGCCGCTGGACCTTGACCCCGTTTTCGGTGATGCCCTGCACCGGCGTCATCTCCGATCCCGAATACGTGGTTGGAATGGCCAGAATCGGGAGGTCGTTGGTCAGTGCAATCGCCTTCGCGAGCCCCACGGTCGAGCCGCCTCCGGCGGACACCAGTGCATCCGCGCCGGCATCCTGCGCCAGCTTCCGGGCCCTGATCGCAGTTTCAAGCGGCGTATGCATCACCGCCATGTCGCACACGCCGGCACAGGCGGCACCGATCAGGCCCGCCACCTGATCGGCCAGCGCGCGTCGCCCGGGGGTCGTAATCACCAGGGCGCGACGGCTGCCGATTTTTTCCAGCTCCGCGCCCACTTCCGTGATACGCCCCGGCCCGAACACCACTCGGGAAGGCAGCGCGTTGTAGGTGAAGGCCTTCATGCCGCGGCCTGCCCCGGGTCGAGCGCCAGCGGCACGCCGGTCACGCGAATCAAGTCCTCCAGGGTCAGTCCTTCCACCATGTCGATCACGTGCAAGCCGCGCGGTGTCACGTCGATCACCGCGAGGTCGGTATAGATGCGATGCACACAGGCGATACCGGTAAGCGGATAGGTACAGCGCTCGACAATCTTGCTCTGCCCGCTTTTGGTCTGGTGCTCCATCATCACAAAAACTCTTTTCGCACCGCTGGCCAGATCCATCGCCCCCCCGACGGCCGGAATCGCATCGGGCGCACCGGTGTGCCAGTTCGCCAGATCCCCATTGACCGAAACCTGAAACGCGCCCAGCACGCAAATATCGAGATGGCCGCCGCGCATCATCGCGAAAGAATCGGCCTGGTGAAAAAACGATCCCCCGGTTAACAGGGTCACCGGCTGTTTGCCGGCGTTGATCAGATCTTCGTCCTCCTCGCCGGCGCCGGGCGCGGGACCCATGCCGAGCACGCCGTTTTCACTTTGCAGCAGGATCTCCCGGTCTCCGGGCAGATGGTTGGCAATCAGGGTCGGCAACCCAATGCCAAGGTTGACCAGCGATCCGCCAGGGATGTCGAGCGCCACGCGCGCCGCCATCTGGTCACGATTGCGTCGATTCATATCATGGCTCCGGGATACGTTGCATCACGCGGCAGCGTAAAGTTTTTTTCTGGAAATGTCCGCAATCCGGACGACACGGTTTACGTATGCGCCCGGCGTGACGATCGATTCCGGGTCGAGCGCGCCCAGCTCGACGATCCTGTTCACCTGCACAATCGTGCAGCGCGCCGCGGTGGCCATGACCGGACCAAAATTGCGCGCTGTCTTGCGGTATACCAGATTGCCCCAGCGATCGCCGGCTTCGGCCTTGATCAACGCGAAATCGGCATGGATGGGCATTTCCAGCACATAACCACGGCCGTTGATCATGCGGGTTTCCTTGCCTTTCGCCAGATCGGTGCCGTATCCGGTCGCGGTGAAGAAACCGCCGATCCCGGCGCCCGCCGCGCGAATGCGTTCGGCGAGGTTGCCCTGCGGCACCAGTTCCAGCTCGATCTCGCCGGCGCGATAGAGCGCGTCGAACACCTGCGAATCCGCCTGGCGCGGAAAGGAGCAATAAATCTTGCGCACCCGCCGCGCCTTGAGCAGCGCCGCCAGGCCGACCTCGCCATTGCCGGCATTGTTGTTGACGATGGTAAGATCTTTTGCCCCCTGCTCGATCAGCCCGTCGATCAGTTGCGCCGGCTGTCCCGCCCCGCCGAATCCACCAATCATGACGGTGGCGCCATCCTGGATACCAGCCACCGCTTCCGCAATCGTCGACACAATCTTGTTAATCATGCGAAATACCTTTTTGCCACAGCATTCAGAGGGAAAACCCGTGCGATCGAAAAAGCGGGTCGGGCGTCAACACGCGAGGACACATTTCCCGGGCGGTCAGGCATCCGCCGCCACCCGGCCGGGATGCCAGCGCAGCAGCCGCCGTTCCGCCACGGATACCAGTCTGTCGAGCACGAGCGCGCAACCCGTGAGGACCAGTACCCCGGCGAACACAGTGTTGATGTCGAACACCCCTTCGGCCTGCAGAATCAGGTACCCCACGCCCTTGGCGGAGCCAAGGTACTCACCCACCACCGCGCCGACAAATGCCATGCCCACCGAGGCATGCAGGCTGGAGAACACCCACGCGGTTGCACTGGGCAGATACACGTGGCGCAGGAGCTGCCTTCCCGACGCGCCCAGCATTCGCGCATTCGCCAGCACGGTCGGGCTCACTTCCCGCACGCCATTGTAAACGCTGAAAAACACGATGAAAAACACCAGCGTGATGCCGAGCAATACCTTGGACCAGATGCCCAGGCCGAACCACACCGCAAAAATCGGCGCCAGAATCACGCGCGGCATGGAATTCAGCGCGGTGATATACGGATCGAAAAGTCGGGCTGCGGAATCGGACAGCGCCAGCCACAGGCCAAACACCAATCCCAGAATCGTGCCGAGGGCAAACGCGAGCAGCGTTTCCAGAAGCGTGACGCCCAGATGCGGGAAAATTTTCCCGCTCGCGAACCAGTCCCAGACCCGACGCAGCACCACCAGAGGTTCGCCGAAGAAAAACTTCGGCAGCACTTCCGTTTGAGTGAGTACATGCCAGAGCGCAAACAGCCCCACCATCAACGCCACCTGCCAGAAAATCAGTGACGAGCGACCCGTGACGGGTGACGAAGAGCGACCGGCGCCTTTCATCGATCAATCCAGGGCATGGGCGTAGGCCTTCTGCACTTCGTCGCGCAACGCGTCCCAAATGCGCCGGTGCAGATCGAGAAATTTTGGCGTCAGGCGAATTTCCGCCACATCGCGCGGGCGTGGCAGGTCGATGGCAAATTCCCCGATCGGCCGGCTGGCCGGGCCGGCGGACAGCAGCACCACGCGGTCGGATAATGATATCGCTTCTTCCAGATCATGGGTCACGAACAACACTGACTTGCGGTCCTGTTGCCAGAGCGCCAACAGTTCGTTTTCCATCAGGCTGCGGGTCTGCACATCGAGCGCGGAGAACGGTTCGTCCATCAGCAGTATCTTGGGATCGAGAATCAGCGTCTGCGCCAGGGCGGCCCGTTTACGCATGCCCCCTGAAAGCTGGTGCGGGTACTTGTCCCCATGAGCGGCCAGACCCACGCGTCGCAACCAGTCGTTTGCGCGCGCAAGGGCTTCGTTGGCTGCGACACCGCGAAACTCAAGCCCGGCCATGACATTTTCGCGGGCCGTGCGCCAGGGCATCAGGGCTTCGCTCTGAAACATGTAACCGGCCCGGGAATTGATATCGTGCAAAGACTCGCCAAACACGTGAACCTCGCCCTCGCTGGGCGCAAGCAATCCTGCGGCAACGTTGAGCAAAGTCGATTTTCCGCAACCGGTGGGACCCACCACCGCCACGAACTCACCTTCGGCGACACTGATATCGACCTTCTCGACGGCGGTATAAGCGGCCGCGCCGGCACGCGCGGGGAAAGTACAACTCACCCCGTTCAGCCGTAATGCCTGCACAATGGAAACCATCGCTTAGTGACGGTACTTGAGCAACGCCTTCTCCACGAATGCGTTGGTGTGTGTCTGCTCGATCCACAATACCGGCGCGCGCTTCACCGCGCCATTGTGGGCAAGCAGTATTTTCAAGGAATTATCCACGCCCTTCCTCGGAATCAGGCCATCTTTCGAATAGGTTGGGCGCAGGCGTTCGAGCGCGGCGCGATACAGGCCCGGATCCCCCAATAGATATTCTTCCGGAACCACCTTGAGAATTTCATCGGTGGAACTGGCTTGCAGCCACAATAAAGCTCGCACCATGGCATTGGTCAGCGCCTGTACCGTATTGGGATTTTTTTCGATGAAGGTCATCCGGGCATACAGCGTCGCGGCAGGCATGGTGCCGCCAAACACATCGCGGGCACCCTTGTCGCTGATGGTTTCCACCACGATCTTGATGTCGCCGGAGCGCTCCAGCAATGTCATCACCGGCTCGACGCTGGAGATGGCATCAATCTGCCCGCTGCGAATGGCCGCCACCGCGCTCGACCCCGTACCGATGCCGATGATTGTTACGTCGTCATGTTTCAGACCCACGGAGGCCAGCAGGTGATTGATGAGCATGTGGGTGCTCGAACCCGGCGCCGAGACACCGATCTTCATGCCCTTGAGATCCTTGGGCCAGGAATAATCCGCGATACGGCTTTTGTGAATCCCCAGTTCCAGGCCGGGATTCATCCCCTGCAACACAAAAGCCTGCACCTTCTGCGCCAGCGTCTGCATCACGATCGTGTGCTCGAACGCCCCCGACACCACATCCGCACTGCCACCGATCAGCGCCTGCAGCGCCTTGGCCCCGCCCGGAAAATCGTTGATTTCGACTTGCAAGCCCTCGTCAGTAAAGTACCCAAGCTGGTCGGCTATCGTCAACGGCAGGTAATACAGCGTGGTCTTGCCGCCCACCGCCAGAACCACCTTGCTTTTCTCCGGCACCGCGGCGTGAAGTTGGGCCGTACATAACACTAACGTAGCTGCGAGCGCTAGACGCAAAAAGCCATAAACTCTCTCACCGCAGAGGACGCGGAGGACGCGGAGGAAATTCAAGGGCAATAATCGATATGTTGGAAATATTGAATCAGTCCCCGATGTCATTCCCGTGGAAACGGGAATCCAGGTCTTTCTATAGATACTCATGCAATGTTTCCAATGCCAAATTGCCCGCCCCCAAATTCGCGCACATTACGATGAACTCTTTTTGATTTTCCTCCGCGTCCTCCGCGGTGAACGTGTTTCTTTACTGGATCGCCCCTGCGCGGCGAAGCAGATCGGCAATCGATTCAGCCAGCCGGCGATATCCCCTGGCATTGGGATGAATATGATCCGATTTGAATTCGTTATCGAACAACACTTCATGCAGGATCTCATTTTCCAGCGGGATCTGAAATTCCCTGGCAATCTTCTCATAGAACTCGACCGTGCCGCCGAACAATGCCGGCTTCGGTACCCCGATCAGCACTACTCCGACGCCGCGCTCCCGCGCCAGTTGCACCATCGCCCGCAAATTGGCCTGCGTGGCAGCACTATCGAGCTTCCTCAGCATGTCGTTGCCTCCCAGACATAGCAGCAGAATTTTTGGCTTGGCTTCCTCGATGGTGCCCGGCAGGCGCCGCAGACCTTCCGAGGTTACTTCTCCCGGAACACCCGCACCCACCACCTCGCGCCCGATCAGCCCCGCCAACACCCGCGGATACGCCTGATTCTCGGCCGCGCCAGTCCCGTAGGTCAGACTGTCCCCAAAGGCCAGCACCACATCGCCCGGACCCAGTTTCGGCAATGGCGGAATTTTCTCTCCGCAACCGGCAAGCGCCGTCAGTACGAGGGCGAGCAGAGCGCTGCGAAGAAACATTGTTGTGGTTTGAGATTGATTCAGCATGGGCCGGACGGTGACGAATGACGGGTGACGGGTGACGGGTGACGGGTAAAGGGTGAAGGGTGAAGGGTGAAGGGTGAAGGGTGAAGGGTGAAGGGTGAAGGGTGAAGGGTGAAGGGTGAAGGGTGAATGAGTGAAGGGTGTAATCCCCTCAATCCTCAATCCTCGATCCTCAATCCTCAATCCTCGATCCTCAATCCTCAATCCTCAATCCTCGATCCTCAATCCTCAATCCTCGATCTTCGATCCTCGATCCTCGCCCCTTACCCCTAGTCCCTGCCTTCCCCCTCGCGCCTCGCGCTATTCTCCCGCCATCGTCATCCCTTCCACCAGAATCGACCCGCACTGGCGAGCGCTGCGAACTTCGACATCGTTGCCCACGGCAACGATATGTCGGAACATTTCCTTCAGATTGCCGGCCACGGTGATTTCCTGGACGGGAAAGGCGATTTCGCCACTTTCGATCCAAAAACCCGCGACACCACGCGAGTAATCGCCGGTCACCATGTTGATCCCCTGCCCCAGCAAATCGGTGATAAGCAAGCCCCTTCCCATTGTTTTCATCAAGCCATTCAGGTCGCCCGCAGTCGATTCGAGAATCAAATTGTGGCTGCCCCCGGCATTGCCGGTGGATTTCATCCCCAGTTTGCGCGCCGAGTAACTGCCTAGAAAATATCCCTGCAAAACGCCCTGGTTAACCATGTCCCGCGCACGCGTCGCCACGCCTTCGTCGTCAAACGCACCGCTTGCCAGGCCTTTTTTGATATGCGGCAGATCGCGAATACGCACATTCGGGGAAAAGATGGTTTTCCCCAAGGCATCGAGCAGGAAAGTAGACTTTCGATACAGGCTGCCACCACTGACAGCGGAGACAAAATGACTCAGGAGTCCACTCGCCACAGGCGCTTCATACAGCACCGGCGCCTTGGCTGTGGGTAGCTTGCGGGCGCCCACCCGTCGGGCAGCCCGCAGGCCGGCACGCCTGCCGACTTCCGCTTCGTCAATAAGGTCCCTGGGGTCGCGCGCGCTGGTATACCAGTCGTCGCGCTGCATGGCATCGTCCTTCCCCGCTATCACCGCGCAGGAAATGCTATGTCGCGAGCTGGGAAATCCCGCCAGAAATCCGTTCGAATTGGCGTAGACAAAATGCGACTGCTGCACCGAAACACTGGCGCCCTCCGAATTGCTGACTAGAGGATCGGCCGAAAAGGCCGCGTCTTCGCATACACGTGCCTTTTCGATCGCCGCCTCTACCGTCAATGGCCAGGGAAAGAAGAGGTCCAGCTCGGGAAACTCCGTGGCCAGCAAATCTGCGTCCGCCAAGCCGGCATAAGCATCCGCGGCGGTCAATTTCGCAATCGACAATGCCGCGTCGACCGTATCCTGCAATGCCTTGAGCGACAAATCCGAGGTGCTGGCGTGGCCACGGCTTTGACCCACATAAACGGTGACCCCAACCCCCTTGTCCCGGTTATATTCGATCGTCTCGACTTCGCCACGGCGTACCGTAACACTCTGGCCAAACGCTTCGCTCACCTCGGTTTCGGCGGCGCTGGCGCCTTTTTGGCGGGCATAATCGAGCACATCGCGTGCAATCTGTTTCAGGGACGACAGGTCATTGGCAAACGTCTGATCGGCACGTGGTGCGGATGGATTTGAATTCACGGATTGGGTTGCTAAGGAAGAAGGGAAACGCTGGTTGGCCAATTTTCGCTATGATACCAGTTGAGTCGCCACCTACCCCGCCACCCGTCGCAATGACAGACGAACTACCCCTCAGCAAAACACAGCGCAAGAAGAACGACCACGCCCTGCAGGAGTTGGGCGAGGAATTGGTCGTGCTGGACAACGGCAAACTTGTGCAGTTGAAGCTATCGGAGCGTTTATACGATGCGGTGCTGGAGGCCAAGACCATCTCGAAGTTCGGCGCCCGTAGCCGGCAGATGCAATACATCGGCCGCCTGATGCGCGAAGACGCCGATGGAGAAGCCATTCGTCGCCAGCTTGCCGCCTGGAGCGGCAAATCCGCCGACGACACGATGCAGATGCACCTGGCGGAACGCTGGCGGCTGCGGCTGCTGGAGAATGACGAAACGCTGGCCGAATTTCTCGCCGCCTTTCCGGATGCGGATATTCCACGCTTGCGCACTTTGATACACGATACTCGCCGGGAACACGCCTCGGGCAAAGCGCCGAAAAACTTCCGCGAACTGTTCCGGGTGCTGCGAGAAACGATTCAATCTCCAAAAACAACATTTGCCACAGAGGGCACAGAGAACACAGAGTAAAGAAAATCGATTAAACAGCAGAAAGGATAATGACATTGCAAATATGCCGCGCATTTTCTCCATGGAAATGCACCATCAAATCGAAAATTGTCTTTTGGTTTCCCTCTGTGTTCTCTGTGTTCTCTGTGGCCAATTTTATTGAGATTAAATGAGCGAAAACGAACAAGTCATCATCGGCCTGGTCTCGATCAGCGACCGGGCATCGAAAGGGGTTTACAAAGACGAGGGCATCCCGGCGCTGGAGGAATGGCTGGCGCGCGTGGTCCTGAATCCCCGCCGCATCGTCACTCGCCTGATTCCCGACGAACGCCCGCAGATCGAGGTCACTCTGAAGGACTTATGCGACAAGGAGAACTGCCATATCGTCTTGACCACCGGCGGAACCGGTCCCGCGCCTCGTGATGTCACGCCGGAAGCCACGCTGGCGGTCGCGGACAAGGAAATGCCCGGCTTCGGCGAACAGATGCGCCAGATCAGCCTGAACTTCGTGCCCACCGCGATCCTGTCGCGTCAGGTAGGCGTCATCCGCGGCAAGACGCTTATCATCAACCTGCCCGGCCAACCCAAATCGATCAAGGAAACCCTGGAAGGCCTGAAAGACGCGGAGGGTAAGCAAAAGGTGCACGGCATCTTTGCCGCGGTACCTTACTGCATCGACTTGATCGGCGGGCCATACATCGAGACCGCCGAGACGATCGTCAAGGCATTCCGCCCCAAGTCCGCGATCCGACCGAAACCCTAAATCTCGACGCAAAGACGCAAAGGACGCAAAGGACGCAAAGAAAACAAAAAGTGTGGAACGCAGTTTATTTACCGGGATCGCCGAATTTATTCTTTCTTTAAGATCTTCCTTTCTTTTCCTTTGCGCCCTTTGCGTCAACGATTTTTACTTAAATGACTGAACCTCTCCAAACCATAGAAATCGAAACCCGCCCCAATCCCACGCATTCGATCATCTGGATGCATGGCCTGGGCGCGGACGGCAACGACTTCGTTCCCATTGTTCCGGAAATCAAACTGGGTTCGCTCGCGGTTAGGTATGTGTTTCCAAACGCGCCGATGCAGCCGGTGACCATCAATGGCGGTTACGTGATGCGGGCATGGTATGACATCACCGGGCAGGATCTGGATCGCCGGGGCGATGAAAAAGGCATTCGCCAATCGCAACTGGCGATCGAGGCGTTGATTGAGCGGGAGATTCAGCGCGGCATTCCTTCGCAGCGCATCGTGCTGACGGGTTTTTCCCAGGGTGGAGTAATCGCCTTGCAGACCGGGCTGCGCTACGCCAACCGGCTGGCAGGCATCATGTCACTATCGGCCTATCTTCCGCTGTCCGAGGCGCTGGACAAGGAAGCGCACGCTTCGAACCATGGTCTACCGGTGTTTATCGCCCACGGCATCGCCGACAATATCGTGCCGATAAAATTGGGAACTACTTCTCGCGACCGGCTAACTGCGCTGGGCTATGCGGTGGAATGGCATCAATATCCCATGCCTCACTCGGTATGCCCGGAAGAAATTTCCGACATCGGCATATGGCTGCGACGCATACTGATTTGAGTTACATCAACCCAAAAAAGCATTAGAACCACAGATACCCTCGCGCAGCGTGGAGTACCCTTCTAGGCACTGCAGCTTCGGCCGTAAGTTCTGTGCCTTAAGAACACAGAGAAATAACAAATCGTTGCGTCTATTCGCGCACTCACCAAAAAGGCGAACACTGCTGGCGAAAAAGCTCATTGATATATTGTTCTTCTCGGTGTCTCTGTGCCTCTGTGGTGCGATTTTTAGATTCAAATCTGCGCAACGCGGACGCGGAACATGTCGAAATCGTCGCCGCTCTCGATCAGCTTTCTGGGCACCAGCATGTACTCGCGATCGTAGGCACGCATATCCATGCTTTTTTGCAGCGCGCAGGCGCCTCGCCTGAATAAGAGGTTCATTTCGCGACTGGTGCTGCTGTCGGCCGTATTTGATGGCAGCAGCACGGCACTTTCCTGAGGCGCATCACCCGCGGAATCCGAAGGCGAGACCTTCACAACGGAACCGCCTCGCGACAACAACTGGATGCCGACATAACGCTGCTTGAGGTCGAAGGCCGATAAGCGCCGCACCACGCCCACGCCCCAGGCTGCGCCGTCTTCTATTTTCACCCCGATCAGGGATCCGATCTTCAGCCAGTCGCTCTGGGAAAAGGGAAGCAGCGCCCCGTAACCCCCTTCGCTTTCGTTTTCGACCGTCCAGGTTTCTATCGCATTGTCCAAGGAGGCATCCACCGGAACACCGGAAATGGCCGCCACAAGTTCCTTGAAATTGTGCACGACACTGATGCGAAACACGGACTTGTGACGCTCCGAAGTACGGGCCACGGGAATCGGCGACCAGTACCGGGCCAGGTGACGCAGCACCTCGAGGACAACTTCCGAGTCGAACTCTCCGCCCAGGTTGATTCTGGACGGCAGCACCCCGCTGCGCTCCACTTGCGAAATCAGGTTCGCCAGTTCATCGGCCGCGGTTCCCGGGCCGAAAAAGCGCAGCCCCGGCGTCATTTCCAGGCGTGACACCAGCCGTGCCGGTAGATTGCCGGAAGATAGATCGAAGAAGAAGTGGCAACCTTTGCCGGCACGACGCTGCATGACGAAAAATTCGGAGAACTGGGCAACGATCCGTTCCGCGATATGCAGTTTGTTGGGCAGCAGGCTGTCCGTGGAAGACATCGCAAGCATCAGGCTTTTGAGCGTCTCGCGCTGAATGGTTGACTCACCAAACGCCCCGGGATAAACGACCACTTTGGATGTCGCCAATCCTTTTTCCTCGGCGAATCGATAAATGCTGCCGAGTTGCTCCCTAAGCCGCGGCGATGTCGGGCCGTAGCGCAGATACTGCCACTTGAATTGCACGCCCAAGCCGCGCAATGTACGTGCGGTTATGACCGGAAGCTGATTCGCAATGGCATCCGCGCCGTCTCTGCCCTCTTGAAAGCGCGTGAGACAATGCTGATAAGCATCGGAAAGTTTCCGCGTGTAATTGAACACTGCGTTCCAGATGCGTATTTCCTGAAACTTCTGCAGCCGCGCGCCCCCGATGATGTAATCCGTCGAAAGTTTGCGCACGGGGTTCTTAGCCGTCTGATCCACCAGCTCGATGATTTCCAGGACGCGGGGAATTTTCAGTTCATCGGAACCGTTGAGGGAGTCCAGCCAATGGGATAATTCTTCCAGGATCCGGAAATGATCGTCGGCAGGCAATGCCGCGAGCAATTCACGGTTCGCTTTATCATCCGCCAGCGGATGTTCCAATTTCGAACCTTTGACCCAATTGACCATAGCGCGGCAAGTCCTTTTCTAATTACCCAATCGGGCGATTATAACGGGTCAACTGCAGTACGTTAACGGACATTCTCGCGGGTGCCGGCAAGCTCTTATTCCGCCCCGGGCCGCCCGGCGGCCACATGTCCACGGCCGGCGTCGATGCCGAGCAAAAGCCCCAGCCCGACAACAAAATAAGTCCCGGTGATGAGAATGGCCAGCCGATGATCGCCGCCGGACATCCAACTCACCGCGCCGTACGTCAGCGGACCCAGGATGGACGACAATTTGACCGCCACACCCCATAACCCGAAAAATTCGGCACGGCGATTTTCAGGGCTCATGAATCCCACCAATGCCCGGCCCGCCGACTGACTTGCACCCAGACTGATGCCGGCAAGGTTTGCCGCCAGCCAGAATAACGCCGGCGTCACTGCAATCCACGCAAGCAATACCGTGAGGCACCAGCCAATCAAGGTCAATGCCAGGGTGCGCACATGCCCCAGCCGGTCCTGCCAATGGCCGAATGCCAGCGCGCCGATGCTGGCCGTCACGTTGACCACCAGAATCAGCATGATCGTCTGCTGGGTGGAGAAATGCATGGCCTGTTCGGCGTAAATCGCGGCCAGGGTAATAACCGTCTGGACACCGGCCTGATAAAACAAGATGCAGGCCAAAAACCGCATCAGGTCCGGGTAGCGGCCGGCATCACGCAGGGTTTCGAAGAACCGGGTAATTGCCCCGAAGTATCTGCCCGTCGCTTCCCGCTGCGGACGCGCACGTTCCCTGAGCAGCAGAAAGGTCGGCAAGGCCGATACCGCAAAAATCAAGGCCGTAATGAGCATTGTCACTGGCACAAATTGACTGCCCGATTGACCCTGGGCCTGCGCCCAAGTCACGTAGGCGAGCGAGGCGATCAGACTGACCAGCCCCCCGATGTATCCCAGGGCCCAACCCCAGCCCGAGACCTTTCCCAATGCGCCGCCCTTGGCAATTTCGGGCAAAAAGGCGGCTGCCAGATTCTCTCCGGTACCGAAGAAGAAATTCGATACGATCAGAAGCGTTATGCCGAGGGCAAGTTCCCCGGGTCCCACAAAGGCAAGGGCGGCGGTCGCCGCCACACACCCGATCGTCGTGAGCGCCAGCAGCCGCTTTTTGGCGGCGTGCGCGTCCGCCCATGCCCCAATGACGGGTGCGGTAAACACGATCAGCGCATAGGAAATCGACAACGTGAGTGTCCAGGCAAAAGTCGCCCACACCGCCTTTTCCGCCACCACCGACACAAAATATGCATTGAACACCGCCGTGATGACAACGGTGGTATAGCCGGAGTTGGCGAAGTCGAACATCATCCAGCCCCACACTTCGCCAGGCCGGACGTCCGCGGCAAAATTTCCTGATGTTTTTCTTGTCATGATTTCGCGCCGGTCGGGCGTGTCAATGGGGATATCCCGATTCAAAATTGCGCCGCCCAAGCACTGCAGGACGCGATATTATCCGCAAATACCCTGAACTGCCGGAGTCTCGATCATGACGCGAAGCATTTTGCTGTTCTCCCTACTGACTTTCCTCACCCTTTCCAGCGAGGTAACCATGGCTTGCCCCGACCTGCTCAATCACCAGATGAAAAACCTTGATGGCCAGACCGTCAATCTCTGCGACTTCGCCGGCAAAGTGATACTGGCGGTCAATACCGCCAGTTACTGCGGCAATACGCCCCAGTACAAAGGGCTGGAATCGCTCTTCGAAAAATACAAGGACAAGGGCCTGGTGGTGGTTGGTTTTCCCGCCAATGACTTCGGTGCCCAGGAGCCGGGCAGCAGCAAGGAAATCAAGGAATTCTGCGAACTGACCTATGGCGTGAAATTCCCGATGATGGAAAAAACCAGCGTCGTGGAAGGCAAAGCCAACCCCGTGATTGCGGGGCTGATACGCAAGACCGGCGAGGCGCCGGAGTGGAATTTTCACAAATATCTGCTTTCCCGCGATGGCGAAAAAGCCTTCAGTTACTCGGCTCGCACCAAACCCGAGAGCGCGGAAATTGTCAGCCAGATCGAGAAACTACTGGCCGAGAAACCGTGATGGGCGGACGACCAGGGCGCCTTGCCGATCCGCCCGAGAGTGAACGTCAAGAAACAGTCCAATCTGTCTGCCTTAATAAGCGGGAAAATTGAAGTGTGAACGGGCAATTCGAGGCTTAAGTGTGCTTTAAGTCTTGGTATCTCATCATGTGCGGGCACGGTAAGTCCACTGGTTGGCAGCCGTGATTCCCTTCACTCTTTGAGGTATAGCCCATGAGCAAGAAGCAAATCTTGATTTCCGCAATGATGATGGCCCTTTCTGCTGCCTGCATCACGACTTACGCCAAGGAAGAGGCCAAGACGCCTGCCGCAAAGGCTGCCTACGGCAGCCATGTTGCCGACGCCAGTTCCGTCGATAAGCACGCGAAGAAGAAAAGAATCAGCAGGAAGATGCGCGACCACAAGACAGCCGAGCCGGCAAAGAACTAAACACTATCCTCTGGTGTTAACGGACGCGGGGGTAAACCTTCCGTGTCCGTTTCCATTTGCGGCAACCGCTTTGAGGCGACTCTCACCGGCAATGGACAACTGCTATGTTGGTGATCGACGAATTCGGTCCGACGCCAACGCGAGTACCCCGGGATGAAAGCGAGGTGACGAGGTAGTGGACGGCGCAAGCCGGACTCGGGCGCTTCGTCAGTAAGGTCTGCGCATGGATTGGGTACGGGACAGCAAGTTGGCCGGAGCCACCCTGGCAACCAAACCTTGACGGCCATTTGACGGCTTAAGTTTGTGTTAAGTCTGCGTGCCCCAGTATCCCCGGCACGGCAAATCAAATTCAATAGCCGTGACACCCATTAACCTATGAGGAAAAAGCCATGATGAAGAAAATTTTGATCTCCGCAGCGATGTTGGCCTTTTCGGCCGCCAGCCTGAGCGTTTTTGCCAAGGACGAGCCCGCTGCCACCGCGGCACCGGCCGCAACGGCAGCCAACTCGACCACCACCGCGGCCGCAGACGCGAAACCCGCCGAAAAGTCGGTTGTGAAGAAATCGGGCAAGAAGCGCAACAAGAAAGCCGCCGAACCCGCCAAGAACTAAGCAGGATTTCTTCAACTGACGGACGCGGGGGTAGTTCCCCGCGTCCGTTTTTTGTTGGTGCTCGCCGGTATTCCATAACATCGGCAAGCTAAGATGCCTACAATAAAGGCAGCCAAGACTGTTCTTATCCGCTGATATCGGGTTTCCATGCGCCTGCTCCTTATAGAAGACGATGCCATGATTGGTGAGAGCCTGCGACTGGGCCTTCGGCAGGAAGGTCATACCGTGAACTGGGTCCGGGAAGGCAACGCCGCCGAACACGCATTGTCGATGGAGCCCTATGAAATGGTGTTGCTCGATCTGGGACTACCGCACAAGGCAGGCCTGGAAGTCTTGAAATCCCTTCGTCAGAAAGGCAACGCGGTGCCGGTCATTATTGTGACCGCGCGCGACGCAATCGACCATCGAATCGAAGGCCTGGACGCCGGCGCCGATGACTATGTCACCAAGCCCTTCGATCTGGACGAGCTGGCGGCCCGCATTCGCGCCCTGCAAAGACGCCGGGGCGGCCGCGCCGAGCCCCTCGTGACACTTGGCGAGCTGATCCTGGACCCTGCCACCCATCGCGTAACGCTGGGAGGTCGGGATCTGCCTCTTTCCCATCGCGAATTTGCCCTGTTGCATGCCCTGGCGGAACACCCCGGTACCGTGCTTTCGCGAGTGCAAATCGAAGAACGCCTCTACGGCTGGGGAGAAGAGGTCGAAAGCAACGCCGTGGAAGTCCATATTCACAATTTGCGCAAAAAACTGGGCAGCGAGTGGATCCGTAACCTGCGCGGCGTCGGTTACTTCGTCGCGGCGCCTCAGTGACGTCGATTCGCGGCCGCCTGCTTCTTTGGCTACTGCTGGCCCTCATCACCGCCGGCATCTCTGCCGCATATTTGGTCTACCAGACCGCACATGACGAGGCAAACCAGATTTTTGACTATCACCTCAAGCAGATCGCACTGACCCTTCGCGATCAGCCGTTCGAGGATCAGGACATTCTTGGGACCTTGGAAGAAGAAGCGGAATACGATTTTGTCATCCAGATATGGGATCCCAAACAGACCAGGCTGTACTCCTCGCACGCCCAGGCGGGCCTCCCTCAGGACCCTCGCCCGGGGTTTCAAACGCTCGCCCACGACGGCAAACTCTGGCGCGTTTTCTTGTTGTCCGATGAAGGCCTGAACATCCAGATTGCGCAGCCGATTGCGGTCCGCCAAAATCGGGCGGCACGTCTGGCGCTGAAAACCGTTACGCCTTTTGTTGCCTTGTTGCCAATCATGGCGCTGCTGATCTGGATAACGGTCAGCCGTGGAATGTCGCCGCTCGACGCACTGGCCCGGGACCTCATGCGCCGCGACCACAACTCTCTGGCACCTTTTGGCGAGTCGCGTTTGCCCGCGGAACTTCAACCCATGGTCGGCGAACTCAACAACCTGCTCGGCCGGCTCGCGCGCGCCATCGAAACGCAGCGCGCCTTTACGGCCGATGCGGCGCACGAGCTGCGTACGCCGTTGACCGCGCTGCATTTGCAGATGCAGCTCGCCGAACGCGCCCGCGACCCCGACGAGCAGCGCGCGGCTTTCGAACTGATGCGAACCGGGCTGGCCCGTTGCAGCCATCTTGTCAATCAATTGCTCACCCTGGCGCGCAACGAACTCGGCGGCGTCGCGCGCAAGCCGGAAATCGTGGATTTATCGCTAGTCGCCCGCGAAGTTGTCATCGAACAGGCCATGCTTGCTCAGGCCAAACAAATCGACCTCGGCCTGACCCGAAACGACCCGATTCGCCTCTTGGGCGATGCGGAAGGCCTGCGGGCCATGATCGGCAATCTGGTCAATAACGCCATTCGCTATACACCCGAGCAGGGAAAAATTGACGTGTCGATTTCTCTCCACGATCAGGAAGCATTGCTGGAAATCAGCGACACCGGACCAGGCATTCCGGAAGCGGATCGGGAACGTGTCTTCGATCGCTTTTATCGGCGCACGGAGTCCAAGGAATCCGGCAGCGGCATCGGCCTGGCCATTGTCAAAAGTGTCGCGTTACGCCATGGCGCCAGCGTGACATTACACGCAGCGGAAAACAGCACCGGACTGCTGGTAAGAGTGCGCTTTCCTTCCGGCGCGTCCCCTGTTGCGGGCTAGAGGTAGCGCACGCAACTCGGGCTTGCCGTCACGCGATCCATTCCGGCGTGCTGTTTCAGGCGGCAAATTCCCTCAACACCCGCCCTGCTTTGGGCGCATCTTTGATGAGGCCATCCGCGTCGGCAACGCGCCGACCGTTGATCCAAACCCCGTGTACGCCGGTCGCCGGTGTAGTCAATCGGGAGCCACCCGCCGGGAGGTCGAACACCCGGCTGGAAGGCCCACGCCCGACGGTTTTCGGATCGAACAACAACAAGTCGGCAGGTCCCCCCACCGCGATGCTACCGCGATCCCTCATGCCGAATAGCGCAGCCGGTTCGGAGGTGAGCTTGCGCACTGCATGTTCCAGCGGCATGAGCTTCTTCTCGCGCACCCAGTGCCCCAGCACATGCAGGCCGAAACCAGCATCGCACAAGAAGGTCAGGTGCGCACCGGCATCCGAGAGTGAAACGATGGCGTTGTCGTCGCACATCATTTTTCCCACGGCATCCTCGTCGGAGTTGAGCAGCGTGGCAGTAAACATGGTGTCGAGGTTTTCTTCCAGGGCCAGGTCGAGCATGAAATCCACCGGATGCGCGCCCGCCTCTTTCGCCAACGCAGCAATCGATTTGCCTTCATAGGCAGCATGTTTTGGATCTGCCACCTGGGCAACATGGGCCTTGTTCCATTCGCCGGTAAACATGCGCCGGCTGCGCTCTTCCAGTTCTTTTTTTAACTTATCGCGCCAGGCTTTATCGGCGAGTGTCCGGCTGAAGGACTTCACGTCCATGGACATCAACGCCTGCCACACACGCAGACCCTCGAACACATAAGGCTCGTGCATCGTGAACTCGAAATTCAGCGGACAGGGCGACACCGCCCCGTACATGCGGTTACCGCGCTTGCGGGCCGCACGGATATTGTCGAGGTCTTCGAACGTGGCTTCCGGGGCGAGATTGGAATGCAGGAGCGCGGCAACCAGATAGGGCCGGTTGGCAGCCTCACACAATTTTTCGATCCACGGCACCGGCGTATCGGCCGCCTTGGTCATCATCAGCAAGCCCTTGCCAGCATCGCGCAGCGCCGCGGACAAGGTCGTCATTTCGTGATCGTCGGCCAAGCGCGAGGGCATTGGAATACCGGCCTCGCCGTTGTGCTGACCGGATCGCGTGGTGGCAAATCCTGCTGCGCCCGCCTCCATCGCCTCGGAGATGATCTTGCGCATGGTTTTGACTTCATCGGCCGTGGCGGCACGCTTGGGCGCATCCGCGCCGAGAACGAAAGTGCGCACGCTGGAGTGCCCGACAAAACACGCCACATTCGGCCCGACGCCTTTTTTCTCCAGCATGTCCAAATATTGCGGATAGGACTCGAAGCCCCAGTCGATGCCGGCGCGCAGGGCGTCCAGCGACATGCCTTCGACGTGCGTCAGATTGCGCATGGTCAGATCGCGATCTGCCGGCCGGCAGGGCGCGATGGTGAAGCCGCAATTGCCCATGACGACAGTGGTCACGCCCAGCGCAGGCGAGGGATTAACAAACGGGTCCCAGGTAATCTGCGCGTCGTAATGCGTGTGAGTATCGATGATGCCCGGCATCAGCGCCAGCCCCCTGGCGTCGATGCGGGTGCGCGCCTCACCGGTGACCTTGCCGGTTTCCGCGATGCGCCCATTAGCCACTGAAATACTGCCCTGCCGCGGTGCGCCGCCCAGGCCGTCGTAAATTGTGGCGTTGTCGATAATCAGATCGTGCATGTTCTTTCCTTGTCGAATTCCTAATATTGCGCTTAGTTCAGGCACGCTGCGTGCCTTTGAACGCCTGCTCCCTCACGCGGGAACCAGCACTGTAACTTGTGTACGGCCCAGCAGTTTTTTGAAATCGGCGTCCAGGGTAACCAGATGTTCTCCCAGTTGAATCACCACCGCCGCGAGCCAGGCATCGGGAATATCGTTTGCGCCGAGCTTTTTGGTAACGCATAACTGCCGCAGCATCGGCCACTCGACGCCCACCGAAGGCATCTCCACGCCGGGAATCGTGAGCAAAGCGTCGACGAATCCGGTTGCATCTTCCACGGGCGTTGGTTTGACGAAAACTTTCGCACTGGTCACGAGCCGCAGAAAACTGGCGACCACCATGGGCATGAGTTTCAAACTCCCGCCCTGCGCGCAAGCCACGACCGCCTCGTCCAGACACGCATAAGCCAGCTTGTGATGCGGATGATCAGCCCGCGATGCCGCGACCAAAACGTTTACATCAGGCGTCATCGCCGGCAGCTTCCAGCATCGACTTGTTACTGAGCGGATTGATCCCGGCCGCCAGACCGCCACGCCCCTTATAAACAGGGAGCTTGCGCCTGCCAGTTGTCCGCGGAGGTGGAGAAGAGCGCAGACGCAACTGCAAACCCTCCTCGATCAGCCTGGTCAGCGTGGTCTGCTGCCGCGCAGCCAGCGCCTTGGCGCTGGCCAGCAGAGAATCATTGATATCGAGCGTGGTTTTCATGATGCAAAGATACAGATTTCTGTACGGGACGTCAATTCACGACAACCATACGGTAAGCCGCGTGATGATCGGGTTTGAGCGGGGGGAGGTTTGATTGAGATATGGGAGACCTGACCCCGGCCGGTAAAATTCGCCATCCGTAGCCGAAACGTAGTGTCCTGCCGATTAAATTGTCCTCACCGAAAAGGAGGACAAATGCAGGAACCGGACAGTTTCGTGGTCAAGGTATACCGGCAACAGGGCGGCACTGTCATCGGCACGGTTCAGGAAGTACGAACCGGCCGGACGATCCCCTACCGGACCAAGGACGAACTCTGGAGCGCCTTGCGTGGTTCGTCTTCCCCGTCGGGTGACGTGAAGCGGTCTCGACAGCGCCAAACGTCAAGCAAGGAAACGAAAAATCCATCCAATCCGAACCAACATTCCGGGAGTCACGACAATGAAAACACCGATTAAGAAACAGATAACCCTATTTGCCGCATTAACTGCGGCGGGAGTTCTGGGCATGGCCTCGCCTGCCCTGGCGGGAAAGGTCAACAGGCCAGCACCGAAAAGCTCTATCAGTCTCTGCGAAATGATTCCTGACCAGGGGTCAGGTCTCCCATATTGCAATCCCGCCCTTAGTCAGCTAAATTTCCACCATGGTAAGACCTCTGCGTATCGAATACCCCGGCGCGGTGTACCACGTCACAGCACGTGGTGATCGGCGCGAACCCATCGCCAATGACGATACAGATCGCACTCGGTTCCTCGAAATTCTCGGCCACGCCCTGCAACGCTTCTCCGCACAGGCCTGGGCCTACTGCCTGATGGGTAACCACTACCATCTTGTGCTGCACACAGATGAACCCAACCTCTCACGCCTGATGCGCCAAATCAATGGCGTCTACACCCAGAATTTCAATCGCCGCCACAGCATGTCCGGTCATTTGTTCCAAGGCCGCTTTAAGGCCATCCTGGTCGATCGCGACAGCTACTTGCTGGAAGTCTGTCGCTATGTCGACCTCAATCCGGTGCGTGCGCGCATGGTTAAGCGCCCCGATGCGTATGCGTGGAGCAGCTATCGCGCTCTGGTCGGCCTGGTGCCGGCACCCGCCTGGCTGGATGCGCAACCTTTGTATGCTCAACTCGCCCCGGGCAAGAGCACCACGCGAGCTGCCGACAAGTACGCCGAATTCGTCGCGCAAGGCAAGGGCGTCGCGCTATGGGAAGAGCATCTTCGCCAGCAAATTTACCTGGGTGACAACGCATTCGTTACCCGGATGCAGAAGCTTGCAGGCATAGAGGGCGCGGCACCACCCCGCAATGCCCATAAAGCCCAGGTGAGCAAGTCCCATCTGCACGCGCCCATGAAGGCCGACGACCTGGCGGTGTATACCTCACGCCGGGCGGCCACCAAGGCGCAGCGCAATCGGAATATCGCCGATGCCTTCTATCAAGGCGGGCACAGTCAAATAGCCATCGCATCGGCGTTCGGCGTCTCAACCTCAACAGTCAGTCGGGTGGTGATCGGGTTTGAGCGGGGGGAGCCTTGATTGGGATATGGGAGACCTGACCCCTAAGGGAAAACCGAGATTCGATCAGGTTTGCGTCGTCGAAATGCCGCCGCCCGAGGAACGCCGTCGCATGCCGGCCCCACTGGCGCATGGCCCCGGCGCTGGGCACTCCCATTGGCCAGAAGAATGCACGCTCGCCGCGCTGGGTTCCCGCGATCAGCCCGTCGGGTTGGAACACACTTCGGAAGCCGCCGTCCTGGGGCAGTGAGCGCAGCGTGTCATAGTCCACAAAGCGATACGCCTGACCTTGCCCACTTGGATCGTCCGCTCCAAGGCCAACCATGTAGTGTGTGCGAGACTGGAGCCGTACTCTAACCGTCTCACCTGTCGCGAGCCGTGGCGCCGGGAAAGGAACGAATGCCCATTCGATCAATTTCGATGGCGCGGGTAGAGGCTCGACACCTTCGGCAGGGAAAAACATATGAAAACATCCGCAGGGATGAATGGTATCGTAGATCAGCGGCTCGCCGTGGCGATCGAGGGTCACGCGCCAGACGATGCCGTCCAACCTGCCCGCCAGCATGTCCAGAAAATTCCGCTGCGGGCGTTCACTGAACCAGCCCACATACACCAGTTGCACTAACGTTTCCGAGCCGTGACGGGTATAGGCCAGCTTGCGATAGATTGTCGGCTTGGAAACGTCGACCGCGGGTGACACGCCGATATGCCACGCCAGGGCGCCGATTTCATCGTGACCGCCGCCATGCTCGACTTCGATGACAGGGGCGTACAGGGCGAACAAGCGCTCAAGATCGTCCGCCGCAAAGGTCGGCACGCCGAGCGCATCGACGGGCGTGCGTTCGAAAATCGTCCGGGCATCGTCGCCATCGGATGAAGCGGGTGGACTGTATTGGTTCAATCTCCCAAAAGACAATTCGCCGGCCGCCGAACGCCGAAATTTCTCGACCGCATCGCGCTGCCAATCCTCGGCGCCCAGCGAAAATGGCAGTCGGGTGAATGCATACAAGCCCAGCGCTCGTTGCCAGGTGACGTAGTCGTCCGGCACTTGGGCGCGATCCACGATCCGGCGCATCCCATCCGGCCGCCACAAATCATGGGCCATCAGAATGTCGGCGCAAGACTCCATGCGCGCCGCAATCGCCTCGCGGTCGGCGCCAAGTTTTTCCACTGACGACTGCGGCAGATTGCGCACCTCCGCTGCACGGGCCAAACGGTCGAGACCGCGCAGTCGTAAAGTCCATGCTTTCGATGCGGCTTCGTCGTTCACGGCATTCCGGAATGACGCGAGGAACCGGTCCACCCGAAGATAGGGAAACCCCGATATACGGAGCTCGCCGCCGTCACGTACTCCGGCAGACTCAATCTGTCGATCGAGCGCCTGGACCCATCGGGCGCAGTCCGCCACCTCCCCGGAGGGTCCGGAAAGATGAGAACGCAAGGGTTCCTGGACCGTGGCACAGCCGCTTAAACCGAGCAAAACGATGGCAATTCCCGTCCAATGTTTCATGAAGCGCCTGTTTCGAAATTTCACGGCCAACCTAAAATTCCATCCTTTCCACCGCATCCACAACCCAGGGCAAAACGTAATACGTTACATTGTGTTCGAATTCCTCTTTCCCCGACCAGGCAATCACGACGCCATGACCCTGAAATCACCCGGCCGACATCGCCCAACTTGTGACCGTCACGCGCCGCAAGAGTTTCGCACGCTTTCACCCGCGCAGACCGGGGCCCTTTGTATTCGCCGGATCGTGTCAGGTCCGGCCTACACGCCCGACCACGCATATTTCAAGAAACAAGGTGCCCACGATGAATAGGGGAAAGTGGTTGTTACTGGCGCTGATCGCCACACTCGTGGCGGGTTTTTTCGTCTTCGATCTTAAAGGCATTTTCGATCTTGCCTATTTGAAATCGCGTCAGGCGCAAATCGATGACCTTTTTCGCACCAGCCCTCTGATTGTCGCGGGAGGGTTCTTCGTCGTCTACATCGCCGTGACCGGCCTGTCGCTACCGGGCGCCACCATCCTGACCTTGGCGGCAGGTGCAATCTTCGGCCTGCTGTGGGGAACGATCATCGTGTCGTTTGCCTCCAGCATCGGAGCGACCCTGGCATTCCTCGCCTCGCGTTTCCTGCTGCGCGATTCGATCCAGGCGAAGCTCGGGGATAAACTCAAGGCCATCAATTCCGGCATCGACAAGGACGGCGCGTTTTATCTATTCACGCTGCGGCTTGTTCCGGCATTTCCCTTCTTTGTCATCAATCTGGTGATGGGGCTCACGCCCATCAAGACGCGCACCTTCTACTGGGTAAGTCAGATCGGCATGCTCGCCGGCACCCTGGTATACGTAAACGCGGGCACCCAGCTTGCACAAATCGAATCGGCCGCCGGCATTCTGTCACCAGGGCTCATCATTTCCTTCACCCTGCTCGGTCTGTTTCCGTTGATCGCAAAGAAACTCGTCGATATGGTCCAGGCGCACAAGGTCTACTCAAGGTTTTCGCGCCCGCGCCGGTTCGACCGCAATATCATCGTGATCGGCGCCGGCTCGGCGGGCCTGGTTTCCGCATACATCGCCGCTGCGGTAAAAGCCAAGGTCACGTTGATCGAAAAGCACCGCATGGGAGGAGACTGCCTGAACACCGGCTGCGTGCCCTCGAAGGCACTGATCCGCTCGGCGAAGTTCCTTTCCCATGTCAAACGTTCCGCCGAATTTGGTATTCGAACGGCAAATGCGGACTACGACTTCGCCGAGGTGATGGAGCGCGTTCAGCGGGTGGTGAAAACCGTGGAGCCCCATGACTCGATCGAACGCTACACCGGTCTGGGCGTCGAATGTATCGAGGGCGAGGCCAAGATCATTTCGCCCTGGGAAGTCCGGGTCAACGGCAAAACCCTGACCACCCGCTCGATCATCATCGCGGCCGGCGCACGACCCTTCGTGCCGCCCATTCCAGGACTTGATCAAATCGGATACTTGACCTCCGATACGGTGTGGAGTCTGCGCAAGCTGCCCGCCCGCCTGGTGGTTCTCGGAGGCGGACCCATCGGCTGCGAACTGACCCAGACCTTTGCCCGCTTCGGGTCAAAAGTCACTCAGGTCGAAATGCTGCCCAGAATCATGATTCGGGAAGACCCGGAGATTTCCGACATGGTGCTGGCGAGGTTTCTCGACGAGGGGGTGGACGTCAAGCTTGAGCACAGGGCCAAACAATTTCTGCTCGAAAACGGCGAAAAGATTCTGGTCTGCGAACATCAAGGGCGCGAGATCCGCATCCCCTTCGACGAAGTGCTGGTGGCGGTCGGCCGGATTGCGAATACCAAGGGTTATGGACTCGAAGAACTCGGCATCCCCGTCACCAAACAGCGAACGGTCGAAACGAACGAATTCCTGCAAACGATCTATCCGAACATCTATGCCTGTGGTGACGTTGCCGGGCCCTACCAATTCACCCACACCGCAGCGCATCAAGCTTGGTATGCGGCAGTGAATTCCCTGTTTGGACGCTTCAAGAAATTCCGGGCCGACTACTCTGTGATCCCCTGGGCCACCTTCACGGAACCGGAGGTGGCCCGGGTGGGTCTGAACGAAACCGAGGCGCGGGAGAAAAACATCGCCCATGAAGTCACGACTTTCGGGATCGACGATCTGGACCGCGCCATCGCCGACAGCGAGGCTCACGGTGTGGTCAAAGTTCTGACCGTCCCGGGCAAGGACAAGATTCTCGGTGTGACCATCGCCGGTGAACATGCCGGCGATCTGATCGCCGAATACGTCAGTGCCATGCGCCACGGCATCGGACTGAACAAGATCCTCGGCACCATTCATATCTACCCGACCTTGGCGGAGGCCAACAAATACGTGGCCGGCAACTGGAAGCGCGCTCATTCCCCGCAGAAACTTCTGGCATGGGTAGCGCGGTACCATTCGTGGATGCTGCGCTGACGCGAGGGATTAGGGGCTAGAGACTAGGGCCTAGTCAAACCACAAAATCAGGCATGAAAGATCGTCCTCGCTGGCAGGCTTTTCGATAAAATTCTTTGACGCAAAGGCGCAAAGACGCAAAGGTAAAACGAGAAGTAAGGAAACGTCGAATTGCACATAAAAACCCCCTATAAATTTACGGTAACGGGTATGAGTTATTTCTCAGGCATTTCTTTGCGCCTTTGCGCCTTTGCGTCAAGTATTTTCTTGTTCCTTTCCCCTGCTGCCGCCGCATTCGATCACACGCATGCGCAATGGGAGGCCCTGACAAAGAAACATGTAGTGTGGCTGCCCGGGGGCACCGCGTCCCAGGTGGACTACCGGGGTTTTCAGGCGGAGCGCGCCACACTCAAGAACTATCTCGATCAATTGACTGGCGTCACGCCTTCCCAGTATGAGGCGTGGAGCAAACCGCAGAAACTGGCCTTCCTGATCAATGCGTACAACGCCTTTACCGTCGAGTTGATCCTGACCCAGTATCCCGACCTTAAATCCATCAAAGACCTCGGCTCATTTGTGACCAGCCCCTGGAAGAAGCGCTTCTTCACCCTGCTCGGCAAACCCCGACATCTGGACGACATCGAACAAGGCATGATTCGCGCCCCCGGGGCATTCGATGATCCACGTATTCACATGGCGGTGAATTGCGCCTCGATCGGCTGCCCCGCTCTGCGCAATGAGGCCTTCCTGTCCGAAAAACTCGACGCGCAACTGGAAGACGGCGTCGAGCGATTCCTGTCCGATCCCACACGAAATCGGTTCAATTTGCAGTCCTCACGTCTGGAAGTGTCGAAAATTTTCGATTGGTACGAAAAGGACTTTACGGCCCAGTCCGGATCGCTCGCGGCATGGCTGGCCAAGTACGCCGACCGACTGACCTCCGATGCCGCTTTACGCCAACTGATGCGCGACAAGAAGGCCAGGATTGTGTTTCTCGATTACGATTGGGCGTTGAATGAGAAACAATAAGGCACTAGGCACTAGGCACTAGGCGCCAGGCTCGAGGTGAAAACTCAAAGCACTTCTTCGCGCCGCGATCAGGATTTTCCCTCGCGCCTAGAGCCTAGAGCCTCGCGCCTGTCTATTATCATTCCCACGCTGAATGAGGGAGAGGCAATCGGCGAATTTTTGCGGGCGCTGCAATCGTTCCGGCAGCGGGGCGCGGAACTGATCCTGGCGGACGGCGGAAGCACCGACGCCACGATCGAAGTTGCCAGCGGACGGGTGGATCGAACACTGGTGGCAAGTAAACGGGGCCGCGCCGCGCAGATGAACGAAGGCGCAGCGCTGGCGCGCGGAAATGTCCTGCTGTTCCTGCATGCGGACACGGGGCTGCCCGCACACGCGGATCGCCGCATCCTGGAAGGCCTGGCCGCCAGTGGATGCCGGTGGGGCCGCTTCGACGTGCGGCTATCCGGCAGCGCTTACCTGCTGCGCTGGGTCGAGCGTCTGATGAATATCCGGTCGCGCATGACGGGAATCGCCACCGGCGATCAGGCGATTTTTGTCGAGCGCACTCTGTTCGATGCCATCCGCGGGTTTCCGGACATTGCCCTGATGGAAGACATCGCAATCTCTCGGACACTTAAGCGCCACGGACGGCCCCTGTGTTTGACAGACAAGGTGCTGACATCGTCGCGACGCTGGGAGCGACATGGGATCTGGCGAACCATTTTCCTGATGTGGCGGCTGCGGCTGGCCTATTTCTTCGGCACCCCACCGGACCAACTGGCTCGCCGTTACCATGGCCGATAAGTCCGATGTCATTGTCCAGGTATTTGCCCGGGCACCGGAACCAGGACAGGTTAAGACACGTCTGATCCCCATGCTGGGAGACAATGGCGCCGCGACCCTTTATCGAAGCCTGGCCGCAGGAATGCTGAAAATGGCAAACGAGGCGGCTGTCGGCCCGCTGGAACTGTGGTGTACACCTAATGTCGATCACGAATTTTTTTCCTACTGCAGTACGCGCTTCAATGCCAGTTTGCACCGTCAGCACGACGGTGACCTCGGATTGCGAATGCACACCGCAATCGAAGAAGGTCTGACCCGCGCCCACCATGTGTTGCTCGTCGGCACCGACTGTGCCTCCTTGACCACAACGGATTTGCGTGCCGCCGCCTCAGCTCTGATCAAAGGTTACGACGCGGCATTTGGTCCGGCGGAGGATGGCGGTTATGTGCTGGTCGGACTAAGTACTGCAATGCCTTCCCTATTCGACTCCATGCACTGGGGCACTGACCGGGTCATGGACGAAACGCGCGAGCGGCTGCTCCAACTCGGCTGGCGCTGGCATGAAATTACTACGCAATGGGATGTGGATCGCCCGGAAGACTATCAACGCCTGATTCGTACAGACACCTTTGCGGCCACGCATGCCGTAAATGACTCGTGAATAGCCGCGCGGCCACTATCGGATTTACTATCTGGTCCGCTTTCGCCTGGGCGAACCTCTGTTCTGGCCAAGTTCCGATCACGCCTTTTTCATTGTCGTCACCCGGCGGAGAACTGCCGATGCCCTGGAAAATTGTCACCCTGCCGAAGATAAAAAAGCATACGCGTTATACCCTGGTCGACGACTCGGGCACGGCCGTGCTGCGCGCAGATGCAGACGCCTCCATGGCGAGCGTTCTGCACCCCGTCGATCTCGATCCACGCCATTACCCGTTCCTTGAATGGCGCTGGAAAGTCGACGCGCTTTTGGGCAAATCCGACGCTACCCGAAAAGAAGGCGATGACTTTCCGGCTCGCGTCTATGTCCTGTTCGATTACGACCTGAAGAAACTATCCTTTGGCACCAGAACAAAAATGCGTCTGGCACGAGCGTTGTATGGTGCCGACATTCCGACTGCCGCGCTATGTTACGTATGGGATCGTCAACTTCCTCGCGATGCTTCGCTCTGGAGTATTTATACCGACAGGGTGCGACTGATCGTTGCGGAAAGCGGCGCCGACAATGTCGGTCGCTGGGTCGAAGTGCGCCGCAATGTGGTGGAAGATTTTCGCGCGGCCTTCGGCGAAGATCCACCCAGGATATCGGGAATCGTGATTGCCACCGACACCGACAATACCGGAGAATCAGTCGTTGCGTGGTACGGGGACATGCGATTTGCGCCGTGAACTTGCAAAAAAGCTCAAAGACACGCTTACCGCAGAGGACGCGGAGGAAAGGCAAGAGCCTGATGTCAATGTTCCCGTGTCAATACGGTGTATGAAATGATCCAACGTGGGAACTGACCTTAACGTCTATGTACTTTCGTATTTTTCCTCCGTGTCCTCCGCGTCCTCCGCGGTGAAGAGTTGTATTCCCGTCCAAGATCGCGTTAATCCAACGAGAATCTGCGCATGAAACGTCTGATTCTGATCGGTGGCGGACACAGCCATGTCGAGGTGTTGCGCCGCTTTGCCGCCGCGCCGCTGCCAGACGTTCAAATGGTACTAGTAAGCCCCCATCCAGATACCCCGTACTCGGGCATGCTGCCTGGGTGGATTGCCGGACATTATTCGCGCGAGCAATGCCATATCGATCTTGCCAGACTATGCCGCAGCGCGAACTGCCGTTTGGTGCTAACCCGCTGCGTTGGCGTTAATCCGGAAGCCAGACTGGTGTTCTGCGAAAACGGGGATGCCCTGGAATACGATGTTGTGTCGGTGGACACGGGTGGGCGATCTCCCGCTTTTGACACGCCGGGCGCCTGGACCCATGCGCTAGCAGTCAAGCCGGTGGAAAATTTTGTTGCCCGCTGGGAAGAAATCTGTGAAAAGGCCGCCCATGGTCTCTCGCCGGATTGCGTGGCCATGGTTGGCGCTGGGGCAGCCGGTGTCGAAGTTTTGCTTGCCATGCAGTATCGGCTCAAGCGAGTGGCGCCACAACACTCTGTGCGCTTTATTCTCGTGAGCGATACCACGGAACTGCTGCCTTCTCACAATGCATCGGTGCGGCGCCGGTTCGGAGAAATTCTCCAAGAGCGCAGCGTAAACTTGGAACTGGGACGCAAGGTCGAGAGGGTGGGAAGAGGTGCGCTTCGGTGCCAGGACAACACAAGCATCCACGCCGACCTCATCGTCTGGGCGACTGGAACTTCCGCTCCATTATGGCCGCAAGCCGTCGGCCTCGCCACCGATGAACGCGGCTTCATACTGGTCAATGACCAACTGCAATCCATATCGCATCCTGCGGTATTTGCCGCCGGAGACGTCGCCACCGTACGCGATTATCCCCGGCCAAAGTCAGGTGTATACGCCGTGCGCGCCGGCCCTCCTCTGGCGGAAAATCTTCGACGCGCGCTGCAGTCGAATCCGATGGTACGCTGGGTGCCTCAGCCGCAATCTCTTGCATTGATCACTACCGGCGAGCGCCACGCCGTCGCCTCCCGAGGTCAGTTTGCCGTGGAGGGCGATTGGGTTTGGCGGTGGAAAGATTGGACTGATCGGAAATTTATGGAAAAGTATAAAAAACAAGATTGAGGACTGAGGACTGAGGACTGAGGACTGAGGATCGTGGATCGTGGATCGTGGATCGAAGATCGAGGATCGAGGATCGAGGATCGAGGATTGGGGCTTGGGGATTGAGGATCGAGGCTTTACACCCTTCACCCTTCACCCTTCACCCTTCACGCCTTTACCCCTCACTCATTCACTCATTCACGCATTCACGCATTTATGGCCAAAGGCCGGTACCCTGCGGGCACGCATTCACCGCATCACTCATTCACCTGCTCATCCATTAACATGACCTGTCGGAGTTCCCCACAATGAAATCCCTCGGCAAAGTGTTCCTGACTGGTATGTTCACCGTCCTGCCGATCATGGCCACCGTTTATCTCATTCTCTGGCTGCTGTCCGCGATCGAAGGTTTTCTCGGCAGGCAGTTGAAGTATGTCATTCCCGACGAGTACTACCACGCCGGCATGGGAACCGCGGCGGCCATTATTTTGATATTCATCGTGGGCCTGCTGATGCGTGCATGGTTGTTTCGGCGACTGCTGAAATGGGGCGAAACGTTGCTTCTGCACCTGCCTGTGGTGAAGCCGGTTTACAAGTCGATGAAGGATCTGTTCGGCTTATTCTCGGAGGAACAATCAAAGCAGGCTCTGCAAGTCGTTTCCGTTCTGCTCCCGGGCACTCAGATGCGCTTGATCGGGTTTGTCACGCGGCACGATTTCGCCGGGCTGCCCGATGGTATCGGCGGTAGCGGCGATGTGGCCGTTTACCTGCCTATGAGTTACCAGGTAGGTGGCTACACGTTAATGCTCCCCCGCACCCAGGTAACCCCGATCGACATGCCGCGTGATCAGGCGATGCGATTTGTTTTGACAGCAGGATTGACGGCGGAGGCGAAGGAATGAAGGGCCGAATGCCGGTGACAGGTGACGAGTGAACGGTGAACGTTGCGCCGCTTTGCGGCGCTCCTCCCCTCAATCCTCGATCCTCGATCCCGACTTTCAATCCTCAATCCCGATTTTTATCCCTCAAAACGCGCCTCCGCCACGCCCTTCATACCCACATCCAGTACCAGCAATGCGCCAGCCAGCGGTTGCCGCGCCAGTTCGTGGGCACTTAATTTTTGCATTGTTGTCGTCACAAACAGTACATCCAGACCCGGCCCGCCGAACATACAGCTTGTCGGGCGCTGAACGGGCAGGTCGATTGTGCACAAACATTCCCCTTTTGCCGAATAGCGTCGAATCCGCCAGCCGTCGTACTCGGCGCACCATAGGCAACCTTCCTCGTCCACGGTACATCCATCCGGAATCGCCGGGGCCGGAACGGAAAAAAGGGCTTGCCTTGGGCCAGGCATGCCGGTTTTGATATCGAACTCGTACGCAAACACGGTGCGCCCCAGAGAATCGGAGAAATACATCGTTCGCCCGTCGGGACTCCAGCACAGGCTGTTGGGTATACAAATGCCGGTTTGCACCGGTTCACATACCCGGCCATCGAAGCGATAGAGGCTGCCTTCCGGCGCGCGCGTCACATCGTTCATGGTGCCGGCGAAAAACCGGCCTTGACGATCACATTTCCCATCATTGAAGCGGCGCTCGGGAATTCCAGCCTCGGGGGATGCGAGACGATCCAAGTTGCCGGTGCCTGGGTCGAAAAAAGCCAGCCCGCTTTGCAGGGCGATTAGCAAGCCACCTGCCTCTCGCACTGCCAACGAGCCCACCAGTTCCGGCACCTGCCAAGTGTCGATTTTCTTGCTTGCCCATTCATAGCGGCGCACGGCCTGCCCCCGAATGTCCACCCAATAAAGTGCCCCGCTCGCCTTATCCCAGACCGGACCTTCGCCGAGAACATCGGTCTGGCTTCCCACCCTGTCGATTCGCGTCATGGTTGCGTCGATCCTGACTTATGCGTATGGTTTCATGCCATTAGTATACGCAGGGCATACATCGGCAAAACAAGTGATCGACTGCAACCGTTTGCAAAACAATTTCTGGACCACACCTAAGTTAAGGCTTTGAACATGGACCGCTACGTCATTACCGTCGATTTCTGGCTTCAACCCGGCGCACTGGAGCCCTTCCTATCCCTGATCAAGGAAAATGCCAGAAAGTCGCTTGCCGAGGAGCCCGGGTGTAACCGCTTCGATGTTCTCATCGAAAAAGGCAAACCCGACCACATGTTGCTCTATGAGATTTACCAGAGCCGGGAGGCTTTCGAATTGCACTTGAAGAGCCGGTATTTTGCGGAATTCAACAACGCCTCGAAGCCCTATGTAAAGGACAAGTCGGTTGTCGAATACGAGTACATTAACGATGGTGGAACTTGAGGGCCCCGGACGCCGCTGGCCAACCCGGGCGGGTAACACACTACTTCCATTGTTTCTTCAAAGCAGTACAATTCCTACCGGATTGTTTGGTTTAGTTTCTATCTGCCAGATCCGGAGCGGTTTTCGAATCGGATCGCTGTTTAACCCCAAAGGACATAATTAATGTCGTGGATCGACTGGTATTTGTTAGGTGGGTTTGTTCTTCTGGTACTCCTCATCGTATTGCGCAAAAAAGTCTGAGCGCGCAACCGCGAGGAACTTACAGGTCGGGGTCGTTCCGGTTTTCAGCCCGGTCGGCAAGCAATTTCCTGACGGACTCCGGGTAGGGCAGTGGTATGACAGCCCCGTATCCCGTGGTGGTTAACGCCGCCGCGGCATTCGCATAAGTCAGCGCTTCCCAAAAATCAGCGCCGGCAGCCATCCTCGCCAGCAGTGCACCGGCAAAACAGTCCCCGGCACCGGTAGCATCCACGCAATCGACGGTATGCCCAGGCACTGTTCTGCGCCGCCTTGCTTCACTTCCGATTACCCCACCTGCACCCAGCTTTAGCGCCACGTACCGTGCACCCGCCTCGTGACACCAATCCAAAACGGCTTGTGCATCGCTTAGGCCGCATAAATCCCCGGCTTCATCCTGGCTGAGCAGGAAAATCTGGCAGCGCGCTATCGTCGCCCGGATTACGGCGCGCACCGTTTCGATCGGCCACAGCCTGCGCCGCAGATTGCAGTCGTAGACCACCGTCACACCGCCTTCGTGTGCGCAGTCGATGGCTGCATCAACCGTCTGGCGGGCACTTTCGCTGATTGCCTGGCTAATACCAGAGGTATGGAAAAACTTCGCCGAGCGGATCAAATCCCGTCGCAGATGCTCGGGTCGCATTCGGCTTGCCGCCGAACCCTTCCTGAGATAACTGAATACATGACCGGAGGCGCCATGAGTGATGAAATAGACTGCGGTATGGCCTTCGGAATCGGTACCAACGCCGGAGTCGTCAATACCCTCTACACGCCAGAGTTCGCGCATCTGCCGCCCGAATTCGTCGTCCCCCAAACGCGTGAGATAGGCCACTCTGGCGCCCTGGCGGGCGGCCGCAATGGCACAGTTCATGGTATCGCCGCCAAAACCCTGCAAATAGCTGCGCTGCCCCACAATCTGGCTGAACTCGTACATCGGCTCGCCAAGCGACACGATGTCCGGCGCAGGCACTTTCAGCCGTCCCGCCGGTGAGCTACATCGAGGAAGTCGCGAGCGTGATCGATCAGAGCCTGACGATTGTCCGTCATCAAAGCATTCTGATCGATGACGTTATTGCCAACTCCGATAACTGAGGCACCCGCCTTGAAGTATTCGGCCATGTTCGCGCCTGAAACACCTCCCGTGGGACACAGCGGTATCTGCGGATAAACGGCGTGTAGCGCACCAAGGTGCGCGGCACCCCCGGTAGAGGCGGGAAAGACTTTGACGATTCCGGCACTTTCCCGCCATGCGGCCAAAATTTCTGCGGGGGTAAAACCTCCACAAATCGCCAATCGCCTGGCGTCCCGGGCCAGCTTGCCAATACCAGGCACCACACAGGGCGAAACGAGGTAATCCGCTCCAGCATCTATGCATTGTCTGGCAGATTCAAGATCGAGCAGCGTGCCGGCCCCGACCAGAAAATCCGCCCTCATCCCCGACTTCAGTTCCGATATCAGATTAACGGCGTCAGGCGTCGTGAGAGTAATCTCGACCGTCTCGAATCCGGCCTCCACCAGGCATTCGATAGCCACGCGAGCCTTGTCGCGCGACGATAGTCTGAGCACCGGGATGATGCGCAGGGCAACAAGACGTTTGGCAATCGATTCCATGGCGACCCGGGAACGACGATCAAGGCATCTATAGTAGCGGAGAGCAGCGAATCGCGGTTTTTGAAGTACCGCATTTTAGTGGCACCATTCCGGCAAAGGCCGGCAGCACCCCTGCTCCACCTCAGGGATATTGAAGAAAATAAAAAGGGGCCGCATTTGCGGCCCCTTTTTGACGAACTGCCGTCGCCTGTTGTCACACTTTACCGAATTTCTAACGCCGCTTTCCCCTGGTCGGAAACTCGTGCGCCTCGTTGACACGCAAGGGCTGCCCCTTGAAGTCTTTTCCATTCAGCGCCGTTATCGCGGCGAGCGAATGGTTGCGGCCGGGCATTTCGACAAAACCGAAGCCCTTGGTGACGCCGGTGAACATGTCGCGCTTGACCTCCGTGGACTTCACCTGACCAAAAGGACTGAACAAATCGGCGAGATCCTTCTCGGTCACTTCCTGTGTCAGATTGCCAACAAATAAATTCATAAGAACATTCCTTTCAGTTGCATTCAGCGATTACCGTTGAACAAAGCGGCAACGCGCGAAACTAGTCCCTGCCGGGTGGGCTTGCGCACGTCGCCGGTGGCCGACCTGCGTGCCTCACCGTTGGCCGGTCTGCGCGCTTCGCCGGTACGTTGAGGCTGCGCCCCATGACGACGCTCGGAATCGCGACGTTTGTCGCCCGGACGCGCATTACTGCGTTGGGGCCGTGCATCGTTACCCTCCCGCCTTTGCGCCTCGCGGTGGTGTCTGGCGGGTGCCGCTACTGCCGTGCGTTCCAACCGTCCGGCGCCCGGACCCGGTTCGAAACCGGCCACAATAGCCCGCGGCACACTGACTTTCATGAGCCGCTCGATATCGCGCAGGAATCCCGCTTCTTCCGGACACACCAGCGAAACCGCCTGACCGGAGGTTCCGGCGCGCCCCGTGCGGCCAATGCGGTGAACATAGTCTTCCGGCACGTTGGGCAGCTCGTAATTAACAACATGAGGCAATTGCTCGATGTCGATGCCGCGCGCTGCGATGTCGGTGGCCACCAAAACCCTAAGGCGGCCCTCCTTGAACTCGGCGAGAGTGCGGGTGCGCTGGCCCTGGCTCTTGTTGCCGTGAATTGCATCGGCCGAGATACCTTCCTTGTCCAGTTGCTCGGCAAGACGATTGGCGCCGTGCTTGGTGCGGGTAAACACCAGCACCTGTTTCCAGTCTCCATCCTGAATCAGGTGCGAGAGCAGCGCGCGCTTGCGATCCTTGTCCACCGGATGAACAACCTGGGAAATCAACTCGGCCGTCTCGGTGCTTCTTGCCACCGCCACTTCCACGGGCGAACGCAGGAAAGAATCGGCCAGACCACGGATCTCCTGCGAGAACGTTGCGGAGAAGAACAGGTTCTGACGCTTTTCGGGAATCATCGTGAGGATGCGGCGAATGTCCCGAATAAAGCCCATATCGAGCATGCGATCCGCCTCATCCAGCACCAGAAATTCGACGTTGGAAAGATTGACTGTGCGCTGCTGCAAATGGTCGAGCAAGCGCCCGGGTGTGGCCACCAGAATATCCACTCCTTGACGCAGGGCGCGAATCTGCAGATTCATGCTCACACCGCCAAACACGGTGGTGGATTTGATCTTGAGATGGCGGCCGTAGGTGCGAATCGCGTCCTCGATCTGAGCGGCGAGCTCGCGAGTCGGGGTGATGATCAGTGCGCGCAAGCGCCGCTGAGGGCCCACCGGCTCCTCGGACAACAATTGCAGCAAGGGCAGGGCAAAACCTGCCGTCTTGCCGGTACCCGTTTGCGCGCCGGCCAGTACATCGCGACCTTCGAGAATGACTGGAATAGCTTGCGCCTGAACAGGTGTGGGTTGCGTGTAGCCTTCGTCGGCAACAGCACGGACAAGCTCGGCACGAAGGCCGAGCGCTTCAAATGAATTGCTAATGGAAATCTCCTGAAACAGCCTGCGGAAGCCAAAGAGGCATCCCGAACCGGTTCAGGCAGAATCGAACAGAGTTTAATTTTTTCGGGGAAGAGAACCGACCACGAATGGGCTGAAGCGCGGACCGATTGACGCGCCACCAAAATCCCAGCCGCGCACTATACAGGGGAAATGGCGTGATGTCTCGTGATATTTCAGGGGACCGGTTAACGGTGATCGGTTAACGGAAAATGGTGAAGGGCTGAAGATCAGTGACGAGTTACGGGTGACAGGGGACGAGTGAAGAGCGCTCCCCTCGCGCCTTGTACCTCACACCTCAGCCGCACGCCCCAATCGCCCCGCAAGCGGTACAAAATTCGCAGCCGTCTTTCTTGATCACTGAGGTATTGCCGCATTCGCCGCAACGCCTGCCAGGAAGCAAACGCAGCTCTTCGCGTTCGCGCGCGGCTTCGGGGATTTCCAGCACGCCCATTTCGTTGATTGGAAAACCGCGCTCGTCCAGCACACCCAGCATCGCATAGCGGTGGATGATGAGTCGCGCGACGTAGGCCACGGTGCTCGGCCAGATTTGCTGGCGATTTTCGCCGGGCACGCGCGCCATGAAATCGCCCAGCGGCTCAGCGTAGCTCAACAGCTTTCTGAGTTTCATGCCGATCCAGGCCGGGTCGATGACACGCATGTCGAGCGAAAGCAGTTTGCACAGACCGTCGAGCGCGCGGGGGTAACTGCCTGCCATCCACACCGAGTAAGGTCTGCGCTGCCCCGAAGGCAGCACCAGTTCCTTCAACATGAGTACGAAGTCGTCTCCGGAATTGGCGTTCAGCACATCGACCGACCAGGACATCGTGCCGTCCGTACCGGTCTTGGGTTCTTTTTTTGCGAACAGCGCATCGAGCACCGGCGAACGTTGGTCGCGCGCCGCCAATGCGCCAAGCTGCTCAACCCGCCAGGCGACGATGCGGGCGAATGCCGCCACCACACTGGGAACATGCACGACTTTGCCGTCAGGCGGAAGAGCACAGTCGAAACCGTCGTCGCCGGGCGTGCGCGACAGAATTCCAAGTTTGGTGCTAAGCCAGGCTTTGTCTTGAGCACGCATATCCATCGACAGTGTCTTGGCCACTGCACCCAGTCCGCGCGGCTGCTCGGCGCCGTTGACCCACACTTCGAAGGCATGTGGATCGGCGCTATCCACGTGCCCCACAAAAATTGCAAACTGACCGGCCGGTGCTTCGACCATGTACGTCCAGGAGGGATTGCCGGCAGTGAGTTTCGGCCGGCCTGGCCAACGCAGGCTGGATAACGCGGGTGCGGGCGCTGCTTCGAGCCGAATGCGCCGGTCGGCATCCGACGTATCGAGGTCGTTTGGCGTTTCGTCATGTTGGGTGACCGACAATACGCTTCCCATCACCTTGTTCGGACGGTAGGTGGCGATGCCCTTCAATCCGGACTCCCATGCCTCGAAATAAAGATCCTTGAACTGCTCGTAGGGATAATCTTCCGGCACATTCACTGTCTTGCTGATCGCCGAATCGACGAACGGCGCCACCGCCGCCACCATGCGCATGTGATCCAGCGCGGAAATTTCCAGCGCGGTCACGAACTGTGGCGGGAGCTTGTCGGTCTTGCCGCCCAGATGGCGGTAGAGGCGCCAGGCATGATCCTCCACGTCATAGACCTTGTTGGACCCATCCGCTTCGCGCTTCTTGCGCTGGTAGGTCCAGGAATATGGCGGCTCGATTCCGTTGGCCGCGTTGTCGGCAAAAGCCAGCGATATGGTGCCGGTGGGCGCGATCGATAACAGATGCGAATTGCGCAGGCCATGCTCGCGGATCGATTGTTTCAGGACCTCGGGCAGGCGTGAGGCGAAACGCGGCGCGGCGAGATATTTATCCGCGTCGAACAACGGGAAGGCACCCTTTTCTTTTGCCAGCTCGACCGACCCCGCATAAGATTCATCGCGCATCGCCTGCGTGATCTTGGCCGCCATGTCGCGTGCGGGTTGCGTGTCGTAGCGCAGGCCAAGCATGATCAGCGCATCCCCCAGGCCGGTAAAACCCAGCCCGATGCGGCGCTTCTCGCGCGCTTCTTTGGCCTGCTGAGGCAATGGCCAGACCGTTGCATCCAGCACGTTGTCCAGCATTCGCACTGCCACTTTCGTGACTTTGGCAAAAGCCTCGAAATCGAAGCTTGCCTGCGGCGTAAAAGCGTGCGTCACGAACGGTGCCAAATTGATACTGCCGAGGCAGCAGCAGCCGTAGGCCGGGAGAGGTTGCTCACCGCAAGGATTGGTCGCCTCGACGTTTTCGCAATAAGACAGATTGTCGTCCGCATTCACGCGGTCGATGAAAATCACGCCCGGCTCGGCGTGGTCGTACGTCGAATCCATGACTTGTTTCCACAGATCGCGTGCCTTGACGGTTCGATACACCCACATTCCATCGGCGCGCCGCCGGTTTTTTTCTTCTTCCGCCGGCATCACCTTATGCACCAATTCCCATTCGCCATCGGACTCTACAGCGCACATGAACGCATCGGTCACCGCCACGCTGATGTTAAAGTTGCTTAACTCGCCTGCGTCCTTGGCATGGATGAATCTTTCGATATCCGGATGGTCGCATCGCAAAATACCCATTTGCGCCCCACGCCGGGAACCGGCGGATTCCACGGTCTCGCAACTCTGGTCGAACACTCGCATGTACGACACTGGCCCGCTGGCGCTGCTCTGAGTACCTCGCACCCGTGCGCCATGCGGCCGAATCGAGGAAAAGTCATATCCGACCCCACCGCCACGGCGCATGGTTTCCGCCGCTTCCATCAAGGCGACATAAATTCCGGGCTTGCCATCCACCGTCTCGGACACCGAATCGCCGACCGGCTGGACAAAACAATTGATCAACGTAGCCGCCAGTTGCGTGCCAGCCGCGGAATTAATGCGTCCACCGGGAATAAACCCGGACTCCAGTGCCTCGAGAAATATCAACTCCCACCTCGATGGCTCCTTCTCCACGGCCGCTAACGCGCGCGCTACCCGGGCGCGAACGTCGCCGATCGTTTTCTCGCCGGTCTTGGCGTACTTCTCCAACAACACGTCAATACTGACCTGCTGGGCGGGTAAGGCGAGATGGGGATCGATGGCTTTCACTAACTCACTCCATAAGCTTACGGCAGGGCTACGAACTTAATCTCCACGCGCCGATCGCGGGCCAGGCATTCGACAAGTTTCTGGTTGTCGCGGCGCTCCGGAATCAGGTTTTTACATGCTTCTCCGGTCACCGGCGTGGTTTCCCCCATTGCACTGATGCGAATGCGCCCTGCGTCCAGCGATTTGCCCACCAGGTAGTCCCGTACCGATTTGGCACGCTCCCGCGAGAGTTCATCGTTGAAGGGTTCCGTCCCAATTCGGTCAGCGTGGCCCACCAGGTCCAAGCGCTCGTAGGCCATGCCCTTGATTTTCTCGATCGAGTCATCGAGTATTTTGGTCTCTTCTGGCAACACTTGCGAGCTGTTGTAGCCAAAAAAAACCGGGGCGATCAACGGCGCCTCAGGCTTGGGTGGTGGTATATCGGCAACAGCTGCGGGAGCAACGACGGCCTCTGGCTTTGGATCGCCCTTTAACCATAGCCACAGCAAAATGGCTATCACAATCACAACCAAGGCAATCAGGGCCAAACGTGCGGATGATTTCATGAAATTCTCCGGTCAGAGTGACGAGATACGGTCGGTGAGACAAGTGTGTCCATGCTTGGATCCGGTTGCCTGACGTTCACGTCGGCAATCTCGTTGTTATGGCTGGATATGATCTCAGGACCCAATACTGTT
>CAMDKM010000023.1 GCA_945900965.1 Bordetella parapertussis | reverse complement strand
GCCAGCGAATCAGGCCGCCGGCGTTACTGGAGATTTCCTGACTGGTCCAGGCATTCGTAAATCCCGGCCAGGATAGCCACATGATAAAAACCGACATCGGCAGCAGGAAGAACAGGGTGCCGAAAATGTCGATCCAGAGCTGGGTACGGCGCGAAAGATGCGAGGACACCACATCGATTCGGATGTGCTCATTGTTGAGCAAAGTGTAGCCTGCGCCGACCAGGAATACCGCGGCAAACAGATACCACTGCATTTCGAGCCAGGCATTCGAGCTCAGATTGAACATGTATCGAAAGGCGGCATTGCCCGAACTCACCAGCGTCATGGCCAATACCAGCCAGATCAGTGCCCGGCCAAGCTTTGCGTTGAGCGCGTCGATCGCGCGCGATATTCTTAAGAGTGTTTGCATGCTACTCCCAGGCTTTTGACTCGCCCTTCAATGAAATGAAGCGTCGGCGCGGACTGCCTCGCTGCGGGCAATTGGCCGCGCAGTCCGGATTCTCGCCGATCATGCTCCCAGTTGCAAAATCCGATGGGATTTCCCGCCGGGACGCAACCCGGAATATGATGTGATCTCCGATACTCAATTGGCAACAACACCCTCATGTTTGAGACCGCAATCGCCGGTAGTTTGCCGAAACCGTCCTGGCTCGCCGAGCCGGGCAAGCTCTGGCCACAATGGAAACTGGCCGGAGACGCGCTAGTTGAAGGGAAACGCGACGCAACCCTGCTCTGGCTCAAGGCGCAGGAGGAATCCGGTATCGATACCGTCGGCGACGGGGAACAGGCGCGCCAGCACTTTGTGCATGGTTTCCTCGAAGCGGTGGAAGGCATCGATTTCGAACACAAGGTCAAGATGGGCATCCGCAACAACCGCTACGATGCCATGGTGCCGACGGTTGCCTCCAAACTGCGGCTGCGTGGGCGGGTTCACGAAATGGAGGCAGGTGCAGCCCGCGCGCATACGACCCACAAGCTGAAATTTACCCTGCCAGGCCCCATGACCATTGTCGATACCATCGCCGACGCGTATTACGGCGACAAGGTGAAGATGGCCATGGCCTTTGCCGAGCTGCTGAATCAGGAGGCTCGTGCGCTTGAAGCGCAGGGAGTGGACGTGATTCAGTTCGACGAACCGGCCTTCAATGTTTATATGGACGATGTGAAGCGCTGGGGCATCGAGGCGTTACACCGCGCGATCGAAGGTCTGCGTTGCCAGACGGCGGTGCACATCTGTTACGGCTATGGCATCAAGGCCAACGTGGACTGGAAAAACTCCCTGGGCGACGAATGGCGGCAATACGAGGAAATTTTCCCGGCGCTGGCGAAAAGCCGCCTGGACCAGATTTCGGTGGAGTGCATTCACGCGCGCGTGCCAATGAGCCTGCTCAAGCTGCTGGCCGGCAAGGACGTGATGCTCGGCGTGATCGACGTGGCCAGCGACAAGGTGGAAACACCCGAGGAAGTGGTGGGCGTGATTGCCGAGGCGATGAAATACGTACCCAAGGAGCGACTGCATCCCTGCACCAATTGTGGAATGGCGCCGATGAGCCGCGAAATTGCAGCGGCCAAACTCGGCGCCCTGGGCGCCGGTGCCGCGTTGGCGCGCAGCCGATTCGGTTAAGGCTATCGCGCCCGGATTAACCTAAAAACCGTACCACAGAGGCACAGAGGCACAGAGGCACAGGGAAGAAATTGTTGAGTCCATCCGCACACTCGCCAAAAAGGTGAACACTGCTGGCACGAAGATATATTGCTCTTCTCCGTGTCTTGTATATTCTATTTTTACAAAGGTTGGGTAGGATGGGTTGAGCGCAGCGATACCCATGCTGCAAGGTTACCTTTGATGGGTATCGTCAAGCTCAACCCATCCTACGGGATTTACTGATTGATCTATTGTTCTGCTCTGTGGTTCAACTGCTTTTTTCAGGATGAATCTGCCGGCTATACCTGTCCGATGAAATCCCGCTTGCCGATTTCCACGCCGCTATGGCGCAGAAGGGCATAGGCTGTTGTGGTGTGGAAAAAGAAGTTGGGCATCACGCTATGCAGAAGGTAGGGCTGGCCTTTGTACGTGACCGGATTGCCGGCCACTTTCACGTTGATATCCCGATTTTCCGAGCCGTCGATTTGCTCGGGCTTGAAGCCCTTGATGAAATCAAGTGTCTTGGCAATCCTGGCCTTGAGATCGTCGAGGGTTTTTTCGCTGTCCTCCCAAGCCGGAACTTCCTGTCCGGCGAGACGGCAAGTCGCGCCCTTGGCGAAATCGCAGGCGATCTGCACCTGACGCACCATCGCCAGCATGTCGGGGTAAAGGCGTAGCCCGAGCAGCACGGAATGATCGACCTTCTTCGCCTGCGCATAGGCCGCAGCTTTGTCGAGAATACCGGAAAGATTGCCGAGGGTCTTGATAAATACGGGGACAGAGGCCTGATACATCGAAAGTGCCATGGGTTGCTCCTGGATATTAGGTGATGAAGTGGGCGCACAGTATATGCAATAACGCGAACAGCATTGGTGCCAATGTCGATTTGTCGGGATTTTCGAAATGCGTCACAAGGGGAGAAATTTCCGGTCCGGCTACGACGTGCTGCGGGCGTATGAGGCAATCCGGGCGCCCGTTCCCCCGAGGCTGCGGCCTCCGGTAGAATGTCTGCCAGTTTTCGAAACATTCCTCCATGTCATTTCTCTCTCTTCTCGTTACGTTGTTGATCGAGCAACTGCGGCCACTGAATCCGCGCAATGCGGTATTTCTCTGGTATACGCGTTACGTGCATACGCTCGGATTGCATTACAACACCGGCGAAAAAAACCAGGGCACGATTGCCTGGTGGCTCGGTGTCTTGCCGTGGGTCCTGGGCGCGGGGCTGATGTATTGGTTCCTAAGCGACATCAATGTCGTGCTCGGCTGGGCGTGGAATGTGGGGGTGTTGTATCTGACGCTCGGGTTTCGGCAGTTCAGTCATGCGTTTACCGAAATTTCCGAGGCGTTGCGGGTTGGCGATCTGGAGCGCGCGCGCGCGGCACTGTCCGGTTGGTACGGCGAGTCGGCCGCCCAATTCAACGACAATGAAATAGCCAAAGTGGCCACCGAAGAGGGATTGATCGGTGCCCACCGCCAAGTGTTCGGCGTGATGTTCTGGTTTCTGATTCTCCCCGGCCCGAGCGGCGCGGTGTTGTACCGGCTGGCGGCGATTCTCGACCAGAAATGGGGTTCGCGTGCGCAGGAAGAATATGGCGCATTCGGATTGTTCGCTTCGCGGGCATTCCGTTGGATCGATTGGATCCCGGTGCGTCTGACTGCTCTTAGTTTCGCGGTGGCGGGAAATTTCGAGGACGCAATGCATTGTTGGCGTTCGCAGGCGGCAGCCTGGATGCGTCCCGAGCAGGGTGTTGTGCTGGCCAGCGGCGCGGGTGCGCTCGGCGTGCGGCTGGGCGAAACGCTGAATCATGGCGGCAAGGTGAACTTCCGGCCCGAATTGGGGTTGGGCGGCGAAGCCGACGCCAATACCATGATCAGTGCGGCAGCCATGATCTGGCGCGCGCTGGTCATGTGGATGCTGATCATTTTTCTGGCCACTGTGGCCCGATGGCTCGGCGGGTAATTTATTGCCGTAAGGTATTTAGGAACTTCAACCCGGATTAGCCATTACAAAGTGGAAAACCGCGTTAACACGAAGGGCTCGAAGGTTTTCACGAAGGACACGAGGGAAAGCAAGTCATCCATCTGGGCTGCGCGCTTCAAGCAGAGCAGCCCCGGTAATCAGCGCCGCACCCACCCATTCGATACCGTCGAGGCGTTCACCGGCAATCCACATGGCCGAGAGCGCGGCGGCGACGAGTTCGAATACCAGGAGCACAGCGGCGCGCCCGGCTTCCAGACGGGTAACGCCCCAGGCAGTGAACAGCATGGCCGCCAGCATCCACAGGCCGGAGAATCCCAACAACTGAATCGCCAGGGTAGAAGATATAGGCGGCAGCGACTGGCCGTTGAAGCCCACGACGATGGCGGATAACGCACCACAGCCCACGAAGATAAACAGGGTCTTGGCATCAAGAGAGGTGGCATGCGCGGCGCGGGTGGCGATATTCTGCAACGCATAAAAAAATCCGGCGGCCAGGGCAAGCAGATCGACCAGTCCGGGCGGGGTTGCGTAAAGCGCCGGACCACCAAGCAACAACAAGGCACCCGTCACGGCAAGCAGGACACCGGTAATACGCAGTTTGGTCAGTGGCTCGGAGAGAAACAAGCGCCCGCCCAGCACGCCCCACACTGGCGCGAGGTAGAACAGCAGCATCACCCGCACCACTTCGCCGTTCATCAGCGCGCTGACGAAGCAGATATTGGCCGCCCCGCCTGTGAGTGCGAATAACGTCACCAACCCGCGCTCTTGCCACCAAGCTTGTCGTCGCCAGATGAGCCAAGGCACGGCCAGTAGACCGATAGGGCCGTAGCTCGCCAGCGCGAGCAGGGGGCCATTCAAGCCCTGCGTGCCGAAAAACTTGAGCGGCATCCAGGTCAATCCCCAGAGCAGACCGGCGACCAACAAGCTAAAGACTGCCAATCGGGTTTGATTGCGGCCGGCAGGCAAGGAAATGCTCATACGGCGTTGAGAATCGACGCGGCATGCGCGCCGATGAATCGGTCGGTGCGCTCCGGTCGCGGGATCATGCGTCCACCCCTGCGCGAAGCACATCGACGCGCGCCCAAATCGCGCGCAGGCAGCGTGTCTCTGTACCGCGAGGGCCGCATATCAGTAACGTTTTCCGGCCTCATTCTCGCGGATGATTTTTCGGTAGGCGTCCAAACGGCTTGGATCGATTGCGCCGTGTTCAACGGCTGCCATAACCGCACAGCCCGGCTCGACCAGATGACGGCAATCGTTGAAGCGGCACTGCCCTGTCAGTTGACGCAACTCCAGGAAGGCATCCGCCACGTCGGTGGCGTTGAGATGATGCAACCCGAACTCCTGCATTCCCGGCGAATCGATCAGCGCAGATTCGGCGTCCAGATGGTAGAGCCGGGCGTGGGTGGTGGTGTGACGGCCGGAATCGAGAGCGGTGGACAGATCGGCGGTGAGCGCCTTGGTGCCCGGTATCAAAGCATTGACCAGAGTGGACTTGCCCATGCCCGACTGCCCAACCAGTACGCTCAATTGACCACGCAGCAAGGGCAGCAGCGGCGACACATCGCGCTTGGCCGACATTGGCAGGACTCGATAGCCCAATCGGGAGTACAGGCCCAGGCGCTCAATGGCTGCGACGCTTTGTGCTTCCAGATCGATCTTGTTGAGCACGATCAACAGGGCAATCCGTTGATGTTCGGCGGCGGCCGTACAGCGATTGAGCAACTCTTCGTAAAAACTTGGCATGACCGCCAAAACCACGACGATTTGGGTGACGTTGGCGGCGACCAGTTTCTGGCGAAACTGGTCGGAGCGGTAGAGCAGGGTCGAGCGCGGATCAACCGCTTCGACCACGCCTTGATCCGCCGAAGTACGCATGACTTCGACGCGATCTCCACAGGCCAGCGTGCTGCGCTTGCCGCGTGGCAGACAGGTCAGGATTTCGGAGCCGGCGAGCTCGATTTCATAATTCCGGCCATAGCTGCCGATTACCAGGCCGTGGTGCAGGGGGGCAAGCTTGCTCAACAAGTCCTCATGGGTAGCGCGAATCGTCCGAAACGAAGATGACCGTGCATGATGCCAAAGATCCCGCGTTCGCGCTGAATTCCCGGTTCCGGACACCACTCTCCGGGCCTACGATTTACCCTGTTCGGAATGGGATGTTGTCCAATGGGGTAATCAGAATTCGGCTCGTTTCGTTCACAAACGGCGCTTGATGTGGCTGCGTACTGTTAGGATTACGAATCGACATGATTCTGTAGAGGCATGAAACGGCACTGGATTCTGATCGGCATGGCGGCATTGGTTTGCGCGGTCGTGGCAAGCGGTTGGGCCTCGTATTCGCGTCTTCAGCAGGACGCTCTGGAACTGAGGCTGTGTCGGACGGCCCAGCAACTTTCGGCCGAATACAGTCAGTTCCGCATTTATGCGTCGCGTATACCCGACGACGAAATTCTTGCAAGGCTCTTGGATCGAGAGGTTTTCCTGCCGCAGGCCGACCATTTTGAAGTCCTGCTCAATGCGCTCAAACGAGAAGCGCCTGCTGTGTTTCCGCAGTCGCCCGGATTTGGCTCCCCCGAATCGACGCAAGGTTCCGCCGAGCTGGCAGGGAAAATGCATGAATGGACGCTGGAGCTGGAGCGCCGTTATCGATGCCCGGAAACGCTGATGCCGGAGAAATACTTTCAGGAATACTTTGCGACGCAGCCAAATGTGTCGTATTCGGCGCCCGCGTGGGAAAGAGTATTCGCGTCGGCGCTTGAACGCAATTCGACAACCGCCGCCGAGTATCGACAGGACGTGCGACATGACAGCGGCCTGCTTTGCAAATCCAGAGATAGCCTGGCCAAGGCCCGCGTCATTCAGGATTATTTGCGGGATCGATGCAAAAAGGCCATGCGCTCGCGAAATTCCTCTTTGAAATGCGCTGAGCCCATGCTGCGGTCGGAGCGGCAGGTAAACGATCTGGCCGCTGTTGTAACGCTCAACGAGACCAAATTCACGGAAAAATGGAGCGAATGGCTGAAATCCACCGAGGTCGAATGTGGCGGGAAAAGGTAGTGTCTGAATTCAAGTGGTGGCCTGTTCGAACTGCCTTCGCACTGTGCATTTTGGCTGCGATGTCGCCCGCCGGAGCGGATGAGGACACGCGTTCCTGCAAGCTTCCCGAGGCGAGCAGTCAACTGACTGAGGGACTGGAGCTGCAGAAGGACGGCAATTCAGAGGATGCCGTCAAGGCATACCAGACTTGCATATCGCTCGATCCGGACTGTGCGGAGTGCCGGTATGAAATAGGCTGGTCGTACTGGAAACTGGGCGAGTGGGGCGAGGTGATCAAGTCCTGGGAGCACGCACTTCAACTTGCCCCGGATCACCCGCAGATTCCGCAGTTCCTGCCTTCGGCCAGGCAAAATCTCGCCGCCATAGAAAAGAAAATCCTTACCGGGGAACTCAAGCGCAATATCGAACTTCTGAGTGTCTCCGAGCCTGCCGAGGCGCCGGTTCAGATGACCTTCGTGGGCCGCTGGCAAAGTTACAACCGCGCGGTTACCCACCCGCTGGACCGCTTCGATTCCGACATCGATTCGCCAAAGTCGGTCAACTTCAATCCTGATGGCACGCTGGTGTTCGTCAATTCGCTGGAAGGCGCAAAAACGGTGGTCTTTGACGGCACCGGCACCAGCAAAAAAGCCAGCATCTCACATCGTTTCGCGGCGGGCGACGCGGCGTTATTCAGCCCCAAGCCGCCATTCGATTACAAATTTCCCGCCGACAATGACCAGCCCAATGTGTTTGTCGGCAAACCCGTCGAGGGGGAGTTCAGTCACGGCGGGCGTTTTTACTGGGCGCCGTATTACCGTCGCTCTTACGATGAAATGAGTCACTATCCCTCGGCCATGGCCATCATCGATACCAAGGTTATGAAGGTGGCACGAGTCATCTCCACCGGACCGATCGCGAAGAATGTGCTGGCATCCCCGGATGGAAACTGGTTGGCGGTTGCGCACTGGGGAGACAATACCGTCGGGCTGTACGATATTTCCGCGGACGATGTCTTCGCCTTCAAGGAAGTCGAACTTCTCACCGTGGAAGCGAGAGTGCCCGCCGCCCAAATGACCGGCGACCGCGATCACGACTGCGGGTTTTGTATTCGCGGGCTTGGCTTTTCCCGGGATGGCCGTTTTCTATTTGTAAGCAGGATGCGCAAAGGGGGAATTGCGGTGTTCGACCTGCGCGCGCGGCCAAGACAATATCTGGGAACGATCGACGGGTTTGCACCGGGCCCTCGCGACTTGAAAATCGACTCCAAGGGGGAATATCTCTACTTAAGCTGCAATGCCACCGGTTTTATCTGGAAGGTTTCCGTGGCAAGCGTGATCGAGAGTGCCTTGAAGGCCAACGGCAAGAGAGTGAAAATTGATGCCCAGTCGCTCGACGCGATCTCGGGGTTCGCGGGCCTGAGTGTGCGATCCATCAAGATTGCACCCGGTGACGAGTATTTGTTTGCTGCCGTTAATCAAACCAGCGAAATCGTCGCATTCCGCACCAGCGACCTGGGAATTGTCGCTCGCATCCCGGTCGATTCGTATCCCGTGGGCCTAGATCTTAGCCCCGATGGCACCCAGCTATGGGTGACTTCTCAAGGGCGCAAAGCCTCCGGTGGCAACTCCGTGGGGGTGTTTCAGGTGCGCTACAAGAACGATGAAATCATCCTGAAGACAAAAGGCCCGACGGCTGACCGTTAGCCATTTCTTGAGTGCCGATCCATGGCCAAAGGCAAAACTCATTCAACGCGAAGGACACCAAGGTAAACACCAAGGCACACGAAGGAAAACGAATAGACGGCGTCGACGCGAAAATAAGGTTACTAGCTTGTTTAGGTTGCCGGCGGCATATTCCTCGGATTTACTGAATGCAATCGAACCGAAATTTACTCATGATTGGTCCGACCCATTTTTTGATTTGCCTTCGTGTACCTTCGTGATTACCTGAAAGGGTACTCCAGGCTATCGCGAGGGTATTCGTGTCATTCGTGTTAACGCTTTCGGATTTAGCTCTTTGCCATTTGTTCGAGCCGCGCGATGCGGATCGAGGCAGGCGGGTGGGAATCGTAGAAGGCCGAGTGCAGCGGGTCGGGGGTAAGTGTCGAGGCGTTGTCCTTGTAGAGCTTGACCAGGGCATGCACCAGATCGCGCGCCGGGGCGAATTTTGCGGCGTACTGGTCGGCTTCGAATTCGTGTTTGCGCGAGTACATCGCCAGCAGAGGTTGTGCGAGGAAGGTAAACACCGGCACCACCATGAAGAACAGGGTCAGCGCCATGGCATCGGTGGCGGGAGAGACGACGTGCAAACCTTCATAGAACCATGCCTGGTTCTTGAGCAGGCCGAGAACGTATAAGAACGCCAGCGAAAATACCGCTACCAGTGCCAGCCGTTTGATCACATGCCGCATGCGGAAGTGACCGAGTTCGTGGGCGAGTACGGCCTCGATTTCGGCGATGTTGAGACGGGAGAGCAAGGTGTCGAAAAAAACAATGCGTTTGGAATCGCCAAAACCCGTGAAATACGCATTGCCATGGCTGCTGCGTTTGCTGCCGTCCATGACAAAAAGGCCCTTGGAAGTGAAGCCGCAGCGCCGGAGCAGAGCTTCGATACGCTGCTTGGTTTCACCTTCTTGCATCGGCGTGAATTTGTTGAACAGCGGTGCGATGACTGTGGGCGCGATAAATTGCATGAACACCATGAATACCATCGCCACCAACCAGACGTAAAGCCACCACAGCTCGCCCATGCCGGCCATCAGCCATAACACGGCGAACAGCAGTGGCAGGCCCAATACGAGGCCAAGGGCTGTTTGTTTGGCGAGGTCGCCAAAAAACATCCCCAGGGACATTTTGTTGAAGCCGAAACGTTCTTCGATGACAAAAGTTCGGTAAAGGTCGAACGGCAGTCCGATAACGGAAAGGATCGCCGTCAGAATGGCAACAAACAGCACACCCCGGCCGATGCCCTCGGCAATAAACGAGGCGGCAAGATTGTCTACGACTTGCAGGCCGCCGCCGAATGTCAGCGCCAGGAGCACCGCCGCATCGAACACCACACCGGCCATGTTCAGTCCGGTTTTGGCGCTACTGTAATCGGCGGCTTTCTGGTGCGCATCCAGGCCGATATCGGTGGCGAAGGAATCGGGCACGCGATTTCGGTGGGATTGGATGTGACGCACATGGCGGCGCGCCAGCCATATCCGCGTGCCGGTGGCCAGCAGCAGTGCAGCAAGGAAAAGCACGGAAAATGTTGTCATGAGTTGAAGATGGATACCGGATGTATGGAAACCTGTGACAGAATACGCGCCGGAAAATTCACTGGAAGTCGTTACGAATTATGGCACAGGATCCCGGCAATCTGATCTGGATCGACATGGAAATGAGCGGGCTCGATCCGGACAATGACCGTGTTTTGGAGGTGGCGATCGTCATCACCGATTCCCAACTCAACACGGTGGCCGAAGGGCCCGTCAAGATTGTGCATCAGTTCGATTCCGTGTTTGAGCGCATGGACTCATGGAACAAATCCATGCACAAAAAAACCGGTCTGATCGATAAGTCCAAGGCATCAACACTGGACGAAGCGCAGGCGGGTGCGGAATTGATTGCCTTCCTGGCCCAGCATGTGCCGGAGAAAATCTCGCCGATGTGCGGCAATTCGATCTGCCAGGACCGGCGCTTTCTGGCCCGCCACATTCCGAAGCTGGAGGCGTTTTTCCACTACCGGAATCTCGACGTGTCCACTCTCAAGGAACTGGCCAAGCGCTGGAAGCCGGCAATCATGGGCGGTTTTGCCAAACATGGCAAACACACTGCCCTCGCCGATATTTACGAGTCGATCGAGGAGCTGAAGTATTACAGGGAACATTTTATAAAGCTGTGAGGCGTGAGGCGAAAGAACGCTGGAGACATCCCTCTCGCTCCCCGATCCTGAATTCCCAATCCTCAATCCTAAATCCGGCATTTCAGCACGTAGTTGATCAAAGCTGCCGTCGAGGCGTCGTGTCCCGGGCCGGGCTTGCCGGCCTGCAAGTCGTTTAATACCGTCGAGGCGAGTTGTTTGCCGAGTTCGACACCCCATTGGTCGAAGGAGTTGATGTTCCAGAGGGTGCCCTGGACGAACACCTTGTGTTCATAGAAAGCGATCAGGGCGCCGATAGAGTAAGGGTCGAGACGCGGTAAAACGATGGTGTTGCTGGGGCGGTTGCCGGGGAATACCCGGTGGGGCGCCAGGGCTTCGACCTCAACACTTGCCATCCCGCGCGACCGAAGTTCCGAGCGAGCTTCATCCAGGGTCTTGCCGCGCAGCAGGGCTTCCGTCTGTGCGATGCAATTGGCGAGCAGCATGTCATGTTGCTCGGGCAGTCCATGGTTGCCGTTTGCCGCGACGATAAAATCGGCCGGGGTGACTTGTGTACTTTGATGCAGATGCTGGAAAAAGGCGTGTTGTCCGTTGGTGCCGGGCGCGCCCCAGATAACCGGACCACTGGCGTAACCGATCTCGCGCCCCTCCCGGTCCACGCGCTTGCCATTGCTCTCCATGTCGAGTTGCTGCAGGTAGGCAGGCAGCCAGGCCAAGTCCTGGGCGTAGGGAAGTACGACATGGGTGGGATGGTTCAGAAAATTGATATGCCACACCCCGATCAGCGCGGCCAGAATCGGCATGTTCCGCTCGGGCGGGGCCGTGAGGAAATGGCGGTCCATGTCATGCGCTCCCGTCAGCAGTCGTTCGAATTTTTCAAACCCGATGGCCAGCGCGATCGGCAGGCCAATGGCCGACCACAAAGAGTAGCGCCCCCCCACCCAGTCCCAGAAACCGAAAACCCGCTCGGGGGCTATGCCGAATGCGGAAGTTGCCTCCAGATTGGTGGAAACCGCTGCAAAATGGGCACGTATGATCGCCTCGGAAGATGCGGAATCTGCCAATCCAGTAAGCAGCCACTCCCTGGCGGAGCTTGCATTAGCGAGCGTTTCCTGGGTCGTGAAGGTTTTCGAGGAGACAACGACAAGCGTCGTCGCAGGGTCCAGTCCTGCCAGGGTGGCGATGAGATGGGCGCCGTCGACGTTGGAAACAAACTGAGCCTGAAGTGATGGCGAAGTGTCGGCACGCAGGGCCGAGGTGACCATCAGCGGACCCAGGTCCGATCCCCCGATGCCGATATTGACCACATCCGTGAAGCTTCGTCCGGTGACGCCGAGTGCCTGGCCAAGCCTGAACTGCGTCGAAAATGCTCGCATCCGTTCGAGCGTGGCGCGAACATCCGGCATGATATCCCTGCCATCCAGCATGACCGGCGATGGCACACGATTACGCAAGGCGGTGTGCAGAACCGCGCGTTTTTCCGTCAAGTTGATGCGTTCGCCGGCGAACATGGCGGCACGCCGATCCGCAACACTGCATTCCTCGGCCAGGGCCACGAGGCAGCGCAGGGTTTCGGCTGAAATCGGATTCTTGGAATAATCGAACAACAGGCCGCATGCCTCGACCGAGAAATTTTTGGCGCGGGCGGGATCGGCGGCAAAGAGGTCGAACATGCGGGTCTCCCGCTCTTTGAGCGAAAAGGCTTGAAGTGCTTTCCAGGCAGATCGTTCAGTCAGACGCATGGTGGGATTGAGGAGCGAGTAGACGGAGTGTGGAAATTCGGGCGGTTTGGTTTCGGAGATTCTATCGGACTCAATGGTTAACCCGAACCGTGCCGAACAGTTCGCCCCATTCGCTCTGGTTGGCGGGCGTGGCGCGCCTGACCAGCACGGTGATCCGTGATTGGGGCATCATAAGAAACACGGAATTGAGGAGGCATCTTTTGCAAGCCGTAATTCGAGCCTTGAGCGGGGCGTTGGGGTCGCTATTTCATCCGGTTATTCTGGTCACGCTTTGGGTACCCATGGTGCTTGCACTCGTTCTTTGGTTCGTGCTCGCGTGGATATTCTGGGGAGCCTGGATTTCCGGCGTTCAAAGCGCCCTCCTCGATATGTCGAGCTGGTCCTGGATCGCGGACTGGGATCTGACAAAAGTGGCGAGCGGAATGGCAACGCTCGCAGTTATCCTGTTGTTAATCCCCGCGATCATGGTCACCGCCATGTTGGTTGCAGCCTTATTCGCCATGCCAGTGCTGGTGCGCCATGTGGAAACGCGAAATTTCCCAGGCCTGGAACGTCGTCGCGGGGGCACCGTGCTGGGCGGCGTATGGAACGCCATTGCCGCCGTGAGCATTTTTCTGCTGCTGTGGCTCGCGACCCTGCCACTGTGGCTATTGGGGCTGCCCGCCATCGTGCTGCCCTTTTTGTTGTCCGCCTACCTCAATCAACGGCTGTTCCGATACGACGCATTGTCCGAACACGCCGATGCGATCGAGATGAAGCGAATCTTTCAAGAGGCGCGCGGCCGGCTGTTTCTACTTGGTCTGGCAACTGGCGCGCTTTATTTTGTGCCGCTGGTCAACCTGGTCGCGCCGGTTTTCGCAGCGCTGGCGTTTATTCATTTGGGCCTGGGCGAGATCGCAAGCTTGCGTAAAAATCGGTGAACAGTGATCGGTGATCGGTAATCGGTAATCGGTGAACAGCAATCGGTAAGACCTTTCAGGCCCATCATCGTTTACCGTTCGCCATTCACTGTTCACCGATCACCGTTCACCGCATTTAAAGCCGCTCGTATATCGCCGCAATGCCCTGTCCGCCCCCGATACACATGGTGGCGAGTGCGTATCGGCCTTTAATGCGTTGAAGTTCGTACAGCGCCTTGACGGTAATGATGCAGCCGGTGGCGCCAACAGGGTGACCCAGTGCCACCGCGCCGCCGTTGGGATTGGTCTTCTTCGGATCGAAGCCCAGGTCCCTTGCTACTGCACAGGCCTGTGCGGCAAATGCCTCGTTGGATTCGATGACCTCCATGTCCGCGACCTTCAGGCCCGCCTTCTTCATGGCGTTCTGCACGGCAGGAATTGGCCCCAGGCCCATCAGCGTGGGCTCGACACCGGCATGCCCGTAGGCAACGATGCGTGCCAGCGGCTTCAGGCCTTTTTTCTCGGCAAGTTTGCGTTCCATGAGGACGACCGCAGCCGCGCCATCGTTGATGCCGGAAGCATTGCCGGCGGTAACCGTGCCATCCTTCTTGAACACGGCTTTGAGCTTGGCAAGATTTCCCATGCTGGCATCCGTCCTGACGTGCTCGTCGGTGACAAACGATACCGTCGCTTTTTTGTCCTTGATTTCGATCGGTAGAATCTGTTCGCGGAAGTATCCGTTCTGGATGGCCAGCGCGGCACGTCGATGGCTTTCCACGGAAAATTCGTCCTGCAACTCGCGGCTCAGACTGTATTTCGCGGCCACGTTTTCCGCGGTGATGCCCATGTGCTGGGCGTCGAACGGATCTGACAGCGCGCCAACGAGAGAGTCCGTGACCTTCTGATCGCCCATTTTCGATCCCCAGCGCGCCGAAGGCAGCCAGTAATTCGCCCGGCTCATGGATTCCGCGCCGCCGGCGACGGCAATGTCTGCGTCGCCCAACGCAACCATCTGGGCGGCTGACACAATCGCCTGCAACCCGCTGCCGCAAAGCCGGTTCAGCGTCAGGGCCGGGACTTCCTTGGGAACGCCACCCTGGATCGCGCATACGCGCGCGAAATACATGTCCTTCGCCTCGGTGTGCAGCACGTTGCCAAAAACCACGTGGCCAACTTCCTCCGGCGCCAGCTTGGCCCGCAACAGCGCTTCACGCACGCAACGCGCGCCCAGTTCCGTCGGCGCAAAGTCCTTCAGCGCCCCGCCGAAATCGCCTACCGCGGTGCGGACTCCCGATACCACTACCACTTCACGTGCGTTGTGCATTTTTACTCTCCATAAGAATCGATTATTGCCAAGGGCGACAACAAGGCTACACGGAAAAACACTCAACTCTCGTCATTAAGGAAGCGGATCATTTGTCGCCGTGCTTTTTTGGTCGGCCGGCCCTGCCCATAGACCGGCGAAGATTGGCGTTCGGCCTTGAGCAAGGCGGCTTTCTCCTCACGCTCTTTTTTGCTTTGCTCGGACTCACTGTACAGCAGGGCCGCCACGCTGGCCGAACCGCGTCGTTCGCTCAGGGCCTGCACGGTGATCGTCCATGTGAAAGGTCCATTACGGATGTCCAGATGATCGCCCACCTTGACTACTTTGGCAGGCTTCACCCGTTCGCCATTGAGCTGGGCTTTGCCTCCTTCGACTGCCTGGGCGGCGAGCGAGCGCGTCTTATAGAAGCGGGCCGCCCATAACCATTTATCGATCCGTACTCTGCTTGCGTTATCAGTTACCAATTTTCACTACCTCTGGCGGCCCATACGCGCGCCTTCCCGCGCGAGCGGGACCCGTTAGCGGAACGCCCGTTTGCGGGAACGCGAAGCAGGCTCGGCACCTCACTGGTCATTTGTCCTTGGAGGGCCGATGACATCTCAAGTCCCATATTTCACAAGAGCCGAGTCCGGGCGACTGCGTCGCTAACGAGTTCGGCGCGCCCGCCCACAGCCATTTGTCGATCCGTACCTCATTTGCAGTTTCCGGCACCCCTCGCCCCTCGTTCCTCATCCCTCGCCCCTGCGAAGCTTCATTGTTTGGTGGGAGGGGCGCTGTTTATCACTTCGGCGGTAAATACCTGCTCGGCATCCACCGCGTCGAAAGAGTAGTGGCGACCGCAGAATTCGCAGTCGACTTCGACGCTGCTGCGCTCGGCGATGATCGAACGCACTTCCTCATGGCCCAGCAGTCGCAGCATGGACGTTACTCGGGTGCGACTGCAAGAGCAGCGAAACGCTACCGGTCGGGTTTCGAACAAACGAACGTCTTCTTCGTGATAGAGACGATGCACTATTTCCCGCGAGGAAAGCTTGAGCAGCTCTTCGCGCTTGAGGGTCTCCCCGAGTGTAACGGCCCTATTCCAGGCATCCTCGTCCTGGCTGGGCGCCGACGGCAGTTTCTGCAACAACATGCCGGCGGCCTGCCTTGAATCGCTAACCAGCCACAGGCGGGTTTCGATTTGTTCCGATCTCACCATGTAGTTTTCCAGCACTTGCGAGATGGTATCGCCTTCAATGGCAACTACGCCTTGATACGTCTGCTTGTTGCTCTCCGGAACAATGGATATGACAAAGCGACCACTGCCCAGCAATTGTGTGACGGAGCCCGCCTTGAGGTCACCCTCCCATTTTGCCGTGGCGCGCAAGGTATGTTCACTGGTTGCCTCCACCACGAGCAATTGAATCGGGCCACTGCCCTGCATCTGCATAATCAGCGAGCCCTCGAATTTAAGCGTTGCCGATAACAACGCGGCCGCCGCCATCATTTCGCCGAGCAAGGTTTGCAGGGCTTCGGGGTACTTGCGCCTTGCGAGCACGGCGCGCCAGGTTGCGTCCAGATGGGCGATCTCGCCGCGCACGGGTGTGTCTTCCAGTAGAAAACGTTGCAGGGAATCAGACATCGTTAAGCCAATGGCAGGATATTCCGGGGGCAGATGTTTAACGCTTCTGATAGAGCCGAAAGCGCTCTTTCTTGTCCCCCGGGCGCCTGCCTTCCCACAACAGATCCCAGGAGTCGTCCGCGCGATCCCGGTGCTTCCAGTCGTCCTGGACGATAAGTAGATTGCATTCGGGTTTCTTGCCCGGCCTGTTGTGGCGAAGGGTCGTGACTTTGCCGAAATAATAGAGCAGAGCGCGCTGCGGCTCGCCCAGCGACTGGCCGATGATGCAGCCGTGTTTGTCCGGCAGTGCTTTGGCAAGCTGGCCAAAAACGCCACGGTATGTCCTGCCGGTGTCGATATAGCGGATCAAAAGGGAGCCCACCAGCGCCCAGATCAGCGTGATACCCGCCGCCCACACGATGGCGGGACGTTCCGCGCAACGCTTGATGTTAAACAGCAGGAAAAGCCAGGCTCCGGTGACCAGGACCGCAAACCCGATGGGAAACCACCTGCCCTCACTATTGTATTCGGGCTGCAGTTTCATCAAGTGTTTCCACAGGCGGGTGGGTACGCCGATATCCGCCGCCGTCCAATAGAACCAGGCGACGAACGCAAAAAACGTGAAAATCATGATCGCAAACCAGTAAAACGCATTACCCGCGCCGCGTTCCACCTTGTCGAACGATGCCGCGGCGAGCAGCGAAAGCGGCAGCAGAAGGGGCAGGCCGAGCAAGTCGGAATTCTCGCCCAGCGCGATCACGAACACCAAAAACACGACAAATGTCAGCGCCGGAAAAATAATCTCCGGTTTTACCGGCACGCGACGGCGTTCCGACCAAAGTGCCCACATAGCGAAGGGCCATGCAGGCCAGGCAAACCAGGACAGCACTTCCAGCCGCGCGAATCGGCTTGCATAGAGGCCGCCGGCAAATATTCCTTGAAGTCGAGCCATGTTTTCGACCCAGAACCACTGGGAAAACAGCGCCGGCGAACGCCCATAAAGCGCCAGGGGCCAAGCCAGTGCGATCGGCGACGCCACCACCAAGCCGATTGCCAGCGTGACAAGATAGCCGCGTGTACGCCAGCGAGCGCAGGCGGCCGGAAGCAGCAGCATGACCAGGCAGAACATCAGCGGTTCCACCATACCGGTTGCGCAGAAGGCTGTGCCCAGCCCAAGGCCAAGCCATAGTCCTGCCAGTGCGGGCCGTCTTGCGGACAAGACTAACGCATACAGCCCCAGGGCGAAGCCGCTCAATTGTGCGATTTCCGCGAGCGGTTGATGACCACGAACCAGCATTCCCACACATCCGAGCAGCAGCAACGCCGCCAGCCAGCCCCTATTGCCGCCCAGCAACTCCTTGCCGGCCAAGGCGGTGAAGAAGAAAGTCAGCGCCATGAACACCGCGCCGGCGATACGGGCGCCATCGTGAAGCGGAAGCACCGGCGAGAACAGCATTGCCGTCAGAGCCGAGCTTAGATAGGCAAGTACCGGGGTTGCAAGGTAAGGTTCGCCCGCCAGCATCGGCAGCACCCAGTCGCCGCTGTGCAGCAGATGAGCCACGATGGCAATGTTTTGCGCTTCTTCGGTTTTCCAGGGGTCGTGGCCTACCAAGCCGGGAATCAGCCATAGGAGGACCAGCACCAACGAAAGCCGCGCGGGATTGGCGGTGATCGCCGCGGCCAGCGTTTCGTTGCGGAGAAATTGGGCGGGACGAAGCATGTTTTTCGTCTGATTCGGCTAGGAGCCTGTCGGACTTGGGGTGATTCCGCTGCAACGGCGGAAGAGCGGTCCATATTTCGCCGCTTTCTCCTTACATATTCCCGATATGCGCGTCGAAATCGTCAAAATCAGTCCTCGCTCTCCCATCGTTTCGCTTGCGAACACCTGAGTCCGACAGGCTCCTAAGCCTGCGTATTCTATGCCGCAGGCCAACCGCGCCAAACAAAAAGGCAGCTTACGCTGCCTTTTTCGGGTCGTGCCGAGGAGGCGGTCAGGCAGCCGCGTCTTTCGGAGCTGCTTTGCCTCGTGCGTACTTCTGGCGGAATTTCTCCACCCGGCCGGCGGTATCGAGGATTTTCTGCTTGCCGGTATAAAACGGATGGCAGGCCGAGCAGACTTCCACATGCAGGGGTTTGCCAAGGGTCGAGCGGGTCTTGAAGCTGTTGCCGCAACTGCAGGTAACGGCAATTTCGGCGTATTGCGGGTGAATTTCGGTTTTCATTTCGGTTCCTTTCTGGCGGAGGCGGTATTTGCGCCTCCTGTGAGGGGGCGAATTATCCACAAGCGGGGCGGAGAAGGCAAGTTTGCCTTGAAAAGCGTCAGGGGCGAGGGGTGAACGGTGAACGGTGAACGGTGAACGGTGAACGGTGAACGGTGAACGGGAACACCGCTATTGGTACCACACTCCCGACAGCCAATAGCTCCTCTCCGCCCAGCATGTATTGGCCGGTGGCGATATAACCCCCGTTTGCGGGCAGGGCGCGAATGTACCCGATACTGCCGGTTAACCCCTACGCATCGAGTCAAAGAAGTCGGCGTTGTTCTTGGTATCGCGCAGCTTGCCGACAAAAAATTCGGTGGCCTCCAGCTCGTCCATCGGGTACAAAAGTTTCCTCAGCACCCAGATCTTCTGCAGGATGTCCTTCTCGATCAGCAATTCCTCGCGGCGGGTGCCGGAGCGGTTGACGTTGATCGAGGGGTAAATCCGCTTCTCGGCCATGCGGCGGTCGAGGTGGATTTCCATATTGCCCGTGCCCTTGAATTCTTCGTAGATCACGTCATCCATGCGCGAACCGGTGTCGATCAGCGCAGTGGCGATAATTGTCAGGCTGCCGCCTTCTTCGATGTTGCGTGCGGCGCCGAAAAAGCGTTTCGGGCGCTGCAAGGCATTGGCGTCCACGCCGCCGGTCAGCACCTTGCCCGATGCCGGGACGACCGTGTTGTACGCCCGCGCCAGCCGGGTAATCGAATCCAGCAGGATAACCACATGCTTCTTGTGCTCGACCAGGCGTTTGGCTTTTTCCAACACCATTTCCGCCACTTGTACGTGGCGGGTAGCCGGTTCGTCGAAGGTCGAAGACACCACCTCGCCTTTAACCGAGCGCTGCATTTCCGTCACTTCCTCGGGCCGCTCGTCGATCAGCAGCACGATCAGGTAGGCATCGGGGAAATTCGCCGCGATGGAATGGGCGATGTGTTGCAGCATCACGGTTTTGCCGCTTTTCGGGCTGGCCACGAGCAGGCCGCGCTGGCCTTTGCCGATCGGGGCGATGATATCGATGATACGTCCGGTAAGATTTTCCTCGGACTTGATGTCCCGCTCCATCTTGAACTGCTCGGTCGGGAAAAGGGGGGTCAGGTTTTCGAAGAGGATTTTGTGCTTGGCATTCTCGGGCGGCTCGGAGTTGACCTTGTCAACTTTGACCAGCGCAAAATAGCGCTCGCCGTCCTTGGGGGTCCTGATTTCTCCTTCGATCGAGTCCCCCGTATGCAGATTGAATCGCCGTATCTGCGAGGGGCTGACGTATATGTCGTCGGGCCCGGCCAGGTAGGAAGTGTCCGGAGATCGAAGGAAACCGAAGCCGTCCGGCAGTACTTCCAGGGTGCCCTCGCCGAAGATGCTTTCTCCTCGTTTGGCCTGATTCTTCAACAGCGCGAAGATCAGGTCCTGTTTGCGCAGCCGGTTGGCGTTTTCGAGCTCGTTGGCGATTGCCATCTGGACGAGCTCGGTCACGTGGAGGTTTTTAAGATCAGACAAATGCATAAGGAGGGAGCCCTGCAGGGTCGTTACAAAGTGAAATTCGGGATGAAGTGAAGCGGGAAGGGACCTGCCCGCCACCGGCCGCAAACGGATTAATCGAATCGTTTGCCAGCCAGCACGGAAGAAAGCCTAGCGGCTTTAGATATTGCTGTCAATAAATGCCGTAAGTTGGGACTTGGATACCGCGCCGACCTTGGTGGCTTCGATATTGCCGTTTTTGAAAATCATCAGGGTGGGAATGCCGCGAATATTGTATTTCGGCGGGGTGCCCTGGTTTTCGTCGATATTGAGTTTGGCGATTTTCAGGCGGCCATGGTATTCCTGAGCGACTTCGTCCAGGATCGGCCCAATCATTTTGCAGGGGCCGCACCACTCGGCCCAGTAATCCACCAAAACCGGTATCTGCGATTGCAGGACTTCGGGTTCGAATGTCGAGTCGGTTACGTGATGTATGTGCGGATTCATTATGAATATCCTCGAGAAATATCGAAAACTCCAGTGGAAGGCTCGCCGCCCGAACGTGCGGTTAAAGAGAACTAGGGGCCATGCTAGCGAAATTGAACCGGGATGGGAAGCGCGCTTCGTGCTGCACCGCAAGTGTGCGTTATTCGAGAAACCCTTGAAATGCCGGGAAATATTGGTTTCCCCTCCACGGCAAGAGGATGGCGGGGGTCGCACTTTTTGCTAGAATGCCGCTCCCGCTGGATTGGCACCCTCATCGCTGAACGTCATGCGACTCGTTACGCAACCCACCAGTCCGGGACCATCGGCCCGGCAACCAAGGAACGGAAATGACTTACGTAGTAACGGAAAGCTGCATCAAGTGCAAATACACCGATTGCGTGGACGTGTGTCCCGTGGATTGTTTCCACGAAGGGCCCAACATGCTGGTGATCGATCCGGACGAATGTATCGATTGCACCCTTTGTGTCGCAGAATGCCCCGTGGAGGCCATATTTGCCGAGGACGATGTGCCGGAGAATCAGCGTAATTTTATTGCGCTGAATGCCGAGTTGAGCAAGACATGGAGCGTCCTGACCCAGAAAAAGGACGCACCGCCGGATGCGGATGACTGGAAGGACAAGAAGGACAAAGCCCGGCTGCTGGATCGCGGTTGAATGGTTTTTTCCCCGATTCAAAAGACTCGACGCAAAGACGCAACAGCTTCGGCCGTAAGTGCTTCGCCTTAAGGCGCAAAGATAATCAAAATTGAAGAGTCTTGCTGTTACGCGGTTTTAAGCTGAACTGAGTTGCGGGTCGCCAATAGATGTCTCGTTATGGATATTTCAGAATTAGTTTTCTTTGCGTCTTTGCGTCAAGGTCTAATCGTTTTTCACCAGCCTCGGAATTGAAATAAGTCAGGTGCCATGACCAGCGGCGCCGAATTTCCTCTGTTGCACAAGTCCGAGCTATTCGGGCAACTCGCCGGTGGACATGCCTGCGGCATCACGGTTGTTACCCCCAATCGGCGTCTGGCGCAGGAACTCGCCCGCGAATTCGATCAGACTCAGATCGCTGCCGGCCTCACGGCCTGGGAAACGGCCGACATTCTTCCTCTGACGGCTTTTGTCGAGCGGCTCTATCAGGATGCGCTCTACTCCGATGCTGCCGCAGGTATCCCGCTGTTGCTCACCTCGGCACAGGAACATGAGCTGTGGGAGGCTGCCATTCGCGCCAGCCGATGGGGAGACTCGTTGCTGGCGGTGCCACAGACGGCGGCTGATGCGCGCAAGGCCTGGTCATTGGCGCACGACTGGCGCATTGCGGGGGCGCTGGGAATGTTTCCCGGCAACGAAGATGCACTCGCCTTCGTCGAGTGGACAAAGGACTATGTGCGCCGCTGTGAAGGCGCTGGCCATACCGACACCGCCCGGCTGACCGACATTGTTGCCTACCTGCTGTCAGAGCCTGCGCTGCGCAAACCCAGAATTCTTGTGAGCTACGCGTTTGATCTCGTTATGCCGCAGAAACGGGATTTTTTTCTTGCTTGCGAAAAGCAGGGGATTGAAATCCGTCGCTGCCTTCCCGATGCGAAACAAAGCACGGTCAGGCGCCTGTTGTTTGCGGACGCGCGGCTGGAGCTCGATACCGTCGCGGCCTGGTCGCGCCAACGACTTGAATCCGGCGTGAAGCGCATCGGCGTGGTGATTCCCGAGCTGGGACAACGCCGCAAGGAAGTGGCTCGGGTATTTACGCGAGTGATGCACCCGGCAGGCAAGTTTCCAGGTGTGGATCCCGCCATGCCGCCATTCAATCTGTCCCTCGGTGCGCCGCTTGGCGACTATCCGCTGGCACGGGCCGCACTGGCCATTCTCGAACTCTCGCTCGAGGAAATTTCCTACGATCAGGCAAGCAAACTGATTCGTTCGCCTTTTCTTGGCGGTGCGCAGAGCGAGATGGCGGTGCGCGCGCGGCTTGATGCACGGTTACGCCGACAAGCTCCTTCGAAACTGACATTAGGCAAACTGGTGTCGCTGATCGAGGGCGCGCCGATACTGCGCCAGCAACTGGAAGATCTGCTGGGACTGGTCAGACAACCTCCTGGCGGTGAACGCTCGCCGCACGAATGGGCAAGAAATTTTTCCGAGCGCCTGAAAGTCGTCGGATTTCCCGGCGAACGTAGTCTGGTTTCCGACGAATTTCAGACGCAGGCCAAGTTCAACGCAGTGCTCGCGGAGTTTGCCAAACTCGAACGCGTCGTGCCCCGCATGTCGGCCGGCCGCGCGCTGGGGCGCCTGCGGCGTCATTGCAACGACACGCTGTTCCAGCCCGAAACCGCCGATGCGCCGATTCAGGTACTCGGTGTACTCGAATCGGCTGGTCTCGAGTTTGATGCGCTCTGGGTCAGCGGGCTGACCGACGAAGTCTGGCCATTGGCCGCCCAACCCAATCCGTTTATTCCGCCGGCATTGCAGCGCAAAGCCGCCATTCCCGAAGTTTCTGCGGAAGCCTCGCTGGAACGAGGCAGGCGTATCACCGAGGCGTGGCTTTCGTCAGCGAAAGAAGTGGTTGTTTCCTGTCCGTTGCAAGAACAGGATCGCGAGTTGTTGCCCTCGTCGTTGATCGCGCAAATTCCCTTGGATGACATCGGGTCGATTGCAGATCGAAAGTACCGGGACCACATTTTTGAGGCGCGGCGTATCGAATCGATTGCCGATGGTCAGGCGCCAGTGCTGGCAAACAAATCGCCACGCGGTGGAACCCGAATTCTTGCCGATCAGGCCGCCTGTCCCTTCCGGGCCTTTGCCCGCCACCGGCTGGCCGCGGAAGGACTCGAAGAGCCGGTGGTGGGTCCCGACGCGAGAGTCCGTGGTCAGATGCTGCATTCCCTGATGAAAGAAATCTGGAGCGAACTGAAGGGTAGCCAGGGCATGCAACAGGACTGCGGACCGGCGATCGAGCGCGCCGCGGTCATTGCGGTCACCGAGGCGAACATCGAAGAACCTTTTGCCGCATTGGAACGAAACCGCCTGGCCAAAATTGCACGCGAATGGCTGCTGGTCGAGCGCGGGCGCCCCGATTTCGAAGTGGTGGCCATAGAGGAGAAACGCAAACTCGTCGCGGCCGGCCTTGAACTCGGCGGCCGCATCGACCGCATGGACAAACTTGCTTCCGGCGGCCACGTATTGATCGACTACAAATCCGGAAGGCCAACGCCGAACGAATGGCAGGGCGAGCGGCCCGATGACCCGCAATTGCCGCTCTACGCCCTCAACGCCAAGGAAGGCATCACCGCGATCGTCTTCGCCAAGTTGAAAACCGGCGAAATGCGCTACATGGGTTTTTCGAAGGAGAAAAACGCCATTCCGGATGTGAAGCAGGCCAAGGACTGGGATGCGCTGATCGACGGTTGGAAAAAACAAACCGAGGCACTCGGCAGCGGTTTCGCATTGGGAGACGCGCGTGTCGATCCCAAGAAACAGTTGGTGACCTGCCGCTACTGCGATTTGCAGCCGCTATGCCGGGTCTATGAGCGTGCGAACTCGCTGGCCGAAGGCGAAGAGGGCGCCGATGACTGAACGTGCGCCGGCCGATCACAAGGAGCGCACCGCCGCCCTCGACGTCACCCGTTCCTTCATCGTCCAAGCCCCCGCAGGGTCGGGCAAAACGGAGTTGTTGGTGCAGCGCTACCTCAGGCTTCTCGATACGGTCGAGAAGCCCGAGGAGATCATCGCCATTACCTTCACCAAGAAGGCCGCCGCCGAAATGCGCAAACGTGTCATGGAGAAACTTCCATTGGAGCTGGCGTCCCGCTTGCGCATTCAGACCATCGATTCTCTGTGCGCCGCATTGACGAGGCAGATGCCGGTACTTGCCCGCTTTGGCGCCCAGCCGGCTGTTGCCGAGGATGCTGCACCACTCTACGAGGAAGCGGCGGCCCGTGCCCTCGCCGATTTCACGCCGCCCGCCGTGAGACTGCTTGCGCATCTGGACAACAACATTGCCGATGCGACCAGTCTGCTTGCCGAAATGCTGGAGCGACGGGACCAGTGGTTGCGCAAGACCGGCGAGGCCCCGACTCGCGAGGAACTGGAGGCAACCCTTGCGGCCGAGAGGGACCGACACATCGCGAACGCCAAAGCGTTGCATCCTCTGGCCTCGGTGGAGCTCGCCATCAAAGTTCTTACCAAAGAAGGAGAGTGGCGCAAGCGCCCGCCGGCGCCGCCTGAGCTGGTTGCCATTGACGGATTGCAGGGGGCGCTCTCGGCACTGCTCGACATGCCGTCACCTGCTTACAGCGATACCCAGTGGGAAACTCTGGATGCGATCCTCGCGCTCCTGCCCTCGGCGCTGGCGCAATTGATTGCCTTGTTCGGTGAACGCGGCGAGGCAGATTTCACGCAGATCGCCCATGGAGCGTTGCAGGCGCTTGGCACCCCGGAGGAGCCCACCGACTTGCTGCTCTCCATGGATGCACGAGTAGGCCACCTGCTGGTGGACGAGTTTCAGGACACATCCAATTCCCAGTGGGAATTGCTCGATCGGCTGACCGCCGGCTGGCAGGCGGGCGATGGGCGCACGGCATTTGTCGTGGGCGATCCGATGCAGTCGATCTATCGCTTTCGCGACGCGCAAGTCGGATTGTTCCTGCACGCCCGACGCGCCGGGTTGCCGAGCGTCAAGCTCGAGCCCTTGACGCTTTCCACGAACTTCCGCTCGCAGGCGAAGATCGTGGAGTGGGTGAACCAGGCCTTCCCGAATATATTGCCGATGGCCGAAGACGAATCTTCCGGTGCGGTGACCTATTCGCCCTCCGTACCGTTCCACGCGGCCGAGCAGGAGGGCGAACCGTCTGTGGAGATCTGTTCGGATCGGAAAACCGAGGCCTGCCGCGTTGTTGAGCTCTTGAAGGTGGCGAAAGGAAAGAAAGCAATCCTGGTGCGCAATCGCAGCCATCTCGATGAGATCATTCCCGCTCTGAAGGGGGCCGGCATTCGCTTTCGTGCCGTGGAAATCGAAAAGCTTGGCGAGAAACAAATCGTCCAGGATCTCTATGCCCTCACGCGCGCGCTGACCCATCTCGCTGACCGCATTGCCTGGCTCGCTATTCTGCGCGCGCCATGGTGCGGCCTCACACTCGAAGAACTCTCGGTTCACATCGAGGGCAAGGAAAAACAAACCATCTGGGAAAGCATCCAGGACCTTCAATTGGCAAGCGGCAATGTTCAACGAGCCTCTGTCACTCCCTCTCCCATCGCGGGACAAGGGCACACTTGGAGCGAAGCAGAGGGCAGGGGAGAGGGGGGGCTTGCCCGTGTAGCCCACCTGCGAGAAATCCTCGCCCCCGCCGTGGCGAATCGCCTGCGTGCCACGCTGCGCGATTGCGTCGAAGGCGTCTGGCTCGCGCTGGGTGGCCCAGCCTGTGTCGAGGATGCGACCGAATTGGAAGATGCCGAAATTTTCCTCGATGAGCTTGAACGCCTGGAAGAAGCCGGAGAGCTGACCGATTTCTCTGCCCTGGCCTCGGCCCTCGATGAACTCTACGCTTTGCCAGACGTGAATGCCGGCGCGGATGCCGTCGAGATCATGACCATCCACAAAGCAAAGGGCTTGGAATTCGACACCGTAATCGTGCCCGGACTGGATCGTTCTCCGCGTTCCGGCAGAAAACCCCTCTTTGCCTGGCGCAGCCTGCCCGGCGGCAAGCTGTTGCTCGCACCCATCGACGAGACGGGCGGAGACAAGGAACCTCTGTACCAATATGTGAGGGATCTGGACAAAAAGGCTGAAGACATCGAGGCAGGGCGTTTGCTCTATGTCGCCGCAACGCGGGCCAAGTCACACCTGTATCTGCTTGGCTGCGTCAAGATCGACGACGACGGCGTCGTGAAGATGCCTTCCAAGCGCAGTCTCCTCGGAATCGCTCAAGACGCATTGCCAATCCTCCCTGCCCCGAGATCCTTTGCTGAATATGGCACTCCCTCTCCCCTCGAGGGAGAGGGTAGGGGAGAGCGGGCGGGCGAGAGCAGGGAACAGGGGGACGAGACTGGCCGGGGCCAACTTCACCGCCTCCCCGTCAACTTCCATCTCCCGAGCGCTCCCGACCCGGTGCAATGGAATTCCCGGGAAGAAATGGGAGCGCAAGAACAAATCGAATTCTCCTGGGCAGGCGAAACCGCGCGTCATGTCGGCACCGTAGTTCACCGCTGGCTGCAACGCATGGCCGACGACGCATTAAAGGACTGGGGTGCTGTTCGCATCACCGGCTATCGCGCCACCATTCGCAACCAGCTTTCCTCAAGTGGCGTGGGCGGCGCTGAACTTGATGCCGCAACGGATCGCGTACTAGCGGCGCTGGTTAATGCCATCTCCGACGAAAAAGGCCGCTGGGTTCTGGGCCCCCATTTCGAGTCAAGAAACGAATACCGAATCCGCACCCCGGATCGCACCTATGTCATCGATCGAGTCTTCAAGGACGAACAAGGGCAACGGTGGATCGTGGATTACAAGACCAGCACACACACTGGAGCGGATGTTCAAGGATTCCTGGATAGCGAGCGCGAACGCTACGCGGCACAACTACAGCGTTACTCCGCAGCCCTCGACAAAAATGCGCGTCGCGGGCTTTATTTTCCGATGTTGGGTGGATGGCGGGAATGTTAGGCTGCTATATTAAAGAGAATGGGTACTCGAAGGCGCCGTGGATACGCACGATCTTGGCGTAGCACGATGGTCTTCGGCAGCGCTCGGTAAGACATGAGCCTGACTACCCGGATACACTGGGATCATATGTTCAAGCTCGACTTTAAAAGGCGGATATGAATCGCGCGCGTGCGTTGGAATTGCTGGCTCGGAGCAAATCCGTTCCTGCTTCCCGGTATGCAGTGACGAGGCTTGCCCTGTTCGGCTTCATCGCTCGCGATGCCGGTCGCGCAGGAAGCGACATAGATGTTCTGGTTGCTTTCGATGGGCCGGCGACCTCGGAACGCTACTTTGGCGTCCAGTTCTACCTCGAGGACCTGTTCGGTGCCCCGGTGGACCTGATAACCGAAAAGGCGCTGCGCCCGGCACTGCGGCCATTCATCGAAAAAGAGGCGGTACATGTCTGATTCCGCGCGGCGCGGATGGCGCTACGCGACGTACGAAGAATGACTTGAAAGATGGAGCTATGAACAGAACTATAATCGTGGACCTCTTGACTGAGCGTCGTGATCGGCTCAAGGCCCGGTTCGGTGCCAAGCACCTCGCCCTCTTCGGGTCAGCGGCTCGCGACGAACTGCGCGACGACAGCGACATCGATGTACTCGTCGAGTTAGACGGGCCGTCGACGTTCCAGGGGTATTTCGATCTCAAGGCAGAACTGGAGCGATTATTCGACAGACAGGTCGATCTGGTCACGGAAAGAGGACTGAAGCCGCGCGCACGTCAACACGTAGAGAAGGATCTGATTCGTGTCGCGTAGCTGGTTGCTATATCTTGACGATGTGATTGAAGGGGCAGAAAAAATCGGACGCTTCGTCTGGTCGCGGGCCGCACACTGGAATCGTTCGTTGCCGACGAAGCGGTTTTCGATGCTGTACTTTTCAATCTTCAAATCTGACAGAGTTGGGATTCCTTTATTTCGGATACCAGCGAGCAATCGTGCCGGGTGCGTTGGGATTTCGAGTTAGTTCTATGGGTGAAGGGCGGTAAATCTTGGCAATGTAAGGCGGTTCGTGATTGGCGATGAAAGTCTCGATTTTTGCCAACGTCGCGATGAAATTTGCAGCCAGTGCAGGTAGTGGAACCTTGCCCACGACCACCGACAGCCCTACGGAATGTCGTATGACCGCAGCCGATTCATTTGGGGTATATCGAATTCGTTCGTTGTGCGTCAGGGCGATACGGGAGTTGTTGCCGACATATTCCAGCCACTGTTCGTCGGATCCATCTGACGGAAATAGATCATGATGGCGTTCAACCGCGAGGCCGGCGGCAGCGAGTGCGTCGGGAAAGCGTTTGCCAAGATCGCGATCGGTAAAGAAAACTGTCGTCAAGCCGCCCGCTCATACAAAACAGCCTGCTCGACCTCTTCGAAAGTAAGGCCGTAATCGGCCGTCAGGTCGCCGACCGTCTCGCCTGCATCGAGGCGCTCAGCAATAATCCCGGTAGACACGCCGGCACGTAATACGACGGGGCGACCGAATGCGATGTTCGGATCGATTGCGATGGGCCGCTGTTCCGTATCCCCTGATACGAAGGGATAAAGACGTACCGGAAACTGCCACTGGTCCCAGTCGACTCTCTTGAGGTGCTCCTCGAAGATCTTTCGCATTGCCAGTTGCCCCGATGCGGAGAGGTCGATCAGTTCGCCATACTTGTCCAGGAACAGTTTGCCCGCGTCGGTCCGCAGATCCTTGCGCAGTAAAAGACGATCGATTTTTTCGGCCCGTTCTGCATAGACCAGAGCCTCGCGGACTTTCTTGATGGATACCCCGTGCTCGGTGCGCAATGATCGCAGTACATGTGCTTCAATCAGATTCCAAAACGTCAGAAGCAAGGGGTGTTTTTTCGGCGGATGTATGAGTGGGCGGGAATGCCCCACGCCACTTGCCTTGGGGTAGGGTCGCCCCACTACCCACGAGCGCAAAGTCGCTGCCGGAAGCTTCAGATAGCGGGAGGCCTCTGCCGGGGTGTAGGCCGGCTGATCGCGAAGGTCGGTTTTTGTCTCTTTTCGGTGGCGTTCATGGGCGTGTAAATCAATAATTATTGTTACGATTGTGTTTCCGTTCGGACGATCCAGGCGAGCGAAAAGATCCCACATAATGAATAATGGGAGTTGCTGCCGCTATGGTCAAGGGTCTTGCCAGCAACCCCAATAATTCTAGGCTGTTTGGTTTACGAACTCCCACTTTTCATCCATGAAGTCGACTGAAAAGAGCTATTCTCGCCCCTTGCGGGAAAAGGAGAGTTCTAGAACGACATGTCGAATCCAAAGCGTTGTCCGTAGCCTGGGACTCGCTCTTGGCGTTATGTTCGCCGCCACCTATTCGTGGGCTGTGGACTCCTGCCCCGTCCGCCCCATCCCCTGAATCGATCTCCGGGAACGAAGACGATGTTATGGATGAGATTCTCACATGGTCACAAACCGGGCTTTGGCGCGCTGGAAGGCGACAAGGTCCGCCTGTATCAAGGGGACATGTTCTCCGCGCCCGAACGCACCGATGAACTCATCGCCGTGAAGGAGATACGGTGGGAGATTCCCTGCACGCCGACCAAGATGCTCGCTCTGTGGAACAACTTCCACGAGGCCGCTACCAAATTCTCGCTTAGCATTCCTCCGGAGCCGCTGTATTTTCTCAAGGGTGCGAACTCTTTCTGCGCACACGGCTTGGATATCCCGGCACCGCGGTCTTATTCGGGGCGGGTATTCTACGAGGGGGAACTCGGCGTGGTGATCGGCAAGACAGGAAAGGACATCCCGCTGGCGGAGGCCGGCAGCCACATCTTCGGCTACACTTGCGTCAACGACGTTACCGCCATGGAATTGTTGAAAGCGGATCCCAGCTTCCCGCAGTGGGCGCGCGCCAAGAGCTTCGACGGTTTTGGGCCATTTGGCCCGGTCATCGGTACCGACGTCGATCCCGCGGAGCTGGTCGTACGCACCCTGGTCAATGGCAGGGAACGGCAGCACTATTCGGTGAGCGACATGATTTTCTCTCCCGCCCAACTGGTGAGTCTGCTGTCGCGGGACCTGACCTTGTTCCCGGGCGACATCATCTCCTGCGGAACGTCTGTCGGAGCCGGGCCCATTCCCGCCGGAGCGACGATGGAAGTGGTCATCGACGGGATTGGCACGTTGTCGAATCGTTACGCCTGAAGAATAATTCACGGAGCAAGCAATGAAGATCGCAATTGTTGGCGCCGGTGCTATTGGCGGATATCTTGGTGCCAGGCTTGCCGCGGCCGGCGACGAAGTGACTTTCATTGCACGAGGGGCGAACCTCGCGGCCATCAAGGCCAACGGATTGAGGCTCATCGGCGAGGACGGTTCGGAGGTTCGCACGACCAGTACACGCGCGGTCGAGAAGGCAAGCGATGCCGGCCCGCACGACACCGTGCTGCTCACCGTCAAGGCACATCAGGTTGCGGCGCTGGCGCCCGAGATTGGGCATTTGTGCCACGCACAGACCACTATTGTCACCATGCAGAACGGGATTCCCTGGTGGTATTTCCAGAAGCACGGCGGTGAGCACGATGGCCAGCCGGTGCGCAGCGCCGATCCGGATGGCAGCATTTCCCGCAGCATCGACCCGGGCCGGATCATCGGCAGCGTGGTCTATCCGGCGGCGAATCTGATCGCACCTGGTGTAGTGCAGGTGGTGGAGGGCAATCGCTTTACGCTGGGAGAATTGGACGGGTCAACGACGCCGCGGGCGCAGGCGATCTCCGCAAGCCTGGCACGCGCTGGTTTCAAGGCACCGGTTAGCAGCGACATCCGCAGCGAGATCTGGCTGAAACTATGGGGCAACCTGAGCTTCAATCCGATCAGTGCGCTGACTCACGCCACCCTGGTCGATATCTGCCAGTTCTCCCTGACACGCGAACTTGCCACGGCAATGATGAAGGAGGCCGAGGCCATCGCCGGAAAACTCGGCGTGGCATTCAAAGTCAGCATTGAGCGCCGGATCGCTGGCGCGGAAAAAGTCGGCGCGCACAAAACCTCGATGCTGCAGGATGTCGAGCTGGGCAGGCCGATGGAGATTGAAGCGCTGGTGGGTTCGGTGGTGGAGCTGGGTGCGCTGACCGGTACGCCGACGCCCCAAATCAGCGCCGTCTACGCCTGTACCAGCCTGCTGGCGAAGACGCTGAATGTGTCTCGCGGCCGGCTTGCGATCGGGTCTTGAATCCAGATGCCCGGAGCAGAAATCAAACCACGCACACATCAACCCGGAACATATTCCGAATGAGCCAATCCGCAACCACCATCCTCCAATTGCTGGACGCGGGCGCGCCCGATGCAATCGCCATAAACACGCCGGGAGGCACTCCCCTCGGCTATCGCGCGCTGCGCGAGCTTGCCAATCAGACCGTGGCCGAGCTGAACGCCAGAGGTATCGGCAACAACGATCGGGTCGCCATCGTGCTCGATAACGGCCCGGAGATGGCGGCGGCATTCCTGTGCGTCGCCGCCGGCGCCACGGCCGCGCCCTTGAACCCCGCCTATCGCGCCGACGAGTTCGAGTTCTATTTGTCCGACCTCAGGGCGAAGGTGCTGCTCATCGAGCGCGACAAATCCTCGCCTGCCGTGGAAATCGCCATCAAGCTCGGCGTGCCCATAGTGCGGCTCGCCGCCAGGCCGGAAAAAGGGGCGGGCAGCTTCGTGCTGGAATTTCCGGACTCACTGTCGCGCACCAAGGCGAGCCGGCCCGGTCCGGCAGCCACGGAGGACGTGGCACTCGTGTTGCATACCTCAGGCACGACCTCGCGCCCGAAGATCGTTCCCCTGGCCCATCGTAACGTCTGCGCGTCGGCGCGAAATATCCGCGCAACGCTCGCGCTGACGCCGACCGACCGCGGACTCAACATCATGCCGTTGTTCCACATTCATGGCTTGATTGCCGGAACGCTTGCGCCCCTGTCCGCAGGCAGCCAGGTGTCCTATACCACGGGCTTCAATGCGCTGAAGTTTTTCTCATGGATGACAGAGGTTCGCCCAACCTGGTATACCGCCGTGCCCACGATGCACCAGACCATTCTCTCTCGCGCGGGGAAAAACATGGATGTGATCAAGGCCAACCCGCTGCGGTTCATCCGTTCTTCGTCTTCTTCCTTGCCGCCGCAGGTTATCAAGGAGCTTGAAGACGTGTTCGATACGCCGGTCATCGAGTCTTACGGGATGACCGAAGCAGCGCACCAGATGTCCAGCAATCCGCTGCCGCCCGGCACGCGCAAACCCGGAACCGTCGGACTCGCGGCTGGGCCAGAGGTGGCCGTCATCGATGACGACGCCAATCCGGTAGCGTTTGGCGCCACCGGCGAGATCGCCATTCGAGGCGAGAACGTGACCTCGGGTTACGAGAACAACCCCAAGGCGAATGCCGAAGCTTTTACCAAAGGGTGGTTCCGCACCGGAGATCAGGGACTGATGGACGCAGAGGGATACCTGACGATCACCGGTCGGCTCAAGGAGATCATCAATCGCGGCGGCGAAAAGATTTCGCCGCGTGAAGTGGACGAAATCCTGCTCGATCACCCCGCTGTCCAGCAGTGCGTGACCTTCGCTTTTCCCCACGACAAGCTCGGCGAGGACGTGGCAGCGGCAGTGGTATTGCGGGAAGGGGCGCAAGCGGACGAGAAGGCTCTGCGCACGTTTGTCGCAACACGCCTGACGGATTTCAAGGTTCCGCGCAAGATACTCATACTTGCGGAGATTCCGAAAGGCGCCACCGGCAAGGTCCAACGCATCGGTCTGGCCAAGAAGCTGGGGCTGGTGTAGCTTTGGAGCAACGCAATTGAGCCTTGCCGGTTACACACCAAAAATGGAAACCGAGAGAAAAATCGAAATGATGTATCGCATTCAAACCTTCATTTTTTGCACGCTGGCACTGGCTCTTGGTCTTCTGTCCTGCGCCGGTTCATTGTGGGCCGCGGAAACTTATCCCGTCCGCCCGATCCGCTGGGTCGTTCCCTGGCCGGCCGGTGGTGTGGCGGATACGCAGGCGCGGATCATTGCCGACCAGCTTGGCAAGGCTCTCGGTCAGCAAGTCATCGTCGATAACCGCACCGGGGCAAGCGGGGTGCTGGGGGCCGATCTTGTTTCCAAAGCCAGGCCAGACGGCTATACGTTGCTCTACGTGTCAACCAACGAGCAGGCGATTGCTCAGGCCATTGGCTTGGAGGTAGGCTACGACGCGGGGCAAGCCTTTGCGCCTATTACTCAATTTCTACGTCGTCCCGCCGTGCTGGTGGCAAAGCCGGGGCTCAACGTGCGTACCGTGGCCGGACTGGTGGCCCTGGCCAAGGCGAAGGGTGGCACGATGAGCGCCGGGACGCCGAGCGTTGCGCACTTAAATCATTTCGCCACCGAGATATTTCATCGCCGAGCCGGTATCGAAGTGCAGGTCGTACCGTACAAGGGTGAGGCGCCGATGATTACCGGTCTGATTGGCGGAGAAGTGGACTATGGGTTCGGCTTCGCGACCACGGTGGACCCTTACGTGAAGGCCGGGCGTTTGATCGCGCTGGCTACCACCGGCGCGATGCGTTCCCCGCAGTTGCCCGATGTGCCGACCTTTAACGAACTTGGCATGCCCGAGGTGGAAATGTATATCTGGACCGGAATGGCCGGCCCGGCCGGATTGCCTTCGTCGATCGTCGAGCGCTTGAATGTCGAGCTGGCCAAAATCCTGCGCAACCCGACCCTCAAGGCCCGCCGCGAATTTGCCGATTCCGAAATTGTTGCGAGCAAGCCGGAAGAGTTTCGGGCGTTCATGGTCGCCGAGCGCTTGCGCTGGCCGAAGCTGGTCAAGGAAACGGGGATCAAGGCGCAGTAACAATGGCGCGAGGCGCCAGGTTGCTTCCATGCCGTCCGTTTCGCCGGGAAGTAGGATCTGAACTTACCATGAAAAAGGAATATCGTATGTTCCTTTTTCATGGCTTCTATGCTAGCCTGCGGTCATGCTCGCCCGACAGGATCTCGTACTTGACCTAAAAAAGGCACTCGCCCGTTCGCGCGCCGTCATCCTCACCGGCCCGCGACAATCCGGGAAGACCACACTTGCCCAGACGATTGTCGATCGCAAGTCGCCAAACTACTTCGACCTGGAAAACCCCTTGGATGCAAGGCGGCTGGAACAGCCGATGGAAACGCTCTCTCGTCTAAAGGGCTTGGTTGTTATCGACGAAGTGCAGCGTCGCCCAGGGCTGTTTCCCGTGCTGCGTGTGTTGCTCGACCGATCCAATATGCCGGGACAATACCTTCTGCTGGGGAGCGCTTCTCCACTGCTACTGCGGCAAACTGGGGAGTCGTTGCTGGGTCGCGTGGAAACGATTGAAGTCGGGGGATTCGATCTGCGCGAAGTGTCGGAAGTGGCGCCGCCGAGTGGCGTGGAACCAGACACCCGGCTCTGGGTGCGCGGCGGATTTCCACGGTCTTATCTCGCCGATTCGGATGAAGACAGTCTGGCATGGCGGAACGGCGCGATTGCCAGTCACGTGGAAATGGATCTTCCGCAGTTTGGTGTCGATGTCGCTGCGCCGGCCATGCTCCGATTCTGGCGGATGCTGGCCCATTTTCATGGCCAAATCTGGAACGCGGCCGACCCGGCACGTTCCCTGGGAGTTTCGGAGCCGACCGTGAGGCGTTATCTCGACACCCTTACGCAAACACTGATGGTGCGTCAGCTCCAACCTTGGCACGAGAACCTCGGAAAGCGTCAGGTCAAGGCGCCGAAGGTGTATTTTCGCGATAGCGGACTTCTGCACGCGCTCTTGGATGTCGGCTCGCTTTCGGCACTTCTCGCACATCCGCGTAGTGGTGCGAGTTGGGAAGGATTTGCCTTGGAACAAGTGTTGCGCCTGGCGAAACCGGAGCAGGCATTTTTCTGGGCCACTCATCAAGGTGCGGAGTTGGATCTTTTGCTGCTCCGAGGTACCCACCGCGTCGGCGTGGAATTCAAGCGGGCCGATGCGCCTGCCGCCACGCGATCCATGCAAATCGCGGCGGAAGATCTAAAGCTCGACGTTCTGTATGTTGTCTATCCCGGAGAACATCGCTTCCACTTGGCGCGGAATATCGAGGCTGTGCCTTTGAGGTCGCTGCTGAAGCCTGGTTAGGTTGGGACGGGGTCGCCTGAAAACTCTGCCTGAGCTGAACTGTATCGAGACAGAGTGTCTTTCCAAGAGCACTGGACCGATTCCGACGCTGATTTGTATTTGGAACTTTCTTGGTGGGCGAGGGGCGAGATGGCGAATACCATGAACCGATCTAGAATGATGGCCGAGGAGGTTCACGACATGAGAGACGGAATTGCGTTCGACCATATTCATCTGATCAGCCGAGACCCGAGGGCGGCGGCTGCGTGGTATGAGGAAATGTTCGGCGGTAAGATCGCGGCGGAACAGCCCAATTTGCGCGGGGCGCCGCAAATCGATGTGCGAGTCGGTAGCATGACAATCGTCATTCGCGGCCAACGACCAGGCGAAGTACCGGCGACGACGAAGCCGATGCAGGCCTTCGATGGCTACTCCAGCCACAACGAGTGGGGGACCGACCATTTCGGGTTTACCTACAAGGGCGACTTGCGCGCCTTCTGCGATAAACTCAAAAGCAAGGGAGTGAAGATGGCTGTGGAGCCCTGGGAGTTCAAGCCGGGGATGGTGTTGTGCTATGTATCTGCGCCAGACAATGTCAGCATCGAGTTGATTCAGGAAGGGTAAGGCGTGAGGGGGTGAGGAGTAAGCCTCTAGGCCTTCTACGCTTCACTCAATCACTCATTCACTTCTCATGTTCTTTGCCCTTTTGATTTACCCGGTTCGGCAGACATGCTTTTGCAAATAGAGAACCTCGCGCCAAGAGCGCGGGGTACTTAATTGCCGCCAAACCTGTCGAATCATTATTACGGCGTGGCTGGCATTCCTTCGTCGAACGGACGTCATGGTAATCTTGGAAACTTCGAGGCGCCGGCTTGCGGAGCGTGTACTGCGGCGCGCCAATTATCGTTCATTGATAGCCATGCCGACCCTGACCACTGACGACGGCGTCAAACTCTACTACGAAGAAACCGGCACCGGCACGCCGATTGTGTTCGTGCACGAATTTGCCGGGGATTACCGAACCTGGGAGCCGCAGGTACGACATTTCTCGCGGCGGCACCGCTGCGTTACCTATAACGCACGCGGCTACCCGCCCTCGGAAGTACTGACTGATTTCGAGCGTTATTCCCAGGCGAGGGCCCGCGACGATATCCTGAGCGTCATGGACAGGCTGGGGATAGAAAAGGCCCATATCGTCGGCAATTCGATGGGCGGTTTTGCGGCATTGCATTTTGGTATGGCGTATTCAAAGCGTGCGCTGTCCTTACTGGTAGCGGGCTGCGGCTACGGGGCACACCCCGATCAGTACGAGAAATTTCAAGCCCAGGCAAAGGAACTTGCCAAGACCATGCTCGATAAGGGAATGCCCCATCTCGCCGCAACCTATGGCCACGGGCCGGGCAGACTGCAACTGAAACAGAAGGACCCACGCGGTTTCGAGGAATTCGTGAGGCAGTTTGGCGGGCACTCGGCGCAGGGCTCGGCCAACACCATGCTCGGTTACCAGGGCAGGCGGCCTTCGCTCTATGCGTTAAAGGCGGAAATGGGTCGTGTCGCCGCACCGCTCATGATCCTCGTCGGTGACAGTGATGATGCCGCGCTCGATGCCTCCCTGATGATGAAGCGACATATTCCCGGCGCAGCGTTGGCCGTCATGCCGGCCTGCGGCCACATGACCAACCTCGAAGAGCCCGCGCTGTTCAATCGCCTGCTGGAAGATTTTATCCACCAGGCGGAATGCGGGCGCTGGTCCTAAAAGGCGGTGAGCAGTGAACGGTGAACGGTAAAGGCCGTGAACGGCTATCGGTGAACGGTAAAGAAAGAGAACTGCCTGAGAACATGAGAAACACGCGGGTACGCTAGACTCTAAATTAGCCAATCACTGATCACCGATCACCGTTCACCATACCAATGGAAGCCCTCTCTAATCTCCGAGTCATCGACCTCACCCGCGTGCGGGCCGGCCCAACCTGTGTCAGGCAGTTTGCCGATTGGGGCGCGGACGTCATCAAAATAGAAATGCCCGATGCGGAAGACATGCTGGGCGAGCGCGAAGGTTCGGATTTCCAGAATCTGCACCGCAATAAACGCTCGGTAACGCTGAACCTAAAGGATCCGCGTGGAGTGGAGGTTCTCAAGCGCCTTGTTAAGGGCGCCGATATCCTGATGGAAAACTACCGTCCCGATGTCAAACACAAACTCGGCATCGATTACGAAACCCTGGCCGCCATCAATCCGCGTTTGATCTACGCCAGCATTTCCGGCTTTGGGCAGGATGGTCCTTATCGCGAGCGCGCCGGGTTCGACCAGGTGGCCCAGGGCATGGGCGGCATCATGTGGGTGACGGGTTTGCCGGGGCAGGGGCCTGTCAGGGCAGGTATCCCGGTGGCGGACCTGAGCGCCGGACTGTTCGCAGCACTGGGTATTTTTGTCGCCTTGCAGGAGCGCAATCGCTCGGGCAAAGGGCAATGGGTGCAGAGTTCGCTGCTGTCCTCGATGATCGCGATGATGGACTTTCAAGCCGCGCGCTGGCTGGTCGAGGGCGAAATTCCTGGGCAGGCGGGCAACGATCATCCGACCTCGATGCCAACCAGTGTGTACCCGACCCGGGACGGGTTTGTGAACATCGCGGCTTCCGGCAATGCGATTTTTGCGCGCATGTGCGAGGCTTTGGGCGTCGTGGATTTGGCCAAACATCCTGACTATGCGTCGCCCAAGCTTCGATCGGAAAACCGGGTTGCGCTTAACGAAACGATCAGCGTGCAATCCCGACGCTACGATTCGAAAAATCTGATTGCTCTGCTGGCCAAAGCGGGGGTGCCCTGCGGGCCGATTTACAAAATGAACGAGGTGTTCGCCGATCCACAGGTAAAACATCTTGGCATGGCCGTCTCCGTACCAAAACCCGAAGGCGGGGCCCTGTCGCTGGTGGCCCAGCCTGTGACGTTATCCCGCACACCGGCAAGAATGAAACGCACCATTGGGCCGGCGGGCGAGCACAATGATGAGGTTTTGCGCGAACTGGGTCATAGCGAAGCGGAGATCGCCGGCCTGCGGGCGGCGAAAGTTATATAAGGAGACACTGAATAAGCCCCAAGATGTCATTCCCGTGAAAACGGGAATCCAGGTTTTTCAAAGAAGAGTGGTTCCCCTCCTGCGCGGGGAAGACACTTATCTTTAGTTGAAGCGAATGATTTTCGAGGAGAGGTGATGAGTGCAGGCAGGTTACGTGTCGAGCGCGACGGTCCAATTGGTCGGCTCGTGCTGGACAACCCAGAGCGGCGCAATGCGATCAATGCGGATATGTGGCGAGCGATTCCGCCGGCGATTGCGGGATTCGAGGCGGATCCCGATGTCCGCTGCATTGTATTGCGCGGGGAGGGAACCGCGGCGTTTGCGGCGGGGGCGGACATTTCCGAATTCGAAAAAAATCGCGCCTCGGAATCCGACGTAAAAGCCTACGAGGCCGCTACGTCGGCCGCGCACCATGCAATCGAGCACTCCAGCAAACCGGTCATTGCCCAGATCCACGGCTTCTGCGTTGGTGGCGGCCTGGCGGTGGCCTTGTCCTGCGATTTGCGTTACGCCAATGCTTCAAGCCAGTTTGCCATTCCTGCCGCGCGGCTCGGTTTGGGCTACGGCATCCACGGAACCGGCAGGCTGGTCTCCACGGTGGGGCACGCGATAGCGCGCGAGATCATGTTCAGTGCCCGTCGCTTCAGCTCCGACGAGGCTCAGGCGATGGGGCTGGTCAATAAGGTCTTGCCGGATGCGGAACTGGAGGACTACGTCAAAAAGATGGCGCAGCAACTTGCAAGCAATGCGCCATTAACGATGGCGGCTTCCAAGGCGGGAATCAACGCGTTGATCGAGCCCGACGGCAACTTCTCCGCTGTCGAGGCTCTGGTCGAAAAATGCATGAGGAGCCAGGACTATATCGAAGGTCGCCGCGCCTTCATGGAAAAGCGCAAACCGATGTTCAAGGGAAAATAAACCAAGAAACGCACCACAGAAGCACAGAGACACGGAGAAGAACAAAATATAAACCTAGAAACTACAATTCAGCCACAGAGGACACAGAGTTCACAGAGGAAAATCAAAAATGTGTATTGTTTCTTATGCTCACCCATTTGGTGCGTGGCAAGCGGATTCAAGTTTTTGTATCTCTCTGTGTTCTCTGTGACCTCTGTGGCAAATAGATTTTTCTAGAGTGAGACCATCACCGCGCCCGCAGAACTCCTGGACCGACATCCGAAAAGTTGGGGTGCCCGAGAAGGGTCAGAGTCACGTCGATTTCGTCGCGCAGAATTTCCAGCGCACGTTCCACCCCGCTTTGTCCTTCCGAAGCCAGGCCATATAACCAGGCCCGCCCGATCATGCAGGCCTTGGCGCCCAAGGCACGAGCCCGCACCACGTCCGCGCCGCGGCGGATGCCGCCATCGAGCACCACTTCAATGCGATCTCCTACCGCGTCGGCAATAGCCGGCAGGGCTTGAACTGCGGACACGGCGCCCTCAAGTTGCCGGCCGCCGTGATTGGAGACGATAACGCCATCGGCGCCGTGCGCGATGGCCAGTTTGGCGTCTTCGGGACTCAATATGCCCTTGAGCATTACCGGGCCGCCCCACACGGACTTGAACCACTCGACATCTTTCCAGTTGACACTCAGATCGTATTGCCCGGCGATAAACTGGGTGATCGACATGGCATCGGTGGCGGTACCGGTCCCCTCGAAATTCTTGAAAGCGATACGCGGACCCAGTGCCACGTCAAAGAGCCAGGACACATGGCTGGCGAAATCCAGAATCGTCCTGGCGGTGAAACGCGGCGGCACAGTAAAGCCGTTGCGCATGTCGCGCTCGCGCGGACCCTGGATCTTGGTGTCCACGGTCAGGACAAGCGCCGTGCAATTTGCCGCTTTGGCGCGATCGATGAAGGCCTTGGTGAGCCCGCGATCGCGCAGCACATAGAGCTGAAACCATTTGGGCTGCGGGGTTTCGCGGGTGACTTCTTCAATGCTGCAGGTGGCCATGGTGGACAGGCAATAGGGCACCTGGAATTTTTCCGCGGCGCGGGCGGCGGCGAGTTCCCCGCGCCGAGACAACAGGCCGGCCAGCCCGGTTGGCGCCAGGATCAGTGGCGAGGCATACCGCTGACCAAATAAACTGATGGACTGGTCGCGTTGGGTGACGTCGGTCAGGGTCCGAGTCACAAATCGCCAGTGGGAAAAATCCTCGCGATTGGCGCGCAGGGTGGATTCATCCTGGGAACCACCATCGATAAACTCGAAGATGATGCGGGGCAGGCGGCGTCGCGCCCGGCTGCGTAATTCGTCAATATTGATGGCTTGCATGCTTGTTGGTCAGTTTGAGGTAATGCGCCGAAACAATCCAATTTTGACAATCACGGCCGGATCGGATTGTCTCCCCAATACACCGGAATCTCGTGTTTGTGCGGAGCGCTCAGGTCCTGCAGGTAAAGTGAAGGCGTCATTTCCCATGCCAGTTCGTTAAATCGGCCAAGCATCTCCTGGACTCTCTGCGCTTCGCGCTCCGCACGATTGTCTTCCTCGGAAGGATCGTCCTTCACATTATAGAGTTCGTGGCGAACCGGCAGGCGCGAAGATACGATGAGTTTCCAGTTATCCCGCAGCAGGGCGCCGCGAAAATCTTCCATGCCCAGGAGTATTTCCTTGCGCGGACTGAGTTTGCCTTCGGTAAGGGTCGCCCATTGATCGACGCCGTCGATCAATTTTTTCTGTTCGCGTTTGGCGCCCGCGATGCCGAGCAGGGTTGGATACCAATCGGTGACATGAATATTTTCGGCAACAATGCCAGGCGGAATCCTGCCCGCCCAAAAGGCCAGCGCCACCACCCGTAAAGCGCCCTCGTAGTACGAACCCTTGCCGTCACGATAGGGGCCGCTGTCGGCCGCGGCCTTTGGGACGTCGCCATCGCCAGTGGCGAATTTGTTGCGGACCGCCCCGCCGTTGTCGCTCTGAAAAACCACCAGCGTAGTGTCGAGCACGCCGGATTTCTCCAAAGCGGCCATCACCGATGCAACGGCGTTGTCGAGTGCCACAACCATTGCGCAGTAGCCCTGCCGATCGGTTTCCACGACACCGGCGCAGCCTTCCGGGAGTTTCTTCGGTGCAGGCCAGGGCGCTTCGGGTGCTGAAAAGGATAGGTACAGAAACAACGGCATGCCGGCAGGATGCCCTTCGATGACGCGTACCGCTTCCGCGCCGATCAGGTCGGTCGCAAGACCTTCCTGCCGGGTCAATTGTTCATTGCGCCGCCAGTCCGGTTCGCCCAATGCGTTGGTCTTGCGTAATGAGTCGCCCGGGGCGCTGAAACTGCCGAGAAAATAATCGAATCCCCGTCGTGTCGGCCACCACTCTTTGCGATGATGCCCGAGTTGCCAGGTTCCGAGTGCCACGGTGCGATAACCGCTTTCCTTCAGCGCTTCGGAGAGCAGTCGTTCGTCCTTAGGCAGGCCATAGCGGTTTTGCGCCAGGATCGACTGGGTTTGCAGACCGTAGCGCATCGGGTAACGACCCGTGAGCAGGGCGGCGCGCGTTTGCGTGGAATAGGGCAGTGTGTAATAACGTTCCAGCCGCGCGCCGTGTTGCGCAAGGCGGTCGAGCGCCGGCGTTTTAATTATCCCGCCGTGATAGCCGACGTCTTTCCAACCCAGATCGCCCGCCAGGATATAAACAATGTGGGGACGTTCGATACCTTCAGCCTGAGGCAGGCCGAGGCAGAACCACAATGCCGCGATGCGCAGGGCAAGCTTCAAAGAACTCCTCCTGATTTTCCGGCGCATGTTACCTGAGAAAATGCTCTGCCCTTGTGCCGCGCCCTGGCTTTTTGGCCGGCCCGTGTGGTGCGCTACAATCAAGCGCATCATGGCTGCCACCGACGCGATTTTTTCATCCGCCCCGCCACCTCGCACGGAGAACCCGGGCGAGGTTCTGCGCGGCGTTTTGCGTGGGATCGAAAGGCGTCTGTGGTTGCAACGTGCCGCGACGGAACTGGCGTTTGGCGTATGCCTGGTGCTCTTTTGTCTGATGTCGTATCGCTTTGCCCTGCCATCGATTTCCGCATCGGCAATGGGGGCGCTGTCGGATATGCTGCTTCTGCTGGCGCTGCTTGGTGTGACGTTTGTCGTGGCCTGGAAAATGGCTCGGCCGGTATCGGCGGCGCAAGCTGCCGGAGAGGCCGATCACTGTCTGGGACTCAGGGATGAACTGAAATCTGCCCGGTATTTTTTGTCTGGCGCGAGTCAGGGCAGTATGCAGGCATTGCAGATTGCTCGCGCAGCGGCCACAGCAGCCAAGATCGATGCTCGCGCCGTGGTGCCAGGAAAACTTTCTGCGTTATGGTTGGCGGCGGCGGGCTTTGGCACGCTGCTGTGGGTAACGAGCGGAATTGTGGTGCCAAACAAGGGATGGACCGATCAGATGCCGGCCCCGAATGCCGGATTGGCCGCCACGAATTTGCGAGGCATGCTCGAAGACGTTCAGACCGATGAACAGGTTCGTAAACTCGACCGGGCATTGCAGGTGCTGCAGGATTCCGGCGCTACCCCGCAGGAAGCGAAATTGGCCGCAGCGCAGGCACGCGAGGCGATGGACCAGGCCGACATGGAAGCGGCCATGGCCAGGGAAGGGCTGGCAAGCCTGGCGCAGACGGTGAAAGTCGAATCGGGCTGGCAACAAATCGCCGAAGCATTGGAAAAAGGTGATGCCCGCAAGGCCAAGGAATTGATCGGGAAGTTGCCGGCTGCCGATGCGTCGAAGGAGAAAGCCGATGCCGAAGAGGAAAGATTTCGTTCAGCGCAAACGGGCAAGGGCGAAGAAAATGATGCACTGGAAAAAAGCGGCCTCGATGTGAGCGGCATCGGCATCAATATGAACCAGGATACCGTGAGCAAGTTGCTCGAAAAGATTGAGGAGGCGGGCGGCAAGATCGATGCACAGGAGCGCGTCAACCGGGTGCGTCGTCGAATGGAGGACAATCTGGTGGCGACATCGCAGCGCAGCGCCCTGACCGCCAACGAATTCGGCACGCGCGCCAATGCGCCCAATCCGACGCCCTCACCCGAAACCGGCAATGCGGATCTGCAAGACGGTACCTTGTTCAGACAGGCGGCGATGGCGAAGGAAAAAGACGAGGATGCCCAGCACGAAGGCTCGCGGGCCGGCAGTTCCTCGGGGCATTCCGAGGCCTTGCCGCTCGAGGGCATCGCCACACCGCGTCTGGATGCCCAGCTCAAACGCGAGGCGATTGCACGGCAGGACGACAAAAATGCCGAAAGTGAGGAGGGGAAGAACCCGGACTGGTTTTATTCCGCCAGTGTCGAGCAGAAGTCGAATCTGCCTTACCGTGATGTCAACGCCAGTGGCAATTTTACCCGGGCGGACGAAATACGCCATGCGCCGGTGCCGATACGGCAGCGCAAGATCGTCAAGAATTATTTTTTGAACCTGAACGAAAGTGAAAACCCATGAACGCCGTCGTCGAGCGCCAGATTAACGATTTCAAGCAGCAGTTTTTCCGGGTCCGGGAGGAAATCGGCCGGGTCATCGTCGGCAATGACGATGTGGTATCCGCCGTTATGGCCTGCCTGCTGGTACGCGGTCATGTCCTGCTGGAAGGCATTCCCGGCGTCGGCAAAACCAAACTTGTGCAGACCATGGCGGATGTGCTGCATCTGAAATTTTCGCGCATCCAGTTCACACCCGATCTGATGCCGGGCGACATTATCGGCACCAATATCGTTCGCGAAGATCAAAGCGGGCGCAAGTCATTCGAATTTCAGCGCGGCCCGATATTCGCCAACATGGTGCTGGCCGACGAAATCAACCGCGCCACGCCCAAGACCCAGTCGGCCCTGCTGGAGGCCATGCAGGAAAACAGCGTGTCGGCCGCCGGTCAAACCCATGCGCTCGATCAACCGTTTTTTGTGCTGGCCACCCAGAACCCGATCGAGATGGAAGGCACCTATCCGCTGCCGGAAGCGCAGATGGACCGCTTCCTCTACAAGCTCAAGCTGGATTTCCCGAATGTCGAGCAGTTGCACACCATTGTCGATCGCACGACCCAGCAGAAGGAACCCGCGGTCCAGCGTGTGCTGGATCAGGCACAGATTCTGGAAATGCGCGAAATTGCCCGCGCGGTGCCGGTGGCCAGACCGGTGCAGGACTACGCGATTCGCCTGACCCTGGCCATGCATCCGGAATCCGCACAGGCCCATGAAATGGTCAAGCGTTATGTGCGTTTCGGGCCCAGCCCGCGCGGTTCACAGGCGTTGATTCTCGGCGCCAAGGTCAATGCGTTGATCAATGACCGGGTCTATGTTGCCTGCGATGACATTCGTGCGGTGGCGCTGCCGGCGCTCAGGCATCGGGTATTGCTGAATTTCGAAGCCGAAGCCGAACGTGTGGATACCGATAGCATCGTTCGGAAGGTTCTGGATTCAGTGGCCGAGCCGACCCGTTAACGAGACGAAATCGGACCTCGCCCGAAGCAGACATTTCGCACGATTGCCGGCAGATAACGCGCGGATGACACCCGTGCTGACGCCCATAGCGCAGAACCCTTAAGGCGGTACTTTCTTGCTTCCCAAAAACCTGTTATTCAGCGAAGTATTTCTACGCCAGCTCGAACACCTGGCCGTACTCACCCGCAGGCCGGTGGCGGGACATCTGCGCGGACATCATCGGTCGCGCCGAACCGGCACGGGAATGATCTTCGCCGATTTCCGGCCCTATTCGCCGGGTGACGATACCCGCAATCTGGACTGGAGCACCTACCTGCGCCTGGATCGGCTGATCCTGCGTTTGTTCGAGGAAGAAGCCGATCTGCCGGTGTACATTTTTCTGGATGTCAGTGGCTCGATGGATTTCGGCGAGCCGTCGAAATTCGATTTCGCCAGGAAGTTCGCCGCGGCGCTGGCATACATCAGTTTGATCAATCATGATCGGGTAAGCCTGCTGGCTTTTTCCGATGGAGCGGTGCGCGAAGTACCGGCCGCGCGAGGCAAGAACCAGGTTTGGCGGGTACTGCGTTTTCTGGAACGCCTGGGTGCGGCCGGGGGTACCAGTTTGCAGTCGGCGTTTCGCAGTTTTTTCGGCGCGCGCCGCACCCGCGGTTTGGTGATCGTCATTTCGGATTTTTTGGACCGCAACGGGTTCGAGCAGAGCTTTCAGGAGATCCGGCGTTTGCGCCACGAAGTATTCGCGGTGCACGTTGTCAGCCCCGATGAATTGTCGCCGACTCTTGCCGAGGAAGTGCAGTTGGTGGACGCCGAGAACGGCGAATCCCAGCGCGTGCGTATCACCCCGGAACTGCTCGAGGATTACCGCAGGAGCTTTCAGCAGTATTGTTCGGAGATCGAGGGATTCTGCCGCAGCCATGGCTGGGGTTATCTGCGCAGTTCCACCGCGGCGCCCTTCGAAGAACTGCTGCTCAAGGCCTTGCGCGAAGAAGGCTTGTTGCGATGAGCGCTCTGGCGCCGGCCTGGGCCGCGCTGGCGGCACTGATCGCGGTGGCACTGCTATATCGGCTCAAACCGCCGCATCGCCGGCTGGCCATCCCTTCCTTGCTGATCTGGGATCGCGTGCTGCGAAAATTCCACACCGGCTCCGATCGGTTGCGCTGGTGGCTGTCGATGCTGCTCTGTGCGCTGATTGCCGCGGTACTGGCGATTGTGTTGCTGCGCTCGCAATGGCTGGCCGGCGAGGCCGGCAATTCGCAGCGCCTGATTCTGATATTGGATAACTCGCCGACCATGGCCACCCGTATCACCAGCGGCGCAACCCGCTGGGACCATGCACTGGTCAGGGCCGGCGAACTGTTGGCCGGGCGCGCGCCGGACACCCAGGTGCTGGTGGCCGACACCATGCGGCGAGTCGCGATCCCCGAGTTCGAGGAGCGTGACGCCGCCCTGATTCGCCTGCGGTCCTTGGGTGTGGCCCATGGCGCGGCACCGGTCATGCCGGACCTGCCTGCTCTGGAGCAACACGAGACGGTGGTATTTACCGACGGCGTATTGCTTACCGGTGTGCCGCGTTCGGCGCGAGTGGAATCTGTGTTCGAGGCGGTGGAAAACGCGGGCATCGTGGCCTTCGATTTGCGCGCCCAGCCGGCGGATCCAGATCGACCGCTGGCTTTTGTGGAAGTGGCCAATGCCGGCGCAACGGCGAAAAAAATCGACCTGGTGCTCACTGGCCTAGGTGACCGTAACGTATCGAAGTCCATAGACGTGGCGGCGGGCAGTTCCCGTCACGCCACGCTTGATCTCGGCGGCTTCGAGCCCGGCCCGGTCAAGGCATCGCTTATCGTTGCGGGTGATGCGCTGGACGACGACGATGTAGCCTACGGGCTGTTGCCAGTGCGCTCCGTGCTGCGGGTGGGGCTGGTCAGTGCCGGCAATCGACCTCTGGAAACCTCTCTGCGTGCGCAATCTCGAGTACAACTCCTGGTGCGCTCGCCTTCGCAGTATTCGTCAGCCGATAAAGCCGATGTCTGGGTGTTCGACCGCTTTGCTCCGGCTAACCCGCCAGCCGCCGCGGCGCTGCTGATTCGGCCAGGCGACGCTGGCTGGCTGCCGCCATCCGGGAAGGAAATTTTGCAACCTGTGGTCCAGGCGTGGGATGCCACGCATCCGCTGCTGGAGAATATTTCGCTGCGTGACCTGGTCGTCGATCGAGCCGTGAGCACAAGGACACAGGATTCGGTATTGATTCGCACCCGCAACGGTGTGGCACTGGCGCGTGCGCAGGCTTCGGTTCCACGACGGATCTGGCTGGCGTTTGCTCTGGAGGACTCCAATTTTGCACTGCAGTCTGGATTTCCGATTTTTCTCGACAACGCCTTGAACTGGCTCGCCGGCGAACGGGCCATTTTGAGCGCAGGCCTGGGCATCATTCAGGTGCCATTGACCGATGCCAGGGTGATCGCTGCCAACGGCATCGCACTCGACGTCCATGCCGTACCAGGCGGGAGTCTGTTTGAAACCTCCGCCCCGGGGCTCTATACGGCGATAAGCGGCGAGCGTCGCATGATGATAGCCGCCAGTGTGCTGGACCGGCGCGTGACCGGCGTCAATCTTTCGCCGCTGGCCGGCATCAAGGCCGCCGAACCTGCGGCAAAATCTCCGGGGGTGTGGGCAGCTCCTCTCTGGCTGTTATGGGCGGCCGCCTTCGGCATGCTGTTCGAATGGTGGAGCTGGAATCGCCGTTTGAGCGTATGAGCTGGCCATTGAGTTTTCACAACATCTGGCCGCTTGGCCTGCTCCTCGCTGTTCCCTTCATCTGGTGGATAGCGCTGCGGACTCGTACCACTCTGGCGCGCCGGCATTTGAATGTTGTGAGCTGGTTGCGTACTCTGGGCGTGGTCTTCATTGTCTTGGCTCTGATGCAGCCACAGTGGCGGATGACATCGGACGAAGTATCTGTGGTCTACGCGCTGGATGTATCGCACAGCATTCCTCCGGCGTTCATTGAATCGGCGCTCCAATGGATCGAAGATGCCAATCGCCAGGCCCGGCCGGCACGGGCAAGTTATGTTGCCTTTGCCGACCGAGCCGTCACGCTGGCCACCTTGGATGATCTTCGCAAGCTAAGGGTTGGTGAAGGAACTAGAACGGCGCAAATATTGGACTCGTCGGCAACCAATCTGGAACACGGGCTCGATAGCGCGTTGCTCAGTTTGGACGGCGCGCGCATCAAGCGGCTGGTGCTGCTCAGCGATGGCAATCAGACCGAAGGCGAAGTTAGAAAGCTCCTGCCGGGAATGAGACAAGCGGGTGTTCGGGTGTTTCCAATTGCCGCCAAAGTGCGTGATCCCTCGGATGCCTGGCTGGACAACTTCGAGTTGCCGGAGGGTTTGCGGGCCGGCGAACCGGTCACGGTCACGCTGCGGGCATTTGCTCACCGCGAAACCGCGGCGCGTATTCGAATACGCAATGGCGCCAGTTTGCTCGGCGTTCGGGATGTGCACCTGAACCCCGGATTCAATCCGATTGAATTTGAAGTGCGACTGCCACGGCCGGGTGTCGTGACCCTGACGGCGCAACTGCAAGTGCCCGGGGACGGTTTTACGGGCAATAACCGCGTGCAGGTTTCGGCATGGGTTGGCACACGTGCCCGTGTTCTGATGGTGGAGGGCGAAGCCAACCGCGCCACAGTTGTTCGGGATGCGCTCGGCGCTGAGAATATCGACGTCAAACTGATTACAGCGGCGGAATTGGCCACGTTGACTTCGTCGCTGAACGAATTCGACGCAATTTTCATGAGCGACGTGCCAGCCGCGACATTGTCCGCCGAGACGATGGAGCGAATTCAAACCTATGTGCGCGATGCAGGGGGCGGCTTGTTGTTTGCCGGCGGCGAGAACGTTTTCGGTGAGAAGGGCTACAGCAACACGACGCTCGAGAAAATCCTGCCGGTGCAATTCAAGTCGCAGGAAAAACGCCAGGATCTGGCGCTGGTGATTGCCATCGACCGGTCCTACTCGATGAAGGGCCGAAAAATGGAAATGGCCAAAGAAGCGACCCGCGCAGCATTGGAGCTGCTGGAGGAGCAGCATTATTTCGCCGTGGTGGCCTTCGATTCGCAACCCTATATCGCGGTGCCGATGCAATTGGCGCGCTCGCGCCGCAAGGCGGAGGACCAGATCAGCCGCATCCAGGCCAGCGGCCAGACCAATATTTATCCGGCGCTCGGTATTGTGTTCCGGCTGTTGCAGAAGGCCGAGCCCAAGACCAGGCATGTGATCCTGCTTTCAGACGGTGACACGCATCCTGCGGAATTCGAAACCCTGCTCAAACGCATGATCGGGGAAAAGATTGTGGTGTCCACGGTGGCGATCGGAGAGGGAGCCGATCGCCGATTGATGGGCGACATTGCCCGTTGGGGGAAGGGTCGCGCCTATGCCGCGATCCGCGCCGATGAAATTCCGCAAATTTTTGTCGAAGAGACCCAGCGCGCGGTGCGTTCCAATCTCCTGGAAGAAGCGTTCAAGCCGGCGCTGGTGCGCCAGAGCCAGGTTTTCAGGGGCCTGGACATGAATGCGGTGCCGCAACTCAAGGGTTATGTCAGCACCAAGCCTCGCGATCACGCGGAAGTGCTGATGAAAGCGCCCAATGGCTCACCTGTGCTGGCACGTTGGCAATATGGCCTGGGCAAAACCGTGATTTTTACATCGGATATCCAAAACCGCTGGGCGGTGGACTGGATCGAATGGAATGGTTTTGGCAAATTGTGGGCGCAGATAACGCGGGAAACATTGCGGCGAGACTCGGGAGAGCAACTCGATTTTCGCGTGGTGAGAGAAGGGGATCAGGCAGTGATAAGCCTTTCCCTGTTGACCGCCGACGGGCGTTTTCGCCCCGATCTTGTCCCGCGAGTGAAGGTCACTCGAACCGACGGAACGAATACAGTGCTCGATCTGAATCAATCCGGGCCGGGCCACTATCGGGCGCAGATTGCGATGGATGTCTGGCTCGCGGAGCCGGCACGCAAGCGTGGCGTTTCCGCAGACCCGCGTTCGGCGGCGGAATTCAGACTACTACCGTCCGCCGGCATGGATGCCGCCGCGGTGGCACGCACCGGCGTGCGCTTGTTGATTCAGGACTATGGGGCGGAATATCGATCGCGGCCGCCTGACCTGGGCCTGCTGGATGATCTGGCACGCGAAACCGGAGGCAAACGGGGCGCGGCGATCGCCGATATCTTTGCCGCCCTTGGCGACAACAGTCTGACGCGGCACCCGATCGGTCCCTGGTTCGCCCTGTTGGCCTTGCTGTGTTTTCTGCTGGATATCGCGGTGCGGCGTGCGCCGATGGCGTGGCGTTGGCTGGGTTCCTGAGCCTAGCAGCCTGTCGGACTTAGATGTTCGAAAGCGAAACGGTGGGAGGGCGAGGACAGATTTTGACGATTTCGACGCGCATATCGGGAATATGTAAGGAGAAAGCGGCGAAATATGGACCGCTCTCCCGGCGTTGCAGCCGAATCATT
>CAMDKM010000022.1 GCA_945900965.1 Bordetella parapertussis | reverse complement strand
AGGTTGATCGTTTTATTGGCCTCATGTCCGGAACCAGCCTGGACGGCGTGGATGCGATTCTTGCCGATTTGACCGGCGGGAAATTCCGCATGGCCGCGCATCATTTTTTACCTTATGACGAAGGCCTGAGGCTGCAGTTGCTGGGCCTGCACGATTCGCGTGCCGGCGAATTGCACGATGCGGCCATGATGAGCAACAGGCTCGCCCAGCTCTATGCGAAGGCAGTCACCGAACTCCTGCGCAACACCGATGTAAAAAGTTCTGCCATACGCGCGATCGGTTGCCACGGTCAGACCGTCCGGCATCGTCCGGAACTGGGGTATACGCTTCAGCTTGGCAACAGCGCATTACTGGCTGAACTGACCGGCATCGATGTGATATCCGATTTCCGCAGCCGCGACATTGCGGCGGGTGGCCAAGGTGCGCCGCTGGTGCCGGCATTTCATCAAGCGGTATTTTCCCACCCCCAAAAGCACCGCGTTATTGTCAATATCGGCGGGATCGCCAATATCACCGACCTCGCGCCGGGCGGAAAGATACTCGGCTTTGATACGGGCCCCGGCAACATCCTTCTCGACGCATGGATTCAGCGTCATCTCGGTAGAAGTTATGACGAAAATGGCAATTGGGCCGGCGGCGGTCAGGTCATCCCTTCTTTGCTGGATGTCATGCTGGGATTCGAATTCTTCTCCTTTCCGCCCCCGAAGAGTACCGGGCGGGATACCTTCAATCTGGACTGGGTGTCTCGATGTCTTCGCGGCGGGGAAAAGCCCGAAGATGTTCAGGCCACCTTGTTGAAATTAACGGCCACGAGCATCGCCAAAGCCGTTCGTTGGCAGGCAAACGAGAAGGCGGAGGTTTACCTGTGCGGGGGAGGAGCCCACAACCGCGCGCTGGTCGAACAGTTAAAACGGGAGTTATCGGGCAATTCCATTGCCGCGACGGACGACCTGGGCGTGGGCGCGGATTGGGTCGAGGCCTGCGCCTTCGCATGGCTCGCACAACGCTGCATCACTCGAACGGCGGGAAACCTTGCCGAGGTAACAGGCGCCCGGGGAGATCGAATTTTGGGCGCAATTTATCCCGGCTGAAATAAAACGAGGCGACACATTGTCGCCTCGCCGGTAAATTCAACTTCACAATATCAGGCGGAAAACGATGAGCCGCAACCGCAGGTCGAGGCTGCATTGGGATTCTTGATGACGAATTGGGCGCCCTCGATACCTTCCTGATAATCGATCTCCGCGCCGGCCAGATACTGATAACTCATCGCGTCGATCAGCAAGGTCACGCCCTGCTTTTCCATCGCCGAGTCGTCTTCATTGATGTCTTCGTCGAAAGAAAATCCGTACTGAAAACCCGAACACCCGCCGCCCGTCACAAACACGCGCAGTTTCAAGGCGGCATTGCCCTCTTCTTCGATCAGTTCCTTGACTTTGCGTGCCGCGCTGTCGGTAAAAATCAGCGGAGGCGGCATTTCGGCAACGGCATTCATTTAGAGATCTCCTGAGTCCAGATGCGGTCTATCGATTTCCGGCACAGAACAATCAGTCTCCGCCGGTACTTTTTAACGACACGATTTTTTGCGATCGGTCGCCCTCTTGGTGCACCAACCTGCCTTGCACCACTGCACCAAGCTGAATTTCCAGCGTCTTGTAATGCACGTCCCCTGTGACATTCGATTTGGGTTGCAGTTCAACATATTCGGACCCATGCACCGGCCCGATTACCGTGCCGTTGATCACGGCGTGGGACACCCGGATCTGGCCTTCGATTTGAGCCTTTTCGCTTAGCACCAGGGTACTGGGTTCTTCGTCGGAGGCGGAAACGTCGCCTTTTACGCGCCCATCCACGCGCAATCCGCCGCTGAATGCAATATTGCCTTCAACTACCGTTCCTGAACCAACCAGACTGTCGATGCGGTTCTGAGGTTTCGTAGGTTTGTTTCCGAACATGTGCTGCGCTCCAATCAGGATAAGGTGACTGACTGTGTGGCCACAGGCGCCGGATTGCCGTTTTCCAGAACCCGCACCTGGACTTTCTTGACTGTGCCCCCTGGGGGTACGACAAATGTCCCCTCGACACGCTGGTAAAACTTGAACCCGAGATTATACGCCTGACTCGACTGCTGATCGGGCGGAAAGCTGACAACCTCGGATTTACCTGACTTCTCGATATCCACAATAAACTGCATGCGTCCATGGAAATCTTTCACCCGCTGCTTGGACTGCACGATCAGCAGGCGATAGCGATATTCGCCCGGAAGCGCATCCGGTTGCACACGAAACCGGTTGATACTCACGCCGCCCGGCTCGCCGCCCGAAGCCATCAGGGTTTGGAAGAAGGCCAGATCCTCCTTCAGCAATGCATTTTCTTCGGCCAGACCTTTGATTTGCGTGGACAGATTGCCGTGGTTCGAGATTTCGATCTGAAGCTGGAGTTGGGCATTGGCGACCTCCTTGCGCAACTCGGTATTTTCGTCCCGCAGTCGGGTATTCAACTCCTGAAGTTTGTCCAGCTCACGCTGTGCCTCGCCGTGGTCGAAACCCGCGTATTGCCTCCCCAGGTCATAGGTAAGGTGCGCAATACCCGCCGCCAGCCCACCCAGTACGACAAAAAGCAGCCATCTCCAGTACCACGGAATATGTGTCCGGACCGATACTTTGTACGCACCGGTCCCGAATTGTCGTTTGATGTTGCGTAACAGGCTCATGGCATCAGCGCGGTGTGTTCGAGGCCCTGGGTTTCAGGAAATCCGAACATGAGATTCATGTTTTGTACCGCCTGTCCTGCCGCGCCCTTGACGAGGTTGTCGATCACAGACAACACCACCACGGTATTGCCTCTCTGGGGTCGGTGGATTGCGATCCGGCACATATTCGCACCGCGCACCGAGCGAATATCGGGGTGACTTCCGGCCGGCAGCACGTCCACAAAGGCCTCGCCGGCATAGCGTTTTTCGTAGAGCGCCTGGATATCGATATCCCGCGTCAATCGACCATACAAAGTGGCATGGATGCCACGTATCGCGGGAATCAGATGGGGCACGAAGGTCAGCCCGACGTCTGCGCCCGCCGCCCGATTCAAGCCCTGGACAATTTCCGGCAGATGACGGTGTCCCGGTACACCATAGGCCTTGAAATTATCCGCCGCTTCCGAAAACAAGATATGGACCTCGGCTTTTCTACCGGCCCCGCTCACACCCGACTTGGCGTCCGCGATCAAATGGTCTTTGTCGATGGCGCCGGATTCCACGAGTGGCAGAAACCCCAACTGCACGGAGGTGGGGTAACAACCCGGGTTGGCGATCAGGCGGGCACCGCGGATTTTGTCCCGATTGACCTCTGGCAGCCCGTACACGGCTTCGGCAACAAGTTCCGGACAGGCGTGCGACATTCCGTACCATTTTCCCCATTCGGAAATATTCTGGATTCGAAAATCGGCCGCCAGATCTATTACACGTATCCCGGAGCGCAACAGCGCCGGTGCCTCGTTCATGGCTACGCCATTCGGCGTGGCAAAAATCACCAGTTCGCAGTCCGCCAGGCGGCCATCGGCGGGATCGGAAAATTTCAAATTCACCCGCCCGCGCAGGCTGGGAAACAGATCGGCCACCGGCAGGCCGGCTTCCTTGCGTGAAGTAATCGCGGCCAACTCCACACCCGGATGGCTTGCCAGAATTCGCAGCAACTCCACACCGGTGTAGCCCGTACCTCCGACTATGCCTACTTTTATCATGCGCACCAAAGACTTAGATTGGGCTTGATGATATCGTTATTGAACGCGGCTGCGCAAACGAAAAAGCCGCCCATAAGGCGGCTTTTTCCGAAAAGCATTGCTGTTTGGTTCAACGCTTAGAGAACTGTTTGCGGCGCCGCGCTTTGTGCAGCCCGACTTTTTTCCGCTCCACCTCGCGCGCGTCCCGAGTAATAAGACCAGCCTTGCTCAAGGTTGGTTTCAGCGAAGCATCGTGGTCCACCAATGCCCGCGCTATCCCGTGGCGCACGGCTCCGGCCTGACCCGACTCTCCGCCGCCGTGAACGTTGATCTTGATATCGAAGGAAGTCAGGTGATTGGTCAGTTCCAGCGGCTGGCGCACAACCATGCGGCCGGTCTCGCGCGAGAAAAATTCGTCCACCGGCTTGTCATTAACGACAATATTGCCTTTGCCGGGCTTGATGAACACTCGCGCCACCGCGCTCTTGCGCCGGCCGGTGCCATAGTTGTATTGAGAAATTGCCATGAGGATTCCTAGATTGTAAGGTTCTGGGGCTGCTGCGCGGCGTGCGGGTGCTCGGTGCCGGAATAAACCTTGAGCTTTTTGAGCATCGCGTAACCCAGCGCACCCTTGGGCAGCATGCCCTTGACGGCTTTTTCCAGTACTCGCCCAGGAAACCGGCTGTGCATCTTGCCAAAACTGGTCGCGTAAATGCCGCCAGGGTAGGTCGAATGCCGATAGTAAATCTTCTGATCGCCTTTATTCCCAGTGACCCGCAGCTTCTCCGCGTTGACTACAACAATGTAGTCCCCGGTGTCCACATGCGGGGTAAATATCGGCTTGTGTTTGCCGCGTAGACGTTTGGCGATCTCTGCAGCCAGACGCCCCAAAACGCGATCCTTGGCGTCGACAAGGAACCAATCGCGTTTGACTTCGTGCGGCTTGGCGGAAAATGTGCTCATGGCAGTGGGTCCGACGGGGTGGATTTAACGAAAGCCGCGTAGTCTATTGGAAGCGCGATCGGCTTGTCAAACCGGGCGTTGCGGCTCGCGGTACTCGAAGTCCCGGCGCGATTCCAGGTGGCGCCCATCATGATATCGCCGTATTCCGTGCATTTGCGCAGGGTTTTCGGCTTTGAGCCGACAATTATTTGGTGAATAATGCGGCACTTCCCGGTCGATCCACCGGGCTCGAGGAAATTCAAGACCGTCCAGGGACCACCGAACATGCGCAAGTTTTGGCTGATTTTTTCGCAATGGGTAACAATCAGTCTCGCGGTACTGTTTGTCGTGGCGACGCTGCGGCCGAACCTGGTCTCCCTGGGTTTTCGCAGTGGCGGAACCATAACCGTCAGGGAAGCCGCCCATGACGATCGGGCTCCCGGGCAACTGATGTCGCTGGGACCGGCGGCCAAAAAAGCCATGCCCTCGGTGGTAAACATCTTCACCAGCAAGGAGGTCAAAGTCCCCCGGCACCCTTTCATGGATGACCCGATATTCCGACGCTTCTTCGGTGACCAGCTTGAAAGCGACAGCCAGCCCAGTTCCAGCCTCGGTTCGGGTGTAATTGTTGGCGCCGAGGGCTACATTCTGACCAATCATCACGTCGTGGAGGCGGCGGATGAGATCGAACTGGCATTGACCGACGGACGCAAAGCGCCCGCGAAAGTAGTGGGCACCGACCCCGAGACCGACCTCGCGGTACTCAAGGTCGAACTTACCGGCCTGCCTGCCGTAACATTCGGCAACCCCGAGAAACTGGCAGTCGGCGATGTGGTCCTGGCGATTGGCAACCCGTTTGGCGTTGGCCAGACCGTCACCATGGGTATTGTCAGCGCGCTGGGCCGCAGTCACCTCGGCATCAGCACGTTCGAAAATTTTATTCAGACCGACGCCGCCATCAATCCAGGTAATTCGGGTGGCGCCCTGGTCGACGGAACAGGCAATCTGGTTGGCATCAACAGCGCGATTTATTCGCGAAGCGGCGGCTCGCTGGGAATCGGCTTCGCAATTCAGGCCGATCTTGCCCGGCAGGTCATGGATCAAATTGTCCGGACCGGCTCCGTCACACGTGGCTGGATCGGCGTCGAGGTGCAGGATTTGTCCGCGGAACTTGCCGAGTCCTTCAAGCTGACCGACTCCCGGGGCACTCTGATCGCGGGCGTGCTGCGCGGGGGGCCTGCCGATCGCGCCGGGATAAAGCCTGGCGACATCCTGATGGCAATCGAGTCTCAGCCGGTAGTGGATTCGACCAGCATGCTGAACTTGATTGCGGCCCTGGAGCCGGGCAAGTCAGCCTCGCTGAAAATTCGTCGCAATCGAACCGAGATGAGCGTTCAGGTCAAAGTGGGCAAGCGACCGCGCCCGAATCGTCGCGGGGAGGCGGACTGATGCGAATGGTGGCCTAAGCCGCCGTGCCGGATTCGGTTTTAGCCTCTTCCGGTTTTTCGATCCAGCGTGATACAAATAATCCGCACTCGTAGAGCACACACAGCGGAATGGCAAGAAGCAGTTGCGAGGTCACGTCCGGCGGCGTCACCACGGCAGCCACTACAAATGCGCCGACGACGACGTAAGGTCGAACTTCCTTGAGCTTGGCCACCGAAACGATGCCCATTTTGACCAACAAAAACACCACAACCGGCACTTCAAACGTAACACCGAAGGCAAGAAACATGTTGAGCACAAAAGTCAGGTAAGTGCCGATATCGGGCATCCAGTTCACGCCCTCCGGGGTAAAAGCCTGCATCACCTCGAAGACGGTGGGAAACACCAGAAAGTATGCGAATGCCATGCCGAGAAGAAACAACAAGGTGCTGATGACAATCAGCGGGCCGACGAACTTTTTTTCGTGCACATACAGACCCGGCGCGACAAATGCCCAGACCTGGTAAAGCACATAAGGTAACGCCAGAACAAAGGCCGCCAGAAAGGTGACCTTGAACGGAATGAAAAACGGCGAGGTTATTTCGGTGGCGATCATTTTCACTCCTTCCGGCAACTGGGCCAGCATCGGCGCCGAAATAATGTGGTAAATATCTTTCGCCCAGTAGACCAATATCAGGAAAGCGGCGCCCACGACGATAAGCGCGCGTACCAGACGATTGCGCAACTCAATGAGGTGCGACATGAAGGAATCGGGTTCAATCATTGGACCAGGAAATGCGTGGTGAGATTGCGGAAGAACGACGTCGTCGTCGGACTTAGCTCTTGGTCACGTTGCCCGTCGCGGCATCTGCGTCTTGGGCGGTCGTGGCAACCGGGCCGGCCGCTGCCACCGGCTCGGTAGTTATCGCGGGAGCGGGCGCGGCCGCGGGGCTCGCGGCAGACATCAACTCAATACCTCGAATTGGCGCCACGGCAGCCTCGACATGTTGTTCGACTTGTGTGCCGGCCTGCTTGACTTCCGACTCGATAAAATTGACTTGCGCCCCGATCGTCTGCTGCACGGAATTGGCGGCATCCTGCACGGTGGATTGCAATTTTCGCAATTCATCCAATTCGATTTCGCGATTGATATCTGCCTTGACATCGCCCACATAGCGCTGAAGCCGGCCCAACAGGTGCCCCACGGTTTTTGCCACGCGCGGCAGGCGTTCCGGTCCGACAACCACCAGCGCAACCACTCCGATAACGAAGATTTCGGAGATTCCGATATCAAACATGGCGCAGATCGATCCGTGAATTCGGGCGCGCGCTTAAGCCTTGGACTTTTCCTTGACTTCGCCCTCGATCGTCTGCCCGGTGGCAGTATTTTCGATTTTCTCGGCCGGCTTGTCTTCCGTAGACGATTTCATGCCTTCCTTGAAGCCCTTCACGGCCCCGCCAAGGTCGGCACCGATATTTCGCAGCTTCTTGGTGCCAAAAATCAGCAGCACCACCACCAACACGATCAACCAATGCCAGATACTGAAGGAACCCATATGCGCCGCTCCCGATACAAGTAATTAAATCGATTTTTGAATCATTCCCGGCAGGGGTTTAGTCCCGCCCAGAACATGTATGTGCAGATGAAACACATCCTGTCGCCCTATCCGCCCGGTATTCACGATGGTACGAAACCCATCCGGTGACCCCTGCTCCATGGCCAGGCGGTGAGCCAGCAGCAGCATTTTCCCCAGTACTTCCTGATGACCGTCCTTCACGTGCGCCAGGGAATCCACGTGCTCCTTGGGGATCAGCATGAAGTGCACCGGTGCCGCCGGGTGAATGTCGTGAAACGCCAGCACTTCGTCATCCTCATAAACTTTGCGGCTGGGGATTTCTCCCTTGACGATTTTGCAGAATATGCAGTTTTCCGAAGGCAATTGAGTGTTTTTCCCGGATTATTGTCGCGAATACGCCAAGCCACGGGCGCACTGGGTCTACTCGTTTCCCGGCCGGGATTTTTTTTCCTCGACACCCGAGATCCCTTCGCGACGCCGCAATTCCGCCAGCACCTCGTCGGGACCCAGGCCGTGCCATGCCAACAACACCAGACAGTGAAACCACAAATCCGCAGCTTCTCGAACGATGTGGAGTCTATCACCGTCCTTGGCGGCCAGCAGCGTCTCGGCCGCTTCCTCCGCCACCTTTTTAAGTATTGCATCATGACCTTTGGCAAATAATCCGGCCACATAAGAACTCGCCGGGTCGGCCTGTTTCCTGGCCTCGATGGTGTCGGCCACGCGACGAAGGATGTCGGAAGTTATCACGACTGGGTCCTGTAGATTTCTTCCGGGTTGCGAACAACTGTCTCGGTTTCCTCCCACGCCCCGTTGCGCAAGGATCGGTAAAAACACCGGCCACGCCCCGTGTGACAGGCAATACCGCCCACTTGTTCCACCTCCAGGAGCACAGCATCGCCGTCGCAGTCGAGGCGAATATCCCGGACCCATTGCACATGCCCGGATTCCTCCCCTTTGCGCCAAAGCTTGTTGCGCGAACGCGACCAGTATACCGCCCGGCCGGACGCAACCGTTTCCTGCAACGCGTCGCGATTCATCCAGGCCATCATCAGCAATCGTCCGCTGCCGGATTCCTGGGCGATCACCGGCACCAGCCCTTGACTGTCCCAGGCCACTTCGCCCAGCCAGACTTCGCTCATAAGCGCACCTCGATGCCACATTCGGCCATATGTTGTTTGGCCTGTTTTACCGTCAGTTCCCCGTAGTGAAATACACTTGCCGCCAGCACCGCATCGGCCTTGCCGATTGTCACACCCTCGGCCAGGTGTTGCACGCTGCCCACGCCGCCGCTGGCAATAATCGGCACTTGCAGGGCTTCGGAAAACGCCCGCGTCAATTCAAGATCGAAGCCGGCTTTGGTGCCGTCGCGATCCATGCTGGTCAGGAGAATTTCCCCCGCCCCCGCAACCTGCATGCGCCGGCCCCATTCGATCGCATCCAAACCCGTCGAACGACGGCCACCATGGGTAAAAACTTCCCATTGCACTGGCTTCGCGTTCGGCACACGCCGGGCATCCACCGCCACCACAATACATTGCGAGCCAAAGCGGCCGGCAGCCTCTTCGACCAAATGGGGATTTTGAACCGCGGCCGTATTGATGCTCACCTTGTCCGCGCCCGCATTGAGCAAGCGCCGCACATCGTTGACTTCGCGCACGCCACCGCCCACGGTCAGCGGAATGAACACCTGGGAGGCCACCTGCTCGATGATGTCCAGAATCAGGCCACGATCGTCCGAACTGGCGGTAATGTCGAGAAAGGTCAGTTCGTCAGCACCCTGCTCGTCGTAACGCCGGGAAATCTCCACCGGGTCGCCCGCGTCGCGCAGAGCGACAAAATTGACACCTTTGACAACCCTGCCACCGGTGACATCCAGGCAGGGAATGATGCGTTTGGCCAAGCCCATATGGCGGGTCCTGATGTCGTCAAGAACTGACCGCAGAAACGGTCAGGCGCCGCCCTCGCCGGACTTGAAATTCTTTTTACCATTTTTGTCTGCCAATTTCTGGGCTTCGACAAAATCCAGCGTGCCTTCGTAAATCGCACGGCCGGTGATGGCGCCAACGACGCCCTCGGACTCCGCCTTGCATAAGGCCACGATATCCTTCAAATCGGTAATGCCGCCGCTTGCAATAACCGGGACCGTCAGTTCGCGCGCCAACTCGATGGTTGCTGCAATATTGACCCCGTTCATCATGCCGTCGCGCCCGATATCCGTGTGAATGATGGCTTCAACACCATAATCCTGGAATTTTTTCGCCAGATCGATCACGTCATGCCCGGTCATCTTGGACCAGCCATCGACCGCCACTTTGCCGTCCTTGGCATCCAGCGCCACCATGATGTGGCCCGGAAAGGCATAACAGGCATCGTGCAGAAATCCCGGTGTCTTCACCGCGGCGGTGCCGATGATGATGTAGGCGATGCCGTCATCGAGATAACGCTCGATGGTATCCATATCGCGGATACCGCCGCCCAGTTGCACCGGTACTTCATCGCCCAACGACTTGACCACCGCCTTGACGGCTTCTTCGTTCTTGGGTTTTCCCGCGAAGGCACCGTTCAAATCCACCAAGTGCAGCCGGCGCGCGCCCTTGCCCCGCCAGTGGCGCGCCATGGCGGCCGGGTCATCGGAAAACACCGTGGCATCGGACATCGAGCCCTGCCTAAGGCGAACGCAGTGCCCGTCTTTCAGGTCAATTGCAGGAATAATCAGCATGTTGGCTTTGTCTACGACTCAGATTCGAGCGTAAGTTTGGGAAGGCATTCGAAACGATTGATTGGGTGACCGAGGAGGATGGCAATGTCAAACCGGCGGGGCTTCGGCTACCGAAACCTTGCCGGGCGACGCCGGCATTGCGCCGTCCCAGGATGCAAAGTTGGATAACAGTCGCAAACCGGCCGATTGGCTTTTTTCAGGATGAAACTGCACGGCGAAAATGTTATTCCTTGCCACGGCACAGGTAAAGTCGAATGGGTAACGGCTGCGGCCAAACGTCAGGCTGGCATCCGGGGTGAGAACATAATAGCTGTGCACAAAATAAAACCGGCTGTCTTGGGCAATTCCGGCCCAAAGCGGGTGTGGCGCCGACTGATGCACCTGATTCCATCCCATATGCGGCACCTTGAGCTTCTCGCCCCGCTCACCCGCCATATCGTTGGCAAAGCGCACCACTTTCCCCGGCAAAATGCCCAGTCCTTTGACGCCACCTTCTGCACTCCAATCAAATAACATCTGCAGGCCGATGCACAACCCCAGAAAAGGTTTTGTGCCGGCCGCCTCGACAAGCGGCCGCCGCAGCCCGCGCTCGTCCATTTCCCGCATGCAGTCGGGCATGGCCCCCTGCCCGGGAAAAACCACGCGCCGCGCCTGTCTGATTGCGTCCGGATCGGCGGTCACCACGACAGACCTTCCCGGTGCCGCGGCTTCCAGCGCCTTGGCCACCGATCGCAGGTTGCCCATCCCGTAATCCACGACTGCAATATCGATCATGGTCCCAGTGGCCATCGACAAACGCCCGGCGCCGGCTGAATCGGCGCACCAGGCAAAGCCGCGTTATAGGCTCCCCTTGGTTGAGGGCAACACACCCATGGCACGAGGATCGGCCTCGACGGCCATCCGCAACGCTCGGCCAAAGGCCTTGAAAATTGTTTCCGACTGGTGATGCGCGTTGCGCCCTTTCAGATTGTCGATATGCAGTGTCACCCCGGCATGATTGACGAATCCCTGAAAAAACTCATGAACCAGATCCACGTCGAAATCACCGATCAATTCCCGTGCATAGTCCACCGCATATTCCAGCCCGGGGCGTCCGGAAAGATCCACCACCACGCGCGAAAGCGCTTCGTCGAGCGGCACATAGGCATGGCCATAACGACGCACGCCTTTCTTGTCCGCCAACGCCTTGCTGAAGGCCTGACCCATGGTAATGCCCACGTCCTCAACCGTGTGATGGGCATCGATGTGAAGATCGCCCTTGGCCTCGATATCCAGGTCAAACATGCCGTGCCTGGCCACCTGGTCCAGCATGTGGTCCAGAAAACCGATACCCGTGGCGAGTTTCGACTTGCCCTCCCCATCGAGATTCAGGCGAACGCTGATCTGGGTTTCGAGGGTATTGCGGGCGATCTGAGCTTGGCGCATGGATGGCTATTCGGAAACGACGGTTATCCTAACTCAATTGCGGGCAACAGGCGGCCCCGATCAGCAGCGTGTTCGAGTTCATCAAACCAGCCCACGCAGAGCATCCAGCAGTGCGTCGCATTGCGCATCGGTTCCAACTGTAATTCTTAAGAATGGCGCGATACGTGGAGGATGGCGAAAATTTCTCACCAATACGCCACGCTCGCGCAGCCTGCCGCTCAAATCCGCGCCCATGTGGCGCGGATGGCGCGCCAGAACAAAATTCGCCACCGAGGGAAGAACCTGAAAATTGAGGACTTCGAGCCCAGTAACCAGCCGTTTGCGGCTCGCCACCACCCGGTCGCAGATTTCTCGACAGTAGGCCTGATCCTGAATGGCTGCTGCGGCCCCGGCTTGCGCGAATCGATCAAGGGGAAAAGAGTTGAAGCTGTCCTTGACCCGGGTCAGGGCGGTGATGAGTTCGGCATGCCCTACGGCGTAGCCGACTCGTAACCCGGCCAGCGCATCGGACTTGGACAGGGTTCGGGTGACGAGCAGGTTGGGGTAGTGCAAAGTCAGCGCAATCGCCGATACACCGCCGAATTCCACATAAGCCTCATCGACCACCACGACCGAGCCGGTATTGGTCTGCAGAAAGGCTTCCATCTCGGAGACTTTAAGCAGATGCCCGGTCGGCGCATTCGGATTGGGAAAAATAATGCCGCCATTCGCAACACGATAGTCGTTCAGATCGATTTCGAACGCGTCGTTCAGAACAACCTCGGTGAACTTGATACCAAACAATCGGCAATACACCGGATAAAAACTGTAGGTGATATCGGGAAAGAGCAGCGGCTTGTCCTGTTTGAGCAGCGCCAGGAAAACAAACGCCAGCACCTCGTCCGAACCGTTGCCGACAAAAACATTGTTTGCCGCCACCTGGTGCCGGGTTGCGATCACCTCTCTCAGGCGCCCGCTATCCGGGTCGGGGTAAAGTCTGAGCGTGTCCCCCACCTCGGTCCGCAAGGCCTCCAACACCCGCGGACTGGGGCCATAGGGATTCTCATTGGTGTTGAGTTTCACCAGATTGGCAACGCGCGGCTGCTCGCCGGGCACGTAAGGCGTCAGACCATGCACCACCGGGCTCCAGAATCGACTCATTGCGCCATCCTATAGGACGCGGACCGGGCATGGGCAGGCAAGCCCTCCCCAAGGGCCAGTTCCACCGCGATTTTCCCCAGTGTTTGTGCACCATCGGCTGACACCTGAATCAGACTGCTGCGCTTCTGAAAATCATAAACACCCAGTGGCGAGCGAAACCGCGCCGTCCGGGCCGTTGGCAATACGTGGTTGGGCCCGGCGCAATAATCGCCCAGCGCCTCGGAGGCATGCGGTCCGATAAAAATGGCCCCGGCGTGGCGGATTTTTTCGACCCACTTGCCGGCATCTTCGACCGACAATTCCAGATGTTCAGGGGCAATCCGGTTGGCGATGTGGCAGGCTTCCTCGAGATCGCGAGTGAGGATCAGCGCACCACGCCGCTCCAGAGAGGCCCCGATGATGTTGGCCCGGGGCATTTGCGGCAGTTGCCGATCAATGCTGGCAGCAACCCTGGCAATGAATTTTTCGTCCGGGCAGAGCAAAATCGCCTGGGCAATTTCGTCGTGTTCGGCTTGGGAGAACAGGTCCATCGCCACCCAGTCGGGATCGGTGCGGCCATCGCAGATCACCAGAATTTCCGAAGGTCCCGCCACCATATCTATGCCAACCACGCCGAAAACCCGGCGCTTGGCGGCCGCCACATAAGCGTTGCCCGGCCCCACCACCTTGTCCACCTGGGAAATGGTCCGAGTTCCGTAGGCCAGAGCGGCCACCGCCTGCGCACCACCAATGGTGAAGACCTGGTCCACCCCTGCAATCGCCGCGGCAGCCAGCACCAGATCGTTGCGCTCGCCGCGCGGGGTCGGCACCACCATCACGACGGTTCCCACCCCGGCAACCTTGGCCGGCAGGGTATTCATCAATACCGTCGAGGGGTAGGCGGCCTTCCCGCCCGGCACATAGATGCCTACGCGATCCAATGGTGTCACTTTCTGGCCAAGCATGGTCCCATCGGCTTCGGTGAATTGCCAGGAAGATAAAACCTGCTTCTCGTGATAGGCGCGGATGCGGTACGCAGCCTGCTCCAATGCTTGGCGCCGGGAAGCGGGCAGACGGGACAGCGCCCGTGTCAAGTCTTCGGGGGCAATTTGCAGCTCGGACATCGACTGGGCGTCGATTTGGTCGAAGCGACGGGTGTAATCGAGCACCGCCAAATCCCCGCGGGCTTTGACATCGCTCAATATGGACGCCACAACCGCATCGACTCCCGCGTCTTGCGTGTTATCGAACGCCAGCAAATGCTCGAGCCGGGAATCGAAATCGGCGTCGCGGGTGGCAAATCGGGCAATGGCGCTCATGCGCCCTCCTTGCAGGCGGCACCGGCGAAGGCATCGAGCAAGGGCCGGATGATTTCGCGCTTCAGTTTGAGCGCTGCCTGACTGACGATCAGCCGGGCACTGATCGGCATGATGTCTTCAACTTCCTTCAAGTTGTTGGCACGCAAGGTGTTGCCGCTTGATACCAGGTCGACGATGGCATCGGCCAGACCACCCAGCGGAGCCAGTTCCATCGAGCCGTAGAGCTTTATCAGGTCAACGTGCACCCCTTTGCGAGCGAAATGTTCGCGGGCGGTTTTCAGATATTTGGTCGCCACCCTAAGTCTTGCCCCGCGCCGCACCGCGCCCTGATAGTCAAAGTCTGCCTGCACCGCCACCATCATCCGGCAACGCGCGATGCCCAGATCCAGCGGCTGGTACAACCCCGCCCCTCCGTGTTCAAGCAACACGTCCTTGCCGGCAATACCCAGATCAGCCGCGCCATATTCGACATACGTCGGAACATCGGAGGCACGCACGATAATGAGGCTCACGTCCGCGCGGTTGGTGGCGATAATCAGTCTGCGCGAGGTCTCGGGATCTTCCGCCGCGACAATACCCGCTGCCTTCAACAGCGGCAGCGTTTCCTGGAAGATGCGCCCCTTGGATAGCGCAATTTTAAGTGTCATGGGCGAATGCGATGCTTCGGGTGCAGAGAATTTGCGCGAAAATTAGTGAGCCCGCTTGATGCGGGCACCCAACTGGCCAAGTTTTTCTTCGATACATTCATAACCACGGTCGAGATGGTAAACGCGATCGATCAGCGTTTCGCCCTTGGCCACCAGCCCCGCCAAAACCAGACTGGCCGAGGCACGCAGATCGGTGGCCATCACCTTTGCCCCTTCCAGCGCCGGCACTCCGCGGACCACGGCCGTGTTGCCTTCCACCTCGATATTGGCGCCCAGTCTGCGCAATTCCTGCACATGCATGAAACGATTTTCAAAAATGGTTTCGGTAACCAGCGCGGTGCCTTGCGCGACACTGTTCAGGGCCATGAATTGGGCCTGCATATCGGTGGGAAACGCCGGAAACGGCGCGGTTCGAAGATTGACGCTGCGCATTGGCTCGGACGCGGATAGTCGAATGGAATCCGGCGAACAATCGACCCGGGCACCCGCTTCGCGCAATTTGTCGATCACCGCGTCCAGGGTATGGGAGCGGGCGCCATTCAGAGTAATCGTCCCGCCGGTCGCCGCGGCTGCGCACAGGAAGGTACCGGTCTCGATACGATCCGGCATGATCTTGTGCGTGGCGCCAGAAAGCTGGGCTACACCTTCGATCGTGATGACATCGGAACCGGCGCCGCGAATTTTCGCTCCCATCGCGATCAGACATTCCGCCAGGTCCACCACTTCCGGTTCGCGCGCGGCATTTTCCAGGGTCGTGGTCCCGTCGGCCAGAGTGGCGGCCATCATCAGATTCTCCGTGCCGGTCACGGTCACCAAATCCATGACGATTCTGACACCCTTCAGGCGCTCGGCTCGGGCCAGAATATACCCCTGCTCGATGTCGATGCTGGCACCCATCGCCCGCAGTCCCTTGATGTGCTGATCGACTGGACGTTGCCCGATTGCACAGCCTCCCGGCAGGGATACGCGCGCCACCCCGAATCGGGCGATCATCGGCCCGAGCACCAGGATGGAAGCGCGCATGGTTTTCACCAATTCATAGGGCGCGGACAGGTTGTCGAGTTTCCCGGCCGTTAGCCCGACCCCGATTTTTTCATCCAGGGACACCTCGACGCCCATCTGGCCCAGCAAGGTCAGCGTTGTTGTCACGTCGCGCAGATGCGGCACGTTTTGCACCCTCAGCGTGCCCGGCGTCAGAATGGCTGCACACAGGATGGGAAGGGCCGCATTTTTGGCGCCGGAGACGCGAATTTCCCCGTTCAGCGGCACGCCGCCGCGGATGATGAGTTTATCCAATGGAAATGGTCCCGCGATCTAGCGTTTCGCCCAATCCTCGGGGGAATAGGTCTTCATCGACAAGGCATGCACTTCCTGGCGCATGCGATCGCCCAAGGCTTGATACACGGCTTGATGTTGCTGCACCCGGGATTTACCGCGAAATTCGGCGCTCACGATCACCGCCTCGAAATGCTGGCCATCGCCCGTGACACTAAGGTAGTCGCAGGCAAGATTTTCCTGGATGTAGGTTTTGAGTTGTTCGGGGGTAAGCATGGTGTCCTGAGCGGTGGGTTCCGGCTCAATGACGCAATTTATAGCCGCGCTTGAGCAGAGATAAGGCAGCGAATGATAAGGCCAAAAGGCAGCCGGCGACAATCGCCAGACTTTTTTCAGGGCTCACATCGGAAGCACCGAAGAACCCATAGCGGAAACCGTCGATCATGTAAAAAAACGGATTAAAGCGTGACACCTGCTGCCAGAAAACAGGTAACGAATGAACCGAATAGAAGACTCCCGACAAAAAGGTCAGCGGCACGATCACAAAATTCTGGAAGGCCGCGAGCTGGTCAAATTTTTCCGCCCAAATGGCGGCGATGATACCCATGGCACCCAGAATGCCCGAACCGATCAGGGCAAACGCCAGCACCCAGAAGGGATTGCCGATATGCACCGGCACAAACATCGAAGTCACGGCGAGCACTCCCAGACCCACCGCCATCCCGCGCACCGCGGAGGCCAGGATATAGGCCCCGAAGAATTCCAGATGCGACAGCGGAGGCAGCAGAATAAAAATGATGTTGCCGGTCACCTTCGATTGGATAAGGCTGGAGGAGCTGTTGGCGAAGGCATTCTGCAGCAAAGACATCATGACCAGACCGGGAATCAGAAAACTGGTATAGCGCACACCCGGATAGACCTGCACATGTTCGTCGAGCACGTGGGAAAAAATCAGCAGATAAAGCAGGGCAGTCAGCACCGGCGCCAAGACCGTCTGGAAACTGACTTTCCAGAACCGCAGGATTTCTTTCCTGAGCAGCGTGGCAAATCCGGTCATTGCCTCATACCTTGCGCATGATGCCGACAAACACCTCTTCCAGGTCCGGCTGCTCGATTTCCAGTCCGGTGATTTCGAGGCCAGCCTGCCGCACTTGTGCCAGGATCTGCTCCACGTCCGCGTAGTCCTTCAGCCCCAGAACGTATTCCCCGCTTGCCTGGGCAACCGTCAGCACACCACGCAGACTGTCGGGCAATTCCCCGCGCGCGAATCGCAAACGCAAATGGATGCCGGAGTGCCCCTTGAGCAAGTTGTGGGTGGAGTCCAGCGCCACCAGCCGGCCCTGCTTCAACATGCCCACCCGGCTGCAAAGCAATTCCGCCTCGTCCAGATAGTGCGTGGTCAGCACAATAGTATGGCCTTCGCTGTTGAGCTGGCGGACGAACTGCCACAGGCCCTGGCGCAGTTCAACATCCACTCCGGCGGTGGGTTCGTCGAGAATGATCACAGGTGGCTTGTGGACCAGCGCCTGAGCCACCAACACCCGCCGCTTCATGCCCCCGGACAACGCCCGCATGTTGAAATCCGCCCGGTTGGTCAGGTCCAGTCGGGCCATGACTTCGTCGATCCAGGCGTCGTTCTTGCGCAGTCCAAAGTAACCCGATTGAAATCGCAAGGTTTCCCGTACGGTGAAAAAAGGGTCGAACACCAGTTCCTGCGGGACAACTCCCAGCGAACGCCGGGCGCCGCGGTAATCGGCCACCACATCGTGACCCATCACCTTGAGCACGCCGCTATCGGCGCGGGCAAGTCCCGCGAGCACGCTGATCAGAGTGGTCTTGCCTGCACCGTTGGGACCAAGCAGGGCGAAAAACTCCCCCTGTGGAATTTCCAGATTGACGGCCGAAAGCGCCGCCACCTTGCCGTAGGCTTTCGACACACCGCGAATTTCAATGGCCGGAATCAAGGAATAACGCCGCGCCGGGCGCAGACGAGAAGAGGAATCAGCGCGCCTCGACAGGAATCAGATCGACAACCCCGTACAATTCGGCCAGGACGCTCAGGTTGGCGCCGAGATTGGCAAACACAATGCGCCGACTGTTGGCGCCGGCATGGCGACACCATTCGAGGATCAGGCTCAACGCCGATGAATCGACCTCGGTAACCCGGGAGAAATCGACAACCAGGGAATCGCCTTCAAACTGCTGCTCCCCCTGCGCTCGCAAGGCGTTGGCCACGGCGAGGGTGACTGGACCTTCCAGCCAATAGCGGTTGCCCTCGCGAGCGATCATCGGCTGCCGCCAGCGGTTTTGGGACTGTTGCGGTTGACGAGGGATTTGATCAAACCATCGATACCGCCACGGTCGATGTCGAGCGCGAACAGATTGCGATAATTGATAATCAGACTGGCCCCGGCCACCCGCACGTCGTATACCTTCCAACCCTCTGGCGTGCTGCTCATGTCGTAGTCCACACTGACCGGCTGCGCTCCGCCCGGCAATTTGATCAAGGTCTGCACGGTCGCCTCGGTATCGCCGTCCTTCATTCTGAACGGCCGATACTCCACCGCCGCCCCGGTGTAGGCGGTAAAAGCCGCGGAATACGAACGCACCAGCAGGTTGCGAAATTCCTTGACCAGCGATTCACGCTGCGCGGCACTTGCCTCCTTCCACGCGCGCCCGACCGCCAGCCGGGTCATGCGAAGGTAGTCGAAATGCGGCGCAACTTTTTCTTCGATCAGGGCGACCACGCGATCGAGATTGCCGGCCTTGATTTCCTTGTCGGCGCGCACCACGGCGAGAACCTCTTCGGTGGTGGCGCGCACCAGCACATCGGGCGCCGGAGATTGCGCAGAACCATGCGTCGCGCCACACAGGACCGCGGCCCCTAACAAGGTACGCCAGTGAGCCGTGTAAAGTCGCTTGTTCATGATGTGACCTATTGTCGGGTTATGTTGCGCGGAGGTTTTCATTGTTTTGCGGCACCACCTTCGGCCGCCTTGCCATAAAGAAACTGGCCGATGATTTTTTCCAGAACGACCGCCGATTGTGTCACCGTGAGGCGATCGCCATTTTTCAGCATCTGCTCGTCACCCCCGCCGTCCATGCCGATGTACTGCTCCCCCAGCAAACCGGCGGTCAGGATCGATGCCGAAGAATCTTTCGGAAATGCATAACGCTTGTCGATGCGAATTGTTACAAGCGCCCGGAAAGTATGGTTGTCAAAGGAAATATCGTCCACCCGGCCAACCACCACGCCGGCGCTCTTGACCGGCGCGCTGCGCTTGAGCCCACCGATATTGTCGAACTGGGCCTGCACCTGATAGGTATCAGCGGCACTAAATCCGTTCATGCTGCCAACCTTGAGCGCCAGTACGAGCAGGGCACCGATTCCCGCGCAAACGAATAATCCAACCCACAAGTCGAGCATCGAACGTTCCATCACACCCCCTGAAACATGAATGCAGTCAACACAAAATCCAGACCCAATATCGCCAGCGATGAAGTCACCACCGTGCGCGTTGTGGCGCCGGACACCCCTTCCGCCGTCGGCGGCGCGTCGTACCCCTCGAACAGCGCGATCCAGGTGACCGCAATGCCGAACACGACACTCTTGATCACTCCATTGAGTATATCGTCGCGGAAATCCACTGCACTTTGCATCTGTGACCAGAACGACCCTTCATCCACGCCGATCAACACCACCCCCACCAGATAGCCGCCAAAGATACCCATTGCGCTGAACATCGCCGCCAGCAATGGCATGGATATCAAGCCCGCCCAGAACCTGGGCGCGACCACCCTGGCAATGGGATCGACCGCCATCATTTCCATGGCGGAAAGTTGTTCGGTGGCCTTCATCAGCCCGATTTCCGCGGTCATGGCGGAACCGGCACGGCTCGCAAATAACAGTGCGGCAACAACCGGCCCAAGTTCCCTCACCAAAGACAAGGCGACCAGAATGCCCAGAGCCGATTCCGAGCCGTAAGTCTGCAAGGTCTGATACCCCTGCAGGCCAAGCACCATGCCCACAAACAAACCCGAAACCAGGATGATGATCAAGGACAATACGCCGGAAAAATACAACTCCCGAATAACGAGTCGAGGACGGCGGAAACAAGTCCCGGAATGCAGCAAAGTCAGGGCAAAAAATCGGCTTGCATAGCCCAGTCGCCACAGACTTTCGATGCTATGGTGCCCCAGTCGGCGAACGTTGCCCAGGGTTCGGCTAATCACGCCGGGCCGCCAACATCAATTCTTCTCGATAATCCCGGCTGGGATACTGGAAGCGCACTGGTCCATCGGGTTCGCCGTAAACAAACTGGCGGATCATCGGTTCCTTCGAGGCACGCATTTCGTCCGGTGTTCCTTTGGCAATCATGACCCCTTGCGACAGGTAATACACATAATCGACCATCCTTAACGACTCCTGCACATCATGGGTGACAACGATGGAGGTTGCCCCAAGGGCGTCGTTCAGGCGCCGGATCAGGTTGACGGTAACGCCCAGCGAAATCGGATCCAGGCCGGCAAAAGGCTCGTCGTACATGATCAGCATGGGATCGAGCGCGATGGCCCGGGCCAGCGCCACCCGTCTCGCCATGCCGCCGGACAACTCCGAGGGCATCAGACGCTGCGCGCCGCGCAAACCGACCGCGTGCAGTTTCATCAGGACCAGATCGCGGATCATCGTTTCCGGCAAATCGGTATGTTCGCGCATCTGGAAGGCCACATTGTCGAACACCGACAAGTCGGTAAACAAGGCCCCGAATTGGAACAATGTACCCATGCGACGCCGCATCTGGAATAACCCGTCGCGATCCAGTTCATGCATCATTTTTCCGGCAACTTTGACCGTGCCTTGCGTCGGCCTGAGCGCACCGCCAATCAGGCGCAGCAAGGTGGTTTTTCCCGATCCACTGATACCCATGATCGAAACAACCTTGCCGCGCGGGATCGCCATGTCGATGCCGGACAGAATCTGCCGCCTCTTGTCATAAGCGTAACTCACGGCGCTGAGTTCAACGAGATTGTCTGGCGGCACGCGATTCAAATAATCTTGAGGACGCCTGGATCGGCAATGGCTGGCATTGTAACGGACAGCACGCCCTATCGCTTTGCCTTCTCCTGCGTCGCGTCTCGCAAGCCAATGGGCCGTCAACATTCTGGCCCCTAGGAGCCTGTCGTACTTAGGTGATCGACAGCGAAACGGCGGGAGAGCGAGGACAGATTTTGAGGATTTCGACGCGCATATAGGGAATATGTAAGGAGAAAGCGGCGAAATATGGACCGCTCTCCCGCCGTTGCAGCCGAATCATCCTAAGTCCGACAGGCTCCTAGCGATCGGGTCAATGCCACAATTCGCGGCCTCGCCAACCTGGGCTTCGATGCGCTTTGTCGCCAAGCCAATCTAAAGGCTCGTGTGGCGCATATCTTGCGTAAACCTGCGGGCAGGCAACCCCTTCTGGCACAATTCGAAATGTCGCATGCAGCGCTTCCGTCAGCCAAAGCCCACGTGAACAATACCCCGACCAAACCGGATTTATTGATAGTTGACGACGATCCTTTAATTACCGATACGCTGGATTTTGTACTCGGGAAGGAATACAGCGTTCGCGTAGCCTCGTCCCGGGCGCAAGTCAAAAGTCTTCTACGTCAACTGGATAACCCGCCGGAAATTGCCCTGATCGACCTGGGGTTGCCGCCGACTCCGCATCGGCCTGACGAAGGATTTCAGCTTATAGGCGATCTCCTGGCCTATTCGTCAACCATGAAAATCCTTGTGCTGTCCGGTCAAAGTGACGAATCCAACGCGCGTTACGCGCGAACCTTGGGCGCGGTGGATTTTATTGCCAAACCCTGCGAGCCCGAAATACTGAAGGTCTTGCTGGCCAAAGCCAGACGAGTGGCGGAATTCGAGCAATCGCCGGCGGCTGGTGATGCGGGGATTGTTGGCGAAGGCCACGTGATTCGCAAACTTCATGAACAAATCGCCCAATACGCTGCCGCACCTTTCCCGGTATTGATCGAAGGCGAATCGGGGTCGGGGAAGGAACTTGTCGCCCTCTCCCTTCACCGCCGCAGCCCCCGCTCGACAAAACCTTATTTGGCACTGAATTGTGCGGCAATTTCCCCCAACCTGGTTGAGCCAACCCTGTTTGGTTATGCCAAAGGCGCGTTTACCGGGGCCATCACAGCGCGCACTGGCTACTTCGAAGACGCCGGCGAAGGCACCTTGTTTCTGGATGAAATAGGCGAATTACCGCTTGAACTGCAGGCAAAACTGTTGCGAGTACTGGAAAACGGGCAATTCCAAAGAGTCGGCGAAACCCAAAGTCGGGTATCGGGTGCCCGCGTGATCACGGCGACCAACCGCGACCTGCGCCAGGAAATTCGCGCCGGACGATTTCGTGCGGACCTGTATCACCGTTTGTCGGTCTTTGCGATTTCGGTCCCGCCGCTCAGAGAATTGGCTGAGGACAAACTCAAGCTCCTCGAGCATTTTTCAGCCGTATATGCCAAACAGGGCAATGTCCTGCCTTTTCGCCTGGGTCCGGCAATTCTCGACTTATGGATGCGCTATTCGTTTCCGGGCAATGTGCGCGAACTGCGAAATGTCGTAATTCGATTGACCACGAAATATCCGGGACAAACCATCAACTCGGAGCAACTGCTGGCGGAGCTAGACTGGGACGAGCCCGCCGCCACGCCATCCGGACCCGTCCAGGACACCAATTTCACTCTGGCGACAGCACGCACACATCTCGAAACCCGCAAAGGCTTCGATCTGGACCGGGTACTGCGGGAAATGGAAAAATCCTATGTCGACGCCGCACTGGATATCACGCGCGGCAATCTGAGTCAGGCCGCCAAGCTCCTCGGCATTCACCGCACGACACTTTATAGCCGGATGCAGAGTTACCAGGACGCATCGTCGGAAAAGGATAAGTAGATATGTACTATGAGTTTTTTGGGTTGACCCAGCCGCCCTTCAGGATCACGCCCGACACCGATATGTTTTTTGAAGGGGGCAATCGCGGCGCCATCCTCGAAGCGCTGATCTACGTGATCGCCAACGGCGAGGGCATCATCAAGGTCACCGGCGAGGTCGGCAGCGGAAAAACCATGTTATGCCGGGTATTGCAGACGAGGCTGCCGGAAAACGTGGAAACCGTTTACCTTGCCAATCCCAGCGTCACGCCCGACGAAATCCTGCATGCCATCGCCTTTGAAATGCACCTTGCAATCCCGCACGATGCCGGTCGATTGGAGGTCATGCACGCCCTTAACAGCTACCTGCTGGAACGTCACGCCCAAAAGAAACAAGTGGTGGTGTTCATCGAAGAGTCTCAGGCCATGCCCATTTCCACCCTGGAAGAAGTGCGCCTGTTATCCAACCTCGAGACCCAACAGCATAAATTGCTGCAGATTGTCTTGTTTGGCCAGCCCGAGCTGGACGCCAGCCTGCGCCAACCGCAAATTCGCCAGTTGCGCGAACGCATCACCCATAGCTTCAGCCTCGCCCCCCTGAACGGCAAGGATGTCAAAGCCTACCTGAGGTTTCGCCTGCGCGCCGCCGGCTATCACGGTCCGGACCTGTTCGGCGCCCGCGTCATCTCCTATATGACCCGGGCAAGTGGTGGCCTGTCCCGTCGTATCAATCTGGTCTCGGACAAGGCCTTGCTCGCCGCATTTGCCGACGGGACCCATAACGTCAGTCTTGCTCATGTCAAGGCGGCCGTCACGGATAGCGAGTTCAGTTCCGGCGTGGCTCCGGAGAGATCCTCCCCGCTGGTGTATGCGCTCGGCGGATTACTGGTGGGCAGTGTGCTCGGAATTGCCGCCTTTTCTGCCTACCAAGCGTGGTTTCAGGCCCCCTCGATCATGGCCCCGCCGTCGGCGACCGTCACCCCCGCGCTGCCCCCGCCGGCAAACACCGAAGTCCCGATTGCGCCCCAAGCCCTCGTCGAGCCACAAGTTGCCCCGCTTGCGGTGACAAATACAGCGCCACCCTCGGCAAGTGCGAGCGTGACGATAACGCCGACCGATGTCTCAGCCGAGGCCTTGCCTGCCAAGTCCAACGCAGCGACCTCGCCGGACCTCGGCGGCGTCATGCCCGAACTCCCCGAGGACTGGTTGGACCAGCGCTTGCTGGCCACGGAAACATGGCTGGAACAGGAAAACGGCGCCGACTACACCCTTCAATTGTTGGGAACCCACAACCCGCAGAAGTTAAGAGAGTTTTTTAAGAACACCAGCAAATTTCTTGAAATTGAAAGGATTTATGTGTACCGTACCATGGCAAATCAGCGGCCATCTTTCACGGTCCTGTACGGCAACTTCACCAGTATGAATGAGGCTTACCGTGCATTGCAAAAGTTGCCGGAAGTGATAAAGCTCAACCGGCCTTATCACCGGACCATCCAGGGCGTTCGCGCCGAATTGGACCGTTATCGGTCGTAGAGCTCGCCTAGCTTAGGCCATCTAATACTATGCACCACTGGATAACGCCATCAATTTACCTGCCTTGTCGCGGCCCCGCTTGCGGCAGGGATATCGGGGCAGACTCCCCATCGCCAGGATTCGCGGCGCCGCATGGCACCCAAGTCGCTGACGGCCGGGTTCGCCAGCGCTACACCTATTTGCTTGTCCTCTTGGCCGCCGCTTCGGTGACCGTCGGCTGCGCCATCAAGCCGAAGATCGCGCCTTCCCAGGGCCACCTCAACGCCGCGCAGATCCCGGTCAAAGCGCCGGGAGAGAAAATTCTGCCGCCGGTAACGGCATCGAATTTTGTACCGCCGCCGAGACCCAAGGTTCGTCTACCTACTTATAGCGTGGTGGTAAACGACGTCCCGGTCCGGGAATTACTGTTCGCGTTGTCGCGCGATACCAGACAAAACATCGATGTGCACCCGGCGGTACGCGGCCTGGTGACGCTTAATGCCATCGACGAAACCCTGCCCGCAATATTGGAACGCGTGGCACAACAGGTCAGCTTGCGCTACAAAAAGGATGGCGAAGTCATCATCGTCATGCCGGACACGCCATTCCCCAAGACGTATCGGGTGAATTACGTCAACATTTCACGCGAGTCGAGTTCGGAAGTCACGGTTGCGGGAGAACTCGGCACCGGCGGGGGAGGTGGAGCCGCTGGCGGCGGGCAAGGCGGCGTAGCCGGGGCCGGGGGGAAATCCAGCACCACGGTCAAGTCCAATTCACAGAACAATTTTTGGGAGGTTCTCGAGAAAAATGTCTTGAGCATTCTCAAAGCCACTCAGCAATTGGAGCAGTCCCAGGAAGATCGGATGCTGCGAGCCGAAGCGGCCAAGGCAGCGATCGAAGAAAAACGCTCCCAGGTACAGGCTGCGGCCGGCGCAGGGGCTAACGCGGCGACGCTTTTTAATACCGCCTTTGCCGGCGACAAGAACGTGGGCGCGTCAGATGTGGTCGTCAATCCGATCACCGGCACCGTGACCGTGCTGGCGACCGAAAAGCAACATTCCCTGATTCAACAATATTTGGACAGTGTTACTCAAGCTTCGCAACGCCAGGTATTGATCGAAGCCACCATCGTCGAAGTGCAGCTCTCGAACGCCTACAAGGCGGGCGTGGACTGGAGCCGGATCCGCGACCCTGGCGCCGCGGGATTCGATTTGCGGCAGAACCTTCTGGGCTCCAATCTCGGCGCGCCACCGAATGTGGTGGTCGGATACGCGAATCCAGGGTCAACCCTCGGCAATATCGCGGCGACCTTGAGGATGCTCGAGCAGTTCGGCAATACCCGCGTGCTGTCCAGTCCGAAATTAATGGCCATGAACAACCAGACGGCCTTGCTCAAGGTTGTAGACAATGTTGTCTACTTTACCCTTGACTCGGAAACATCGCAGAACGCCAACACCTCCCTCACCACGATAAAGACCACCGTAAACAGCGTTTCGGTCGGGCTCGTGATGAGCATGACGCCGCAGATCAACGAAAACGGCATGGTGACCCTGACGGTTCGTCCCACGATCAGTCGAGTTGCCCGCTTCCGCGACGACCCGAATCCGCTGCTGCGGTTTTCCCCGAATGGAACACCACTTGCCCAGCCGATCCAGAATCAAGTCCCGGAAATTTCCATTCGGGAAATGGAATCGGTTCTGCAATTGTCCAGCGGTCAAATCGCGCTGCTCGGCGGACTGATGCAGGACACGGTAACCCGCAATCGCGACCAGGTGCCAGGGGTCGGAAATATTCCCGTCGTGGGCGAGGCATTTCAATTTCGCGACGAGACTGTGACCAAATCGGAGTTGGTGATTTTCTTGAAGCCCGTGGTGGTGAACAACCCGACTTTGGCGTCTGACGACCTGAAATTCTTCCAGCGATTTCTGCCGGCCATCGACCAGACCGGTAACAATCCATGAGTCTGTTGTTACAAGCGCTGCAAAAAGCCGCCAAGGCCCGCGAAAGCGAGGAGTCCGACAGTCCTGCCCGGGAAAAATCGGCGGATGAGGACCTGGAGCTGGAGCCGCTGCTCCCGGAGCCCACACTGCGGGAAGAAATGGACGGCCCCGCTTCAACAGCGTCTTCGGCAACCCCCGCGCAAGCCGCAACGGTCGTTCAGGCCGGACGTGCCGAGCCCGGGTTCGACGCACTCGAGTGGGCGCGTGAGCATTACATGCTGACCTTTCTTGGTTGCGCGATATTGTTCGCGCTGGGTTACGGAACCTATGTTTACCTGCAAGTGGCGCAGCCATTCAGTTCCCCTCCACCCCCACCCGCCCGGATTGCCTCAACTGCCGCGCAGGCGCCGGCGAGCACCGCACCGGAACCGGCAAAGATAAGCGGCTTGCCCGCCACGATTGCCCCGCCTGCAACGACGCCAGCGCCGGCTCTCATGGAAAAAACATCCGCCCCGGAAACGGCGGTTTCCAAGTCCAAATCTTCGCAAAAAGTGGTGGTGGACGAGCCGATGGCACAGCCCGTCCGACGCCCGAGGGCACGTCCCGCCACTGCCATGCCACGCACCGCCGCGCCTCCCAGAATGGCTGAATCTGGCGACGGAGTAGAAACCGTCGAGATCCCCGCTACTGCGCAAGATCGTGAGAGGACCGCTGGTCGCGGGACTTCCCGCCTCGTTCCGGTCAGTGCAACGCTGATGCAAGCCTACGAGGCCATGATCAGCGGCGAAGATGCCAGGGCCAAAACGCTGTATGAAAAAGTGCTGGCCCTCGAACCCCGTAGCATTGATGCGCTTTTAGGCTTGGGCGCCCTTGCATGGAAACATGGCCGCGCGGAAGACGCTTCGAATTATTATCAGCAGGTTTTGCGAATGGAGCCGCGCAATTCCTACGCGCAGGCCGGGCTCATTGCCATTATTGGCGGCGCAGACCCGGAAGCAGCCGAAAGCCGTCTGAAACAACTGATCGCCCGCGATCCCTCGGCGTTTTTATATTTTTCGCTCGGAAACCTGTACGCGGAAAGAGGCCTCTGGGCCGCCGCGCAGCAGGCATACTTTCAGGCCTATCAGTTGCAGTCGGATTTTCCCGACTACGCCTTTAACCTGGCTATCGGGCTGGAGCATCTTGGCCAGGAAAAACTGGCCTTGGAATATTATCGCAGGGCACTCGACCTTTCCTTCAAAAAAGGTCACGCCAATTTCGACCAGAATCTCGTCATTCAGCGCGTAGCCGAGCTCTCTGCACGCGTCGAAAAGTGACGGGCTCGGAATTCATTTAACGCATGGCAGAGCAGCGCAAGAAGCTTCGCCTGGGAGAACTGCTGGTCCAGCAGGGCCTGATTACCCACGACCAATTGCGCATCGCACTGACGGAACAAAAAACCCAAAATGTTCCCATCGGCCGATTATTGGTACAGCTGGGTTTTGTCACCGAGGCCGTCATTCGCGACATCATGGCGCGGACCATCGGGCAGGAGAGCATCGATTTGGCGCAAGTCCTGGTGGATGCCGATGCCCTCAAGCTGGTGCCACAGGATTTCGCGCGCCGCCATCGCATGTTGCCGATTGCCTATGACGCCGAAAAAAACCAGCTGGTCATCGCCATCACCGAAGTTTTCAATGTCGTGGCGCTCGATCAGTTGCGGGCCACGCTTGGCAAAAACGTTCAGATCAAAACCGTGCTCGCCGGGCAGGCCCAGCTCGACGAGTTCATCGACCATTTTTATGGTTACGAACTGTCGGTGGATGGCATTTTGCGGGAAATCGAGACCGGCGAAATTGACTATCAAAGCATTCAGGTCGCCGGAACGGACGAATATACCCAGCCTATTGTGCGGCTGGTTGGCGCGCTGCTGGTCGATGCGGTCAAGCGCGGGGCTTCGGATATTCACTTCGAACCGGAGTTCGCGTTCCTGAGGATTCGCTACCGGATCGACGGTGTGCTCGAACAAGTGCGCAGCCTGCACAAGAATTATTGGCCGGGAATCGCGGTGCGGCTCAAGGTCATCAGCGGCATGAACATCGCGGAGACCCGTGCGCCCCAGGACGGAAGACTTTCCTTGAACCTCAACGGCCGGCCGGTGGATTTTCGCGTGTCCTCTCAAAACACGATCTGGGGCGAAAACATCGTGCTGCGCGTACTGGATCGGGAAAAATCCATTGTCAGCCTCGAGCAGATGCGGTTGCCCAAGGCGACCATGTCGAAGCTCAATCTGATGCTGGCCCGGCCGGAGGGCATTCTGGTCCTGACCGGCCCGACGGGAAGCGGCAAAACCACCACACTCTATTCCTTGCTCGCCAAGCTCAATGTCGAGTCGGTCAACATCATGACACTGGAGGACCCGGTCGAATATCCAGTGGCCATGATGCGGCAGACGTCGGTGAGTGAAGCCGCCAAAATGGACTTCGCCAATGGCATACGTTCCATCATGCGCCAGGATCCTGACATTATTCTGGTTGGCGAAGTTCGCGACAAGGAGACCGCCGAAATGGCCTTCCGCGCAGCCATGACCGGTCACCAGGTTTTCACGACGCTGCATACCAACTCCGCGCTGGGCACCTTCCCCCGCCTGCTCGACATCGGTATCGCGCCCGACATCATGGCCGGCAACATCATCGGCATTATTGCCCAGCGTCTGGTGCGCATTTTGTGCGAGCACTGTAAGGAGCCCTATCTGGCATCCCCCGAGGAACGCCAATTGCTCGGGCAAAGTGCGAATGGCGATCTGAAGATTTTCCGGCCTGTCGGGTGCCGCCGCTGCAATAACCGTGGTTACAAGGGGCGCACCTCGGTGATGGAAATCCTGCACATGGATGCGGATCTCGATGAATTGGTGGCGCGGCGCGCCAGCCCCAGGGAATTGCGGCAGGCGGCCCTGGCCAAGCAGTTTCGCACCTTGGCCGAAGAAGGCGCCGTCCGTGTCCTGGAAGGCATCACCAGTCTGGCCGAGTTGGCGCGTGCCATCGATTTGACTGGCCGGGTGCATTAACGCACGCCGATGCCCTGCGCGCGAAATACTCGGTACCCGTTGCAATGCCCCTAAACGCGGGCTCCTGAAAACATGGCAAGCTTTCTCTATAAGGCGATCGACAAAACCGGACGACCGGCACGTGGCAAACTCGAAGCCACGAACGAGGTCGACCTGAAGTTGCGGCTGAAAAAAATGGGGCTCGATCTCATTTCCGCGCGCATGTCGAGAACTGAAGGCTCCGGTTCCTCCAGCGGCAACATCACTCGCCTGGATCTGATCGCCTTCTGTTTCGATATCGAGCAGGCTTCCCGCGCCGGTATTCCGATGATCGAAGGATTGCGCGACCTGCGCGATGGCATGGACAATCCGCGATTCCGCGAAGTGCTTTCTTCGGTTCTTGAGGATATTGACGGTGGCCGCAGTCTGTCGCAGGCGCTGGCGACCTTCCCCAAAATATTCAACCCCGTGTTCGTCAGCCTGGTTCGCGCCGGGGAACTGTCCGGCACGCTTACCGAAGTCTTCGAGAATCTCGGGGTCACGCTGAAGTGGCAGGACGAGATGATCGCCCAGACGCGTCGGCTGCTCGTTTACCCGGCGATGGTGCTGGTAGTAGTGCTGGGCGTGGCCATTTTTTTGCTGGTTTACCTGGTGCCGCAGATGACCCAGTTGCTGAAAACCATGGGGGTCGCCATGCCCATGCAAACACGGATTTTGATTGGTCTGTCCGGATTTATTGTCGACCACTGGGCCGCCCTGTTGGTGCTGCCGGCCGCCACGGCAGGCACACTTGCCTTCCTGGTCACCACTCGACCCAGGGCCAGATACCTCTTCGACTACGCGGTCCTGCGCCTTCCGATGACAGGAGAAATACTGCAAAAAATCATTCTTGCCCGATTCGCCAATTTTTTTGCGCTGATGTACCGCTCGGGCATTACCGTTCTCGATGCGGTTCGAAGCGGCGAGGATATTGTCGGAAACCGGGTCATTGCCGACGGACTGCAACGGGCTGGCCAGCAAATTAGCGCTGGCGACAGCCTGTCCGAGGCATTTCACAACCTCGGAATGTTTCCGCCCCTGGTCATTCGAATGTTACGGGTAGGCGAACGCACCGGCGCGCTCGATACCGCGCTCATGAATATCACGTACTTCTACAACCGGGACGTACGTGAATCGGTGGACAAGACATTGAAACTCATTGAACCGACTCTGACTCTGGTTCTGGGCGGCCTGCTTGCCCTGATCATGTATTCGGTGTTGTCGCCGGTGTACGACGTTATCGGCAAGATCAAGTTCTGAACGAATTCATACCAGCGCCATGGCGAAAAAAATCCTCATCTGCGTCTCCACCGACCAAGCCACGGTCGCGATCTGGCGTGCAAGGAAAATAACTGACTGCCAGCGGTTTGCGACAACCGATGAAGGTATAAGTGCGTTTAGCGCGTATTTGGGCGGTGCGGGGCGGGGAACAATTCATCTGGTAGTCGATACTGTCGAAGAGGATTATCGATTCGAATCGCTCCCCCACGCCGGCCGCTCGGATCGGGCACAAATGGTGGCGCGCAAGCTTCGACAGATTTACCGTACCACCACGTATTTTTCCCATGCGCTGCTGGACAGAGAGGCCGGCAAACGCAAGGATGACCGCTTCCTTTTTGCGGCGCTGACCAACAGCGAAATACTTGCGCCATGGTTGCGGGCCATCGAATCGATCAACCATCCGGTGTCGGGTGTGTATTTGATGCCGATGGTCTCCGGGTGGCTGATCGATCGCTTGGGGCTGAAGGACGCCAATCTGCTGATCATCTCGAAAAACAGCGCGGGCCTTCGGCAGACTTTTTTCAGAGACCGCAAATTTCGTATCAGCCGGCTCACGCCCAGTCGCGGCGCGCCGCAGAACGCCGATGTGTTTTACGCCGACGAGGTGGCCAACACCCGCATGTACCTCGATGCGCTGAACATTACACATGTCGATGATGTGATGAAGGTCATGATCTTCGACCAGGATGGATCGCTGGCGAAGCTTCCCAATGCCATTCGCCGGGAAAGACCCAACATGCTCTGCCAGTATGTTGCGCCGGCCGATATCGAGAGTCAGTTCAAGATTCACGCGAAGGAACTGCAAAGCTCGCCGGATGCTCTGCATTTGCAACTGCTGGGCGAGCACATTCCTGTCGTTAATCTCGCGCCGGCGACCGTCACACGTAGTTACCGCAACATTTCCCTTAAACGCTGGGTCTATGCCGCATCGGGTGCCGCACTGGCCGTGGGATTGACATGGAGCGGGCTGAATGCTTTTCAGGCCATGCAACTGGGCAAAGCTACCGGGGAATTACAAAGCGCGGAAATGGATTTCGAGAGAAAGTATCAACAGATCAGCGCTCAATTTCCCGATGCGCCCGCGTCAACGGAGGCGCTTCGCAACACCGTGGATATTGCTCAACATATTGCCTCCTCCCTGCGCACGCCGGAAACCATGTTTTCCGCCATCGGTCGTGGCCTGGCCGGGGATTCCAGTATTCAACTTTCGCGCATTGAATGGCACTACGGAGATGAAGCCCCTGTTCTTCAAGAGCTTTCCCGGCGCGGCGCCCTGTCAAAAGCCTCCTCGCACGCCACGGTCCAGGTTGGGGTGCTGGACGCGGAAATCCGTCCTTTCGACGAAGATTATCGGGCGGCGATGAACACGATCAACGCATTGATGACTCGCATCGCTGCCCATTCGTCCGTAGCCGAAGTCACGGCAGTGAAATTGCCGATTGACGTTCGCTCCGACTCGGGGCTTGCCGGCACCACTGCCGGGGAAACACGAACGCAGGATGGATCTTTCCAGCTTGCAGTCATTTTCAAGCCGGGAATTTGATTCGCATGAACCTGGATCTGGTCGCCTTACGAATTCCCGGGCTGGTGCTGGTGATTGCATTGATGGTCGCCATCGGACTGGTGCGTTATTCGACAGGGTCATTGGAATCAGCCGCCAAGCGAAACCAGGCGCAAATGGCCCAGACCCAAAAAGCGCGCGACCAGTTGCATCAATCCGACCAGGAGCGCAATACCATTCTTCAGTACTTGCCTGCCTACCGGCAACTCGAGCAGATTGGATTCGTCGGCGATGAACAGCGACTGAACTGGGTGGAAAATCTTCGTATGGCAAATCAGAAGAGCGGGCTTTTTGGCGTTCAATACGAAATTGCCGCGAGAGCCCCCTTTTCCCGCGCAGGGGCCAACAATCCGATTGCCAGTCAAATCAGGCACTCACGAATGAAAATTGCCTTTGGGATAGTGCACGAAGGAGACTTGATGCGGTTTCTGAAGACGCTTTTCGAGCAGGGCGGCGGCCTGTATACCCTGACCGACTGCAGCCTGCAGCGCGGCCCGACAGCCGATGCGCCCGAAGCCAGACGCCCGAATTTGCTCGCCCAATGCAGCCTGGAATGGCTGACCGTGCAGCCCAAGCCTGCGGCTCAATGAAGAATTCAATAACAATATTGCTCTTTCTTCTCGCGGTGCCGGTACCGTGCAACGCCCAGGAAGACCTCGGCAAACTTTTTTATACCGCGGAGCAGCGGCAGGCGCTCGATGCCGGAAAACGCGTCGTCGTGAAATCGGCCAAGGGGGAGCCTGCGCCTCGTGCAAAACCCAAAACAGAAGACCTTGCCTTGCGTGGTGTTGTGACCCGCAGCGATGGCGAGCGCACGGTCTGGATAAACGACAAGACCTATCACAATGATTCCCCCAAGGGGGTCGGGGTAAAAATTCGTTCCGGCAATCCCGCCACCGCCGAAATTTCGCTTGGAGCGTCCCAAAAAAGCGTTCCGGTGAAAGTCGGTGAGCAACTCGACGGGGAAACCGGCATGGTTCGGCAATACAAGGCGCGCGAGGCGCAGGAAAACGCCATGCAGGCATCCGGAAACGCCCAACACTCGACAACCGTTAAAAAAGAGTCTCAAGATCCCAAACGTACCCCAAGCGCCGAGAGTGGCAGTCCGGCAGCAACTCCCCAATGACCACCATGGCACTCGGATATTCCGAGGGCAGGGTGGCCAGGAGTAAATTCCGGAGTGAATGTTCCAAGGCTGCTACACGGCAGTCAGGCCAGACAATCTTGCTTATGGTGCTGATGCTGGCACTGGGAGGTGCGTTCGCTTTTTTTGCCCTTGCCAGCCCAACAACAGGAGCGGCCGAGCGAATGCGCCGAACCGCGCAGGCCATGGGCCAAGTCAAACAGGCACTGATCGGTTGGTCGGCCGCGCGAGCGCCTTCATTCGACAGCAGCGGAAATCTCCTTCCCAATGCACGTCCAGGCGAACTGCCCTGCCCGGACATAAATCCGCTGGACGGCTACGAAGACGGCAGTTGTGCAGCCGGCGCACTCGGTAAAGTACCCTGGAAGACCTTACGTATACCCGAACCCTTGGACGGTGAGGGCGAAACACTTTGGTATGCCGTATCGACAAAGTTTCGCGTTTTCAACCTGAGTTCGGACCCGATCATGAGCGACACTCAGGGTGACCTGACCGTTTACCAAGGCAGTACAGCAATGACCCTGACGACCCGGTCGATCGCTGTGATCATCGCGCCCGGCCGCCCGCTGGGCTTGCAGGTTCGCGGAACCACTTCCGCGGCGTGCGCCGCCACCGGCACGACCGTCGCCCAAAACCAGTGCCCGGGAAACTACCTGGATAGCATTGGTGGCGAAAGCAACGCGGATGTCGATCGTCAATTTATCCTGGCCTCCCCCGCCGCTACGTTCAATGATCAAATGCTCTATCTGACAAACGCGGACTTGATGCCCGGCGTCGAGCAGCGTGTGGCTTATGAAATGATGTCGCTGCTCAACCAATACAAGATTGCGAGCGGCGTGTATCCATGGGCCGACATTCGCAACGGCGAGAGTAATGATGGCACGAATCGCCCCCGCTTTCCGTGTTACGCCACGCCAACCAACTGGGGTAGCGGCGGCACTCCGGCGCTGCCCAACTGGCTATTGAACGGCTGTCCGGCCTATCCCCCCGATTCGGGCGACCAAGTCGAGGGATGGGCCAAGATCATCTATTACTCGGCGGCCAGAGATGTCCTGGCAAGCAGCTGTGATACCTGCGAAAGCTCGCCTTCACAGCTTTATCTCGACATTACCAACAGCGGTTTTGGCCACCGCTGCACCGCCGGATCGATACCGCTGTCTTGTACGTCAACTCAAATCACGAGTACAGACGATGCAGACGTAATCGTGATCACTCCGGGCGCCTGGAATGGCGTCTCTTCACACAATTGGCCCAACTCGGGAGCGATCACCGGGTATTTTTCAGATGCCGAGAACTCTGACAATAACGATGATGATTATGTCATACCCTCCTCTGCGGGCGGGCTCAACCGGAACCGCCTCTATGTCCTGTTCTAGCCGATGCACATCCCAGGGATTCAGCCTGATCGAAATGGCCATAGCGCTGTTTATCATGGCGCTGTTGCTGGGTGGGCTGCTGGTTCCGCTGCGCACTCAAGTGGAAAGTCGACGGATCGAAGAGACGCGCGCGATTCTCGATCAGGCCCGCGACATTTTGCTGGGATTTGTCACGGCAAATGGGCGTTTCCCCTGCCCCGCGGCAGGGAGCGCAACCGGTGTGGAAAGTTTTGCTGCCGGAGGCAATGCAACCAATGGCAACTGTTCGACGTGGTTCAACGGCTTCCTACCCGCGACCACGCTTGGTTTTTCCCCGGTCGACGGCAGCGGCTACGCGCTGGATTCGTGGGCTACCGGGTCGACGCAGAATCGGATTCGTTACGCAGTGTCCAACACAACGGTCAATTCCATCACCAATCCATTTACCCGCAATAACGGGATTCGCGACGCGGCCATGGCCAACGTCTCCAGTGCGCAACTCCTGTATGTGTGCAACAGCGGCACAGGAATAGGGGCTGCGGATTGCGGCACGGCGGTGACGCTTGGTTCCAACATCATCGCCGTCATCTACTCCCTGGGCCAAAATGCAGCCACAGGAGGCACCTCTACGAACGAAAGCAAAAACGTCGATAACAACCGCGTTTTTGTTCAGGCGGGAACTTCAGCCGTTGCGGGAGCAATATTTGACGACCAGCTGACATGGATTGGACCGCCAATCCTGTTTAGCCGGATGATTGCCGCCGGAACGTTACCTTGATTTCTCGTCAACTCAGCTCACGAGTTTTGGTGCCAGGGTAAAACAAACTCGTCCCGTTTGATTGCTGGACAAAGTTAGTTCGAATCCCTGCTGGCCCGCAAGGCGCGCCGCCTGAAACATTCCGACCCCCAATCCGCTATGAGAGGGCACAGCGGAGACGAATAGCCGTGCCGCAATAGCTTCCGGCACTGGTTTGCCATCGTCGCATACCGATAGCACAAAATCCTTGTCCCACTGCAGCCGCACGCGAACACGCAGGCCGCTTTCAAGCTTCTTCTTTTCCAGGGCGTTTTGCAGCAGATTCTCCGCCACCGACTCGAATACTTCCGACGGCAGCATGGCTTCTTCGGGCAGAGTGCCCGCATCGAATTCGATGCGCTCATGGGCGTAACGCTGGCGGAATAGCTGCCACCACTGCGCGCCGGGTATCTTGTCCAGGCTTGCCGCGGGTTTGGTGTTCAACTTGTCGAGCGTGATCTGCAGGCGCTGGGCAATCTGGGGAAGCTGGCGCTGCATCAGCAGGCGCACCGAATCGGCATCGGCTTCGCTGCTGTTTTCGGCAGCGGAACACAGGGACCGTAACGTCTGCAACAGATTTTTTACATCGTGAGTGAGGCGCGCGCCGGTCTCGTAGATGGCCTGGACGTAGGCATTCTGTCGCTGCTCCTGCTCGCGCTGCTTGGCTTCGTAATAATCACCGAGCAGACGCGCCAGAAGACGTATGTGCAGCACCAGCGCCGGACTGGCCGACCATTCGGTATAGAAGGTCAATGTCAGCCCGCCAAATACAAAAGCCGTGGGATGGGTAGTTTCCTCACCCGCCACGCCCGTGGAATGGCGCGACTGCCAGCGGACCCCGGCAAGCCATGGCAGACTCGACATTTCATGGCTGGCCACCACCACGAACTTATCCGGATCTCGCTCGCGCTCCGCCAGCTCCGCAAGACTGTGCATCCAGCGTTCGAACGGCACACCCATGCTGAGGAAATAACGCGTCAGCAGTTGTCCTATACCCGCAAAGCCGCCCCGCGGATCCCAAAGCCGGGACAACACAATCAACAGACCCGCTATGATGAACAGCGTCTGAGCAAGCGAGAGTACATAATTTCCGCCACCAACTTGCCGCAGGACAAAGGCGCCGAGCACCAGCACCACAACCAGCAGAAACAACAGCAAGCTGTAAAAAAGATCCACCGAGTAGGCAGCCGTTGCGGCCTGTTTGCCGGTACGTACGAACAAAATCGCCAGCGCCGGTATGGCCAGGAGATAACGCACTACATACTCCAGCGCCGAGGGAAAATATTGGTCCTCGAAAAGGTGCGGCACCACCCATCCGAGCAACATCGAAAACAAATAGACCGCAGCCAGGAGGGAGACGATACGCTGGCCGAAATTCTTGATGCCCGGAACATTGCCGCCTATAAGGGACAGCAACACCGCCACCCACAGCGCCATCAGCCACCAATTGTTCGCCACGACCAGCAGCAGGGCGGCACCCACAATCAGAATGACATGCCCAAGGATCAACTTCTGATCGCTTCGCCACAGGGGCTGCCAAATCAGGAAAAAACCGAAATGAGTCAGCAGCAGCGCTCTCGCCAGCAGATCATGCAGATCGACCACCAGGGCGCCGTGCAGCGCCAGCAGCGCGAGTGCTAACCAGTGTTGCGTCCGCAAAACGCCAACGGCGCGCGGGATCGGCTTTGAGGATTCGGAAGGGTGGCTGGCATTCATGGCGTGATGCTGAGTTTACCCTAGCCTTGGTGCTATCGCTCCCTGGCGAACAAATGGATTTGTTTCCTACGGAAACACTTAATAAGTCCGCGAATGTCATTCCCGTGAAAACGGGAATCCAGGTTTTTCAAAGGCAACTGGTTCCCCGCCTTCGCGGGGAAGACACTTAATTCAGTGTTTCCCTGGCACCGTCCTGAGCAATCCAGGAAAGCTCGCTCGGCAGACACAATGTCCAGACCATCGGCATGGGTCCATCGCCGAAAGTTCGACAGGCGCTGTCGAGATCAAGACGGTGGCGTCCAACTTCATGGACCGAAGGGCAGCTCGAAGCAGAAATACAGGCGGCCCTTTTTGGAATAGCCTGGGAAATTATTTATGATGAAACAATCTGTTATCTGAATTCTGGGATGTTATCCCCCGATTCATTTGTCCTGCAGGTATCCGGAGATATGGGCCGTATTGTAGTGGCACAAATCTCGCAACTGACGAGGTCTATCGCTTATAACCGACGTAAAGGGAAATCATGTCTGTCCAGAAAAACCAGGGTTTCACGCTGATTGAAATCGCCATCGTACTGGTCATTATTGGCCTGCTGCTGGGCGGGGTACTCAAAGGCCAGGAACTCATCAACAGCGCCAAGGTGAAAAGTTACGCCACCGATTTCCGTAATATCCCGGTATACGTCTATGGTTATCAGGATCGCTTCCGCGCGCTGCCCGGTGACGATGTCTCGGTCGGCAGCCATGTAACAGGGGGTACGTTGGCCACCGCCGTCGCCGGCACCGTGGTGGGCGACGGCGTGATCAACGGCGCTTGGAACTCCAATACCGACACCAATGAAAGCTGTCTGTTTTGGCAACATGTGCGGCTGGCCAACCTCGCACCGGGCCCCACAGCCGTGGACTGTTCGGCCACCGGTGTTTACTACCCTAAAAACACCAACGGCGGCCAGATCGGAATACAGAGCAATGCCAGCTTTGCCACCATTACCGGGCCCACCGCGATGACCGGCAGCTACATCATCTGCTCAGCCAATATACTTGGCAGTTTTGTGCTGCAACTCGATGTCACCATGGATGACGGCAACCCTGAAACCGGCTCCATGCGCGCCATTCTGAACTCGGCCATCCCGGGAGTGGCGTCCAACACCGCAACGGTCAACAGCAACCCCGGCAACGCTTTTACTATCTGTATGGGTGTCTGAACACCAGCCCACAGCCACAACAAATAGCCCGCCTCGCGCGGGCTATTTTTTTGCCGGATTGCCTTGCATCAGGTACATGTCGGCAATTTCCAGATTCTCCTGAATACCGCACAACACGATCACATCTCCGATAGCCAGAATCGTGTGAGGATCGGGCATGGCGCTGCGGCTGCCGCGGCGGCGCAAGGTGGTTACTTCGACCTCCATGTCCGCTAGTTCGAGTTCGGCAAGGGTTTTCCCTATCGCAGCGGCGCCCGGCGGCAAAATTACCGAATGCAGCCGCCGCTGCGGGTGCTCGCCGGATTCGTCGCTATCATCGGTCGCCCCGCTGTAAAAGCCGCGAAACAAGCCGTAACGCTGCTCGCGGGTGTCGCGGATTCGGCGCAACACCCGGTTCAAGGGTACCCCTAGCAGCAACAATGCGTGCGTCGCCAGCATCAGGCTGCCCTCGAGAATTTCCGCCACCACCTCGGCCGCGCCCGCTTCTTTCAGCCGGTCAATGTCGCTGTCATCCACCGTGCGTACCACCACCGGCAGACCCGGGCGCAAATCGTGAACCAAGGCCAGGATAGCCAGAGCGGCGCGAGTGTCGGCATATGACACCACCAGGGCATTGGCACGCAGCAGCCCCGCCGCCACCAGTACTTCGCGCCGCACGGCATCGCCGTACACCACGGATTCGCCGGCCGCGGCGGCTTCCTTGACCCGTTGCGGATCGTGATCCAGGGCAATGTAGGGAACGTTTTCCTGCTCGAGAAAACGCGCCAGATTCTGGCCGCTGCGGCCGAAGCCGCAGATGATGACGTGTCGCTCCGCCGCCATGGTCTGAACCGCTATTTGGTGCAGGGCCATCGCTCGCCGCGTCCACTCCGATGCGGCGAAGCGCCTTACCAGCGGTTCGCTGTGCTGGATCAGAAAAGGCGCCATCAACATCGATAACACCAGCACCGCCAACACCCACTGCAGGATAACGGGCGGCAGCAAATCCATCGAACCCGCCTGCGCCAGCAGGACCAAACCGAATTCGCCCGCGCCCGCCAGGGCCAACCCGGTACGCAGCGCCACTCCGGTATCGCTGCCGAACAGGCGGCTCAGGGCGACAACCAGAGCAAGTTTCCCCGCCAGCGATAACCCCAATAACAACGCGATCCAATGCCAGTCCGCGACCAGTACGGCCAAATCCAGACGCATGCCAACCGTGACGAAGAACAGGCCCAGCAGCACATCGCGAAACGGTTTGATATCCTGTTCCACTTGATAGCGGTAAGGCGTTTCGGAGATCAGCATGCCGGCGAGAAATGCCCCGAGCGCGAGGGACAGTCCTGCCAGTCCCGTCAACCACGACAGCCCAAGGGTGATAAGCAATACATTTAGGACAAACAGTTCCGAGGATTTTTGCCGGGCTACGAGGGTAAACCAGTCGCGCATCAGCCTCTGCCCGATCGTTAGCAGCAGCAACAGGATGAGGGCGGCCTTGAACAGTGCCACCACCAATTCGCGTCCCAAGGCATCGCCCCCCTGCGCCAGCGCCGGCAGGATGATCAGCAATGGCACCACCGCCAGATCCTGAAACAGCAGAATGCCAAGGATCTGCCTGCCGTGCGGGGAATGCAGCTCCAGACGTTCGGCGAGCATCTTGGCCAGAATCGCCGTGGAGGACATCGCGAATATGCCGCCCAGCACCACCCCGGCACGCCACCCAAAACCCTGGGCAATGGCCGCGCCCAGACACACCAACAGCGTGGCGCCGACCTGCAGCAATCCCAGCCCGAAGACCATACGACGCATGGTCATCAGTTTGGGCAAACTGAACTCGAGACCGATGCTGAACATCAGGAAGACCACACCGAATTCCGCCAGGTGGCGGGTTTCCGGGCTATCCGGCAGCAGGCCAAGCGCATGAGGGCCGATGGCTATCCCCACCAGCAGATACCCTATCAATGCGGGCAGCTTAAGCAGCCGAAAAACCACCACCACACCGACCGCGGCAGCGAGCAACATCAGCACCAGTTGCAGTGTTCCGAAATTCAACGGGAGTAAACCTGAGGAAGCGTTGGAATCAGTCGTCCGCAGACTCTAGCACAGGCAATTTTTGACCTGCGCACCAACGGGAAGCGGCAAGACCATGCGGTATACTCGATTCCCATGACGCAATCGGGAAAAATTTCGCCGCAGAAGGCCATCGCGGCCGGCCGTCGCGTACTCTTGATCGAAGCGCGCGCGGTCAGCGAGTTGGCGCAACGGCTTGATGAAAATTTCGTGCGCGCGGTGGACATCATCCTGGGTTGCAGCGGCCGGATCGTGGTCAGTGGTATGGGAAAATCCGGACACGTCGCGCGCAAAATTGCCTCGACTCTTGCCAGCACCGGAACGCCGGCTTTTTTTGTCCACCCCGCCGAAGCCAGTCACGGCGATTTGGGCATGGTGACCCGCGATGACGTCATGATCGCGCTGTCGAACTCCGGCGAAAGTGCGGAGCTGCTCCTCATTGTTCCGCTGATCAAGCGTCAGGGCGCGCGACTGATTGCCATGACCGGCAACCCGAAATCCCCTTTGGCCACCGCCGCCGACGTGCATCTGGACGCCGCCGTCGCCGAGGAAGCCTGTTCGCTGGGCTTGGCCCCGACCGCGAGCACCACCGCAGCCCTGGCATTGGGGGATGCGCTGGCGGTGACACTGCTGGAGGCGCGCGGATTCGGCGCCGAGGATTTCGCGCGCTCGCACCCGGGTGGCAGTCTCGGGCGACGTTTACTCACCCACGTCGGGGACATCATGCGGACCGGCGACGCCGTGCCCCGCATTTCGGAAGACGCCTCGTGCTCGCAAGCGCTGCTGGAAATGTCGCGCAAGGGCATGGGCATGACGGCCATCGTGCGCGGGGGAATCCAGGTCGTGGGCATTTTCACCGACGGCGATTTGCGACGCATCCTGGAAAAGGGCAGCGATTTGCGGATCATGAGCGTTCGCGAGGTAATGACGCCCAGTCCGCGTTGTGTGCAACCGGGAATACTCGCGGCAGAAGCTGCGCAGATCATGGAACAACATCGGATTACCCAGTTGTTGGTGGTCGATGCGCAGCAACAGCTGGTGGGCGCGCTGCACATGCACGATCTGATGAACGCCAAGGTAATTTGAGTCTTGAACAAACGCCTGATCGCCCGCGCACTGCGCATACGGCTGGCACTATTCGATGTCGATGGCGTATTGACCGACGGCGGCATTTTTCTGACCCGTCGCGGCGAGGAAACCAAACGCTTCAATATTCTGGACGGACTCGGATTAAAGATGCTGGCGGCCAGCGGCATTGAACTGGGCATCATTTCCGGTCGCAAGTCCGCGGTCGTCGCATTGCGGGCAAAGGAAACGGGCTTCACACATGTGCTGCAGGGCGTCGGCGACAAACTGGGGGCCTATCACCGCCTGCTGAAAAAACGCGGCCTGGCCGAAGAGCAAACTTCCTTCATGGGTGATGACCTGCCGGACTTGCCGATAATGCGCCGCTGCGGGCTGGCCTTTAGTGTGCCCAACGCGCCGGAAATTGTGCGTTCCCACGCCCATTGGGTAACGCAGCGCGCGGGCGGGCAAGGCGCTGTGCGGGATGTGTGCGAATTTCTGATGCAGGCACGCGGCACCCTTGAACAGCAGATGGCGCCGTATTTGAGATGAACGACCGATTGGTGACATGGTCCCCTCTGATCCTCATCGCCTTGCTGGCGGCGCTGACTTTCTGGCTTGACCGCAAGGTTCAGGAGCCTGCCAACGAATCCCATCGCGGCCAGCGGCTGGACCCGGATTTCACCATCGAGGGCATGTCGGCGGTCCGCATGAATCCCGACGGGACACGCCGTTACGCCCTGTCGGCCAGGAAACTGGCGCACTTTCCCGTCGACGACAATACCCAGGTTGACGCCCCCACTCTTGTCTACTACGACTACCAGCGCGCGCCGGTGACGGTGCGGGCCGATAGCGCCGAACTGATCAGGGGCGGCGAGGAAGTGATCTTTCAAGGCAATGTCCAGATCATTCGCGATGCCTTCGACGACAACCGGGAACTGGGCATTTTCACAACCGACCTGCATGTCATCCCGGAACGCGAATTTGCCTCAACGGATAAACCGGTGCGCCTCGTGGAAGGCGATTCCACCGCCACCGCGGTTGGCCTAGAATTCGACAACAAGACCCGCCAGCTCAAACTTCTCTCTCAGGCCAAGGCCACCTATGCGAGCCCCAGCAGAAAACCCGGAAACTCACCGGCGCCCCCCGTTCGCCCGCGTAGTGGCCGCTGATTTGCGGGAAGAACAAACTTTAGCGGCGAAAAACCGACCTCGGCAGCCAGAGAGAACCGTCGTCTCGCTGGTAGTCGCATTGCTATTAACCTGCTCTCCTGTCGCCGTCGCGGAGCGCGCCGACCGCGATAAGCCCGTCAATCTGGAGGCGGATAGAGTTGAGCTGGACGATCTGCGCAAAGAGTCATTGTTCGTCGGTAACGTCACGCTGACGCAGGGCACGCTCACGATCAAGGCAGACCAGATCACAGTCAAGCAGGATGCCAATGGCTTCCAGTACGGCATTGCAATGGGCAAGCCTGCTCAATTTCGCCAGAAACGGGAAGGGTTTGACGATTACGTGGAGGGTTTTTCCGAACGCCTGGAGTACGACAGCAAGGGGGACAAGGTGCAATTGTTTACCAACGCCCGTATCCAGCGCGGCGCGGATGAAATCCGCGGAGACTATATTTCCTACAACGCCGTAACCGAATTTTTTCAGGTCATCGGCGGCGGAAAATCGACCGCCACGCCGGGCAATGCGCAGGGACGGGTGCGCGTGATTCTCCAGCCCAAGGGCACGCCGGTGCCCGCCAGCTCCGGCACGGAACTCAAACCTTCGAGCACCCTTCAGTCGCCCAAGCCATGACACTTCGCCTACCGACATCCAACCCCCGCCGATGAGTCAATTACGGGCGGAAAAACTCAAGAAGCGCTACAAGGCGCGCACCGTGGTCAAGGATGTGTCGATGGAAGTCGTTAGCGGCGAAATTGTCGGCCTGCTCGGCCCCAACGGCGCCGGAAAAACCACCTGCTTTTATATGATGGTCGGGCTGGTGGCGGTCGACGGGGGAGATCTGTTCCTCGACGATCAGACCCTGACCCACACGCCGATTCACCGCCGCGCGCGTCTGGGCTTGTCCTATTTGCCCCAGGAAGCCTCGATATTTCGCAAGCTCACGGTCGCCGAAAACATCTGTGCGGTGCTTGAGCTGCGCGGTCTGGGCCGCGATGAAATCGAGTCCCGGCTGGATGCGCTGCTGCAGGAATTGCACATCGCACATTTGCGCAATAGCCCGGCCATCAGTTTGTCCGGGGGCGAGCGGCGGCGGGTTGAAATTGCCCGTGCCCTGGCGACGGATCCCCGCTTCATCCTGCTGGACGAACCGTTCGCCGGGGTGGATCCGATCGCGGTGCTCGATATCCAGAAGATCATTCGCTTCTTGAAGGAGCGCGATATCGGCGTATTGATCACCGATCACAATGTGCGCGAGACTTTGGGCATTTGCGACCGCGCTTACATCATTAATGACGGCACTGTTCTCGCGTGCGGCAGACCGGAGGAAATCGTCTATAATGAAAGTGTTAGAAAAGTATATTTAGGTGAACACTTCAAATTGTGAAAGGGCTCTTTTCCCGCCCCGGGTCAAGGACTTTTCACCCCGGTGTTCGATAGTAAAACCATCAGTGGATAGTGTTGGCTAAGCGAGGCCAGTCTTGAAGATTTCGACACGTATATTGAGAAATGGCGAGCAAGAAGCCGGGAAACAGGGGCCGCTTTCCCACTGGTACAGCAGATTCACCCGAAATCCGACGGGCTATTAGCCCAATACGGATATCAATGCCTACAGGTCAAACGCCATTGTCCAACGTCGCCCGTGATTTCGGAATATGAAACATTCTCTACAGCTCAAGCTCTCCCAGCATCTGACGCTGACGCCACAGCTCCAGCAATCCATCCGGCTGTTGCAGCTTTCCACCCTGGAGCTCAATCAGGAAATCGAAACCTTCCTCCAGGATAACCCGCTGCTCGAGCGCGACGAAGAAGAAGACACGGCGGCGATTCCCGGGCCGCCTTCGATTAATACCCCTTCCACCCTCGAATCATCGGCCCCGGCGGCGCCGGAGGGCGAATCGGCCGAAAACCACGATGCGGCTGGCACGGAATGGTCGCTCGACGATGGTTACACCTCGTTTAGCGGGCAACAAGACGGTGACGAGGACGGCGAGTCGCCACCCATGGCGGCGGAGCCGGCCAAGCTGCGCGACCACCTGCTCGACCAGTTGAATGTGATGAAAATGCCTGATCGCGACAAGCGCATCGTGGCTTTTCTTATTGACTGCCTGGATGACGACGGTTTGCTGGCGCAGGATCTGACGGAGTTGGTGGCCTTGCTTCCCGCCGAGCTGGAAATCGGCCCGGACGATCTGGCGATCGCCTTACGCTACCTGCAAAGTCTGGAGCCAGCCGGGGTCGGAGCCCGAAATCTCAGCGAATGCCTGCGCTTGCAGATCGAGGCGTACCCGGAAGATACGCCTTATCGCATGGAAGCCCTGAAGATCGTCACCGAACACCTGAGTACCTTCGCCGCCCGCGACTACCCCAAGCTGAAAAAAATCCTGCGTTGCGATGACGAGGTGTTGCGCACCGTTCAGGCATTCATCATCGGACTCAATCCGCGCCCGGCGGCGAACTTTACCGGGGCGGAAACTCGTTATGTCGTTCCCGACGTGGTCGTGCGCAAAATCAAGGGGTTGTGGGTGGCCGCGCTGAACCCCGAAGCCATGCCCAAACTGCGGGTCAACCGGCTCTACGCCGACATTCTGCACCGCAACCGGGACGCCAGTTTTCAACAACTTTCCGGCCAGCTCCAGGAAGCCAAATGGCTGATCAAGAACGTCCAGCAGCGCTTCGACACCATTCTTCGCGTGTCGCAGGCGATTGTTGATCGGCAGCGGCACTTTTTCGAGCATGGCGAAGTGGCCATGCGACCGCTGGTGCTGCGGGAAATCGCCGAGACCCTGGATCTGCATGAATCCACCATTTCACGGGTCACTACCCAGAAGTTCATGCTCACTGCACGGGGCATTTTCGAGCTCAAGTATTTTTTCGGAAGTCATGTCACCACCGACACCGGAGGCGCCTGTTCGGCTACCGCCATCCGCGCCTTGATCAAACAATTGGTCGGCGAAGAAGACCGGCGGCGGCCATTGAGCGATAGCCAGATTTCCGAGGTGCTCGGCAAACAAGGTATCGTAGTGGCGCGCCGGACCATTGCCAAATATCGGGAGTCCCTGCAAATTCTTCCGGTCAGTCTGCGCAAATCAATTTAAACAACGCTGTAGAGGAGGCCCAAAATAATGAATCTTCACCTGTCTGGTCATCACCTGGAAATTACGCCCGCGATCCGCAACTATGTGACGGAAAAACTCGTTCGGGTAAATCGGCATTTCGAACAGGTGATTGACGTCACCATGATCATGTCGGTGGACAAACTCGCGCAAAAGGTGGAAGCCAAGGTGCATGTCAGCGGCAAGGACTTTTTCGTCGAATGCATAGAACCCAACATGTACGCGGCGATCGACGGGTTGGTCGACAAATTGGATCGCCAGATTCTCAAGCACAAGGAAAAGTACGCCAATCATCATGGTCAGGAGTCGATCCGGGAAATCCCCCCGACCTGAGCGTCGGACTCGAACGTTTCAACAATGAGCCTGTTGTCCCGGCTGTTGCCGGTCAGCAATGTTTTGCTGGATCTGGATGTCACCAGCAAGAAGCGCGTTTTCGAGCGGGTGGGCTTGTTGTTCGAGAACTCTCTGGGCGTGCGTGGCGGCCAGGTGTTCAATGCCTTGTTTGAGCGCGAGCGGCTCGGCTCGACCGCGCTGGGGCACGCAGTGGCGATCCCTCACGGGCGGATCAAGGACCTGCGCGAGGCGGCTGGCGCTTTTGTCCGCACCCTGACACCCATTCCCTTCGAAGCGCCAGACGATCTTCCAGTCAATCTGATATTCGTGCTGCTGGTGCCGGAAAAAGCCACTGATATGCACCTGCAGATCCTTTCGGAACTGGCACAACTGTTCAGCGACCGCTTCAATCGAGAACAACTGGCGGCGCTGTCCGATGCCTCGCAGGTTCAGCAACTGATTGCGAATTGGAAACCTCATGCCCCGGATCAGCGTCGATCAGCTCTACAAAGATAATGCCGAGGCACTGAAACTGACCTGGCTCTCCGGAAACCATGGCGGCGGGGCGTTTCTGGACAGCGGGGAAATCAACCATGCCTCGCAGGGATTAATTGGGCACCTGAATCTTATTCATCCCAACTGGATTCAGATTTTCAGCCGTACCGAAGCCGCCTATTACGCCACCCTGAGCGAGACCGCCCAGCGCGAAGCCCTGTCGCGGCTGACCGGCAGCGGCCTGACCTGCATCATCCTCAGCGACCAGGAACAGGCACCGGCAACCTTGGCGGAGTTTGCCGCTGCGGGCAATATTCCGTTAATCGCCTCGCCGCAGCACAGCCTGCAGATCATCTGGGTCATTCGCACTTATCTGGGCCGCGCGCTGGCGGAGTCCATTACCCGGCACGGGGTATTTCTCGATGTCCTGGGCATGGGGGTACTCATCACCGGCGAGAGCGGCGTGGGAAAAAGCGAATTGGCGCTGGAACTGATTTCCCGCGGCAGCGGTCTGGTCGCCGACGACGTGGTGGAGCTCTATCACATCGCCCCGCAGACTCTGGAAGGGCGCAGCCCGGAATTGATCAAGGACTTCCTCGAGGTACGCGGGCTGGGCATGCTCAACATTCGCACCATCTTTGGTGAAACCGCAATCCGCATCCGCAAGAATCTCAAACTGATCGTACAACTGCAAAAACCCGTTGGCGGGGTCATTCCCGGCCTGGAACGCCTGCCGCTCAACGCCAGCACCGAAGAAGTGATGGGCATCAATATCCGCAAGGTCATCCTGCCGGTGGCCGCCGGCCGCAACCTTGCCGTATTGACCGAGGCGGCGGTTCGCAACTATGTGCTGCAACTGCGCGGCATGGACAGCACCCAGGAATTCGTGCAACGGCAGGAGCAACATATGGGCAAGCCGGAATGAACCTAAGAAATCCAGTTGAATCACGGAGAACACGGATACCCTACGTGCGTAGCACGTCGGAGTACCCTTTTAGATCACGGGGTAATACATTGAAATACTTACCTTTGGATATTCACCTTCTGGGTGAAAGGCCAGAGCAATGTAAATTCTGGATTTTCTCCGGCACCGCCGACACGGCGTTGGCGCAGCCATCCGGGGCGGGAGGCGGTGCTTCGGCGCACTACCCGCGATCGGCCGACTACGTCGGTAACGTGTCCGTGTGCCGCTCCGTGCCCTCCGTGATTCAATCGCCTTTTGTGCGATGAAGCCGGGATCGCGCTTATGAAACTCATCGTCGTCACCGGCCTGTCGGGCTCGGGCAAAAGCATTGTGCTCAACGTGCTGGAAGACAGCGCCTATTATTGCGTCGACAACCTGCCTGCGAGTTTGTTGATCGGCCTGATCGAATCGCTCGCCGGCGAAGGCTACCAGGACGTCGCTGTGAGCATCGATGTGCGCAGTGGCGCCACCCTGTCCGAATTGCCCGATTGTCTGGTGCAACTCAGACAACGCGGCCATGACGTGCATGTGCTCTACCTTGACGCCAAGACCGACACACTCGTCAAACGATTTTCCGAAACCCGTCGCCGCCACCCCTTGGCGGACCACAAGCGCACACTGACCGAATCCATCGATCAGGAACGCGAGCGCCTGGCCGCGCTGGCCAGCGAAGGCCACCACATCGATACCAGCGAACTCAATCCCAACGCACTGCGCGCCTGGGTCAAGGATTTGCTGACTCTGGGTGATTCGACACTCACCCTGTTGTTCCAGTCCTTCGGGTTCAAACAAGGCATTCCGCTGGATTCGGACATGGTATTTGACGTGCGCTGCCTGCCCAACCCGCACTACGATCCGGCATTGCGCCCCCTGACCGGCAAGGATGCGCCGGTGGTGGCCTTTTTGCGCGCCGATGCGGACGCCATGGCGATGCTCGCTGACATTCGCGGCTATGTGGAAAAGTGGCTGCCGTGTTTTGTGCGAGATAACCGCAGCTATCTGACGGTGGCGATTGGTTGCACCGGCGGGCGCCATCGCTCGGTGTTTTTCGCCGAGGAACTCACGGCGCATTTCCGCACCCGGCGCAGCGTCCTGATACGCCACCGCGAATTGCCCACGTGAAGCCCGCGGCAATCACCCTGGCATTTACCGGCGCCTCGGGCATGCCCTACGGAGTGCGCCTGCTCGAATGTCTGCTGAAGTCGGGCGTGAAGGTTCACTTGTTGTATTCGCAGGTGGCCCAGATTGTCGCCCGCCAGGAAATGGATTTGAACCTGCCGTCCCGCCCCAGGGATGCCGCGGATTTTTTTTCGGCGCGCTTCGGCACGCCCCCGGATCGGTTGCAGGCCTTCGGCCGCGAGGAATGGTTTGCTCCCGTGGCCTCCGGCTCCAATGCCGATGACGCGATGGTCGTCTGCCCCTGCACGATGGGCACCCTGGCCGCCATCGCCGCCGGGCTCGCCAGCACCCTGATCGAACGTGCGGCCGATGTCATCCTCAAGGAATCACGCAAGCTGATTCTCGTCCCGCGCGAAACGCCACTGTCGGCAATCCATCTCGAAAACATGCTCAAACTGGCGCGCGCGGGCGCGGTCATTCTGCCGGCCAATCCAGGTTTTTATCATCACCCCAAGACTCCCGATGATCTGGTGGACTTTGTGGTGGCGCGCATCCTCGATCAGTTGGGTGTGGAACACAGCCTGATGCCCCGCTGGGGCAGCCCCGCCGAAGAATGATCCCAAAAACGCAGTTGAAACACGGAGAACACGGAGAGCACGGAGTAAGTTCAGGGGCATACCTTGCCTGTGACTTGCACTCAATGTGTGAACGAATACGAAAATCCTCTGTTTTTCTCCGTGATCTCCGTGTCCTCCGTGATTGACGGAATTATTTTGGTTCATTATGTCCACCCTCTTGGAATTGCCCATCTTCCCGTTGAACACAGTCCTGTTTCCGGGCGGCCTGTTGCCGCTGCGCATCTTCGAGCAGCGTTATCTCGACATGACCAAGGAATGTATTCGCAGTAGCACGGCGTTTGGCGTGTGCCGCATTCGCGAAGGCCTTGAAGTAGGCGTACCGGCAATTCCGGAAGAGATCGGCTGCACGGCCGACATCCGTGAATGGGAGATGCCTCATCTGGGCATGTTTCATCTGGTGACGCAGGGCGCGCAGCCGTTTCGGATTCTGGAGCACACGACCCAGAATAACGGGCTGATTCGCGCCAAAATTGAACTGCTGGAAGAAATCAGCGGCGAGGAAAACGCCGCGATAGTTTCATTTTGCCGGCAAGTTCTCGAACAAGCGATTCAACGTCTGGGCTCGGAAAATTTTCCGCCCCCGCTGGACTACGCCAATCCGCGCTGGGTCAGCTACCGGCTGGCAGAAGTCCTGCCCCTGCCCGCTGAAGACAAGCAATCGCTCCTGGAACAACGCGAAGACGCCGCCCGCCTGGAGTTATTGCATGCCTTGCTGGAGCGCCACGCCGTCGCTTGACATTTTTACCATTTATGGTCGAAGACCGCCACGGCACTACCTTAAGACCGAATGCCGTGACATCTATGGCATGTAGCCCGGATGGAGCGCAGCGCAATCCGGGACTTGGTGCTGCAACCGTGCATTTTCCCCGCATTCCGCTGCTCTGCATGCAGGCTACGTACTACGCACTGTCTTGGCGCAAGCGCCGTATTCTCGGACATGGGCGCTTAAGGTAGTGCAATTGGTCGAAGACCGGTTATGGTCAGCGACCGGTATCCCTTGGGAATCCCCTTGTGGGACACGCCTTCCCCCATCACCGTTTACTGTTCACTGTTCACTGTTCACCAATCACCGTTTTCTGTTCAGTAGCGCCAGCCCCGTCGCGTTCGCGCGGCGCACGCTTCCCCGATATATATATGAAGCGGAGAATCTGCCGCTTGCCTGGATGGCGAGGCGCGTCGAGACCTCGCTCGCGCCGGATGCCGTTAATTCAGACAAAAATAGTGCAGGGGGAAATGGTTGAAGGCACCGATTGCTGTAACTATAAAGTATAGGCCTGACCCCGGATTCAAAGGCGATGCGTAACAACTTTCTGACGATGATCAGCAACCGTAGTTCCTATGGTTTTTGGCAAGTCTTTTTTCCTATTTTGTCGGGATTGAATGGCCTACCTGTGGTCCAGATAGCGAAGGCGATGCGCAATAGCTTTCGTGCGATGATCAGGATTGCCTCGGTAGTTGCAAAGCCCTTTGCCAGCAAT
>CAMDKM010000021.1 GCA_945900965.1 Bordetella parapertussis | reverse complement strand
AACGCCAACAGGGCCCAAATCGCCCGCTTTGGGTGCGCACAACTTCGCAACACAGCGGGGACTGGCGGAATTTTCGCGGGCTTGACCCTTTGGCGGGCGGGGGATACGTTGCCAATTCGCGAAAAAGGGTGTTTAAATTTCCTATACGCCGAAATGGAAGGCGCTGGTTATTAAGCGCCTGGGAGAAATGTAGGGCGATATAAGAGACAAACGCGCTTTGCGAAAAGAGCCAGCAGAAAACCGCGCTGCGGGCGCGTTCTTGTCCCTTCTAATCTCCCTTCCACGGATTAACCAGTTTAAGACTGGTAATCCCCGCGAAGTCGGGAATATTGCGAGTGGCCAAACGAAAGTTGCGGCTGCAACAGATTGCGGCAATCTGCGCATCTTCCGTGCTGATGGGTTTTCCCGCCTTCTTGCGGCCGGCGACGATGCGCGCAAAATGGGGTGCGGCCTGCGCATCAAACGGGAGACAACGGCCGGAAAAGTGATGGGTGAAAAGGGCTTCGACATTTGTTTGAAGAGCATCGCGCCGCTTGCCCGCTGGTAAAAGCGCCACTCCCAAAAGCATCTCCGCCTGCGTGATGCTGGTGACGTATCCATCCCTATGGCCCAGCTTGTCGAGCCAGGCGATGACTTGTTGCTCAGGCTGCGGACGCAGCAGTTCGGACAGAACGTTGGTGTCGAGAACAATCACCTGGACTTTCTTGCGCGAATGGAGAAATCCGGCGCGGCGCGAACCGGTTTGCGCGCTGGTATCGGAAATTCGCCCAATCCTGCAAGTTGCTGCCGCAACTGTGCGCCGAATGGCAGTTGGGACTGTGTGCCGTGAAGCGCCTGCGCGAGGATGCGCCGCGCCTCTTCTTCCATCGAACAGCCATGCTGCGCGGCGCGCACGCGCAAATCGGATTTGATGGTGTCGTCGATGTTTCGGATCGTCAGGACGGCCATGGCATGCCTCCCTTTGCTGTCAATGACGGCATTGTAGTCATTGAGGCGTCTGCGGTCAATTTGGTCGCTACGTCACGGCGCCCAACGAAACAGCAATTACCGGTTCACAGGTACGACAATAGATTTGCCCTTATCGAAAAAGGGTGTTTGAACCTATAAACCTAGAAAAAGCAGTTGAATCACGGAGAACACGGAGATCACGGGGTAGAACAATGAGATAGGTTTCTTTGTACGTTCACCATTCAGGTGAGAGGTCAGAGCAACATAAGTTCTTGGATTTTCTCCGTGTACACCGTGTTCTCCGTGATTCAATCGCCGTTTCTAGGATAAAAAGAAGTTGAATCACGGAGATCACGGGGTAGAACAATGAGATAGTGTTTTTTGTACATTCACCGTCTGGGTGAGAGGCCAGAGCAATACAAGTTGTTGGATTTTCTCCGGCACCGCCGACACGGCGTTGGCATAGCCATCCGGGGCGGGGGGCGGTGCTTCGGCGCACTATCCGCAATCGGCCGACTACGTCGGTAACGTGTCCGTGCGCCACACCGTGCCCTCCGTGATTCAATCGCCGTTTCTAGGTTGAAATTCCTATTTGCGCACCCGGACGGGGAAATTTTCTGCCTTTGATGCGTGCCTGAAGATAGGATTTCGTATCCGGCCAGAGGATGGATTTTCCAGACTCGGCAAACTGCGCGTAACGGCGGTCGGCGAGATCATAAAGTGCTGCGCGCGGTTCCTCATTCGCCGCTTTTTCGGCGACGGCTTCGAGAATAAGACCATGGGCTGTGGTGCCTGCGCGGTCGGCTGCCGCTTCGACACGCGCTTTGAGGGCTTTGGGTAAACGTATTGTGGTAGTTGACATGGCGAACCCACGTCGCGAGCGACTACCGATGTGAAACGATAGTACAGTCGTGTTATGCCGGATCGTCGCCTGGGTGCGAGGCATCTGGCTGTTCAAACAAAAAAGGCGGCCCGCGGCCGCCCTTTTTGTTAGAAGGCAATGAACTCGGTTATTTCTTGCGCAGCTTTCGAATGGCGGCGATCTGCGCCGCCATCATCGAGAATTCCGCCTGCAAGGTGGCAATTTCCTGTTTGTCGGTGGCGCTTCGCAGGGCATCTTCGGCGCGTTTCTGCACTTCCAGTGCCTTGGCTTCGTCGAGGTCGTGACCGCGAATGGCGGTGTCGGCGAGCACAGTCACCATGGTGGGCTGCACTTCGAGAATGCCACCCGCGACAAAAATCAGATTCTCTTCGCCGCCACCCGCCGGCTTGATGCGCACGGTGCCGGGTTTGATGCGCGTGATCAGCGGAGTATGGCGCGGATAGATGCCGAGCTCGCCTGCTTCGCCGGGCAGGACGACGAACTCGGCCTCGCCGGAATACACCGAGGCTTCGGCGCTCACCACATCCACATGCATCGTATTGGCCATTTCAATTTCCCTGTGAAGCGATAGGCGTTAGGCGTGAAGCGTGAACGAATTTCGTCCTGACACCTAACCCCTCACTCCTCGCGCCTTACTGCAATGTCTTCGCTTTTTCGAAAGCTTCTTCGATGCCGCCGACCATGTAGAAGGCCTGCTCGGGCAGGGCATCGCATTCGCCGTTGACGATCATCTTGAAGCCCTTGATGGTTTCCTTGAGCGGCACGAACTTACCAGGCGAGCCGGTGAACACTTCGGCGACATGGAAAGGCTGCGACAGGAAACGCTGAATCTTGCGCGCGCGGGACACGGCGAGCTTGTCCTCGGGAGAAAGTTCGTCCATGCCGAGAATGGCGATGATGTCGCGCAATTCCTTGTAGCGCTGCAGCGTGGCCTGCACGGCGCGCGTGGTGTTGTAGTGGTCTTCGCCGATGACGTTCGGGTCGATCTGGCGCGAGGTGGAGTCGAGCGGATCCACAGCGGGATAAATACCGAGTGACGCGATGTCGCGCGAGAGCACGACGGTGGCATCGAGGTGGCCGAAGGTGGTTGCCGGCGAAGGGTCGGTCAAGTCATCCGCCGGTACGTACACGGCCTGAATGGAAGTGATCGAACCGGTCTTGGTCGAGGTGATGCGCTCCTGCAGGCGGCCCATTTCCTCGGCAAGTGTCGGCTGGTAACCCACGGCGGAGGGCATGCGGCCCAGCAGCGCGGACACTTCGGTACCGGCCAGTGTGAAGCGGTAGATGTTGTCAACGAAGAACAGAATATCGCGGCCTTCGTCGCGGAATTTTTCCGCCATGGTCAGACCGCTCAAGGCCACGCGCAGACGGTTGCCGGGCGGCTCATTCATCTGGCCGAACACCATCGCCACCTTGGATTCGGGCAGGTTGTCGAGCTTGATGACGCCGGCTTCGGACATTTCGTGATAGAAGTCGTTGCCCTCGCGGGTGCGCTCACCCACACCGGCGAAGACCGAAAGGCCCGAGTGTTGCTTGGCGATGTTGTTGATGAGCTCAAGCATGTTCACCGTCTTGCCCACGCCGGCGCCGCCGAACAACCCAACCTTGCCGCCCTTGGCGAAGGGGCATACCAGGTCAATAACCTTGATGCCGGTCTCGAGCAGATCGACGGACGGCGAAAGGTCGGCGAATTTGGGCGCAGTCTGGTGAATTGACCGACGCTCATCGGAGAGGATCGGGCCCACTTCATCGATCGGACGGCCCAGCACATCCATGATGCGACCCAGTGTGCCGATGCCCACGGGTACGGAAATCGGCCCGCCGGTATTTTTGACTTTCATGCCGCGGCGCAGACCGTCGGAAGAGCCAAGCGCGATACAGCGCACCACGCCATCGCCCAGCTGCTGCTCGACTTCAAATGTCAGCCCCTTCTCGGCGAAGGAGGCATCGTTGGATTCTTCCAGCACCAGCGCGTCATAGACTTTTGGCATGGCTTCGCGCGCGAACTGGATGTCGGTGACGGCACCGATGCATTGAACGATTGTTCCCTGGCTCATGATGTTTTCCTGATACGTAAGTCGAATTCGTTAATGGGCGCGCATCAAACCGCGGCGGCGCCAGCGACAATTTCCGAGAGTTCCTTGGTGATGGCAGCTTGCCGGCTCTTGTTATAAACGAGAGTCAGCTCGTCGATCAGTGTGGCGGCGTTGTCCGAAGCGGACTTCATCGCCACCATGCGCGCCGATTGTTCAGACGCCATGTTCTCCGCCACACCCTGAAACACCACGGATTCGATGTAGCGCGTGAGTACCTGATCCAGCACGCCGCGCGCTTCGGGTTCGTAGATGTAATCCCAGTTGCCTTCGGGGGTACCGATGCGCTCGCCGGAGAGGGGCAGCAACTGCTCCATGACCGGCTCCTGCTTCATGGTGTTGATGAAGCGGGTGTAGAAAATCAGCACGCGGTCGAAACGGTCTTTAGTGTAGCCATCGAGCATGATTTTGACCGCGCCGATCAACTCTTCCAGTTTCGGCCGGTCGCCTAGCGCAACCGCCTGGGAAATGACGTTCGCGCCCAGGCGTTGCATGAAACCCATGCCCTTGCCGCCGATGCAGCAGACATCGATTTCTTCGCCCTCGCCTTGCCATTGCTTGTACTGATTCAGCGCCATACGCAGGATATTGGTATTGAGCGCCCCGCACAGGCCCTTGTCGGTAGTGACGACGATAATGCCCACACGCTTGACGGTGTTGCGCTCGACCAGGAAGGGATGACGGTATTCGGGATTGGCGTACGATATATGTGCGGCAACATTGCGGATTTTTTCCGCATACGGACGCGCGGCGCGCATGCGCTCCTGGGCCTTGCGCATTTTCGACGCGGCGACCATTTCCATCGCCTTGGTGATCTTGCGCGTGTTTTGCACGCTCTTGATCTTGGTGCGTATTTCTTTCGTGCCGGCCATCGATTTTCTATCCTGATGTGCGGGTGGTCTGAGTCAAAGGGGCGCTTAGTAGCTGCCGCTCTTTTTCCAGTCCTTGATTGCTTCGTGCAGGGCTTTTTCGTCATCGCCGGACAATTCCTTGTCCATGCGGGCGGCGAGCGCGGCGTATTTGGTCTTCAGGAAATCGCGCATGGACTTCTCCGCTGCCAGCGCTTTCTTGACATCGATATCGTCGTAGTAGCCGTTGTTCACCGAGAACAGGGTCAACGCCATTTCCCAGACTTGCAGGGGCTGGTATTGCGGCTGTTTCATGAGTTCGGTCACCATGCGGCCGCGGTCGAGCTGCTTACGCGTGGAGGCGTCGAGGTCGGACGCGAACTGGGCAAAAGCGGCAAGCTCACGGAACTGCGCGAGTGCCAGACGCACGCCGCCGCCGGTATCCTTGCGCTTCATGATCTTGGTTTGCGCGGCGCCACCGACGCGTGACACTGACACACCCGCATTGATGGCGGGACGGATACCGGCATTGAACAAGTCGGTTTCCAGAAAGATCTGGCCGTCGGTAATCGAAATCACGTTGGTCGGCACGAAGGCGGACACGTCGCCGGCCTGGGTTTCAATGATCGGCAAAGCAGTCAATGAACCGGTCTTGCCTTTGACCGCGCCTTTGGTGAAGCGCTCGACCCAGGCTTCGCTCACGCGCGCAGCGCGCTCCAGCAGACGCGAGTGCAGATAAAACACATCGCCTGGATACGCTTCGCGGCCCGGCGGACGGCGCAGCAACAGCGAGACCTGCCGATACGCCCAGGCTTGTTTGGTCAAGTCGTCATAAATAATCAGCGCATCCTGGCCGCGGTCACGGAAATACTCGCCCATGGTGCAGCCGGAATACGGTGCGATGAATTGGAGCGCGGCGGATTCGGAAGCGGTAGCGGCCACCACAATGGTGTAGGCCATCGCGCCGTGTTCTTCGAGCTTGCGCACCACGTTGGCAACGGTCGATGCTTTCTGGCCGATGGCGACGTAGACGCAGAAAATATCCTTGCCCTTTTGATTGATGATGGTATCCACCGCGACCGCGGTTTTGCCGGTCTGGCGGTCGCCGATGATGAGTTCGCGCTGGCCGCGGCCCACCGGCACCATGGAGTCAATCGCCTTGAGACCGGTTTGCACCGGCTGCGAAACCGATTTGCGCCATACCACACCGGGGGCGACTTTTTCGATGACATCGTTTTCCTTGGCATTGATCGGACCTTTGCCGTCGATCGGCTGGCCAAGTGCGTTAACCACACGGCCCAGCAGCTCGGGGCCGACCGGCACTTCCAGAATGCGGCCGGTGCTCTTGACCGGATCGCCTTCGGAGATATGTTCGTATTCACCGAGCACCACGGCGCCCACCGAGTCGCGCTCTAGGTTCAGTGCCAGGCCAAACGTATTGCCGGGAAACTCCAGCATCTCGCCCTGCATCACGTCGGCCAGACCGTGGATGCGGCAAATACCGTCGGTCACGGATACCACGGTGCCCTGGGTGCGCACCTCGGAGGAGGAGGCCAGATTCTGGATCTTGGCCTTGATGAGTTCGCTGATTTCGGACGGGTTTAACTGCATGCTTGAAACTCCTATTTCGTGAGCGTGGCGGCCATGGTCTGCAGGCGGCCACGCACTGAGGCATCCCAGACTTTGTCACCCACCTCGACCTTGATACCGCCGATCAATTCGGGGTTCACGGTCACGGTGGCGTTGATTTTGCGTTTGAAGCGCGCGGACAAGAGGCTGACCACCTGGTTGCGTTGCGCATCGTCCATCGGAAAAGCCGAGCTGATTTTGGCGTCGAGCTTGCCTTCGTCTTCGAGCTTCAGCCGCTCGAACATGGCGCGGATTTCAGGCAGTGCGGACAGGCGGCGATTGTGTACCAGCAACTGGATCAAGTTGCGTGCCACGTTGTCGATATGCTCGCCGCAGATGTTCAGCAGTAATTTTTCGATATCGGCCGGCGTGACCTTGGGGTTGGCCATGACACTTTTCATCTGCGGGTCCTGATAGACCGCAGCAATCAAACCCAGGGCATCGGACCAGGCCGGCAAGGCATTGCCCTGCCTGGCGAGGCGGAACACCGCTTCTGCATAGGGTCTGGCGATGGTGGCGAGTTCGGCCATTTCTTATCTGAATTCCGCTTCCAGCCCGGACAACAATTGTGCATGCGCCTTGGCATCGACTTCACGCTTGAGAATTTTTTCGGCGCCGGCAATGGCAAGTAACGCCACTTGCGTGCGCAGAGCCTCCTTGGCACGGAAAACTTCCTGCTCGATTTCGGCTTTGGCGCCAGTAACGATGCGCTCGGCTTCGACCTTGGCAGCGGTCTTGGCTTCTTCCACCACCACCGCGCCTCGTTTCTCGGCCTGCGAAATGATTTCACCGGCTTGCGCGCGCGCGCGTTGCAATTCCTCGGCAGCGCGTTTTGAAGCCTGTTCCAGATCCTGCTTGCCACGTTCGGCAGCGGCCAGTCCGTCCGCAATCTGCGTCTGGCGGTCCAGCATCGCCTTGCGCAGCGGCGGCCACACGAACTTCATCGTGATCCAGATGAATAGGCCGAACCAGATCGCCTGGCCAAATAGTGTTGCGTTGATGTTCACGCCTGCCTCCCGAACTTAATGCGCCGGTTTCAGCCGCCGACCGACTGCTGGACCAACGCGATAAACGGATTGGCGAACAGCAGGTAGAGCGCAATACCCACGCCGATCATGGTTACCGCATCAAGCAGACCGGCAACAATGAACATCTTCACCTGCAGCGTCGGAATCATTTCGGGTTGACGCGCGGCGCCTTCGAGGAAGCGACCTCCGAGAATGCCGAATCCGATGGCGGTACCCAAAGCGCCCATGCCGATCAGCAGCGCCACTGCAATGGCCGTCATACCCAATACCGATGCGATTTCCATTTTTTCTCCCAGTGCTAGACGATTATTGAAAACAAGTGATGATTGCTTCTTAGTGGCTTTCCGCCGCCATGCTCATGTATACCACGGTTAACATCATGAACACGAAGGCTTGCAGCGTGATAATCAAGATGTGGAACAGCCCCCAGCCCAAACTCAGGACGGCGCTGAACGGCATCCACAGATAACTCGCTCCCGCCCAAACCGCGAGCAGGATAAACACCATTTCGCCCGCGTACATGTTGCCGAACAACCGCAGTGCCAGCGATATCGGTTTGGCGATGTCTTCGATAATGCGGAACAACAGATTGATCGGGAACAGGTACTTGCCAAAAGGCACGGTCAGCGCCTCGTGCAACAAGCCGCTAATGCCCTTGAATTTGATATTCATGCCGAGCATCAGCACAAATACCGTGAGCGCCATGGCGAAGGTCAGGTTCGGGTCGGTGGTCGGTACGAATTTGAAATGCTCGACGCCCGCCAAGTGAACCGCTTGAGGCAGAAAATCGACCGGGATCAGGTCCACGGCGTTCATGACCCAGACCCATACAAATATCGTAATTGCGAGCGGCGTAACCAGCTCGCTCTTGGCGTGAAAGGTATCCCTGACCTGGGTATCGACAATCGATACCACCATCTCGAAAAAATTCTGCATGCCACTTGGCACGCCGCTGGTGGCGCGGCGCGCGGCCACTGCCATCAACCCGAACACCACGAGGCCGAGCACACCGGAAACGATCAACGTATCGAGATGGAGCGACCAGAACCCGTGACCAACATGAAGGTTGGTCAGGTGATGAACGATGTACTCGCTTGAACTCAGCGCTTCCTGCTCGGTGGCCATATCAATTCAAATTTTTGTAAACATCAGCAACGCCGCCCAGTAAACCAGCAGTGTCGCGGTATAAGCCGCAAATAACGGCAGTACGGAGAGTTCCTTTATCCACGCGAACGTCGCGCCAAACAAGATCGCGGTTAGCGCCAACTTGCCAAATTCGCCGGCATAGTGAGCCCGCAACAATCGCTCGGGCGTGCCGTGGCGGGATCGGATCACACGCAGCGCATAAAGGACGCCTGGCAAAAAACCGATTGCGCCTCCGATGAAGGCCGACTTCGCGGCCACGCTGCCGCTGAACATCAGGAAAATCATGCCAACACAGAGGGCCACCATTCCTTGCATGACGATGATGCTGACAATTGCCCGGATCATCGCCCCTCCCGCCGCATGCCCCTAAAACTCCTGGCGGCGATTCCATACCGAAGGCCAGCCGCAAAAAGCGCGAAATTCTAGTGGCGTTGAGGAAGCGCTGTCAACGACGATTTAACGGGAAAACGCAATTCGGGCAAATTACGCTCGCAGTTTGAGGAGCAATTCGTCCAACTGATCGAGACTCGAATATTTGATCACCAGCTTGCCGTGGCCGGCGCGTGACGCGCTAATGGAAACGGCAGTGGCCAATCGATCCGATAATTCTTCTTCCAGTGCTTGAAGATCGCGATCTTTCCTGGCTTTCGATGGCGCTTTTTTGGCCCGACCTTCAGCCCTGCCCACCAGCGCTTCGGCTTCCCGGACGGATAAACCCAGGCCCGCAATTTGTTGGGCCAGTTCGATTTGGCGCGGACCGTTCAGCGCGAGCAATGCTCGCGCATGGCCCATTTCGAGTTTGCCGTCCATCACCAAATTCTGGATGGGCTTCGGAAGATTAAGCAGGCGAAGCAGATTGCTCACCGCGCTGCGCGAGCGGCCAACCGACTGGGCGGCGGCATCGTGCGTCATCTCGAATTCGTCAATCAGCCGCTGGATGCCGGCGGCTTCCTCCAGCGGGTTGAGATCTTCGCGCTGGATGTTTTCGATGAGTGCCATGGCCAACGCAGCCCGGTCAGGCACATGGCGAATCACCACGGGAATCTGAGTCAGACCGGCTAGCTGGGCGGCCCGCCAGCGGCGTTCACCGGCAATAATTTCGAATTTACCGGCTTCTACAGGTCGCACGAGGATCGGCTGGATAACACCCTGCGCCCGGATCGAATCGGCGAGTTCGGCGACGGAGTCCGGGTCCATGCGCGTACGTGGCTGGAAGCGCCCGGGTTTCAGCAATCCAACCGCCAACTCTGCACTGGTGTCGCCCGACTTGGGTTCATCACTTGCCAGCAGGGCATCCAGCCCGCGTCCGAGTCCTTTTACTTTGACCATGATGCTTTTATTCCTTCTACGATTGTTTCTCGATCATTTCAGTTGCCAATGCCTGATAAGCCAGCGCACCTTTGGATTGACGATCAAAGCTGATTACCGGCAGACCGTGGCTTGGCGCCTCCGCAAGCCGAACGTTGCGCGGAATGATAGTTCGGTAAACCTTGGCGCCAAAATGCTGTTCAAGTTGTCCCGAAACCTGCTGCGCAAGCATATTGCGCGGGTCGTACATGGTTCGAAGCAGCCCCTCAATTTCGAGGGCTGGATTGAGATTCTGGCGCACGCGTTTGATGGTCTGCACCAGATCGCTGAGCCCTTCCAGGGCGTAGTACTCGCATTGCATCGGAATCAGCACGGCGTCTGCAGCGCATAGCCCATTGATGGTCAGCAGACTCAAGGCCGGCGGACAATCGATCAAAATATGCTCATACTCGGAAAGAATTTCATCGAGCGCTGTTTTTAAACGGGTTTCCCGATTCTCGAGCTCTACCATGTCGATTTCGGCACCGGCCAATTCTCGATTGGCGGGAATCAGATCATAGTTGCCACTTGGACTGCGGACCCGCACGCTGGATGGGGACGCTGTCCCCAGTAGAACCTGATACACCGTTTGCGGGAGGTTTCGCTTATCGACGCCGCTTCCCATGGTGGCATTACCCTGGGGATCAAGATCGATCAGCAAAACCTTGCGGCCGTGAGAGGCAAGACTGGCGGCCAGATTGATACTGGTGGTGGTCTTGCCGACCCCCCCTTTTTGATTGGTCACAGCCAGGATGCGTGGCATGATTTAGTGAGCCCCCACTTGCACGGACTTTGGCTGCATAACAACCAGATGCCGGGTGGCCTCCAACTGCGGAATATCCAAGGAGAATACATGCTCGGCTGCCCAGTTGTCGGGCAGGCGGGCGATTTCTTCGTGAGGATGAAGGCCTTTCATCGCCATCAGCCTGCCACCGTCACCGCATAGGTGCCCGGCAAGCGCCGTGAAATCGTGCAAATCCGAAAACGCCCGTGAGACGACATTTTGGAATTTCTCTGTCGGTTGATAATCTTCGACCCGTTTATCGACAACGCTGGCGTTGGCCAAGCCCAGTTCCATCACCGCCTGTCTCAGAAAAGTAGCCTTTTTATGGTTTGAATCAAGCAACTGCACCTCTCTATTCGGATCGGCAATGGCAATTGGCAAACCAGGCAAGCCCGCCCCAGCTCCGACGTCGATAACCGAGCCAGGTCGGAGATATCTTATGACAGCAAGAGAATCCAGTAAGTGGTGACTGACTAACTTAGAGGGCTCACGAATTGCCGTGAGATTAAAGGTTTGGTTCCATTTGGTCAGGATCAGCAGAAACGCGACCAACGTATCAATCGCGGCCGCCGGTAACGTCATGCCAAGACGGGCCGAACCACTCTGTAATTCGGCCACAAAATTATTCGCCATTCCTTAGCCTTGAATTGCCGTGCGCTTGGGTTGTTTTGCCGACAGATTTCTGCTGCGCTTCAAATGAACCAACAACAAAGAGATGGCGGCTGGCGTGATGCCCGAGATCCGGGAGGCCTGACCAAGGGTTTCCGGACGTTGCCCAGACAATTTTTGTTGGACTTCCTTGGACAATCCGCTTACCGCCTGATAATCGAAATCATCGAGCAATGGAAGCGTCTCAAACTGCTCCTGGCGAGTAACCTCCTCCTTCTGTCGCTCGATATAGCCTTGATATTTGGTTTGAATTTCAACTTGCTCGGCTGCTTGAGGATCTTCAAGACCGGGACCTGCCCCTGGTAAATCCATCACGTCCCGATAATGGACCGTAGGACGACGCAGCAACTCCTGGGCGCTGTAGTCACGGTCAAGGGGCTGGTCAAATAAGCGGGTCATGGTAGGTTCTGGAATCAAGGCGGAATTGATCCAGGTCGACCGTATCCTCTCGATCTCTCTTGCCACTGCTTCGCGCTTTTTCTCGAAAATTGCCCAACGGACATCGTCGACAATGCCCAGTTGCCTGCCTAACGCCGTTAACCGCAGATCCGCATTGTCTTCCCGCAGACTCAACCGGTATTCCGCGCGGCTGGTGAACATCCGATAGGGCTCGGTAACTCCGCGTGTAATAAGATCGTCAACCAACACGCCCAGATAGGCTTGGTCCCTTCGAGGACACCAGGAATCCTGCTCGCGAACCAGCAAGGCGGCGTTTATTCCGGCCAATAGTCCTTGCGCGGCCGCTTCTTCATAACCGGTGGTACCGTTTATCTGGCCGGCAAAAAACAACCCGCCTATGGCCTTGGTTTCCAAAGAAGATTTCAGCCCGCGTGGATCGAAATAATCGTACTCGATCGCATAACCTGGTCGCGTCAGGTGCGCCTTCTCCAGCCCTCTGATCGAATGAATCAAATCGAGCTGAACATCGAAGGGCAGGCTGGTGGACACACCGTTGGGATAAATCTCGTGGGTGCTCAGGCCTTCTGGTTCAAGAAAAATCTGATGCGAGTCCTTTTCCGCGAAGCGGGTGATCTTGTCTTCGATCGACGGACAATATCGCGGGCCTATGCCTTCAATAACACCGGTAAACATGGGCGAGCGATCCAGACCCCCGCGAATCACTTCATGGGTGCGTTCGTTGGTATGGGTGATCCAGCAAGGAAGCTGTCTGGGGTGCTGGGAAGCACTACCAAGAAACGAAAATACCGGCAGCGGGTCATCCCCTGGTTGTTCCGCCATTACGGAAAAATCAATTGTCCGGGCATCCAGACGCGGCGGAGTTCCCGTCTTCAGCCGGCCAACCGGCAATTTCAATTCTCTCAGCCGATGGGAAAGTGTGACCGAAGGAGGATCGCCCGCCCTTCCCGCCTGATAGTGGCTCAGGCCGACATGGATTAACCCCGACAAGAAGGTTCCCGCCGTCAGTACAACCGCTCTGGATTTGAATCGAATGCCAAGTTGCGTGACCACCCCGGATACCTGGCCACCTTCTAAAGTGAGGTCATCGACCGCCTGCTGGAACACCGTCAGATTCGGCTGATTTTCCAGACGGTGACGAATGGCCTGCCGATACAACACACGGTCAGCTTGTGCACGAGTAGCGCGTACGGCCGGGCCTTTGCTGGAATTGAGTATTCGAAACTGGATTCCTGCTTCATCTGTGGCGGCCGCCATTGCGCCACCCAGCGCGTCGATTTCCTTGACCAGATGGCCTTTTCCAATACCGCCTATCGAAGGATTGCAAGACATTTGACCCAGTGTCTCGATACTATGGGTCAACAGTAAGGTGCGGCAACCGGCTCTGGCCGCAGCAAGTGCGGCTTCAGTCCCAGCGTGACCGCCACCAACAACAATAACTTCGAAAGAATAATAGGAATGCATAGGGCGCCACAAAAGAGGCCGCGATCATAACCGAAACATCGGACCATACCCAAGATGGCGGCATGGTTTCACGTGAAACAATCCTGATTCGACGCCGGACCTATGGCCCTGAAACAAGGTCCAGCAGGATCTTAACGATCAAGATACCGACCACTGCTAGGAACACAGCTCGAATCAGCTGATTGCCTCCTTTGATTGCCAGGTGAGCCCCCAGACTGCTCCCAAGAATATTCATTGCCGCCATGGGCAAACCTACCCCATAAGCAACGTTATCCGTGGCAGCGAAAACGACCAACGCTCCAAAGTTCGTCGCCAGATTTAGAACTTTGGTGGTTGCGGCTGCACTCAGGAAGTCGTAACGAAACAGCTTAACCAATCCAAAAATAAGCATGCTTCCCGTGCCGGGCCCGAGAAAGCCATCGTAGAAGCCCATAATTGACCCCAAGGCGGAAAGCCCGACAATATTTGCCGTGTTGAATTTCGGGGCTGACTTTTGGGACCCGAGCTGTCTCCGCATCAAGGTATGCGCCAACATGATCAATAACACGCCGACAACGACTGGTTTGAGGAATCCACCATCCACGCTGACGGCGAGCCTGGCACCGAAACTGGCCCCTATCCCCGCCAATACTGTTGCGGGAATGACTGCCCGCCAGTCAATTGGCACGGACCAACCGAATCTCAATGCCGCAGCCGCGGTTCCCGCTATCGATGAAAGCTTGTTGGTGCCGAGTATGAGTGCGATAGGCGCGGCCGGAAGAATTGCCATGAGCGCCGGGACTTGCAGCAGACCACCGCCGCCCACAACAGCATCTACCAAGCCAGCAAGAAAGGCGAAACCACAAAGGATAAGGGTCTCAGACAAAGGAAGCGATTACTTTCCGATACAAAAACTGGAAAAAATTTCCCCCAGGAGATCCTCCGAACTAAATTCCCCAGTCACTCGCGCCAGGGAATTTTGAGCCACTCGAAGTTCCTCGGCGATCAGATCGAGCTCGGAAAGGGCCAGGGCATTGGTCAGGGCCTTATTCGCCTGTTTCAGAGCAGCCACATGTCGTTCCCGGGCGAGAAGCTGAGTCTCCTCCAAAGGGCGCCATCCGATCATCTGCAATAAGATTTTTTTGGCCAGATCCATCCCATCCCCCGTTTTTGCTGACAGCTTGACCTTGGGGGTTTCTCCGCCCTCGGTAATTCCGGGTTGTTCTGAACTCAGGTCTATCTTATTGAAAATTCTCAGGAGTCTTAAATTCTTCGGGAGTCTGGCGATAAGTTCCTTGTCCTCGCTAGTCTCCCCCCGCCCATACTCCATCACAATGATCGCTAGGTCTGCCAGATTTGCTTCCTGCCATGCCCGAGCGATGCCGATTTTTTCGACCGGATCGGCGGAATCCCTGAGACCAGCAGTGTCCGCCAAATGAATGGGAATTCCTTCGATGATCAGATCATGTCGAAGCAGATCGCGCGTTGTTCCCGGAATTTCGCTAACGATCGACACATCTTCTTGCGCCAGCCGATTCATTAAACTGGACTTTCCAACATTGGGACGCCCGATCAGGACGATTCTCACGCCATCCCTCAGCAGACGGCCTTGCTCCGCCGAATCGATAATCTTTGCCAACTGGGCTCGGAGAATCTCGATACGCTGGCTGGTCTTGTGAGACAAGGACGGATCCAGCCCTTCTTCCGGGAAGTCAATGCTTGCTTCGATATGAACGCGAAGCGCCACCAGCAGTTTGACCAACCCCCGAATTTTTTCCGAGAACTCTCCTGATAGAGATCGCATCGCGCCACGAGCCGCCGCTTCGCTTCCGGCATTGATCAGGTCCGCCACGCCTTCCGCCTGTGCGAGATCCAGCTTGCCATTCAGAAAGGCCCGTTGCGTAAATTCCCCCGGCTGTGCCGGTCGGGCTCCGAGTTCGAAGCAGCGGCGCAGCACCAGCTTCAATACGGCGGGGCCTCCGTGTCCTTGCAGTTCCAACAGATCTTCCCCGGTATAGGAGTTCGGCCCGGGGAAAAACAGGGCGATACCACGATCCAAAGCTTGGTCGCCTGCGTCATTGAATTCACACAAAACGGCCAATCGGGGGGGCAAATCGCGTCCAGTCAAGGCGCCGATAATTTTTCGGACATCGGGGCCGGACACTCTTACAACACCGATCCCCGCCGGCCCCGCCGCCGTCGAGACGGCGGCTATGGTGTCAGCGTGAAGCATGAGCGGGTTTGATCCGCTCTATCGCGCGTGTAATCTGCCATTGTTGAGCAATGGAAAGGATATTGTTCACCAGCCAATACAAAACGAGACCGGCCGGGAAAAAGAAGAAAAATACGCTGAATACAACCGGCATGATTTTCATCACCTTGGCCTGAATCGGATCGGGCGGCGTCGGATTGAGCCAAGTCTGGATAATCATTGTGGCCCCCATCAATACCGGAAGAATGTAATACGGATCCTGCGCCGAAAGGTCGCTAATCCACCCAAAAAATGGCGCATTGCGCAGTTCCACACTCGCAAGCAAAACCCAATACAGGGAAATGAAAACCGGAATCTGAACAACAATCGGCAGACAACCGCCCAGCGGATTGATTTTTTCCGTCTTGTACATCTCCATCATCGCCTGCTGCATCTTCTGGCGATCCTCGCCGTATTGCTCCTTCAATTTCTGAAGTTTCGGCGCCAATACTCGCATTTTTGCCATCGACTTGTAACTCGCCGCCGACAGCGGATAAAAAATCAGTTTGATAATTACAGTGAGCAGGATAATCGCCACGCCCCAGTTTCCCACCCACTTTTGAATCGCCGAGAGCACCCAGAACAAGGGCGAGGCGATCACCGTCAACCAACCGTAATCCACCGTTCGTTCAAGGCCGGGCGCCAGTTCTGCCATCTTGTCCTGCTCTTGCGGCCCGGCGTACAAGCGCATCTCAAGTAGGGTGCTTGCGCCTGGCGCCAATTCGCCTGCCGGTACGATGACGCCGACCGTATAGAGATTGTTTCCCAGCGAACGCAGATAATATTCCCGTGCCGAATCGCGAAGCGGTAACCAGGCCGCGACAAAGTAGTGTTGCACGATGCCGATCCAGCCATCCTTGGAATGTTTCGGATAATCGGCTTTGTTTTTCTCGATATCTTCGAACGCGAGTTTTTTGAACTTCACTTCGTCGGTATAGATGGCCGCCCCGGTATAGGTCGGTACCATCTTCGAATCCCCCACGGCCTTGTTGCCATCGCGCAGAAGCTGGAAATAAGCGAAAGGCTTGATCTCCGATTGCCCGCGATTCGTAATGCGCCATGTTTCCGTAACCAGATAACTATCGCGCTCAAAGCTCAATTCCTTGACCAACTCCACCGAGCCGGTTTTGTCCGCCACCAGTCTGACCGTGATTTTCCTTTCAGTCTCGGCCAGGACAAATTGTTCTGCCGCAGCCCGGAAAACGGTATTGTGGTTCGGTACGTCGGCTCCAATCAACCCACTCTGGGCAAGGTAAGTTCGTTCAACCGATTTCTCAAATAGTCCAAACTCTTTTTTGGCGTCGACTTTGTCCCTGTGTTTCTTAAATTGCAATCGTCGTATTCCACCGCCAAGTGGATCGATTTCAGCCTCTAACACATCGGTTTGAACTGAAATGGGTGGCAAATCGACGGTACTGCTGGTTACCGCAATCTCCTTGTTCGCGGCGGCCGGTGTCGAGCCCGTCGGCACCGACGGCACAGGTGTCGAGCTTGGCGCCTGAAGACTGGCACTCTGTCCCGCGGGCGTGTGTTCCTTTACCCAGGCATCAAACAAGAGATACAAGGAGACGGCGAAAATCATTGCCGCGAATAAACGAAAACTATCCATGAAAATTTATGTCGTTCAGAGTAAAGGATCGATCCCACCGCCATGCCAGGGATGGCACTTGAGAAGACGGCGTACCGCCAGCCAACTTCCCTTGGCGGCGCCATATCGACTCACAGCGTCTTTCGAATATTCGGAGCAAGTCGGATAAAAACGGCAGGCGTTACCCAGCCAAGGACTTAAAAAAAATTGGTAGGCTCTGATCAACCCTATAAGAATACGGGTCACAGCAACACTTGCCCGAGAATTTGCTGAAGTTCTCCTCGGACTTCCGGAAGGTCTTTACGCCCCGCGGCCTGCCGCATTCTGACCACAATATCAACCGCCTCTAGTTCTCCACGAATGTGCCGGTACGCTTCTCTCATGGCTCGTTTCATTTTCGCCCGGTCCGTGGCGAGTCTCACATTGCGTTTGCCCACCACCAACCCGAGCCGACCCCGCCCACCGGCCGGGTCTTTCCTGGCCAGCACAACAATCAGCCGCCCCTGCCGCCGCCAGGGAAATTTTCCGCCAAACTTTGCCCCACCCCGTAGCCTCGCTTGACTTGGAAATGTCAGGCGATTCTTGTTCACACTGCCAAACGTGCCCGTCCCTTTGCCCGTCGAGCATTAATTACCGCACGGCCGCCACGTGTCTTCATTCGCACCAGGAAACCGTGGGTTCTGCTGCGACGGGTCTTCGACGGCTGATATGTACGCTTCATGAGTAACTCCGGTTACCTTGCCTAAAAAAGCCGCGTATTACACGGGTTTTCCTATGGGCTTGTCAACTTGTCATTTTTCATTTGACCCTCCTGTGGATAACTCCATCGCCCGCTGATAGAATTCGCCCTCGCTTCAAAAGGCCTTCCGGCCTGACGTTGCCTCCGATCCCAACCCGTTTCACCGGCCATATCTTTAATGGATAGCTTTTGGAATCATTGCCTTCGGCATTTCGAAAAGACCCTGCCGGCGCAACAATACAAAACTTGGATTTTGCCGCTGCTCGCCCGGATCGAAGGAAGCAAGGTCATTGTTCTGGCGCCCAATCGATTTGTACTGGAGTGGGTAAAGGACAAATACGTTCCAGATATCGAAAAGCAGTGTGCTCAGTTCCTCAAGACACCGATTGAAGTCATGGTGGCCCTCGGCGCCCCTGCGGCGGCCGAGGACCCGGCGCCGATAGTTGCCGATTCCGTCGCAGTCCCGTCAATACGTCCCAAAATTCGCGAGCAGTCACGCCTGAATCCCAGTTTTACGTTCGACTCGTTTGTCACCGGGAAGGCCAATCAGCTTGCCCGCGCCGCGGCAATCCAGGTTGCCGAGCACCCGGGCACCGCCTATAACCCGCTGTTTGTGTATGGGGGCGTCGGCTTGGGCAAGACTCATCTTATTCAAGCCATCGGCAACCTGTTACACGAGATCAACCCGGCGGCCAGTGTGCGATACATTCATGCCGAACAATATGTGTCCGACGTCGTGCGTGCTTATCAACACAAGGCTTTCGACGGATTCAAGAAGTACTACCATTCCCTTGATCTGCTCCTGATCGACGACATTCAGTTTTTCAGCGGGAAAAACCGAACTCAGGAAGAATTCTTCTACGCCTTCAACGCCCTCATTGAAGCACATAAGCAGGTCATTATTACCTGCGACACCTACCCCAAAGAAATTGCCGGCATGGAAGACAGGCTGATTTCGCGCTTTGGCTGGGGCCTTACCGTTTCCATCGAACCACCGGAACTGGAAATGCGAGTAGCCATTTTGCTCAAGAAGGCAGAAGCGGACAACGTACGCCTTTCCGAAGATATCGCTTTTTTTATTGCCAATCACATCCAGTCAAACGTTCGAGAGCTTGAAGGCGGTTTGAAACGTGTGCTCGCCTATGCCCGTTTTGCCAATGCCCCTGTTACAGTTGACTTGGCTCGAGAAGCCTTGAAAGACCTGCTTGCCGTGCAGGTACGCCAGGTGTCCGTCGACAACATTCAGCGTATTGTTGCCGACTACTACAAGATCAAGGTCTCGGACATGTATTCGAAGAAGCGCTCCCGCACTATTGCCCGACCCCGCCAAGTCGCCATGGCTCTGGCCAAAGAGCTGACACATTTGAGCCTACCCGATATCGGTGATGCTTTCGGCGGTCGGGACCATACAACGGTGTTACACGCTTGTCGAAAAATTACCGAACTCAAACAACAAAATCCCGACATCACCCGAGATTTCGATGCCTTGCTGCAAACGCTCCGTGGCTAACAAGTACTGTATGAATTGGGGACAAGATGCAAATTCCATCAGTAACGAGTCTTATCCACAATCCGTCCACTGCGAATACCCGGCTTTGCACACTCAACAAGCCATTGTTTACCATCGCTGAAACCTGTTTATCCACGAAGATATTAGCCTTTACTATTGTTATTAAGGTTTAAGAATGAAAATACTAGAGATAGAGAAAGAGCAACTTTTGAAACCGTTGCAAACGGTTTCGGGAATTGTCGAGCGCCGGCATACCTTGCCCATCCTTTCGAACATTCTCCTGGAAATCAAAGGATCCAATCTTCGACTGCTTGCTACGGACTTAGAAATACAGGTCTCTACAACCTTGGCGCTGCCGACAACGCTACCCGATCACGCCATCACGGCATCGGCTCGAAAAATGCTGGATATCCTGCGGGCCCTGCCCGATAAAACATCGCTATCCCTGGATGCAGGCGATTCGAAACTTCAAGTCAAGGCAGGCAAAAGCCGTTTCAATCTGCAAACCCTGCCCGCCCAGGACTTTCCAACCATGGCCGATACCGCTGTAGACGGCACCGGATTTAGCCTGCCTCAGAAGCAGTTTCGAAAACTTCTGTCTCTCGTCCAATATGGCATGGCACAGCAGGATATTCGCTATTACCTCAATGGGCTCTTGCTGGTGGCGGAAGAAAATCAGATCGTTCTGGTGGCAACCGATGGACACCGGCTGGCCTATGCTTCCTGCCCCATGGTGGCCAGTCAGGCGAAAACCGAAGCAATCATTCCCCGCAAAGCCATCTTAGAGGTGGCAAAATTGCTGACCGATAGTGACGACGAAGTCAGAATTGACTTGTTCCCCGGCCAGGTGCGCTTCAGCTTTTCCGGTGTAAGTTTGATTTCCAAAACCATCGATGGAAAATTCCCCGATTACACGCGGGTCATACCGGTTAACTACAGTAAACATTTCGTTCTTGACCGGCTCGTCCTTCAACAAGCTCTGCAAAGAGCCTCAATCCTTTCCAACGACAAGTTCCGGGGTGTGCGCTGGGTACTGACCTCAGACTGCCTGAAGATCGTTTGTACCAATGCAGAGCAGGAAGAGGCGGAAGAAGAGTTGGAAATCGACTACAACGGCGATGCACTAGATATCGGCTTCAACATTACCTACCTGCTGGATGTACTGGCGAATATAGACTCCCCGAAGATCGATTGTGCAATGGGTGACGCAAACAGCAGCATGTTGATGTCGATACCCGAGAACCAGCAATTCAAGTATGTCGTCATGCCGATGAGAATCTAAGGGCCAAAGGCCGGTATCTGATCCATGTCATCTACAGACTACAATTCGGACAGCATTAAAGTCCTCAAGGGCCTGGAAGCGGTACGCAAGCGTCCCGGCATGTACATCGGCGATACCAGCGATGGAACAGGCTTGCATCATATGGTATTTGAGGTGCTCGACAATTCCATTGACGAAGCACTGGCCGGCCATTGCAATGAAATAAAGGTGGTTATTCACACGGATAATTCAGTAAGTGTGGTCGACAATGGCCGAGGTATTCCTACCGGCATACATCCCGACGACGAAGACGGCCGGTCAACGGCGGAAATAGTAATGACGGTTCTTCACGCCGGCGGGAAATTCGACAGCAACAGCTATAAAATTTCTGGTGGCTTGCATGGCGTGGGCGTGTCGGTGGTCAATGCATTATCGGACTATCTAAAGTTGACCATTCGACGGGATGGCCATGTCCATACCATGGAATTCCGCAACGGCACTCCGGTCGCACCACTTTCGGCCGTAGGCAATACAGAGCGCCGAGGAACCGAAATACTGTTTCATCCTAATCCGGAAGTATTCGGCAATATCGAGTTTCACTACGACATCCTCGCTAAAAGGTTGCGCGAACTTTCGTTTCTCAACAACGGTGTGCGCATAGAACTGCATGATCAACGCAGCACGAAGGAAGAAGTTTTCGCTTTTTCCGGCGGCGTCAAGGGTTTCGTCGAATACATCAACCGGGCAAAGACCGTTCTGCATCCCAATATCTTTCACGCCATTAGCGAGAAGGATGGCATAGGTGTGGAAGTGGCCATGCAGTGGAACGATTCGTACCAGGAATCGGTCTTGTGTTTCACCAATAACATCCCCCAGAGGGATGGCGGCACCCACCTCACAGCATTGCGTGCTGCCATGACGCGCACGCTAAATCAATATATCGAGGCCAATGACGCGGCCAAAAAGGCCAAGGTGGAAACAACCGGAGACGACATGCGGGAGGGTTTAACCTGCATCTTGTCGGTAAAACTTCCAGATCCGAAATTCTCCTCGCAGACCAAGGACAAACTGGTTTCCTCCGAAGTCAGACCGGTGGTAGAAGATGCGATTTCGCAGACCTTACATGACTGGCTGCTGGAGCGACCGGCGGATGCCAAGATCATCGTTGGCAAAGTCATCGACGCCGCAAGGGCTCGCGAAGCGGCACGGCGGGCTCGCGAAATGACCCGGCGTAAGGGTGTGCTCGACGGTTTCGGTTTGCCGGGAAAATTGGCCGATTGCCAGGAAAAAGATCCGGCGCAATGCGAGCTCTACTTGGTCGAGGGTGATTCTGCGGGCGGCTCGGCTAAACAGGGTCGGGACAGAAAATTCCAGGCCATTCTTCCGCTCAAAGGCAAAATCCTCAATGTCGAAAGAGCACGCTTTGACAAGCTGGTCTCCTCCCAGGAAATTGCCACGCTGATTACGGCGCTTGGCACCAGCATCGGCAAAGATGACTTCAAGCCCGAGAAACTTCGTTACCATCGCATCATCATCATGACCGATGCGGATGTGGATGGCTCCCACATCCGCACCTTGCTGCTGACCTTTTTCTATCGGCAAATGCCTGACCTGGTGGAAAGAGGTCATATCTATATCGCTCAACCGCCGTTGTACAAAGTCAAACACGGCAAGGAGGAGCGCTATCTGAAGGACGACCACGAATTAAAGGACTATCTCTTGAGGCTGGCCTTGAAGGACGCACAACTTTATCCGGGTGATGGCCGGCCAGCCCTGCCGATCGAAGTGCTGGAGGAAGTTGCACGCTCCTATATAGTTACCGAGGCGATCATCGAGCGCCTGGCAAAACGCATCGACACCCGGGTGCTCGCGGCGCTGCTGAAGGGTCCAACCATGGATCTGACAGATGAAGCGGCGGCCAGGAAATCGGCCGATCTCCTCGCCGACCTGTGCGGTAAAGACAGTCTGGTGATTGAGCCGCATTACGACCCGAAAAACGAAGCCTATGTACTGCGAATCTCACGCATGCAGCACGGCAATCTCAGGATCGGCTATCTGGACGCGGATTTTCTCGGTAGTGGCGACTATGTCCAGATCAAACAGACTGCCCAGGTATTGCAGGGACTGCTTGCCGAAGGCGCCCATGTCAACCGCGGCGATCAGGAACACCGGGTGACCGACTTCAAGGATGCCCTGGACTGGCTGCTCGAACAGGTCAAAAAGGGCATCGCGATTCAACGCTATAAAGGACTGGGCGAAATGAACCCCAGCCAGCTCTGGGAGACAACCATGGATCCCGGATCGCGACGATTGCTCCGAACTCAGATCGAAGATGCCATCGCGGCCGATGAAATATTCACTACTCTAATGGGAGATCTGGTCGAACCGCGCAGAGCTTTTATCGAGACCAATGCCTTAGGGGTACGCAATCTGGACGTTTGATTGTCTCGCAATCTGACGGACACCCACGACCGACAGGCGGCTAGGCAGCTTTGCGTTTTTTGGTTGCCACCGCGCGAGTTTTCTCGGCGGGTTTTTTCCCCGACTTTTCCGCCAGGATAATCAGCGCTTCGGACAGTGTCACTTTTTCCGGATCGATGGTCGCCGGTAATGTGGCGTTCAGTTTCCCGTGTTTGACGTAGGGCCCGTAACGACCGCTGAATACCGCCACGGTTTTTTTGTCGGTCGGATGCTGGCCAAGCGAACGACCGCCGCGTGCGGAATTTTTCTTCTCGGCCAATAACGCCACTGCCCGATCGAGCGTGATGTCATGCACGTTTTCGGCTTTGGGAATCGATTTGAAGCCGTCATCGTGTTTGACATAGGGGCCAAATCGTCCAATGCTGGCTTCCACCGGCTTGCCCGATTCCGGATGACTGCCAAGTAACCTTGGCAGCGACAGCAGTTTGAGTGCTGTATCCAGGTCCGCCGAGGCCGCAGGAATGGCTTTCGGCCAGGCAGCCCGTTTTGGTTTGACGGTCTTGTCCGCAGGGGTCTGCCCCAACTGGACGTAAAAACCATAAGGCCCCTTCAACAAGAGAATTTCCTGCTGGGTTTTGGGATCTGCGCCCAATACCACCGGCCCCTGCGGCTGATCGCCCCAGGGTCGAGTGTAATCGCATTTTGGATATCCACTGCAGCCCACGAATAATCCACGCCGGCTGTTTTGCAGGAAGAGTTGTTTTTTGCACTTTGAACACTTCTCGTCCAGAGGAATGCCACGCGCCACTTTTTCCTTGGACTTGAGGTCTTTGGAAAAGCCCTTCCAGAATTCTTTCAAAACCGGCAGCCACTCGCGTTCGCCGTTGGAGATATCGTCGAGCTCGGTCTCGAGGTTGGCGGTAAAGCCATAGTCCACATAATGATTGAAATGTGCCGTAAGGAAGCCGCTCACCAGGCGTCCGATGTCAGTTGGCATGAAGCGCTTCTTGTCGAGCAGCGCATAGCCACGGTCTTGAAGCGTGGAAATAATATTCGCGTATGTCGAGGGACGTCCTATTCCGTATTCCTCGAGTGTCTTGACCAGGCTCGCCTCGGTGTATCGGGGCGGCGGCTGAGTAAAATGTTGTTCGCCGAAAAGCCGATCGATAGGAACCATCTCCTTTTCTTCCAGCAATGGCAGCCGGGCTTCGTCTTCCACCTCGGCATCATCCGCATCTTCCAGATACACCGTCATGAACCCGGCAAATACCAACACCTGGCCCGAGGCGCGGAACAATGTGTCGGCGCGCCCCACCGAAAGATCGACCGCGGTTGTTTGATACTTGGCGGGCGTCATCTGGCAGGCAAGTGTGCGCTTCCAGATCATTTCGTACAGGGCCGCCTGCTCGGGTTTGAGGTACTGGCGGATCGAATCGGGCGTGCGGAATACCGATGTGGGACGAATGGCCTCATGGGCTTCCTGGGCGTTCTTCGATTTGTTGCGGTATTCGACCGGCGCGGCGGGCAGATATTCCGGGTCGTGTTTCTTCTTGATGTAGTCGCGGATTTCGGCCAAAGCCTCTTTTGCCAGCGCCAGCGAATCGGTACGCATATAGGTAATCAAACCGACCGAGGTGCCGCCAATATCAATGCCCTCGTAGAGCTGCTGGGCAACACTCATGGTTCCCCTGGAAGTCATGCCGAGCTTGCGCACGGCTTCTTGCTGGAGTGTAGAGGTGGTAAAGGGCGCTGCCGGCTGCCGGGTCTTCGGTTTGCGTTCGACGCGAACGACCTTGGCCGCGCCTTTGGCCGACTGTTCGAGCTCAGTGACCACTTTGCGCTGCTGCTCGTCGCTGACAAAGGTGAATTGTTCGACTTTTTCGCCCTTGTACTGGCTCAGCCGGGCGACAAATTTCTGATTGCCCTTGTGGCTGTCGAGATGCAGTGTCCAGTATTCCAGACTCTTGAAACTCTCGATCTCGAATTCCCGTTCGACGATCAGCCGCAATGCGGGGCTTTGCACTCTGCCGGCGGATAATCCTGGGCCGATTTTTTTCCATAACAGAGGCGAAAGATTAAATCCCACCAGATGATCCAGCGCCCGGCGTGCTTGTTGCGCGTTGACCAGCGGCATGGCAATAGTCCGGGGATTGGCTACCGCTTCCTTGACCGCCGACTCGGTGATTTCATAGAACACCACACGATGAAGCTTCTTGCCCTTGAGGAGTTTTTTGCCCTTGAGAATTTCGGCCAGATGCCAGGCAATGGCTTCACCTTCCCGGTCCGGGTCGGTTGCGAGATAGATCTTGTCGGATTTGGCCACGGCCTTGGCGATGGCGTCGACATGTTTCTTGTTCCTGTCCACCAGCGCGTAGCGCATGTGGAAGTTGTCGTCCGGATCCACGGCACCTGTCTTGGCCTCAAGATCGCGTACATGGCCATAGGAGGCAATAATTTCAAAGCCACGTCCGAGATATTTCTTCAGCGTGCTGGCTTTTGACGGCGATTCGACAATGAGCAGATTCTGGGGCATTTCGCGTCCGCGCGGAAAACGAAGGGCGCCATGATATGAACTTGGCGAAGCGGTAGCAAGCTCCGCGCCGATTGACCATGGTGCGGGAAGTCATCCTGCCGGAAAAAACAGTTTGTCCGAAGCCAAGGTAGTCTGCCGTCTTATTAAGAGGCTTCCAGCGAGCAGAACGATTTAACCTAGAAAAAGCTATTTGCCACAGATATCCTACGTGCGCAGCACGTCGGAGTACCCTTTTAGGACACAGCAGCTTCGGCCGTAAGTGCTGTGCCTTAAGTTCACAGAGGAAAATCAAGAATGTATGTTGTTTCTTATGCTCACCCATTTGGTGAGTGTGGCAGGCGGACTCAAACTCTTGAATCTCTCTGTGTTCCCTGTGACCTCTGTGGCTGAATTGCAGTTTTCAGGTTTACAGAACCCGTTGAAACTTTCCCCCGGGGAGTCGTTTTACACTGCCGTTCAGTTCCAGTTCCAAAAGCATCGCGGACGCGTTTTCGGGCGCCAGGCCGGCACGAAAACACAAGGCATCGAGGTCAACCGGGTCGTATCCCAAGGATTCAAGCAGGTTCCGATGAAGCGGATTGTCAGTAGCGATAGTCGCAACTGTTGGAGTACCCGACGACTGCAGTCCGAGTTCTTCCAGAATATCCAAACTGGTTTCGACGAGTTTTGCACCTTGTTTGATAAGCAGGTGACATCCGCGGGATTGCGGCGAGTGAATCGAACCGGGAATGGCAAATACTTCCCGACCCTGCTCGATCGCGCACCGCGCGGTAATCAAGGAGCCGCTTTGCACATTGGCTTCCACGACCAGACATCCGCGCGAAAAACCGCTGATCACGCGATTTCTCCGAGGGAAATTGGTGGCGACCGCGGGTGTAGCAAGCGGAAATTCCGAAACGATCGCTCCTCGAAGAGCCAGCTCATGGGCAAGTTCCCGGTTGCGCGCCGGGTATACGATATCGAGGCCCGTACCCATAACAGCGATAGATGACGATTTTCCGGCCAGACCACCCTTATGCGCAGCCGCGTCGATCCCGAGTGCAAGACCACTGACGATGGTCAGACCGGCATCGGATATTTCCTGGCCAAAGGCGACCGAATTGGCAACTCCCTGATGGGTGGGGTTTCGGCTTCCGACGATGGCCAAGGTTGGCCGATTAAGCAAGGCAACGTCGCCCTTGACGTACAAAATGACCGGAGGATCGCTGATTTCCAGCAGAAGTTTCGGATAGTGCTCATCGGCTAAACTGACGATCCGGTTGGTCGGATCCTCCAACCAGCGAAGCGACTGCTCCAGCCGCAGAGGATCGGGGCCCTTACGTATGGCCTGCACGGTCGTATCGGCAACGAATTGCGCCAACGTATCCGCACTGGCCTTGAGAATTTCCTCGGGTCCTCCGAGGGCATGCAGTAGTTTTCGAAACGGGGACGGGGTTAGCTGGGCTGTCAAGCCCAGCGCCAGCCAGGCTTTTAATTCGGCGTCGGCCGGCATCGGGCGCGACGGGATTTAGGGCGACTGGACGACGTCGTTGACATGTGCTGCCCGAGTCGAGCTCATGATCAACCCATAGGACATTTTGTTGAAAACCCTGAAAACAAACATCACCCCATATCTTTCCGGGGGCAGTTGATAAACAAGTTTGGAATCGCTTTCCCCCGGTGCATTCACCTTTGGCCGATTGCTATACAACGCAAAGACATGACCAACTTCCACACCATCCCGTGCACCCCTGTTAAATGCAACAACCGAGTTCGGGCCAATTTCCGTTACGCTTTCCGCGGCGGGCATCAACTTGCCCTTGATTTTGGAGCTCGGCGCGTGCGGCACAAACGCAAGATTATCCACCAGAGATGGTTTGGCCATGCGATCGCCTGGAATAATTTCCTGCTTGGCACGGGCAATGGAAAGTGTGCTTACGCTGGCGACGACATCGACATGGGCGTCTCCGAGATAAATTGCCTCATAGCCGAGCAATTCGTCGGTGTCCGGATCGAGGAATGTGCGACCAGGGCGATAGATACTCCAGTTGCTACTGCTATTGGCGGGTACGTTACGTGCAAATGCAATGTCTCCGCTTGAGAGCACAACTCTTGATTCGGGTCCGGCGATCAATTGCGGACTGGTCTTTAGGTCTTTCTCGTCCACGACCAATGGCCGGCTCAAGAAAGGGCCAATCGCGGATAAAGAAATGCTGGGGATGGCTGCTTCGCCCAAAGGGGTCTTGCGGATGCTGGGACGAAGCTTGGTGGTCAGGAGTTCCCAATCGGCGCCGGCCGCCGGATCGCCGCCGGCTTTGCCGGATGTGTCGCCATCGAACCCTTCCTTGCGCAACCGGGGTGTCTTTCCGCTGAGGTCCAGGATCACCACATCCCCCGGATATATCCAATGCGGATTCTGGATTTCGTCCTTGTTTAGGCCCCATACGTCCGGCCAGAGCCAGGGATCCCTGAGGAATCGTGCGGATATGTCCCATAGGGTATCGCCCCGCACCACGACATAACGATTAGGGGCATCTTCCGCCAACTTAATTTCGTCGGCAGCCGCCATGGTTGCTACAAGACCTGCCACAACCAGCAGCAAGGATTTAAAGGTTTTGCCCATCTCAGGCTCCCGTTTGCCTACAATTCCGGTTCTTTGTCGGTATTCGAAGTACTGGATATTGCCGTGACTTCATACCGATACTTTAGTTTAAATTCTGCATCTAGTACATTAAATTAGCAAGTAAATATGGCACTTCTTCCGATCCTGCGCTACCCCGACGACCGCCTCCACCGTATTGCTCAACCGGTGGCAAGCGTCAGTGACGAGATACGTCAGTTGGTCAGAGATATGAGCGAAACCATGTACGCGGCACCGGGCGTGGGTCTGGCGGCCACCCAAGTCGACGTTCACCAACAAGTCATCATTGTGGATATCTCGGAAACCCGCGATCAGCTCAAGGTGTTGATTAATCCGCGAATCGTGCAGTCTCGCGGCAAGGCGGACTTTGAAGAAGGCTGTTTATCGGTGCCGGGGGTGTTTGAACCAGTAAGCCGTGCCCAATGGATCCGGATTACGGCCCTTGACATCCATGGCAAGCCCTTCGAGCTGGAGGCGCTAGACATGTTGTCGGTGTGCATCCAGCACGAAATGGATCACTTAAAAGGCAGGGTATTTGTCGAGTACCTGTCGCCGCTCAAGCGAACGCGAATTCTCAGCAAGCTGAAAAAACGTCAACGCCAGCCTGTTTAAGATGAGAGTCGTGTTTGCCGGCACTCCGGCATTTGCAGCGGCTGCACTCCAGGCTCTGGGGGACAGCGGGGTCAATGTCGCGCTGGTTCTGACTCAGCCGGATCGCCCCGCCGGGCGGGGTATGAAGCACTCCTTAAGCGAAGTCAAAAAACTTGCGCTCCTCAAGACATACGACATTTTTCAGCCGACAAGGCTGAAGGACCTAGAGGCCCAAACACGGCTGCATGCTGCCGCTGCCGATATCATGATCGTGGCGGCCTATGGGTTGATCCTGCCCAAAGGGGTGCTGGAACTGTTTCCTGCCGGTTGTTTGAATATTCACGCCTCCTTATTGCCGAGGTGGCGGGGCGCGGCACCGATACAACGAGCAATCCTGGCCGGCGACAAGGAATCGGGCGTTTCCATCATGCGTATGGAAGAGGGTCTTGATACCGGCCCGGTATACCTCGCGAGGGCCTTGCCCCTGGACGAAAAAGAAACCGCGGGCAGCCTGCACGACAAACTTGCCGTGTTGGGCGCGCGCACTCTCGTCGAAGCTCTACCGTCGATTATGTCCAGTGCCCTGACACCGGTTGCCCAGCCCCCAACCGGCGTGACTTACGCGCCCAAGTTTTCCAGAGAAGAAGCGGAGTTGGTTTGGACCAACGATGCAAGGCACTTGGAACGTCAGATAAGAGCATTCGACCCTCATCCCGGCGCACACAGTCATATTTCCGGCGAATCCATAAAAATTTGGCGGGCTAACTTGTTACCCGACCATCACTCCGGGCCCGGGTTCGTCACACAGGTCAGCCCGAAGGGAATCGATGTTGCCTGCGGCAGCGGAGGCCTGCGTATCACGGAAATCCAGCGCGCTGGCAGCAAGCGTCTGGCCGTGGCCGATTTTTTGCGCGGCTCGCCGATTGCGTTGGGCGCAAAATTCGGCGCATGACCATCCGATCGCTTTGATCAATATTCAGCGCCTGGCCGCGCAATCCCTGGCCGCAGTGTTATCCGGGCGCAGTCTGACGGCTCAACTGGAAGCTTTATGGATGGCAAATCCCGGGCTGGTGGCCGCGGAACGCGGCGCGATACAGGATATTTGTTATGGCAGCCTGCGCTACCTGGGTCGCCTGGAAAGTGTGCTCAAGCAATTGGTCGCCAAACCGATAATGATCCCGGAGGTGCGCACGCTGTTGTTGGCCACGCTTTATCAACTGGAGTACACCCGGGCGGCACCCTATGCAGTGGTGCACCACGCGGTGAATTGTGCGACTCACCTGGGCGGCCGCGCGATCAAGCCATTCATTAATGCCGTGCTTCGAACCTATCAGCGCAAACGAGCTCTTCTTCTCGCGGCGGCGGACAAAACGGAAGCCGGAAAGTTTTCTTTTCCGGCCTGGTGGATCGAGCAGTTGAGACAGGAATTACCGGCTTCGGCCGAGCGCATCATGGAACTTGCCAACCGACAACCGCCTATGACGCTGCGAGTCAACAGGCGGCGCTGCACGGTTCAGGACTATTTAAGCATGCTGAGCTCCGCAGGTCAGGCCGGAAAGGCAATAGACGAATTCGCGATCGTGCTTTTGCAACCCGTTCCGGTCCTCAAATTGCCTGGTTTCAAGGAGGGTCTGGTATCGGTCCAGGACGCGGGTGCGCAAAAGGCAGCCCGACTACTGGATTTGAAGAAGGGAATGAGGGTTCTCGACGCTTGTGCGGCGCCCGGCGGGAAAACCGCGCACATTTGCGAACTGGAAGATGTGGACATGACCGCCCTCGACAACGACCCGGCGAGAATTCCGCGGATTGACTCAAATTTGCAAAGACTTGGCCTGGCCGCACGCACCGCGCAGGCCGATGCGGCGGCACTGGACTCATGGTGGAACGGCTCGCCTTTTGAGCGCGTGCTTCTGGATGCACCCTGCTCGGCATCCGGCGTGGTGCGACGTCACCCCGATATCAAGTGGCTGCGCAAACCCGGCGATGTTCGCCAATTTGCCAGCCAGCAACATCGATTGCTCGAAGCATTGTGGAAGGTCGTCGCCCCTGGTGGTAAATTGCTCTATGCGACGTGTTCCCTGTTCAACGAAGAAAACCAGCACCAAATCGGCCAATTCCTGGGGCGCCATCCGGAGGCGCGTTTTATAGGCCCTGCGCCGGGACAGGATGGACTTCTGCTGCCTGATGACGAGCACGATGGTTTCTATTACGCCCTCCTGCAAAAAATCTAGACCCCTGCGCGCGCTAGTGGCGCTGGCCATTTTCTGCTCGGTGATTGCAGCGGCGGCCGCCGAAGGCATTTTCATCAAATCGGCCGACCTTTCCCGTTCCGGCGACGAATACCTTCTGGAAGCCAATTTCGAAGTAGGTTTAACCGCGACACTCGAGGAAGCACTCAATCGCGGTCTTCCCCTGCACTTCGCCCTTGAATTCGAACTCATCAAGCCGCGCTGGTACACCCTCTACCTCTGGAACAAGACGGTTCTGGAATATCGCCAGAATTATCAGCTTTCCTACAACGCCCTGACGCGCCAATACCGGCTGTCGCAGGACGCCGTGCACCAAAATTTCGATACCTTGGAAGAAGCTCTGGGTCTGTTGGGAAGCCTGGACCCACGGGCAATCGCCCATATCGATCGTCTGGACGAAGGAGCGGTCTACGAGGCGGCGATCAGATTGGAACTGGATGTTACCCAGCTTCCCAAGCCATTTCGAATCAACGCCATCGCTTCGCGCGACTGGAATTTGTCTTCGGACTGGTATCGCTGGACGCTAACACGATGAAAACGCTTCCGCGCAATTTGCGGCGCGCGTTACGAAGCCCGGGCATGAAGTTCCTGCTGGGCGCGATACTCGTGCTGGGTGCAATCGTGCTGTTACTGATATCCCGCGCCAGTGCCAATACGCCCTGGTTTTCAGCCGACCTGCCAACGCTGCTTGGTGCCGGCGTGGTTATGGTGCTGCTGCTGATCTTGCTGGTTGGCTACCAATTGCTGATGCTCAGGCGCCGGCTCAAGGCGGGAATATTCGGCGCCAAGCTGACCTTGCGTCTGATGCTGTTGTTTTCGCTGGTTGCCGTGGTACCGGGTGCTGTGGTCTACGGCGTCTCGGTCCAATTTCTATTGCGTTCCATTGAAACATGGTTCGACGTGCGGGTAGACAAGGCGCTGGAAGGCGGCCTCAGTCTCGGGCGCGTTAATCTCGACAAAATGCTGGGGGAGATTCGCAGCAAGGCCGATTCCATGAGCCAGGCGCTGGCCGAGCGAACCACCGCCAGGCAAATCGCATCGCTCAATTCACTGCGCGAACAAGTTGCGGTCCATGAAGCCACTTTGCTGAGGACAGATGGGTCGGTGATTACGTTTTCGAGCGTGTCTCCTTCCGACTTGATGCCAGCCCTGCCGTCGGCGTCGGTGATGACTCAGGCAAGGATGCAGCATCGCTACAGCGCCATTGAAGCCATAGGCGAGGGTACCTTGCAATTGAGAGTTCTGGTCCAGATCAACGATCTGACCGGGCGTACCGTGCTCTTGCAGCTGGTACAGCCGGTGCCGCCGGCGCTCGCTCGCGATGCGCAAATTGTGCAGGAGACCTATCGGGACTACCAGCAGCTCTCGCTTTCCAGATTAGGGCTTAAGCGGCTCTACGCGCTGTCATTGACCCTCTCGCTCATGCTGGCACTGATGATTGCGTTGTTGTTGGCCATTGTATTCAGCGAAAGATTGTCCGCGCCGCTGGGCATTCTCGCCGCGGGCACCCGCGCCGTGGCGCAAGGCGATTTTAGCCAGCGCCAGACAGTCAAAAGTCAGGACGAACTGGGTATGCTAACCGAATCGTTTAATACAATGACAATGCAGCTTGCCGATGCCCAAGCGGAGGCCAGACGCAATCAAGATCAACTTGCCACGGCAAACGAATATCTTCAGAGCATCCTCGGCAACCTGTCCGCCGGCGTCTTGTCGTTCGATGCTCAAGGGAGATTGCGCTCGGCCAACCGTAGCGCGGGGCAGATTCTGGGCATGGACATGGCTGCGCTGATTGGAGCCGTTCCGGAATCCTGGCCGGCCCGCGAACCCCGCCTGACGGCCGTGAGCGAAGCCATCCGAGACTCGATGACCAAGTCAGGGTCACAGCCCTGGGAAAGGCAACTGGAAATTAGCAGCGCCACTGGCGAGCAAGTTCTGCTGCTGCGGGGCACGCGCCTGACTGCCGGCGCGGATTCCGGCTTGGTGCTGGTATTCGACGATATCACCCGACTGCTCCATGCACAGCGGCAAGCGGCGTGGGGCGAGGTGGCTAAACGCCTGGCTCACGAAATCAAGAATCCCCTGACGCCGATTCAGTTGTCGGCAGAACGCCTGCAGCACCGATTGGAAGGCAAATTGACCGAGCCGGATGGCGAAATACTTCTGCGTTCCACCCAAACCATCGTCAGCCAGGTATCGGCGCTCAAGGCGATGGTGGACGATTTCAGCCAGTATGCACGCTCGCCGGAGCCCAGATTCGAGGCGCTAGATCTGAACCAATTGATACAGAACGTTATTGCACTTTACGAATCCTCGGGTGCGACACTTGACCTGGATCTGGCATCCAGTCTTCCCGAGATTGTCGGGGACTCCGCAAAGCTGCGTCAGGTGATTCACAATCTTCTGCAAAATGCCGAACAGGCGGTAGCCGAGGTAATCATGCCGAAAATAGTGATTCGTACCGAGGCGGCGGATTCCGGCGTGCGCCTTACGCTGTTCGACAACGGACCCGGTTTTCCCGAAGCATTTATGGGACGCGTATTCGAACCGTACATCACGACCAAACCCAAAGGGACCGGTCTCGGATTGGCGATCGTCAAAAAAATCGTCGAAGAGCACAGGGGCGGGATCTCCATTTCGAATTTGCCTGGTGGGGGTGCATGTGTTGCCCTGGATCTGCCGCGAGTCCAGCCTGCCGCACGGCTGTTGGAAAGACGAATGGCAAGATGAGCCAGATACTGGTGGTAGACGACGAAGCAGGAATTCGCGAATTGTTGTCCGAAATTCTGCGAGACGAGGGGCATCATGTGCGCCTGGCGCAAAATGTCGGGGAAGCGCGATCGATGCGCGATAAATTCCGCCCGGATCTGGTGCTGTTGGATATCTGGATGCCGGATGCCGACGGTATTACGCTGCTGAAGGAATGGGCCAGTACCGGCCAGCTCACCATGCCGGTGGTCATGATGTCCGGGCACGGCACCATCGATACGGCGGTCGAGGCAACACGTATCGGCGCCTATGCATTCCTGGAAAAACCGATTGCCATGCAGAAATTGCTGGCGACGGTAGGTACGGCGCTCAAACATACCGTTTCGCGCACCGCTACGGCCACCGCGCTGGTTACCCTGGGCAAATCGCGCGTGGCCGACCGGCTGCGGGGGCAAATCGACAAATTGCGCGGATTGACTATTCCGGTGCTGTTTGCAGGCGAGCCGGGTTGCGGCATGGAGCAATGCGCTCGCGTTCTGCATGAACCCAATTCGCCCTGGGTCGAGCCCGAAGATTTTGCGGTACTGGAGCATGCGGATAACAACCTGCTTGCCCAGGCTGCGGAAGGAATACTGTTTCTGCGCGAGGCGGGCAATCTGACGCCCGTACGGCAGAACAATCTGCGCGCCCAGCTGGAACGACTCGATTCACTCCATGCAAGAGTGTTGTCGACCACATCCATGCAGCTGGCGGAACAGGTAGCCCAAGAGAAATTCGATGCCCGCTTGTACGGAGTCCTTGCCGGGGTTACGGTTCAGGTTCCCAGCTTGCGGGCAAGGGCCGAAGACGTGCCGGAACTGGCGAATCTGGCACTACTGAGGGCAATCGAGGCGAAGGAGGTCCCCGCCAGGGCGTTTAATACCGCTGCCCTTAATGCGCTACGCAACTATCACTGGCCGGGCAATCTGGTTCAACTCGAAAGTGTGATCAGAACCGTGGCTCTATTGACTCCGGGAACGGAAATCGGCGTGTCGGAAATCAACGAAGCGCTTCTGACCTTGAACGAGCCTTTGCCCAGCATGTCGCAACCGCTTCCCTTCGACATGGGGCTGCGGGAGGCGCGCGAAAATTTCGAACGGATCTATTTTGAATATCACCTTAACCGGAATGTCGGCAATATGAGCGAGGTGGCGCAGCGAGTCGGACTGGAGCGCACTCATTTGTATCGCAAGCTCAAGCAGCTTGGCGTCAGATTGCCGAGAAAACTGGAAGAGTGAAAATTTCCTGCCGGGCGCCCTACGTTAGAATACGGGCGAGTTAACAAGAAGCTCAAAAACTTCGAGATCCCGGTTCACGGGATTTTTTCTTATCAAAGAGGGGAAATATGGCGACCAGAACCGATCTGGCCAATGCTATCCGCGCGCTGGCGATGGATGCGGTACAGAAGGCGAATTCCGGGCACCCGGGAATGCCGATGGGCATGGCCGAAATCGCGGAGGTGTTATGGAATCGACATCTGCGCCACAACCCGGCCAATCCGAAGTGGGCCGGGCGCGATCGTTTTGTGCTGTCCAACGGGCATGGCTCCATGCTGCTTTATGCGCTGCTGCATCTGAGCGGCTATGCGTTGCCGATGGATGAGCTCAAGCGCTTCCGTCAACTGCATTCCAAGACACCTGGGCATCCCGAATACAGCATCACCCCCGGCGTGGAAACCACCACCGGCCCGCTCGGCCAGGGCATCGGCAATGCCGTGGGCATGGCGCTCGCCGAACGGTTGCTGGCGGCACAATTCAACCGCCCCGGGCATGAGATTGTCGATCATCACACCTATGTTTTCCTCGGCGATGGCTGTCTGATGGAGGGTATCTCGCATGAAGTCTGTTCGCTGGCCGGCACACTCGGCTTGGGCAAGCTCATCGCCTTCTACGACGACAATGGAATTTCCATCGACGGAAACGTCCAAGGCTGGTTCAATGACGATACCCCCAAACGGTTCGAGGCTTACGGCTGGCAGGTGGTGCGCGCGGTCGATGGTCACGATGTAAACGCCATCGACGCCGCCATCGATGCCGCCAAGAAGGAAACCCACAAGCCCAGTTTGATTTGCTGCAAAACAGTGATTGGCAAAGGCTCGCCCAACAAGGCCGGCAGCCACGATGTACATGGCGCCGCCCTGGGTGACAAGGAAATCGCCGCCACCCGTGCGCAAATTGGCTGGGCACACGCGCCATTTGAAATCCCCGCCGATATTTACACTGGCTGGGACGCGCGCGGAAGAGGCGCAAAACAGGAAGCGGCCTGGAACGCGGTATACGCCAGTTACGCCAAAGCGTTTCCGACGGAAGCGGCTGAGTTCAAGCGGCGCATGGCGGACGAGCTGCCCGGCAATTGGCAACAGAAGGCTCAAGGTTTTCTCACAACGACGAATGAAAAAGCCGAGACCATCGCCAGCCGCAAAGCCTCGCAAAACACCATCGAAGCCTTGGCCCCGACGTTACCAGAACTCATCGGGGGTTCGGCCGATCTGGCCGGCTCCAACCTCACGCTATGGTCCGGCTCCAAGGGCGTGAGCAAGGCCAATGGTGGAAATTATGTGTATTACGGCGTGCGTGAATTCGGCATGTCCGCGATCATGAACGGCCTGGCCTTGCACGGCGGATTGATTCCCTATGGCGGGACATTCCTCACCTTTTCCGATTACTCGCGCAATGCGCTGCGCATGGCGGCGTTGATGAATCTGCGCAGCCTGTACGTATTCACCCACGATTCCATCGGCTTGGGCGAGGACGGCCCTACGCACCAATCGGTCGAGCATGCCGCCAGCCTGCGCCTGATACCCAACCTGGACGTGTGGCGTCCCTGCGATACAGTGGAATCGGCCGCTGCCTGGATTGCCGCCATCGAACGGCGCAACGGGCCTGCCTGCCTGCTGTTCTCGCGCCAGAATCTGCCGTTTCAGAAGCGCGACGCCGGCACCATTCAGAACATCGTACGCGGCGGTTATGTGCTGTCCGATGCGCCCAACATGAAAGCCGCCATTCTCGCCACAGGCTCGGAGGTCGCGCTGGCGATGGCCGCGCAGAAATTGCTATCCGATGCCGGTGTTGCGGTCAGGGTGGTATCCATGCCGTGTACCAATGTATTCGATCGCCAGGAGGCTTCCTACCGCGAAGCCGTGCTGCCCAAGGGGGTGAAGCGGGTCGCCGTGGAGGCCGGTGTCACGGATTTCTGGCGCAAGTACGTCGGCCTCGAAGGCGAGGTGATCGGGCTGGATCGCTTCGGTGAATCCGCGCCCGCCGGCGATTTGTTCAAATTCTTCGGCATCACCGCAGATGCAGTCGCCGCGGCGGTGAAACGCTTGCTCTAAAGCAGACTTCAGATCATGCGCCTGGTCGCGGACATCGGTGGCACCAATCTGCGCATCGCGCTGGTGCCCGAGGGTTCACTTGAGCCGCAACAGGAGAAAACTCTGCATTGCGCCGACTTCGATGGACTTGAAGCGGCGGTGCGATTGTACCTGCGCGAATGTGGCGATCCGGCGGTGGGCGAAGTTGCGGTGGATGTGGCTTGCGACGCGATTACCGGCGATTTCATCAATCTGACCAACGGCCCTTGGGGGTTTTCCATCAAGCACACGTGCGCCAATCTGGGCTTCACGCGTCTGCAAGTGGTCAACGATTTCTCAGCGCTAGCGCTCGCTGTCCCGCAACTGCGCGCGGACGAATTGCGCCGGATCGGCGGCGGTGAGGCGGTGAAGGGCACGCCCATCGCCGTCATCGGCGCGGGCACCGGCCTCGGCGTTTCCGGCCTGATTCCGGTGAACTCGCGCTGGGTGGCGCTGGATAGCCGGGGGGGACATACCGCCTTCTCGCCCATGAGTGAGCGTGAAATCGGCGTACTGCGTTATCTGCGCAGGGAATTCGACCATGTTTCGACCGAGCGTGTGTTAAGCGGTATGGGCCTGGAGAATCTTTACCGTTGCTTGTGCGCACTCGATAACACGCCCGCACGGGTGCTTGGGGCGGAACAGATTACGGCCGCGGCCTTGTCCGCGGCCGATCCGCACTGCCGCGAAGCCGTCGATATGTTCTGTGCCATTCTCGGCACGGCGGCGGCCAATCTCGTGATTACACTGGGCGCAAGCGGTGGTTGTTACATCGGCGGGGGCATCGTGCCCAAGCTGGGTGACTATTTCGCTCACGCCCCGTTTCGTGCCCGCTTTGAAAACAAGGGCCGTTTCTCAGATTATCTTGCCGCCGTGCCAACTCATGTGATCCTCGCCCCCGCGCCGGCATTACGCGGGCTGGCGACGTTGCTCGATCCCGTCGGCTGAGATCATAAGCACCATGATCGATGCTCTTGGCCTGATTGCCGGTGTGCTTACCACCACCGCTTTTATTCCGCAGATACTGAAAATCCATCGCACCAAGTCGGGCCAGGATATTTCGGGCCGCATGTTTTCCCTCTTCAGCGTCGGTATCGTGCTGTGGCTGATCTATGGAATTTTGCTGCGATCTTTGCCCCTCATACTCTCCAATGTGGTGACGCTGGCACTGTGTCTGACCATCATTGCGCTCAAGATTCGTTATCGTCACCGCCCGGGCGGCTAATCTATCCGTCTCCCGCTGGCCGGATCGAAGAAAACCGCCTTTGAAAGATTGAACAGCAACTCCATCGCCTGTCCCGCCGCGCAGGCCTGATCCGGGCGCACCCGGCAGCACACGGTCTTGTCGTTGAGTCTGATGAGGACGAGGGTATCGGGGCCGGTGGGTTCGACCATTTCCACCCGGCATTCGCGGCGGTAAACAGGCTCCCCGGCCGGCTGGGTGCCGGCGGTAATCTGCTCGGGTCGGATACCGAGAATGATCTTCTTGCCGAGCCACGTCTCAAGGCTGATTTTTGTCCCCGGCAAGGGGAGCACAAAACTTTGCCGCGCATCGCGCAGGCTGGTGCCGATGCCACCCTCGTGCGCGACGAGTTCAGTGTCGATGAAATTCATCGACGGCGAGCCGATAAAACCGGCGACGAATAAATCGGCCGGGGTGTCGTAGATTTCGCGCGGCGTCCCGAACTGGCGGATTTCGCCGCCTTGCATGACGGCGATCTTGCTGCCCAGCGTCATGGCCTCGATCTGGTCGTGGGTGACGTAGACGATGGTGGCTTTAAGGCGCTCGTGCAGCAGCTTGATCTCGGTGCGCATTTCCACGCGCAGCTTGGCGTCCAGATTGGACAGCGGCTCGTCGAACAGGAATAACTGCGGATCGCGTGCGATGGCGCGGCCCATGGCCACACGCTGACGCTGGCCGCCGGACAGTTGCGAGGGCTTGCGGTCAAGCAACTCGCCCATTTGCAGAATGCCGGCCACCCGCGCGACAATTTTCTTCTGTTCCTCCCTGGCCACGCCGCGCATTTCCAGGCCGAAGGAAATGTTCTGGCGCACCGTCATGTTCGGGTACAAGGCATAGGACTGGAACACCATGGCGATATCGCGGTCCTTGGGGCTCAAACGATTCACTACTTTTCCGCCGATCAGAATATCTCCGGAAGTGGCTGTGTCCAGGCCGGCGATGATGTTAAGCAGCGTGGATTTGCCGCAGCCCGATGGCCCGACCAGAATCAGGAATTCGCCCGCCTCTATTTCCAGGTCGATATCCTTCAGCACCTCGACGCTGCCGAAAATCTTGCGCACGTTTCTGACGACCAAGGAGGACATGGCGGATTTACCCTTTGACCGCGCCGGCCGTGAGGCCGCGCATGAAGTATTTGCCGGCCACGATATAGACCACCAAGGTGGGTAACCCGGCGATGATGGCAGCGGCCATATCGACGTTGTATTCCTTGACACCAGTCGAAGTGTTGACCAGATTGTTAAGCGCAACGGTGATGGGCTGGCGCTCTCCCGAGGAAAACACCACCCCGAACAGGAAATCGTTCCAGATCTGGGTGAACTGCCAGATCACGCAAACCACGATGATGGGCGGCGAGAGCGGCAGCACAATGCGCCAGAAAATGCGCAGGAAGCCGGCGCCGTCGATGCGTGCGGCTTTTATCATTTCGCCGGGAATGTTGACGTAATAATTGCGAAAGAACAGCGTGGTGAAGGCCAGCCCATAAACCACATGCACAAAAATCAGCCCGGCAGTGGTATTGGCGATGCCAAGCACGCCCAGCGTCTGCGCCATCGGCAGCAGCACGACTTGAAAAGGGATAAAACAGCCCAGCAGCAGCAGGGTAAAAAACATATCGCTGCCCCGAAAGCGCCAAAGCGTGAGCACATAACCGTTTAAGGCACCAATGAGGCTGGAGATCAGCACCGCCGGCACAACAAAACTCACCGAATTCCAGAAATTGCCCTTGAGGCCGTCGCAATCGACGCCCGAGCAGGCGCTCGACCAGGCCTTGGTCCAGGCCTCGAACGTAATTTGCCGTGGCAGCGCGAGCAGATTGCCGCCGCGAATATCCTCCAAGGTCTTGAGCGAGGTCGTGACCATCACGAACAGCGGCATCAGGTAGTACAGTGCGAACAAAATGAGCAGCGTGTAGATCAGCACGCGGCCCAGCGCATGCGATCCGGCGCTTTGTGTGCGATGAACTTCAGCCATGGTCGCGCGTGTGGCGGCGGGTTTCGGCGTACATCATCGGCACCACCACCGCCACCACGGTGAGCAGCATCATCATGGCACTGGCCGCGCCCAGGCCGATCTGGTTGCGGTTGAAGGCGAAGGTGTACATAAAAATCGCCGGCAGGTCGGAGGAAAACCCCGGGCCACCGCCCGTAAGCGCCATCACCAGATCGAAGCTTTTGATGGCGATATGGGCAAGGATGATGAGCGCGCTGAAAAACACCGGGCGCAGGGAGGGAATGATGATACGTGTGTAAATGCGCGCCGGGCCGGCGCCATCGACCTGGGCGGCCTTGATGATGGCATCGTCCACCCCGCGCAGGCCCGCCAGGAACAAGGCCATGACAAAGCCGGTGGATTGCCAGGCCGCGGCGATGACTACGGCGTAGATCGACATGCCCGGGGTCACGATCCAGTCGAAAGTGAAGGTCTCGAAACCCCACTCGCGCATCAGATGCTGGAAACCCAGACTGGGATTGAAGATCCAGCGCCAGGCCGTGCCGGTAACGATGAAGGAAAGCGCCATCGGGTAGAGATAAATCGCGCGCAGAAAGCCTTCCGCGCGGATGCGCTGATCGAGCAGAATCGCCAGCAGCAGCCCGCTCGCCATGCACAGGGCAATAAACAGGCTGCCGAAAATGCCAAGGTTGGCAAGCGCCGTCCACCAGCGCTCGTTTTCGAACAAGGCGACATACTGCACCCACCCGGCCAGCTCGTAGCGCGGCAGCAGTCGCGCTTCGGTGAAAGACAGCCAGGCGGTTACCGCGATAAAACCGTAAATAAACAATACGGCGCACAGCAGCGTTGGCCCGAGGACAATGCGCGGCAACGCCGCTTCCACGTGCTCGCGCCAGCCCCGGCCTGGACGGGCAGGGGTGGTAGGCGCCGTCAACGCAGCCTTCATGCGCGTCTTGTCGTCGGATGGCGGCGCCGCAACGGCAAGCGCCGTCCCGGATAGCCGTTATCGCGGATGACGTTTACTTTTTGCCGGCCGCGGCCATTTTCTCCGCCGCCGCCGCCGCGCTCATGTCCTTGCTATTGATGAAGCTCGTGATGACATCGAACATGGCGCCCTTGTTGGCCGGTGGCATGGCCATCTCATGCGCCCAGCTTGGTACCAGAGAGCCGCTTTTCGCGGCCGAAGCGAATTCCGCCGCCGAATCCTTCGCGCACTGGTCGAATTTATCGAGATTCATGCCCAGACGTACCGGAATCGAGCCTTTGTTGAGATTGAACACCTCCTGGAATTGCGGTTCCATGATGGCGGCGGCAAGATGGGCCTGCGCGGTCTTGGCGCCGGCATCCTTCTGCGCGAACATGATGAAGCTGTCAATGTTAAACGTGAACGCGCCCTTGGTGCCGGGTGCAGGCATGCAGATGTAATCCTTGCCCGGCGATTTTTTCGCGGCGGTGAATTCACCCTTGGCCCAGTCGCCCATGAACTGCATTGCTGCCTTGCCGTTGATCACCATTGCGGTAGCCAGATTCCAGTCCCGGTTGGCGGCATCCTTGTCGATGTATTTCTGCACGGTGCGCAGGGTTGTAAAGGCCTTGACCATGTTCGGGCTGTTCAGCGCTTTCGGATCAAGATCGACAAAGGCCTGCCGATACCACTTCGCCCCGCCCACGCCCAGCGCCACGGATTCGAATACCGTCGAGTCCTGCCAGGGTTGGCCGCCGTGCGCCACGGCGATGAATCCCGCCTTCTGGATTTTCTCGGCCGCCACCGCGAACTCGTCCCAGGTGGTTGGCATGGTAGCGCCAGCCTTCTTGAAAACTTCCGGATTGGCCCACATCCAATTCACGCGGTGGACATTTACCGGCACCGCCACGTAATTCCCTTTGTATTTCATCACATCGCTTACCACCGGCGGCAGCAGGCTATCCCACTTGCCGGCTTTGGCGGTGTCGTCCAGATTGGCCAGCACACCTTCGCGCGCCCACTCCTGGATTCCCGGCCCTTTGACCTGTGCCGCCGTGGGCGGCTTGCCCGACACGACGCGCGACTTGAGCACCGTCATCGCCGTTTCCCCGCCGCCGCCCGCCACGGCAAAGTCCTTCCATTTATCGCCCTTGCTTTCGAGGATTTTTTTTAATTCGCCAACCGATTTGGCCTCACCGCCGGAGGTCCACCAGTGCAGAACCTCGACTTCGCCGGCGCGTGATGCGGCGGGAACCCCGATGAGGAATGCCGCTGCGAACATGCCCAATTGCCGACTGATTGCCTGACCTTTCATGATTTCCTCCTCAGTTTTTGTGATTGGGGATCTTTGTCAAACAAGCCCAGATTGACGGATCGGGCCGCCAGGAGACTTGTCGTGAGTCAATGACCTTGCATGCAAATATAGGCAGGTGTGACGGACACTGCAACGTACATTTGCCCCGCATCGCAGCAATGTTGGGAGGCGTGCGCGGACTGAAGTAAAATCGCAGCTTTTTCGGGGATTATTCACATGGCAATTCGAGTCGCAATCAACGGCTACGGGCGAATCGGCCACAATATTCTTCGCGCCCATTTCGAAGGTGGCAAGAAACACGGTTTGCAGATCGTGGCGATCAACGACCTGGGGGACGCTAAGATCAACGCTCATCTCACCCGCTACGACACGGCCCACGGTAAATTCCCGGGCAATGTCGCGGTGGACGGCGATCATATGGTGGTGAATGGCGAGCGGATCCGGGTCTGCGCACAGCGCAATCCGGCGGAACTGCCCTGGAAGGAACTGGCGGTCGATCTGGTCCTGGAGTGCACCGGGCTGTTCACCAGCAAAGCCAAGGCGGGCGCGCATATTTCCGCCGGCGCCAAAAAAGTCATCATCTCCGCTCCAGGGGACAAAGATGTGGATGCCACGGTGGTCTACGGGGTCAATCACCAGACCCTGCGTGGCTCGCATACGGTGATTTCCAACGCCAGTTGCACAACCAACTGCCTGGCGCCGATAGTCAAGGCCCTGCACGATCGAATTGGCGTGGTCAGCGGCTTGATGACCACCATTCATTCCTACACCAACGATCAGGTGCTCACCGATGTGTATCACACCGACTTGCGCCGGGCGCGCTCGGCTACCATGTCGATGATTCCCACCAAGACCGGGGCCGCGGCCGCGGTGGGCCTGGTCTTGCCGGAACTGAACGGTAAACTCGATGGCTTTGCCATCCGGGTGCCAACCATCAACGTGTCGATGGTGGATTTGTGCTTTGTTGCCCGGCGCGCGACCTCGGTCGATGAAGTGAATAACGCCGTCAAACAGGCCGCCGACGGCGAGCTCAAGGGCATTATCGAATTCAATACCGACCCGCTGGTGTCGATCGACTTCAATCACAACCCGGCGTCCTCGGTGTTCGATTCGACCCTGACCAAGGTCTCCGATGGCACGCTGGTCAAGGTGTGTTCCTGGTACGACAACGAGTGGGGGTTCTCCAACCGCATGCTGGATACCGCGGTCGCCCTGATGAACGCCAAATAAATGGGGCTTGGTCGCTTGCGTGCCTTAAGGCTCGCCTCACCTGCGAAGGCAAAGCGATGAGCATGCTGCGCATGGGCGATGTCGATTTGCGCGGCAAACGGGTATTCATTCGCGCCGATTTGAACGTACCGCAGGATGAAGCCGGCAATATTACCGACGACAGCCGCATTCGGGCCTCGCTCACCGGCATCCGTCAGGCGCTTGCGGCAGGCGCTGCGGTCATGGTGACCTCCCACCTGGGGCGTCCCAAGGAAGGCGAATTCAAGCCCGAAGATTCCCTCTTGCCCGTGGCAAAAAGATTGTCCGAATTACTGAATATTCCGGTTCAGCTCAAGGCGGATTGGATCAACGGCGTCGAGATCAAACCGGGACAGGTGTTGTTGCTGGAAAACTGCCGGCTCAACAAGGGCGAAAAGAAAGACGACGAAGCCTTGTCCAGAAAAATGGCGGCCCTGTGCGACGTCTATGTGAACGATGCATTTGGCACTGCGCACCGGGCCGAAGCCACCACCCACGGCATGGCCCGGTTTGCCCCGAAAGCTTGCGCGGGCCCCTTGCTGGCGGCGGAGCTGGATGCCTTGGGCAAAGCCCTGAGCGCGCCGAAGCGGCCGCTGGTCGCCATTGTCGCGGGCTCGAAAGTGTCCACCAAACTCAGCATCCTTGGTGAATTGGCCAAGAAAGTCGATCAACTCATCGTGGGCGGCGGCATTGCCAATACCTTCATGCTGGCATCCGGTCTGCCGATCGGCAATTCCCTTGCGGAAAAGGATCTGGTTGGCGAGGCCGAAAAAATCATCAGGACCATCGAAAGTAAAGGCGGCAAGGTACCGATCCCGGTGGACGTGGTGTGTGCCAAGGAGTTTTCCGCCACCGCCACTGCCACCGTGAAGGCAGTGCGCGATGTGGCGGCGGACGATTTGATTCTCGACATCGGGCCGCAGACCGCCAGGCAACTCGCGGAAATTGTCGCGCACGCCGGCACCACCGTCTGGAATGGCCCGGTGGGAGTGTTCGAATTCGAGCGCTTCGGGGAAGGTACTCGTACTCTGGCGAACGCAATCGTCGAGTCGAAGGCGTTTTCGATTGCCGGCGGGGGAGACACCGTGGCAGCCATTGGCAAATACGGAATTGAAAAACGCATCGGCTATATCTCAACCGGCGGCGGCGCCTTCCTGGAATTTCTCGAAGGCAAAAAACTGCCGGCTGTCGAAATACTCGAATCCCGCGCGACGGGCTGAACAGTCAACAGGGATCAAAACTTGAAACGAAGCACCAAGATTGTCGCAACGCTGGGCCCGGCCTCGAATGACCGGGAGACATTGATGCGCATGGTGGCCGCCGGGGTGGACGTGGTGCGGATGAATTTTTCGCATGGCACCCGGGAAGAACACCTGGCGCGCGCCGAGTTGGTTCGCGACGTGGCGCGAACGCTGGAGCGCACAGTCGGCATCATGTGCGACTTGCAAGGCCCGAAAATCCGCGTCGGCAAATTCGAATCCGGCAAGATCACGCTCGAGAAAGGCGATGTATTTATCCTGGACGCTGAATGCGCCATGGGAGACCAGAAACAGGTCGGCCTGGATTACAAGGAATTGCCGCGCGACGTGTCCGCCGGGTCGGTTTTGCTGCTTGATGACGGCAGGCTGGTGCTGGACGTGCAGAAAGTTCAGGGTTCGAGGATTACCACCACCGTGAGAGTGGGCGGCGTGTTGTCCAACAACAAGGGCATCAACCGGCAAGGCGGAGGTTTAACCGCGCCAGCGCTGACCGCCAAGGATATGGAGGACATCAAGACTTCGGTGGCGATGAAAGCTGATTTTATTGCCGTCTCCTTCCCCAAGAGCGGCGCCGACATGTATATGGCGCGCGAACTCATGCGCGCGGCGGGTGGAAGCTCGACACTAATTGCCAAAATGGAGCGGGTCGAAGCCATTGCCGCGATGGCCGAAATAATGGATTCCTGCGACGGCATCATGGTGGCGCGTGGCGATCTGGCGGTGGAAGTCGGGGATGCCGCGGTGCCGGCATTGCAGAAAAAAATGATCCGCGCTGCGCGCGAACGCAATAAACTGACCATCACCGCCACCCAGATGATGGAGTCGATGATCACCAGCCCGGTGCCAACCAGAGCCGAGGTCTCGGATGTGGCGAACGCGGTGCTCGATGGTACCGACGCGGTCATGTTGTCGGCAGAAACCGCGGCTGGCAAGTTTCCGGTGGAAACCGTGGAATCGATGAGCCGGATCTGTCTCGAAGCGGAAAAGTCGGCGGAAGTCACCCTGGACCGCGAATTCCTGAACCGGGTATTTACCCGGGTCGATCAGTCGATTGCCATGGCAGCGTTGTTTACGGCCTATCACCTGAAAGTCAAAGCGATTGCCGCGTTGACACAAACCGGCTCGACCGCTTTGTGGACGTCGCGGCTCAACTGCGGTTTGCCGATTTATGCCTTGACCCCGGAAATTCGCACGCGTTATCGCCTGAGCCTGTTTCGCGGGGTCTATCCGCTGATGATCAAATACATTGGCCATGATCGCGACCAGTTGCTGCAAGAGGCCGAGGACCAGTTGATAGCGGCCGGGGTAGTGCAAAATGGCGACCTGATCGTAATGACTTTTGGCGAACCGATCGGATCGTCCGGCGGAACGAATACCATGAAAATCGTCAAGGTTGGAGAACACCGGAAAGCCTGAACTAGTGGTCCGGAGCGAAGTTTCCGCGACCTGACGATCACCGAATTTATCGAGAAGGAATTTACTTCATGGCACTAATCGCAATGCGGCAGTTGCTGGATCATGCGGCTGAAAACAATTATGGCGTCCCGGCCTTCAACGTCAATAATCTGGAACAGATACAGGCCATCATGCAGGCGGCCGATGAAACTTCCTCGCCGGTGATCATGCAGGCCTCGGCCGGCGCCAGGAAATACGCCGGTGAACCTTTTCTGCGCCATCTGATTCTCGCCGCGGTGGAAATGTACCCGCATATTCCCGTCGTCATGCACCAGGATCACGGCGCCAATCCGGCGGTATGCCAGCGCTCGATCCGCTCGGGATTTTCCAGCGTCATGATGGATGGATCGCTGATGGAAGACATGAAAACCCCGGCCTCCTACGATTACAACGTTCGCGTAACGCGCCAGGTGGTGGACATGGCGCACGCGGTGGGCGTCTCGGTGGAAGGCGAACTGGGCTGCCTGGGTTCCCTGGAAACCATGAGTGCCGGCAAGGAGGACGGATCCGGTGCCGAGGGCGCGCTGACGCATGACATGTTGCTCACCGACCCGGATCAGGCGGCCGACTTCGTGAAACAGACCGCGGTGGACGCGTTGGCCATCGCCATCGGCACCTCCCACGGCGCCTACAAATTCAGTCGCAAACCCACCGGCGACATTCTGGCCATTGGCCGCATCAAGGAAATACATCGCCGCATTCCCAATACCCACCTGGTGATGCACGGCTCGTCTTCCGTGCCTCAGGACTGGCTGAAGATCATTCGCGACAACGGCGGCGAGATGAAGGAAACCTACGGGGTGCCGGTGGAAGAAATCCAGGAAGGCATTAAACACGGGGTGCGCAAGATCAACATCGATACCGATATCCGTCTGGCCATGACCGGGGCGATCCGGCGCGCGTTCAACAAGGACAAGAGTGAATTCGACCCCCGCAAGTACCTGAAGGAGTCGATGCTGGCTGCCAGAAGCATCTGCAAGGCACGATTCGAATCCTTCGGAACTGCTGGCCAGGCCGGGAAGCTCCGGCCTATTCCCCTTGATAATATGGCTGATAAGTATGCCAAGGGCGAGATCAAGGCTGTCGTCAACTAAGCGTTTAGGCGTCCAGCGGCGAGAAGTCCGGCATGGCGCAACGTAAGGCAGAACTCAAGTGATCAAACGCGCCTCATCGAAAGGCCGAAAACCCGTGCCCGTGGTCGGACTCGTCATGGGCAGCGACAGCGACTGGGCGGTCATGCAGCATGCCGCGCAGATGCTGGAGACCTTTGCCGTGCCCTATGAAGCCCGCGTGGTGTCGGCGCACCGTACGCCGGATGCCATGTTCGACTATGCCGAACGGGCAGCGGCGCGCGGTCTGCGTTGCATTATTGCCGGAGCCGGGGGCTCGGCACACCTGCCCGGCATGATCGCTTCCAAAACACTGGTTCCGGTACTGGGCGTCCCCGTTACCTCCAGAGCGTTACAAGGACTCGACTCGTTGTTGTCCATCGTGCAGATGCCGCGCGGCATTCCCGTGGCGACCTTTGCCGTTGGCGAATCGGGTGCCGCCAACGCCGGCCTGTTCGCTGTAGCGCTGCTTGCGCATGAAAATACCCGCCTTGCGACAAAACTGGCGGGTTATCGTCGCAAGCTGTCGGCGAAGGTCAAGGCGATGAAGCTCCCGCCCGCGCGTCGAACCAAATGATTGCGCCGGGTGCCTGGCTCGGGCTGCTGGGGGGTGGCCAGCTTGGTCGCATGTTCACCATGGCTGCACAAAGCATGGGTTATAAGGTCATGGTGCTGGATCCGGGCGAACTGAGCCCGGCGGGCAGCGTGGCCGACGATCACCTGCGTGCCGAGTATCTTGACCGCGAGGCTCTGAAAAAAATGGCGGCGCGCTGTGCGGCGGCAACCACGGAGTTCGAGAACGTTCCGGCCGAGAGTCTGGCTTTTCTTGCCCAGGATGCCGTTGTCAGCCCTGCGGCGGCTGCGGTCGCTGTGGCGCAGGACCGAATCCGGGAGAAAACATTTCTAACCGAAGGGGGTTTTGCGGTCGCGCCGTTTGCCGTCGTTAATGGCAAACAGGATCTGGAGGAAGCACGCCTGGCGCCACTGCTCCCTGGCATCCTGAAGATCGCCCGCCTTGGCTACGATGGTAAAGGTCAGATCAGAGTCAGTTCCTCGCGGGAAGTAGGCAACGCTTTTGCCGATCTGGGGGGCAAGGCCTGTGTTCTGGAAAAATTCCTCGACCTGGAACGCGAGATTTCCGTCGTGGTGGCGCGCGGGTTCGACAACAGCGTGGTCAGTTTCCCGGTGTCGGAAAACCAGCATGCCGGAGGTATTCTCGATATCAGTATTGTGCCGGCGCGGATTAGCGGGGCATTGGCCCAGACGGCCCGTGCTATGGCGATCCAGGTTGCCCAGCGTCTAGACTACCGGGGTGTGCTCTGCGTTGAATTTTTTGTCCTGCGCGATGGCCAACTGGTGATAAACGAAATTGCGCCGCGCCCGCACAACAGCGGGCATTACACGATCGATGCCTGTATTACTTCGCAATTCGAGCAGCAGGTACGCGTGCTCTGCGGTCTGCCCCTGGGCGACACGGCCGCACATTGCCCGGCGGTGATGGTTAACCTGCTGGGTGATTTGTGGGCTGCCGGAGAACCGCGTTGGGAGCATGTATGGCGCCAGGCGCGGGCTAAACTCCATCTTTACGGCAAGGCCGAAGCCAAGCCGGGCCGCAAGATGGGGCACTTCACCGTCCTGGCGGACGACATCGGCCACGCGCTGAGCGTGGCAAGCGAAATCAAGGCGCAATTGCTGGCCGACGCGCGGCCTCAGCGTGCAGTGGGCGCTGCCTGAGCCCAGGGAAACATTCAATGGAAAACGCCGTTCTCGAAACCCACCTCAAGTCCTTACAGCTTCTTCATCGCGGCAAGGTGCGTGACATTTATGCCGTGGATGCCGATCGTCTGTTGATCGTGCAGACCGACCGGCTGTCCGCCTTTGATGTCATTCTGCCCACGCCCATACCCGGCAAGGGGCGGCTGCTCACCGCGATGTCGAATTTCTGGTTCCGCAAGCTCGCGCATGTGATCCCGAATCATCTGCTCGATGTCGAGCCGGAATCCATCGTCGCGCCCGCCGAGCGCGATCAAGTTGCTGCGCGCGCCTTTGTCGTGAGGAGGCTCAAGCCCCTGCCGGTCGAAGCCATCGTGCGCGGCTATCTCGCCGGGTCAGGTTGGAAGGATTACCGCAAAACCGGCATGATCTGCGGCATTGCGCTGCCCGCCGGCCTGCAAGAAGCGCAGCAATTGCCCCAACCTCTGTTCACGCCCTCGACCAAAGCCGCGATGGGCAGTCACGACGAAAATATTTCCTTTGCGCAAATGGAAAAAATCATCGCGCCCACGCTCGCCGCTCAGGTGCGCGACAAGACCATCCAGTTGTACAGCGAGGCGGCCGCCTACGCGGCCACCCGCGGCATTATCATCGCCGACACCAAATTCGAGTTCGGGCAGGATGCCAGCGGCAAGCTGTATTTGATCGATGAGGCGCTCACACCGGATTCTTCGCGCTTCTGGCCCGCTGCCCAGTACCGGGTGGGAAGCAATCCACCGTCCTTCGACAAGCAGTTTGTGCGCGACTGGCTGGACGCCCGGCAATGGAACAAGCAGCCCCCGGCGCCTGCTCTGCCTGCCGACATCGCACAGAAAACCGCGGACAAATACGAAGAGGCGCTGCGACTCTTGACGGGCTGAAGCATGGTGACTGACCAGGAAATCGAGAAAGCCGCGGAACTGCTTCGCAAGGGCAGGCTGGTCGCCTTTCCCACCGAGACTGTTTATGGTCTGGGTGCGGACGCTTCCAATGCCGCCGCGGTGAAACGCCTGTTTGCCGCCAAAGGTCGTCCCACAGCCCACCCGGTCATCGTGCATATCGCGGACGCCAATCAACTCAAATACTGGACGGCCGAAATGCCTCACCATGCCTGGGTGCTGGCAGAGAAATTCTGGCCGGGACCTTTGACGATGATTCTGAAGCGTGCACCCACAGTGAGCGATCTGGTCACCGGTGGGCAGGACAGTGTAGGCCTGCGGGTGCCGAATCATCCCGTCGCCTTGCGTCTGCTGCGTGCATTTGGCGGTGGAGTAGCGGCGCCATCGGCAAACCGCTTTGGGCGTTTATCACCGACCGCCGCCGAGCATGTGCATCAGGAAATGGGCAATACAGTGGACATGATTCTCGATGCCGGTGCCTGTGAGGTCGGCATTGAATCCACCATTGTTGATCTGACCCGGGAACGACCGGTGATCCTCAGACCTGGACACATCTCCGAAAGCCAGATCATGGAGGCATTGTTTCCACCGCCGGTCGATGCGGCCAGCAACGATACGCATTACAGCATGCTGCCATCTGACAGCGAGTCCCGCGCCGAGCGACCGCGAGTCTCCGGTTCGCTGGCTTCGCACTATGCGCCCCTGACCCCCACGAGAATTTTGCTCCCGGAATTGATCGAAGAATTTGTGCGTCGTAAAGCGGGTGGCCCGGTGGCGGTGCTGGCGCGCCGGGGCCGTCCGCAGGGTTCGCGTGCAGCGCTGTGGCAGGTGGCGCCGGAAAGTGCGCCCGACTATGCGCGATTGCTCTACTCGTTGCTGCGTCGTCTGGACGCCTCCGGCTGTCGGTTGATCGTGATCGAAGATCTGCCCGAGCTTCCGGAATGGGTCGCCGTCAAGGACCGGATTTCACGAGCCGCGACGCACAAGCCCGTTCGGGATCTGGTTTAAATCTCAAAAAAGCAGTTGAATCACGGAGGACACGGTGTACACAGAGAAAATCCGGAACTCATATGGCTCTGACCGCTGACCCTGGAAGTGAGCGTACAAACGGAACTATCTCTTTGTTTTACACTGTGATCTCCGTGTTCTCCGTGATTCAATTGCCGTTTCTTGGTTGAATCGCCGCCAGGAAGAAATAAAAGCTATGTAGTACCATTCCTTACGATCCACCTCAGCCTTCCTGTGTAATTTTCCGCAAGCCCGTGGCCCAAGAACAAAATTTCATCTCCAAAAAACCGATTCCCCGCGAGGAAAGGCTGATCTTTCCCCTCGATGTTCCGACCAATGAAGAAGCGCTCGGTCTGATCAATACCTTAGGCGACGCGGTCCGATTCTACAAAGTTGGCCTGGAACTGATCATCGGCGGACGTTATATCGAGCTGGTTGAATCCCTGGTTGCCCAGGGCAAAAAAGTGATGCTCGATGGCAAATTTTTCGACGTTCCCGAAACCGTGAAATCCGCCGTTCGACAGGCGGCCAGACACAACGTGACCTTTGCCACGGTGCATGGCAATGACGCCATGTTGGCGGCCGCCGTGGAAGAAAAAGGCAAGATGAAAATTCTGGCGGTGACGGTGCTTACCAGCCTCGATCAAGGCGATCTGACCGATCTTGGATTCAAAGTCGATGTGCCGACCCTGGTCGCCTCCCGAGCCAAACGGGCGCTCAAAATCGGCTGCGACGGCGTGGTCTCTTCCGGCCAAGAAGCGGCGAGCCTGCGCGAAGAGCTTGGCCACCAGTTGTTGATCGTGACGCCGGGAATTCGCCCGGTAGCCAATGTCGATGATCAAAAACGCACGGTCGACGTCGATCAAGCGTTCAAAAACGGCGCGGATTACATTGTGGTCGGCCGCCCGATTCGCAACAGCCCCAACCCTCGGCAGGCAGCCGAGGATGTTCAGAGGCGCATCGCAGCGATTTTCAAGCAGTAACAGACATCAACCAAAAAAGCAGTTGAATCACGGAGAACACGGAGATCACGGGGTAAAACATTGAGATATTTTTCTGTGCACGTTGACCATTTGGGTGAGGGGCCAGAGCACTGCAAGTTCCTGGATTTTCTCCGGCACCGCCGACACGGCGTTGGCGTAGCCATCCGGGGCGGGAGGCGGTGCTTCGGCGCACTACCCGCAGTCGGGCGACTACGTCGGCAACGTGTCCGTGCGCCGCACCGTGCCCTCTGTGATTCAATCGCCGTTTCTAGGATCAAATTTTTGGCCCGGAATTCCGAAGCCATTCGAGGGCGGCGGCCACTCCCTCGGGCTTGACGGGCACGCCGGCCAGCATCAGCCCCATTTCCACGCCGCAAAGTGTGCCTGCCAGGGTCAGGTCATTAAAATCTCCGAGATGGCCGATGCGAAATATCCTGCCCTGCATCTTGCCCAGCCCGGCACCCAGCGACATGTCGAAGCGTTCGAGAATGATCTGTCTCACCTTGTCGGCATCGTATCCCGCGGGCATCATCACCGCGGTCAGCGTATTGCTGTATTCCCGCGGATTGGCGCAGAGGATCTCAAGTCCCCAGGCGTGTATTGCGCGGCGTGTGGCTTCGGCATGTCGCGCATGGCGGGCAAAGATATTTTGCAGACCTTCTTCCTCGATCATGGACAAGGCTTCGCGCAGACCATAAAGCAGATTGGTGGCCGGCGTATAGGGGAAATACCCCGATCGATTTGGCCCGAGCATTTCTTCCCAACTGAAATAACTGCGCGGCAGACGTGCTGTTTTTGACGTCTCAAGGGCTTTGGCGCTGACGGCGTTGAAACTCAGTCCTGGTGGCAACATCAGGCCTTTCTGCGAACCGGCCACGGTGACATCCACACCCCATTCGTCGTGTCGATAATCGACCGAGGCGAGCGAGGAAATGGTATCGACCATGAACAGCGCCGGATGCCGGGCGCGGTCGATCGCCTGGCGAATCGACGGAATCTGGCTGGTGACGCCGGTGGAGGTTTCGTTGTGAACCACGCATACCGCCTTGATGGTATGAGCGTTGTCCGCGGCCAGCGCTTTTTCGATGGCCGTCGCCTCGACACCATGACGCCAGTCCCCCGGCAAACACTCCACGTTCAGCCCCAGACGGGTCGCCAGTTTTTGCCACAAGGCGGCAAATTGGCCGGTTTCGGCCATCAGCACTCGGTCGCTTGGTGAGAGCGTATTGACCAGCGCCGCTTCCCAGGCGCCGGTACCGGAGGCGGGATAAATGAAGACTTCGCCGGCGGTCTGAAAGATTTTTTTCATGCCGGCCAGGACTTCTTTGCCGAGCGCGCCGAATTCCGGCCCGCGATGATCGATGGTTGGCCGATCGATGGCTCGCAATACACGCTCCGGCACGTTCGTGGGCCCGGGAATCTGCAGGAAATGCCGTCCGCTGCGAAATGTCATGTGAGGTCTCAAAACAGTACAGACGGCGAGCCTACTGAAATTGGCGGCGTGTCACAAGCGCCGCCCTCTCTCCCTCGGGTATCATTCGCCAGATCGAAGCCAGGAAAAATCTCCAGAGTGACAGAACAAGTTTCCCCTGTTCGATTTCCCAAGGTTCGCGCCGAATACGCCAATCTGGCGGCGAAACTGCGCCGCCATATGCGGGGGCAGGTATGGTTCGACGCATTTTCCCGCGGACGCTATGCCACCGATGCCTCGATTTACCAGATCGACCCGGTCGGCGTGGTGGTTCCGGCCGACGATGAGGCCGCGCGCACGGCGATGCAAATTGCCGCGGAAGAAGGCGTGCCTATCCTTCCGCGCGGCGCCGGTACCTCGCAGTGCGGGCAAACTGTCGGCGCCGCACTGGTGATCGATTGCTCGAAGCACCTGGACAAATTGCTGGATCTGAATGTCGAACGCAAGACAGCCAGCGTTCAACCGGGCATGGTGCTTGACCACCTCAATGCCCGACTGCGCCCGCATGGATTGTGGTTTCCGGTGGACGTTTCCACTTCCGCGCAGGCCACGCTGGGCGGCATGGCAGGAAACAATTCCTGCGGCGCGCGTTCGATTCGATACGGCAACATGGTCCATAACGTGTTGGGTATCGATGCATGGTTAAGCAGTGGCGAGGAATTTTTCTTTGGACCCAGCTCGATGCTTGCCATGGCCACACCGCGCTACCGCGATCTGGTCGGGAAAATACATGCCGTCGTGCGCCGCGAAGCGACTGAGATCGAGGCGCGCTGGCCGAAGGTTTTGCGAAGAGTGCAGGGCTATAACCTGGATATGATTCAGCCGGGGCCAGCATCCGATCCGCTGCCGCATAATCTTGCGCATCTGCTGGTGGGCTCCGAGGGCACCCTGGCATTTTCACGCCGCATCGATTTGCAACTTGCGCCCATTCCGCCGCACAAGGTGCTGGGCGTGGTGCATTTTCCGAGCTTCCATCGGGCCATGGAATTGACTCGAGATATTGTCGCCCTCGATCCGGACGCGGTGGAACTGGTGGATCGCACAATGATCGATCTGGCGCGCCAGATCCCTGATTTCGAAAAAGTCGTCTCGCAGTTTCTCAAGGGTGAACCGGAGGCAATATTGCTGGTGGAGTTTGCCGGCACCGATCGCGAATCTATAGTTAAACAACTCACACGGCTTGCCGAACTGATGGCCGATCTTGGTTTGCCAGGATCGGTGGAGTCGGTGATCGATCCGGTGCTGCAAAAAGCCATCTGGGAAGTACGCAAAGCCGGGCTGAACATCATGATGTCGATGAAAGGCGACGGCAAACCGGTTTCCTTCATCGAGGACTGCGCGGTACCACTCGAACATCTGGCCGAATACACCGACCGGCTCACCCGCATATTCGAGAAACACGGCACACGCGGGACCTGGTATGCACATGCCTCGGTCGGCACGCTTCATGTGCGGCCTATCCTGGATATGCGTCGCGATGGCGCCGAAAAGATGCGCGCCATCGCGGAAGAAGCCTGCGCGATGGTCAGGGAATTCAAAGGCGCGTATTCGGGCGAACACGGTGATGGTCTGGTGCGCTCCGAATGGATCGAACCCATTCTGGGTTCGCGGTTGACTGCGGCGTTGGCCGAGATCAAAGCGCTGGTTGATCCCAGGGGCTTGATGAATCCCGGCAAAATCGTCAGGCCTTCGCGCATGGATGACCGGTCCCTGTTTCGCTATCCGGCGGGCTACGCAGCGCAACCGATGGCAACCGCACTCGATTGGTCGGAGTGGGGCGGTTTGGCGCCCGCGGTGGAGATGTGTAATAACAACGGGCACTGCCGCAAGTTCGACGCCGGAACCATGTGCCCCTCTTTCAGGGCGACGGGCGAAGAACGCGATCTGACCCGTGGCCGTGCCAACAGTCTGCGATTGGCGCTGTCCGGGCAGCTTGGCAAGGAAGCGCTGACCTCGGATGCGATGCGCGATACCATGGCCTTGTGTGTTGGCTGCAAAGGCTGCAAGCGCGAATGTCCGACGGGCGTGGATATGGCCCGCATGAAGATCGAATTCCTGCACCACTACGGCAGGCGTCACGGCCTGTCGATGCGGCAGAAGCTGGTGGCCTTTCTTCCCCGCTATGCGCCGATCGCCGCGAAATTTGCCGCGCTGCTGAATCTTCGCGATGTCATTCCCGGGCTGCCCTGGCTGGGCGAAAAACTGATCGGTTTGAGCGCCAGGCGCAGCCTGCCCAAATGGCATGCCGGGGCTGGCGCCGCGCGCACTGCGAATTCGGGGACGGAAGTTGTATTGCTGCTGGACACGTTCACACGCTACTTCGAACCGGAAAATGCCGAGGCCGCGGTACAAGTGCTTTCACGCGGTGGTTACCAGGTCACGATTGCCGGCGCCGATGGCGGGCGCCCGTTATGCTGCGGCCGGACTTTTCTGGCGGCGGGCCTGGTGGACGAAGCCCGCGTCGAGGCGAGGCGGCTCATCGATGCGTTGAAACCGCATCTGGAGCGCGGTGTGCCCATCATCGGGCTCGAGCCTTCCTGTCTGCTTACGCTGCGCGATGAGTACACTGTCATGGGGTTGGGCGCCGAGGCCATGCGGCTTGCCGAACAAGCTCTGCTGTTCGAGGAGTTTCTGGCTGCCGAACACGCCGCCGGAAAATGGCAACCAGCATTTGAACCTGTGAACCGGCAAGCGCTGCTGCATGGACACTGCCACCAAAAGGCATTCGGCGTCATGCCGGCGGTGGCCAGCATCCTTGCGCTGATTCCGGGTCTTGACGTTCGCAGCGTGGAATCAAGCTGCTGCGGGATGGCGGGCAATTTTGGCTACGAGGCCGAACACTTCGATATCAGTATGAAAATGGCCGAAGCGGCCCTGCTGCCCGCGGTGCGAAAAGCACCTGCCGAGGCGATTATTGTCGCCAATGGCACCAGTTGCCGTCACCAGATCCGCGATGGCGCAAAACGCGAAGCGTGGCATGTGTCTCGCGTGTTGAACCTGGCATTAAAGACAGAGGGATCGTGAACAATCGAATCAAACAATTTTTGCTGTACTGGATGCCTTTGCTGATCAACGCGGGTTTGCTGATCTATCTTGTCTGGCAACTCAATTTGATACCCTACTTTCAGCGCCAGGGAAGATTCCAGATCTTCTCGATCCTCTATGCGCTCGGCGGGTTGGTGGTGGCGGTGTCGGGATTCGCGGTCTTTGTGCATTCGGCATTAAATCCCGGAGGCTCCCAGCGGCTTTTCATGTTGTCGCTGGCGAATATCATTTTCCCCACGGCATTGCTCCTGGCGTTGTTTCTGTTTGGTTGACCGGAGGTCTGCACATGAACGAATCGAAATGGAAATTTCACGGTATCCGAATCGTGAAAGCGGGCGAACTGGATACCAACACGGCGCAAACGCCGGGCATGAATCGCGCGGCGGCGATTACCCATGCCCGCTGTGGCGCCGAAAAACTCTGGGCCGGCACGGTGGTGATCCATCCCAAGGCCAAGACGGGCGCGCATCATCACGGCCCGGTGGAAAGTGTCATCTATGTCGTTTCCGGCAAAGCGCGCATGCGCTGGGGAGACAATCTTGAATTCGTCGCCGAAGCCGGCCCCGGCGATTTCATTCACGTGCCACCCTTCGTGCCTCATCAGGAAATCAATGCCTCCGACGACGAGCCGCTGTCCTGCGTGTTATGCCGCAGCGGTCAGGAACCGGTGGTGGTCAATCTCGACATTCCGGCGGTTGAAAAGCCCGAGCAGGTGCACTGGGTGGATAACATCCATCCCGCCCCCGGAAACAAATTCTGATTACAGGTCTTTCCAGGGCAAAATCTTCAACACGAAGGAGCGCGAATACCCTCGCGATAGCGTGGAGTACCCTTTTAGGTAACACGAAGGGCACGAAGGAAAAACTCCAATAACTAGCCCGGATATTTCATCAGAACGCGGAATTCCGGGTTGTTCCGGGCGAGACAGGTCGGGCTCGACCGGTGCAGCCCATAGAGCGTTCTATGGGCAAGACGGGCATGCCCGAGATGGCCGCCCCGAACAGGCCGGAAACCGCGTAGTCCCGATGCCAAATTGTCCTGCAGAATAAGTGCGCGAATCCGATGATCTGTCCTCATCTTGACGGCCATGCGGGGGCGGTCTGGTGAAATATCCGGGCTAGAGCGAAACTCAAAGAAATACCAAGGCCTTATGTACAAATCTTCAATTTTTCGATTTTGAGTTTCCTTCGTGTTCCTTCGTGAATCCTTCGTGCCCTTCGTGTTAAAAGAGTTTGTCTTTCGTCAATTTTCAGTTAGCCGCAGTTTTCGCGTTCAGTGAATTTCGGGCTCGGCGGTGGGCTGGGTGCCTTCGAGGAAATCGAAATCGCAACCCTTGTCCGCCTGCGAAACATGTTCGGAAAACATCTTGCCGTAGCCTCGCTCGAATCGCCGGGACTTCGGTTTCCAGGTACTGCGGCGTTTGGCAAACTCCTCCTCGCTGATCTTGACGTTGAGTTTCCTGGCTGGAACATCGAGTTCCACCAGATCGCCGGTTTGCAACAGGGCGAGCGGCCCGCCGATCCAGGACTCGGGCGCGACATGCAGAATGCAGGTGCCGTAGCTGGTGCCGCTCATGCGGGCATCGGAAATGCGCACCATGTCGCGCACGCCTTGCTTGAGTAATTTTTTCGGGATAGGCAGCATGCCCCATTCGGGCATGCCGGGGCCGCCCAGAGGGCCGGCGTTGCGCAGTACCAGCACCGAGTTCGCATCCACATCCAGCGCCGGATCGTCGAGGCGTGCGGCCATGTCGTTGTAGTCGTCGAACACCATGGCGCGCCCGGTGTGTTTGAGCAGCTTTGGATCGGCCGCGCTTGCCTTGATGACGGCGCCGTCGGGCGCAAGATTGCCGCGCAACACGATCAAGCCGCCCTCAGATTGCACGGGATTATCCGGCGTGCGAATGACATCGGGGTTATGAATTTTCGAGCCTGCAATATTTTCGCCTAGCGTTCTGCCGGTGCAGGTGAGTTGATCCACGTCGAGCAACGCGCGCATGCCTTCCAACATGGCGGCGAGTCCGCCGGCGTAATAAAAATCCTCCATCAGGTACTGACCTGAGGGGTGCATGTTGACCAGATAGGGCGTACGCTGACCGATCTCCTCGAAACGCTCCAGCGCGATCGGAATACCCGCACGTCCGGCCATGGCGATGACGTGAATCAAGCCGTTGGTGGAGCCGCCGAGCGCCATCAGCACCCGGATCGCGTTGTCGAAAGATTTTGCGCTGAGCATGTCGCGCGGCTTCAAGTCTTCCCACACCATTTCCACGGCGCGCCGCCCCGTAAAGTCGGCCATGCGGCTGTGGCTGGAATCCACTGCCGGTATAGTTGAAGAATTGGGCAGGCTGAAGCCCAGCGTCTCCGCGACGCTGGTCATGGTCGAGGCCGTGCCCATGGTCATGCAGGTTCCGGCCGAGCGCGAAATGCCTTCTTCGATCTGCGACCAGTCGCGCCCGGTAATTCTGCCGGCGCGCAATTCGTCCCAGTATTTCCACACATCAGAACCCGAACCCAGCGTCTTGCCCTGCCAGTTACCGCGCAGCATCGGCCCGGCGGGCATGAAGATGGCCGGCAAGTTCATACTGATTGCACCCATCAATAATCCCGGCGTGGTCTTGTCGCAGCCGCCCATCAGTACGCAGCCATCCACCGGATAAGAGCGCAGCAGCTCCTCGGTCTCCATCGCGAGGAAATTGCGGTACATCATGGTGGTGGGCTTCTGGAATACTTCCGCCAATGCAATGGCCGGCATTTCCAGCGGATAACCGCCCGCCTGCCACACCCCGCGCTTGACCTCTTCCGCGCGCTGGCGGAAATGCGAGTGGCAGTTGTTAATGTCGCTCCAGGTGTTGACGATGGCAATGACCGGTTTGCCCTTGTAATCCTCGTGCGCGTAACCCATTTGCAGCGCGCGCGAACGATGGCCAAAGGAGCGCAAGTCCTGGGCACCAAACCAGCGGTGGCTGCGCAGATCCTGCGGCTTCTTTCTCATGACATCTCCGGGAGCGGAAAAGCGCAAGCCTAACGCAGCCAATGAAGATTCGGAAGGGCGAAGTAATCTTAACGCTCGCCCTTGCCCATGAGCACCGTAGATGTGAAGCCGTTGAAGTCTGTCGTGTAGCTTGTGGTCGATCGACTTAAGGAAACACTGAATAAGTCCCAAAATGTCATTCCCGTGAAAACGGGAATCCAGGATTTTCAAAGGAAACTGGCTCCCCGCTCCCCGATAGAATCATTCGGGGACAGGCTTCGCGGGGAAGACACTTATTCAGTGTTTCCTTAAGAGAGATTCTTCTGCCCCTGGGACAAGGATGGGGGCGAAGGAAAGCAATAAAAATGAATTACGCAACGATCACCGAAAGCCGGCGGCCATGGCTACCGGCATGATCAGGTCTTGTCAGAATTATTGGAAATTCGCGTCCACCCGCCCAGGCGGGCGAGTTCCTCGATCATTTCCGAAGCCAGGTCGGGTGTCGGAGGATCGGACTGATCGAGTAATTCGTCAGGTTGCTGCGTCGCTCCTGGGAAGGCGAGAATTTTCGCGCCGGGTCCGCGGCCATCGGATGCTGGTTCAAAAGGCTGAAGTACAAAGTCGAAATCGCCATGCGAGAAGCTCTTGGATTTCGAGCTTTCCGCTCGACGCGCATCCCTTTCTATCCTGCGCTTGACGAACTGCCCGAACAATAGCTGGCCCATGATTTTCCTTATTGAGCGGTCTTGTGCAAAACGTGCCCGTGCTGACTGCTGAAAAAGGCAAACATCTGTTTCCAGTACTGCATGACCGCGCAATAGGTGGCAAACATGCCAATAAATCCGATTGTAAGAACATATTCGGGAACACTGAAATACCACCCGCAGAAGCCGATCGTTCCCAACAGGGCGGACACGGCCAAAAGAACCCACAGCGTAGTGGCTGCAGACAGGCCCATGTACATCAGCGTGTGGTGAATGTGTCTGCGGTCTGCCGCGAAGGGGCTCCCGCTTCGAATCGTCCGACGCAACATGAGATAAAGCGTGTCGATGATCGGAAGTCCCAGAATCCAGACCGCCGAAATGGGGTAAAAATTGCCCGCGCCGCCCTCGATCGCAGCCGCCGAGCTACCCTCTGTCAAATGGATAATGAACCACACCAGCGCGAATCCCAGAAACATGCTGCCGGCGTCGCCGAGAAATACCGACGCACGCTTTCTAAGCGGATGCCGCAGATTGAAAACCAGGAAGCCTCCAACGGCTGCTGCCAGGCTGAAGAGCAGCGCGGCGTACCCGACGGGAAATACAATTTGCGAGATGATGCCAATCCACACCGCCGCGATAGCGGCGATGCCGCCCGCCAGGCCGTCCAATCCGTCGATCATATTAATTGCGTTGATCAGGCCGATCACGCAAAACACGGTAAATGGAACGGCCCAGGCACCAAGCTCCACATCGCCCGTGCCAAAGATGTCACCGAGATTGGAGACGGACAAGCCTGCCCACGAGGCCATGAGTACCGCGGCGATACCTTGGCCGACGAATTTGTTGCGCGCGGATAACTCATAAATGTCGTCAAAGACGCCCGTCACCAGAATGATGAGGCAGCAGACAATGAGAGGCAGAATGATTGGTTCGTTGGAATACAGCGTGAGCGAAGCCAGAATAAAAGTAGTGCCGATCGCCAGGCCGCCGATCAGCGGAATCTCGCCGGTATGGGTCTTGCGGCCGGAGGGCGCGTCAACCAATCCGAACCCGCTGGCGTATTTGCGGAGCAGCAGTATCAAACACAATGTTCCGACAAACGGCAGAATCGTAGACACCATTGGTATGCTCCCTCTTCGAGTCGACGACCACCCGGTTGGGTGCCGCCCTATGATCACCAGTCAAATGCGCGACCTCCCGCCAACGATGCTTTTTTTCTTGTGTCCTGCGCTCTCTCGCGCGCATCGGAAATGCGACGCTGGAGTGAGAGTCAGAATAGAGATAAGCCCGGCAAATAATTACCGGGAAACCCTCAAGTTGGCGTGGGGTATGACTGAACTTGCCGAAGGGGAAGAAGAGATCCGAGCGTAGGGTTTACCCTACAAACAGGACGGACCGGTTTTGCCTGGTGCGACGATTATTAGTTGTTTCAATGAATTGCCGAGTTCCCGCGCCTCGATTGAATAGCGCGGGAGCGAACTCCGAGATGGCGACCGGCCAATGGCCCACTGTAAATCTGGACTTTAGCCAGGGATTATTTCAGTTTCAGCCACCTGGGGTCAGGCC
>CAMDKM010000020.1 GCA_945900965.1 Bordetella parapertussis | reverse complement strand
GCAAGCAGCGGCGCCAGGACGAACCTCGGTCGCGGCCGTTCAGGCGCCCAAGCTGATTTCCACCGTCCCCACGCCCTGGATCGTATAACGATACCGTTCCCCCGCTTTGGGAAATCGCGTTGTGACCCAGCTTCCGGATAGCACGATTTCGCCGGCCTTGAGCGTCTGGCCCTGAGCATTGAGCTGGTTTGCCAGCCAACGCAAAGGTTCGAAGGGATGGCCGAGCACGTCGGAGCCCTTGCCTTCGTCGATCACCTTGCCATTGCATTCCAGCACGCTGGTGGCTTTGCCGAGGTCGGGCCAGGTGCTTTTGAACTCGCCGAGCACGTTGCCTTCGTTCCAGGAATTATCGGCGATCAGGGAAAGCAGATCGAGCGGGTAGTCGGAGTTTCGGTCGTCGATCACTTCGAAGGCGGGGCACACCGCTTCCACTGCGTTGGACACCTCGTCAAGCGTGTAGGGCTTGCCGCGCGGCGCGAGCGACACACCAAGCCGGGCGCAGCACTCGAATTCGATTCCTAGCCGCATCAGGCTGGACAAGGGCAGGGTGACGCCGCTTGGATGCAGCCGTTTCTCGAATACCACGCCGGAATTCGGGTGGTTCACGCCGCACATTTTCTGCATGCGCTTGGACGTCAGCCCGATCTTGTAGCCGACCCGCCGGCCCAGCTTCGTCTCCAGCTTTTTCACGTACGCGGCCTGGATCTCGTAGGCACCGGGAATATCCGTGGCGCCGAACTGTCGCGCGAACGGGACGATCTTGCGTTTCTCCGCGTGCTCGCGCATCAGCGCGGTGGCGGCTTCCTCTGCTTGGACGCTCATGGGGTCTCCTTTGGGATCATGATATCGGCTTCGCGGTATTCTTGCGGAATTCAGGTTGAATCACGGAGGTCACGGAGAACACGGAGAATGTCGAGAACGAGGGTGGCTGGGTGGAGGGCGTCGCCCATCGCGACTGTCCACGACTGCATTAAGGTACGTGGTACCCGTGGGAAATTGCCCCCGGGGCTCCAATCCTGAGTCTCTCTGATCCCTGATATTTCATTGCCGTTGTTTTGCCTCCGTGCACCCCGTGACGTCCGTGATTCAACAAATTTAAGGAGCAACCAATGCGGCAATTGGCGTGCATGGTTTTGGCGGTGCTTGCTGGTTTTCTGCAACCAGCACTTGTCCTTGCGGACTATCCTGAGAAACCGCTGCGCATGATCGTGCCGTTTCCGCCGGGTGGGGCGACGGATGTGTTGTCCCGGCTCACGGCCGAGCAGCTTGGCGCACGGCTCGGCCAACCGGTGGTGATCGAAAACAAGCCCGGGATGGGCGGCAATCTGGGCGCGGAAATCGCCAGCCGCGCAGCGCCCGACGGCTACACCCTGCTCATGGGGCCGGCCTCGATTTACGCCATCTCCGCCACTTTGTATTCGAAGCTCAATTACCGGCTGGAGGACTTGGCGCCTGTGTCCCTGGTGGCCAATGCGCCGCATGTCTTGCTGGTGAATCGCGACGTGCCGGCCACGACGGTGACCGAGTTGATTGCGTTGGCCAAAAGTAAACCGGGAGAATTGAACATTGCCTCTCATGGCAGCGGCTCGGTTTCGCATCTGGAGGCGGCCTTGTTCGACCGCATGGCGGGCACCCAGATACTGCACGTGCCGTACAAAGGCAGCGGGCCCGCTCTGCTCGACCTGGTCGGTGGGCGCGTTCAGGTCATGTTCGACAGTATTGCCGCCTCGCTGCCACATGTGCGAGGCGGGAGATTGCGTGCACTGGCGGTGACCGGCACCAGTCGTTCGCCGCTGTTGCCGGATGTGCCGACACTGGATGAATCCGCGCTCAAGGGTTATAGCGCCCACTCATGGCTGGGAATTTTTGTGCCGGCGAAAACACCGGAACCGATTATCAACCGCTTGCAGCGCGCCATTGCCCAAACAATCGCTGATCCAGCGACCAACCAGAAATTTGTTGCTGCGGGATTCGAGCCAAGGTCCAGCACGCCGCAGGAATTTGCGGCGTTTATCCGGCAGGAGGTGGTGAAATGGGCGCCGATTGTGAAATACTCCGGCGCGACGGCGGATTAGCCGGCCCCGGGTTCGGGAAAATCTCTTGACGCAAAGGCGCAAAGACGCAAAGGAAAACATAAATGGCGAAATGGTGGTGGGAGAGTGGCTCGCGAATGCAGCGTTTTATCAGACGTGCCGAGATGAACTTCGATATGAACTCATTAATGTCTGTTTTTCGAATTTGCCTTTCTTTGCGTCTTTGCGCCTTTGCGTCAAGGTTTTTAATGTTTTTGGAACACCCATGAGCGGCCCCTTGAAGGGCATCCGGGTGCTTGATCTGTCGCGTGTGCTGGCAGGGCCGACTTCGACGCAGACGCTGGCGGATCTGGGTGCGGAGGTGATCAAGGTCGAGCGGCCGGGACGGGGCGACGATACTCGCGAATGGGCACCGCCCTATGTCAAGGATGCCGAAGGGAGAGATACCCGCGAGAGCACCTATTTCGCGGCGGCGAATCGCGGCAAAAAATCGGTGACCATCGATATCTCCTGCTCCGACGGCCAGCGGCTGGTTCGCATGCTGGCGCAAAAAAGCGACGTGCTGGTGGAAAACTACAAGGTGGGCGATCTTGCGCGACACGGCCTTGATTATGAGTCATTGCGCAAAATCCATCCCGGCCTGATTTATTGCTCGATCACCGGATTTGGCCAGACCGGGCCTTACGCGCAGCGCCCGGGATACGATCCGGTGGCGCAGGCGATGTGCGGCTTGATGAGCGTGACCGGGGAACCGGAGGACAAGCCCGACACCGATCCGCAGCGGGCCGGTGTGGCAGTGATCGACATGATTACCGCGCATTACGTGGTCATTGCGGTGCTCGCCGCTTTATTTCACCGTCAGCAGGGTGGGACGGGGCAGTACATCGATCTGAGCCTGCTGGATATAGGTGTGGCGTCGATGACGAATATTGCGTCGGCCTATCTGGGCGCAGGGGTGATTTCCCAGCGTAACGGTGGCGTACATCCGAGTGTGCTGCCCTCGCAGGTGTTCCGCTGTGCGGACGGTTATTTGATCGTGGCGGCAGCGAACGATTCGCAGTTCATCAAATTCTGCGAAGCCGCGGGCCGGCCGGAGCTGGCGCGCGACGAGCGTTTTTCCACCAACTCGGCGCGGGTGCGCAACCGGGAGACAATCACTCCCATTCTGGAGGCCATATTCCTGCAACGCGCGGTGCAGGATTGGACGGAAAAGCTAGCCAAAGTCGGCGTGCCCTGCGGGCCGATTTATCATATGGACAAGGTATTCGAAGACCCGCAGGTTCGCGCCCGCGGAATGAAGTTCGAAATGCCCTATGCCCCTTCCGGAACGCTCGCCATGGTCGCGAATCCGATCCGGATGTCGGAGACCCCGCCGGTCTATGAACTCCCGCCGCCCCTGCTGGGGGAACATACCGATGAAGTGCTCACGGAGGTACTCGGTCTGTCGCGCGAGGAGTGCGAGCGATTGCGAGTTGCCGGAGCAATTTGATATCGGGACTACCCAAGGATGGTGGCCATGACTGATGAAGAACTCTGTTTTACCCCGGCGACGGAACTGGTCGGTCTGATCCGTCAGAAGAAAATCTCGCCAGTGGAATTGATGCGGGCCACCATCGCTCGCGCTGAGCGGCTCAACCCGAAACTCAATGCCATCTGCACGCCGACCTTCGACTCCGCGATGGTAGCGGCGCGTGAAGCCGAAGCGGGTGTGATGCGCGGCAACTTATCGGGCCTGTTGCACGGCATACCCACGACGATCAAGGATCTTGCCTTCACCAAAGGCGTGCTCACCATGGCGGGGTCGCATATTTATCGCGACCGTGTGCCGGATATCGATCACGCCCACGTCGAACGGCTGCGTGAGGCGGGCGCTATTTCCATCGGCAAGACCACCACCTCGGAATTTGGCTGGAGCGGGGTGAGCAACAGTCCGCTGACCGGCATTACCCACAACCCCTGGAAACACGGCATGAATGCCGGCGCTTCGAGCGCCGGGGCGGGAGTGTGTGCGGCGAGCGGATTTGGGCCGATCCATCAGGGTTCCGACGGCGCGGGGTCGATTCGTATGCCGGCGGCGTTTTGCGGCGTCTATGGTTTCAAGCCCTCACATGGGCGCGTGCCCTATTGGCCGCTGCCCGCGAACGGTTTTATTTCGCATGTCGGACCGCTGACACGCACGGTAGCGGACGCGGCACTGATGTTGCAGGCCATGGCCGGCCCCGATGATCGCGACATGACCAGTCTGGAAGCGCCGCCGGAAAATTATCTTGCTGCTTTGGAGCAGGGCATTGCGGGACTAAGAGTGGCCTACAGCCCGGACCTCGGTTATCTGAAAGTGGATGCCGAAGTCGCCGAGCCGGTGCGCAAGGCGGCGCTGGCGTTTCAGGAACTCGGTTGCCAAGTGGAAGAAGTGGTGCCGGGCTGGGACAATCCCATCGAGATAGAGCATCTGCATTTTGCCGCCAACTTCGCCAGCCGGCTGGCGCCACTGCTCGATCAATGGGCGGAAAAAATGGATCCGGGTCTGGTGGCGTTGACCCGTCACGGCATGCAATACAGCGCCGAGCAATATTGTCGCAACGACGGCGAGCGCCTGGCGTTCTACGACAAGGTGCGGGCGTTTTTCGAGCGCTACGATCTTCTGCTCACGCCGACTGTGTCGGTGGCTGCCTTTCCGGCCGAGCGCCAAATGCCGCCGCACTGGGAGCAACACCCATGGGACTGGATTCGTTGGGCGGGTTTCAGCTATCCGTTCAACCTGACCTGGCTGCCGGCGGCAACCTGCCCATGCGGTTTTACGCCCTCAGGCCTGCCGGTTGGACTGCAGATCGTGGCCGGGCGGCATCGCGACCTGCGTGTGTTGCAGGCTTCGCGGGCATTCGAAAAAATTCGGCCGTGGGCGCAATATCGGCCGGCGCTTTGAGGGCGGTGGACGGTGAATGGTAAACGGTGATCGGTAAACGGTGAACGGTAAACGGTGATCGGTGAACGGTGAACGGTGAACGGTAATCGGCGAACGGTGAACCGGGAACGGGGAACATGACATGCGGGCATTGACGATAACAAGCATCGATATCGAGAAAATGTTTCCTACATCTTGATGGCGCCGACCAGAATAATCGGCCCGGTTGGTGCGCCCGATGGCGAGCCTCCGGCGGGTTCGACGGACACGGCGAACCTGGCTCCGGCAAGTATTCGTGGCCCATGGGGTGCCGGCAGGGTGAACCGGGCATCAAGCTGGCCCAGTACGGCGAGCGAAATCGGCGCTTCGCCGCTTGCCGGCAACAGCCACAATTCGTAACTCTGGCTCGGACCGGCGACCACTGGGCGCAACGCGCGCAGGGTCAGCAGTTTGCGATCGGCGGACACGGCGGCGGTGACAATCATATTCTTGTCCTCGCCGACCAGTTGTGCGATGTCCGTGAACTCGGACGCGAATCGAGGCAGCAGCAAGTTGACCGACAGCGCCAGTATCAATGCAGCAGTAGCGAGGCCCGCCCAGATCCGCCATATTCCCAGACGCCTGAACCAGGGCACCCGGTAGCGCTGGAGGTCGAGTTCGCGCGAGAGCCGGCTCCAGACACTCGCCGATGGCTGGGTCGCTATGGAGTTGGAATATCGCAGCGCGAACAGTTGCTGCCAGTATTGATACCTTAGTGCCACCAGCGGATCATCGCGCAGCGCGCGCTCGAAGCGGCGACGGGCCGGTCCACGCAGGGTGCCCAGCAGATGTTCGCCGCACAGGGCATCCAGTTGCGGGCTGCGGGAAAGCTTCATCGCCCACCTCCCAGGCAACTCTCGACACAGTCGCGAAGATTGGCCATGCCGCGCCGGATCCACGTCTTGACGCTTCCCAGGGGCTTGGCAATGTGCCTGGCGAGTTCTCCGTGCGAGAGCCCGTGTTCGTAGGCGAGCACCAGCGACTGGCGTTCGACGGCGTCGAGTTCACCCAGGCAGATGCGCAACCAGTGCGCGATGCGCCGACGGTCAAGACCCTCCTCCATCGGCGCATCCCATTCGAACAAGCGGTCCAGCGCGCCGTCCGGGTCATCGTCGATGGTGTCGTGGTAGGAGGATACTCGGGACATATCGTGGCTCTCGATCAGATCAAGCGCCCGGTTGCGCACGATGGCCGTCATCCAGCCAAGCGGGGCGCCAAGCGGATCGAAGGAGCCGGCGCCTTGCCAGATTTTAGTGAAGGCATCATGGAGCACTTCTTCGGCCAGTTCACGCCGGCGCACGATGCGACGCGCGACACCCAGCAGTAACGGAGCGTATTCCCGGTATAACTGCTCGAAGGCTTCCGCCGAACCCGCCCTGCGGGCGGCGACGGTCAGCAACAATTGCCGGGTTGTTGTGTGATCCAGCATGAACGTTCGGTGCGAGCAGCTAGTTTTTTGTTTGGATGGGCTGAAGCGTCAGCCTAGCGCAAATACCGGGACATCGAACAGTCTTTCCACCATCCATCCGCAGGCGATCAGTGCGAGGCCGATCGATCCCGCCCCCAGCACCCAGCGCGGATAGTGCCGCCAGCCGCGCGCCGCCGCGAGCGGCGCCATGACCACGGCAACAATCAGCAACTGTCCCCCTTCCACGCCCAGATTGAAGGCCGCCAATGCCAAGGCCAGATCGGCCGCCGTAAGTTCTAGAGGAGCGAGGACTTCAGCGAATCCAAATCCGTGGATCAGACCAAAGGCAAAGGCCGCCCAAACCAGGTGCTGCCTCAGCACCGGGCGCAGGTTGTTCAGAGCCGCCGCCAGAATGCTTGCGGCTATCATGGGTTCGATAACGGCCGACGATATCCGCAGCAGACCAAAACTCGCCAACGCCAGCGTCATCGAATGTGCCACCGTGAACGCGGTGACGATCCGCGCCACCTGGCCCAGCGCGGGAGCGAGCGCCACGCAGGCCACCCAGCTCCCATTGCGACGGGTCATCGTCGCCGGCAGCAACAGGGCGACCAGAAATAATATGTGGTCGAATCCACCGAGAATGTGTGTGACACCTTGTGCAAACAGGGCGCCAAAACCATTTTCCGTTCGCGCCGCGCCGGTTTCGACCACGCTACCCATGACGGATATCACTCGCGCCGAGCCCGGGGATAACAGGAGCGGTTGCGCGGATTGGGGTGTACTGACCAGCACACGGTGGGATGGATCGATGCCGGCGAAAAATCGATAGTCGAGGCGAATGGCGGAGACCGCTTGCGGGCAACTCGCTTGTCCGGCCATGGACACGAATCCGTTGCCGTCGAGGCGGACAAAGCGCGGCGACTCAAAAGCCAGCGGGCATTCGGTCTCTTTCTGCTCAACACGTAGCGACCGAAGTGCCATGGCGAGAATGTCGTCCTCTCCATCTTCCACTTCACCCCAGGTAAGACGACCGTCCAGGTTGGCGTCCAGGTCAAGCAGCGCATCCAGGTCGCGCAGGGCGATCCGCCAGGTCAGCGGCACGGCAGTTCCCACCGACGCGTCGATATGCAAATAAGCGGTACTGGAAGTATGCGCCAACCCCGCGCAGGGAAGGCCCATGGCAAGCAGCATCGCCGCCCCGGAGATCAGCAAACGTATAGACGTCGTGATGTATGGCGTACTCATATCGGAAGGCGCACGTCGTGGAGCCGGGTTCGATGCAACCAACGGGTTGTCTCGATCTTGGCTGCCTTGTCGTTCGCCGCTTGGGCAGCGCGGTGCAGAACCAGCAGGTCGGCCGGTTCGCGCTGCGCCGACCAATTCTCTCGCGCCAGGCGCAGGGCATCGGCAATGCGGCCCTCTTCAAGCGCGAATTGCGCGGCCTCGCGAGCATGCACCAATTCTCCGCGCGCGTAGGCCAGCGCAAAGCGCTCGCGCAATTGATCGCCAAGTGCCTCGGTCGGCTCGTCGAGTGCCCGCGCGATCTGCCAGCGCAGCAGCAGAACCGCGTCCGCAGGCGGGGCATCGGCCAGCGCTACTCGCGCGTCGGCAGTCCGGCGCTGCGAAAAAAGCAGGTTGGCATACGCCACTCGCGTGACCAGTTCGTCATCAAGGGCAAGCGAAGCGCGATAGGTTTCCAGCGCGGCATCCATTTTTCCGCGTTGTTCGAATACTTGCGCGAGGACTGCAAGCGCCCACGCCCGCATTGCCCCCTGTGTTCGGCCGGCCGCGATGTGCAGGATATCGAGGGCGCGTTGTTCTTCTCCGGTCAAGGCATCGATCCCCGCGCTGCAAACGGCCGCGGCGTCGGCCGCAAGCGGACGCAGCATTTCACAATCGCGGCGCGCGTTTTCGTAGTCGCCAGTCACGGTGGCGATCGTGGCGCGAGTAAGCAGCGCCTGAGGGTGTCGCGCATCCCGAGCGAGGACGAGGTCGAGAGTTTCGCGCGCTCGCGCAAAATGATGGCGAGCTTGTTGAATCGTAGCCCGCAGCACCAGCACTTCCGAAGGTGAGGCGGCATTCTCGCGCCAGGGCTCCAGCAGCGCCTCCGCGTAGCCAAGTGTTCGGGGGTCGCCATTGGCCCTTCCGGCTTCGATCATGCGTTGGGCCGCAACAGCTCGCGCCGCCACGGAAAGCTGCTTTGGGTTTTGCGTTAGAGCAAGTTCTTTAAGGGGAAGTTTGAGCGCGGGCGCAAGCAGTTGGGTTTCCACCACCTCGTCGCGCGCGGGATTTTTGGTGAGAGCCGGCTCGCCGCCGGCGGAAAAAGCGGGGTGCGCACCGGCAGCGCTGGCGATTGCGAGAATCGCCAGCGCTGCGCGGCCGATGCAGAATGTTGGCATCGTTGCGCTGCCTCAGATTGCCGCGGGTTCGGTTGCGTCCGACACGGGTGCAGTGATGCCCTGCACCGGACGCGGTTCGACCGCTTCCGAGCCGCTGGCAATCTGTTGCTGGGTGAACGCGGTGAAGGCTGCCACACTCGCCGACGCCGAAGCGTCGGCGTCCAGTGTTGACTGCTGTGATGGAGGGGAATCACCGCCTCCGCAGGCACTCAATGCCAGCAGTGCGAGACCCGCCATGATTGATCGGAAAAGCCCTGGTCCTGGTAAACGAAATGTCCTGATCATGAATGCCTCCGCTTACAGGTCGCGGTCGCCGGGTATCGGCGTGCGCAGGTAGGGGAACTTGAGGTCAAAATTGGCGGCCGAGGTGTTGGTGCCGCCATCGGTGAATGCCGCCCCACCGGCTGGGGCATCGGCCGGCGTGCATCCGATGTTGAGCGTGCATAACACACCCATGCTGACCCGCAACGCAACATCCACCACGTCGTCGCCCGGGCGCCGACCGTTCGGAAAACCGGCGTTATCACCACCCAGCACGCCCAGCGGATTCTGATTGGTCTGCGTGACAGGGGTCGAAGTGTTGAGCCGCAGCATTTCGGATGGCTTGACGTTCTTGGGTTGATTGATGCCCGGTACACCAGTCAGGAACGCGATGACGAGGTCGTTGCGGGGGAAATTAGTCGGTGCCGGGACGTTGAACAGCAGTTCAATCAGCGCCGGCAAGGTCGGGTTGGTAACGTAGTCGGCGAACTGAGCGTCGTCCTTCGGTTTGGCTCCGTTAAAGCGATCCTTGTCCTTCAGGCCGATCACCACTTCATTGACCAGCGGCATACCAAGCCGGGAAACCTGTACCCAGTGGCCGCCCTCTTTTGAAGTAGTCTGCAGTCCGGACTTCGGTGTGCCGTCGAGCAGGCGCGCCTGCCGCAGGCTGGCGGTGGTCCAGCCGCCGATGACCGGGTCGTTGCCGGTGGCGAGGCAGGCGACCGGCACTTCGAGTGCGATAGCGGTGACGTTCTTGTCGGCAAGATTGTCCACGCCGCCGCCGGTGGCGAGCGGATTGAGATTGATCAGATCGAAGGTACGACCAAGGTTGACCACGAACGGATCCTTGCGCTGACCGACGAATACCTTGCCGGTACTGGCGCAGCCGGGAATGTTGACGTTGTACAGGTATTGCGCGGCATAGGCTTCGTAGCCGGCATCCGAATCGAGCGGACCGAAGGTCTTGGTGCCGATGAAGTCAACAGGTTTGATGAATTCGCGTCCGCCACCCGAGGCGTTGGTGACCGCGCGGCGCAGGCCGTGGCCTTCGCGCCGGTGGCCGCGAACCACATCGATCGTGTAACTCTCCTTCACGTTCAGTGACACATTGTTGCCCGCGGCGAGAGGGCCGGCCTGAATCAGCGGTATCGAGACCTTCTTGCCGCCGATGTTCAGGGCGATATCCTCGATATTGTTCCTGAAGCGGAACTGGAAGGTGATGTCCTCCATCGCATCGCCGTCATTATCGACGTGAATCTCGTACAGCGCGTTGGCATCCATCTGGAAATAGTTGGGACCGCCGTAGGCGTCCTGCAGCGGGATGTAGTTCGCGATCAATGTGACGTAATCGCCACGGCCCTGTTCGTAGGAACGGAACATATAGAAGTCGGTACCGTCGACCTTGGGTTGCGTAGTGATGAAAGGCGCTTCGCGATGGCTGGCCGCATGGGCCGCGGGCAACCCGAGCGTCAGCGCGGCGGCCAGGGCGGCCGCAAGGGGCAGGAACTTTATTGACATGGATTTCTCCTCAAATGAAATTAACCGAAAATGCCAGGCGCCGATGGATCCGGTGCATAAATGAATCGGATCGCTCGGGCATGGCGTTGCCAGACGTCGCCGTGATGAATCTTCTGGTTCGGACCGGCGTCTGAGGTGCATTACGGGTGACCTTGCAAATTGGATTTTTTGTTTGCGCCGTCCCGAAAATCCAGATTCGAAATCGTTGCGTAATTCCGGCTGAACCCGGCATCGTCAATCGAATCCCTGCTTCGCAGGTGCCAAACTTTCTTCGGGGCGCTGCCGTCGTCCGCCGTTGGCGGTGCCGTGGGGCCGCAAGAGGCAAGGCCTTGCGCGGCGGGACCGGGCCGGTCGAAATCCGGATGCCGGGTTTCTGCGTATACACTTTCAGGAAACAGGAGCGCCTGGCCGGGGCGTCCCCACGCTGCGCCGGCCGGACGGTATGTCGAGGACCATAATTTAATCGGCGGAAAAATCCCTTGAATCTCGCGAGTTTGTGGTGCCCGCCAAGCCGGCGCCCGCGAACCCTCCAGACTCGGTCCGGGATGAGGAACAGACTGCGCAACTGGCCAACTGGCTGGTGGCGATCGCGCGCGGCGATGAACGGGCGCTCGAGAAGTTTTATGACGCCACACTCTCCCGCGTGTACGCAGTCGCGCGGCGCATGTGTGGAAGCCGGGACGGCGGACTGACGGAAGAGGTGACCGCGGACGTCTACGTTCAGGTCTGGCGCGATGCGGAACGCTTCGACGCGGCCCGGGGGCTGCCGATGGCGTGGTTGCTGATGATCGCGCGTTTGCGTGCGCTCGATGCCTTGCGCCGGCGCGATGAGGCGGTAGGGAGTGACGATCCGCACGCCCTGGCAGGTGAGCCAGGGTCGGATATCGGTGACCCCGCCGAACTTCTCGAGGCCTTCGACCGGTGCAGTGCTACCCGTCGGGCACTGGCGCAGTTACCTGCGCCGGAACGGCAACTGGTGGCGCTGGCTTTTTTCCGCGGTATGACTCATGCGGAGATAGTTCAGGAAACCGGTATGCCGCTGGGCACCGTCAAGACGACGATCCGGCGCGCGTTGTCCACGCTCAGAGCACTGTTGGGTGAACACGCCCCGGAATCGATCGGACCTCGAAACAACGATGACTACGCCAATGAAATTCGCAACTGAATATCAGGCAGGGCCTGGCCAACCGAAAACGGGGCGCTATTTTTCCTGCGTTCGCCCTCGCACCAAACTCGCCGGCAAGCCGCCCCATGACGGCGGATCGTCGGGCGTGGTGTGAGTACGGTGAACGGCGAACGGTGACAGGTGAGTAGCGAACGGGGAACGGTGATTGGTAAACGGTGAACCGTGAGGGGTCAGGAGTGAGGGGTGAACGGGCAACGGGCAAGGGTGAACAGTCAACCAAACCAGATGTTTTTGAAAAACCTGGTTTCCCGTTTTCACAGGAATGACATTTTGGGACATATTCATTGGTTCCTGAGTGCGAAGCAGCGGACTTCCGGGAGGAAGTCCCGGAAGTCGGTTTCCAATAGATCATAGTTTTCCAGCAATTCGTCAGCGGAGCCAAGCAGCCGGTTTTCGCGTTTGAGTCGTTTTCCCATTCGATCAAGTGCGATGCGCACGGCGTCGAGTTCCGCGTAGGAGCCCAGCCAGTCGTGCTGTGCCATGAAAGGCGCCACATGCTGAAGTCTGGCCGGAAGCAGCGCGTGGTTGCGCAACAACAATTCGTAGAAGCGGGTAGTAAACGTATCGAGCGGTTCGTGGTGAAAGTCTTGCCAATGTTTGGCCAGGAAATGATCGTAGAACATATCGATCATGATTCCCGCGTAGCGTCGTCGATCTGCACTCACCCGTGCCTTGCTCCTTTGCACCGTTGGGTGCGCGTCGGTAAAAGTGTCGATTTTCCTGTGCAAGGCGATCGCGCGGGTGACCTGCGCTCCGTAGCGCCCGTCGAGTGGCCCTTTGACGAAATCGCCCATCAGGCTGCCGAGCCAGGCATCTTCGGTTGGCTCGGAGAGAAAGAGGTGGGCGAGGTAGTTCATTTTTGCGTGAGGCGTGAGGCGTGAAGCGTGAGGCGGAAAAGCAAGGATTGAGGATCGAAGATCGAAGATCGAGGATCGAGGATCGAGGATCGAGGATCGAGGATCGAGGATCGGGTTTGAGGCTTGTAGTGGTCAAGCTTTTCACCCTTCACTCATTCACTCATTCCCCCTTCACGCTTTAATCACCCTTCCCCCTTCACTGATTTTCACACCCTTCACTCATTCACCCTTCACGCTTTTGTCAGTTCACGCCTTCAACGTCCTTCCAGGTAATCAACCGTCAAATTCAGCAGCGCGCGCATGCCGAGCTTCATCGCAGAGTCTTCGACGAAGAAACGCGGCGAATGGTTGTAGGCGACCTTGGTCAGGTCTGTGCCTTTGGGAGAGCCGCCCAGGAAAATGAACAAGCCGGGCGCTTGTTGGGCGAAGAAAGAGAAATCTTCCGCGCCGGTGGTCTTGGGGCGCAGGACGATATTTTTCTCGCCGGCGACTCGTTTGAGCGTTGGCAGCATCCGCTCTGTCAGGGTCGGATCGTTGACGGTGACGGCATAGGGTTTTTCGATCGAGACGATGGCAGTGCCGCCCCCGGCGGCGGCGATATTTTCGGCGGTGAGTTTGATGCGGCGGTGGATGTCGTCGCGCATTTTTTCGTCGAAGGTGCGCACGGTGCCGACCATTTCCACTTTGTCGGGAATGATGTTGAAGCGGTTGCCGCCGTCGATGCCGCCGATGGTCACGACGGCCGGCTCGTGAGTGACGTTGATCTGGCGGCTGACGATGGTTTGCAAGCCCAGGACAATTTGCGAGGCGATGACGATCGGGTCCACCCCCGACCACGGTGCGGAGCCGTGGGTCTGCCGGCCCTGAACGGTGATGCGAAGTATGTCTGCCGCAGCCATGATCGGGCCAGGACGATAGCCGATGGTGCCGGTTTCGATGATCGACGTGATATGTAATCCGAAGACGGCTTGCGGTCTTGGATTTTCCATGACGCCTTGCTTGACCATGAGAGCCGCACCGCCTTCTTCACCGGGCGGCGGGCTTTCTTCGGCGGGCTGGAAGATGAATTTCACGCGGCCGGGCAGGTTGTCCTTCACCGCAGCGAGTGCTTGCGCAACACCCATGAGTATTGCAACGTGGGTATCGTGCCCGCAGGCATGCATGACTCCGGTTTCCTTGCCGGCCCAGATAGTTTTGACTTTCGAGGCGAAGGGCAGGTCCACTTCCTCCGTTACCGGCAGCGCGTCCATATCCGCGCGTAACGCAAGCGTCGGGCCGGGCTTGCCGCCCTTGAGAAGCGCGACCACGCCGGTGTGCGCGACACCGGTTTTGACTTCCAGTCCAAGGGATTTCAGGTGGGCCGCAACTTTCTCGGCGGTGCGAAATTCCCGGTTGCCCAATTCCGGATTCTGATGAATGTCGTGCCGCCATTCGATGACCCTGGGTTCTAGTTGGTCGGCCAGACGATCAAGCTCAACGCGCAACTCGGCGCCGAGCACCGGGCAGGCGCAAAACCATACCGCGATCAGGCAAGAAACACGATGGGTTCGGGTCATGAGGGACTCTCCGGAGCGTGCGAGTTCGTGATCGAGGAACGCGCCCGCTGCATTGCAGCGGCGGGAGCGATGCGGACAATCCTGACAACGATACACCAGCATTGCAAATCGCGCAGGTCGGGCCAACAAATTATTCGCTTTACAGTTCGCGAAATCAGGAACAGAATTTTATCCAGCGCCCGGGACTGCAGTTCATGCGCTTGGTGCAGGCGAAAAGGCGGTTTTGACTGCCTTACATGTGTACGGACCCACGCAGCAAATGGGGTACCGTCTGCAAATGGTCATTCACCTTGTGAACCCGATTCCGGGTTCGGTCGGGACGGACTGTCCTGACGACAAATTGGAAGGCGGTTCCGGCGCCCCTTCCTTCCTTGTAATCCCGCCCTGTCTCTGGCGCGTTAGAATTGCACCCCGTCAGCTCAGTCTATTGCCGCTGCGGGCGTTTGCCTATTTAACCGATTCGAGGAAAACATGATTCGATTCATTGCTCTGTTGATGTTGATACTGCCGCTGCTTGCCCGCGCGGACATGGGGGAGGCAATTCAGGCCTACGGTGAAGGCGACTACAAAAAGGCGCTGGTGGTTTTCCGGGAGTTTGCCGAGAAAAATGACGTGGAGGGCCAGTATTTCCTGGGATTTTTCTACCACCATGGCTACGGCCTCGAGCGCAACCAGGGCGAGGCGATCAAATGGTTTCTCAAGGCCGCGAATCAAGGCAACGCGCGCTCGCAGTATTACGTGGGGATCATGACGGCCAAAGGCGAAGGTGTTGCCAAAGATCCCGTGGCTGGATACATGTGGCTGGCGATTTCCGCCTTGAATCCCGCCACCAAGGAACGCGACAAGCACTACACCATGGAAGAGATGGAAAAAGTCGCGAAGAAACTCAAGCCGGAAGACGTGCAGAAAGCCGTTGCCATGGCAAAAGCCTGGAAGCCGGGCGGCTAGGGAAACACGAATAAGTGTCTTCCCCGCGAAGGCAGGGAACCAGTTTCCTTTGAAAACTCTGGATTCCCGTTTCCACGGGAATGACATTTTGGGACTTGTTCAGTGTTTCCCCAAGATTTTTTGCGGAAGAAAAATCCTTCAAGCAAGGTCGGGATCCCTCGGCTTTTTTTCTTCCGCTTGTTGGCTGCGCGGCGAGTGCCCCAAAAAAACGGGGAGCCGAAGCTCCCCGTGAAGATTGCCTAATGATGTTCGATCAGGCGGTTTTGGTTCCCACGTAACCGAAGGCAGTATTGTTCCGCTCCACGCCCTCAGCCTCGTAATGCTGCTTCATGAGCGCGAGTTTGTCGGTGGTAAGTTGCTCGTACTCCGACTGGATCTTGTACTTGTACAGCTTGGCCGAGTTCTCGCCGAAGATCATGTTCTTGACCTTGCCATCCGCGGCGCCCAGCTTGGTCTTCCAGCCGAATCTCTTCATCATGTCTTCGGGCACTTCCAGGCGGCGGAAGGCTTCGATCTGCCATTGCGGGCTACCGTACCACACCGAGTCCGTACCCCAGACGACGTGATCCGCACCCATGTGATTGACAAACTGCCCGATCATTCCTGCCGCCAATCTTGGGGCGGTCACCGCCACGGTCGCAAAGGTGGTGCCGAGTTCGGCGTACACGTTCTTGAGGCCATGTTTGGAGGAAAGTTCGCACACATCAGTGGTCCAGTCATTGCGTCCGGTGCGTTCGAATTTTTCCTGAGAATTGGCCGGATCTTCCAGGAAAGTGCGCATCGCGCCGTGGTAGATGATGAAATTGATGTTCGGCCAGTCTTTTGCGGCCCTGAGCACATCGTCCACGGTGGCATTTTTCCAAACACCGGGCCAGGATGTTTCGTAATCCTGTGGTAGCAACCCCTTGTGGATACAAATGGTGTTGATACCGGATTTGACGGCCTTTTCGTACCAGGGATAGACCAGCTTCTCGTCGTCCAGGCGCCATGCGGTGCCTTTGGTGGAAGGCGATAGCGGGTCACCCACCGTGTAGCACTTCCAGGAATCGGGCTTTAACTCGGCAATGCCGCGATCCACTTCGTCCATCCAGCCGTCTTGTCCCGGCGTGATGACTGTGTGGCCGAACATACGACGCGACCCGGCGACCTTGTTGATGGCGGCGCGGGCCTGCATGATCTGATCGTTGCTGAGCAGCCACCAGCTCGGGTCATCGAAGGGTGCGCCGGAGAGCAGGGCAACCTTGGTGTCGCTGTCGAGATAGACTTCCTTGAGGTAGTTCTGGAACTTGTAACGCTGAAGCACCAGTGGAATGTCCTTCAGCATGTCCGGATTCCAGTGCTCGCTGGCAAACTTGCCCAGACCGACCAGTCCTTCCTTGTCGAAATCGTCGCGCACGAAGTGGGTCTGGTCGTCGAAAATAAACTGACCCTTGAGCGACTTGGCGCGGTCATCGGCCATGTCTCTATCCGCGGCTTCCGCTTCCGACACATTCCAGACTGGACCGAACACTTCGTTCATGGCAAGAAAGGCCACTGCCATGCCGGACGCCGTTTTCAGAAAACTGCGCCGATCCATATTAAGTTTGTGCGCGTACTTGTCGGCCATCTCCTTGATGCGGCCTTCGACCTGGCACTGCTTTTCAGTCTGCGGCAGCGGATTGTATTCGCCGTTGGAGACGATCTGCGTTGGCACCGGCGATGGAAATGCCTCTTTCGCACTAACTGTTCGTTTTAGTTCGTTATCGTTTAACCACATAGCTCAACTCCCCCTCTTAGGTTTATTTGGTGGGTTCTGCATTACCCGAATCGTGGTCGCCAGATTGTCAGGAAGACGCACCGACGGCGCCATTGATACTCTTATCCTAAATTCGTGCAGAGTCAAGGGGCATTTCGCTTTCCACTAGAATTCACCTCAGGATGACAGCCCATTTGAAAAGCCTTCCCGATCCGAGACAGCCTGCGTACGCCGCTAAACTTTCCAGTTCACGCGCGGACTCGGGTGCGCGGCGCGCTTCTGACGCGCTGCAACGCATTGCGGCGGCCAGTACCGAATGGATGGCCGAGGCACTTGTCCATGGCGATGACGCAACCATTGTTGCCGCGTTCTCGGAAGCGCGGGGCGATCAAGAGTACCGGGATCTGGAGCAATGCCTGGATCGCTTGTTCGATACCGGAGCAGGGCAGCCGATGTTCCTTCGATTGTTTGCCCTGCCGATCGTTTTTGTATCAGGCGGATGCGAGGCCCGGATGTCCGGCGTGGTGCCCGAAATTCCGGTATTGCAGAAATTGCTGGAGGATCACGGGGCGCTGGGCGAATCGAAGAGCCTTGGCTTGAGCAACGCACTGGTTTCGGCACAGCAACTGGGGGCGCTGAAGCCGAGCTTGCTTTACCGATTTGCCACCGGAAATTTCGCGAAGGACTTTGCCGCGCTCGAATTAACCCCGCAAGCCATTGATGTGACGTCTGGGGATGAGCAGGTCCACCTGCGATTCCTGCTGGGCGCCTCGATCGGAACGCCCCAGATGCCAACCTCCTCGATCCGGCCCGCGAACATCGGCTCCTGGGGGATGGCGTTTACCAAGGCCCTGGCAGCCAGCCTGGCCCAAGAGGGACTGTCCCTGCTGCCTATCCCGCGCGCGCCGATGAGCCTCTACCGCGCGCTGGCGGCCGGAAGGTTCGCCGAGCGGGAACTGGGATTTCAGTTGTTTTTAAGCAATGCGCTGAAAAAATTCCGCGCGAGTGTCGGAGAGCCGGAGGCCTCGGTCGCAGCCTTCTCGGACGCGAGCGTGCGCGTGCGCCTGACTTCGCCCTTCGATACGGCCAAACCCGAGTATTTCTGGCGCCTGGATCCGGGCGATGACCTGGCTGTGGTCAGCACCAGTATTTTGGGTTTGCTTGAGGAGTGCCGGGTGATGAATGTGCAAGTGGCGGAAACCGTGCAGGCGGGTTCGGCATCGCACTAGGTCAAAGGCAAGCGCTTCTGACGCAGCAGCCTCATCCGTCAGTGCTTCGCCTTAAGTTCACAAAGAAAAATCAAGATAGCATTTCTCGCCTTTTCTTCGCGTTCTTTGCGACCTTTGCGTCTTTGCGTCAAGATTTTCATTTGAATTGTCTGGGATTTTCTTTAAAACAAAACCTCGACGCGAAGACGCAAAGATCGCAAAGAACGCAAAGGAGACCCGGAGAATCTCAAAAGTGGCCTTGTGTATGAAGGATGTCGCAGTGATGGCTTTTTAAGTCCGAAGCAAGGTTTTCGCGTATCGTCGCGCGATGAGCGAAAACACCATTCCCTACGCCGGGCTGATTCCGGATGTGATTCTTAATGCCGTCGAGTCCACTGGTTTGCTTTGCGACGGCCGCATGCTGGCGCTGAACAGCTACGAAAATCGTGTGTATCAAGTCGGTATCGAAGACGGGCAGCCGGTGGTGGCGAAATTTTATCGGCCGGGGCGCTGGAGCGACGCGCAAATTTTGGAAGACCACGCATTTACCGAAGAACTCGCGGAGCGGGAAATTCCGGTGGTGCCGCCGCTGCGATTGGCGGAATCGACTTTGCATCGCTTCGGCGATTTCCGGTTTTCGCTCTATCCCCGGCGCGGCGGGCGGGCGCCGGAACTCGATAACCCGGATACGCTGGAGTGGATGGGCCGCTTCATCGGGCGCATCCATGCGGTGGGCGCGCTGCGTCAATTTGAAAGTCGTCCGGCGCTGGACGTCAATTCATTCGGCGAAGAGCCCAGCGCCTATTTACGCGAGAAGGTTGCCATTCCGGACGATTTGCGTCCTGCCTACTTCAGTGTGCTGGACCAGGCACTCGCGGGAGTGCGTGAATGTTTCGCCCGGGCCGGTCAATACACGACCTTGCGCCTGCACGGCGATTGTCATGCGGGGAACGTTTTGTGGACCGATGACGGGCCGCATTTCGTCGACTTTGACGATGCCCGCAACGGCCCGGCGCTCCAGGATCTGTGGATGCTGTTGTCCGGCGACCGGGCCGCGATGACGCGGCAGATGTCCGACGTGCTGGCCGGCTATGAAGAGTTTTTCGAGTTCGAACGGCGCGAGTTGAATCTGCTGGAAGCTTTGCGTACTTTGCGGCTGATGCACTATTCGGCATGGCTGGCGAATCGCTGGGAGGATCCGGCATTTCCCGCGGCATTTCCCTGGTTTCATACCAATCGCTACTGGCAGGAACAAGTCTTGCAACTGAGGGAGCAGGTGGCTGCCATGCAAGAAGCGCCATTGGGGCCCTTGTAGTCAAAAGCGACGGAAACTTCCTTGACGCTTTGTGACAGAGTCACTACAGTCGGGCGTCAAATTGACGCCTGAGGATTTCGCATTGCGAAATCCCGGCAGACGCGATCCTATTGACGCTAATACTTGCAAGCGAGGCTGAATGATCTACCAGATTCACGAACTTCAGAAAACGTTGCTTGCTTCGTCGGTGTTTTGGGCCGACACCGCCAAACATCTTTTTACCAGTCCGTTCAGTCCGCTGTCCCATGTGCCGGGCGCGCGTACCCTAGCCGCCAACAACGAGATGTTCGTGCGTCTGATGGGGCGTTACCCGAAGCCGGAGTGGGGTATTACGGAAGTGATGATGGACGGCAAGCCGGTTTCGGTGACGCGCGAGGTGGCGATCGACAAGCCGTTTTGCCAGTTGCTGCATTTTCGCAAGGAAACGAGCGTCGCGCAGCCCAAATTGCTGATCGTGGCGCCGCTGTCCGGGCATTTCGCTACCTTGCTGCGCGATACGGTGCGCACGGCCCTGGTGGACCACGATGTGTGGATAACGGATTGGGTGGATGCCAAGATGGTGCCGCTTTCGAAGGGCGTTTTTTATCTGGACGATTACGTCGAGTACATACGGGAATTTGTCCGCTTTCTTGCCCCCGATCTGTATGTCATGTCGGTGTGCCAGCCGACCGTTCCGGTGCTGGCCGCCGTTTCGCTCATGGCGGCGGAGCGCGACCCTGCCATGCCGCGCGGCATGATCATGATGGGCGGGCCGATCGATACCCGCCGCAGTCCCACCGCGGTCAATGATTTCGCGCAAGGTCGGCCGCACTCGTGGTTTGCGGATAAAGTCATCATGAGTGTTCCCATGAACTACCCGGGCTTCATGCGCAAGGTGTATCCCGGATTTCTCCAGCATGCCAGCTTTATGGCGATGAATTCGGATCGCCATCTCGATTCCCACCGGCAGTTCTACCAGCACCTGATTCGCGGCGATGGGGAAAGCGCCGAGGCCCATCGCAATTTTTACGACGAATACAATGCGGTACTGGATATGCCGGCAGAGTATTACCTGGATACGATCAAAGTCGTTTTCCAGGAGTACCTGCTGCCCAAGGGCCAGTGGGTCGTGCGTGGTGCGCCGGTTCAACCGGAAGCAATCTGCGGAACTGCACTTTTCACCATCGAAGGAGAACTCGACGACATCTCGGGCAATGGTCAGACCGAGGCGGCGCACGGGTTGTGCCGGAACATACCGTCCGATCTTCGAAAGCATCTTCTGGCCAAAGGCATCGGACATTACGGAATATTCAGCGGACGCAAGTTCCGCGAATTCGTTTATCCGCAAATCCGCGAATTTATCGAACGCTCTTCGCGTCGCGAAACCAAGCTCAAGATTCTGCGCTCCTCATAGTCCATCGCCGCCGCGCGAGCCTCTTGGCCCGCTGGCGTATCCAGTTTCCTTGGTTACAGAGGCCGGATTGTCCTAGAATCGCCACCTTTCCGGACAGGCGCGAACCGACACGGAGCCGACAACGGCCTTGGCGGCGCAAGGTCGCCGCCAAGGCCGGGGGCCGAAAAACAAATCCGTTGCGAATGGTCGATCTCCCGATTTGCCTGGGAGGGCGGACATTTCGCCCGGAAACATTGAGCTGAGGAGACGATGAAAAAAGTTTTTGCCGCCCTGTTCGTGGGCATGTTGGCCTTGTCCGCAGGCGCCCACGGCGCCGACTATCCCGCTCGACCGATTACGCTGATTGTGCCCTGGGGAGCGGGTGGCGGCACCGATGCCGTGGGGCGGATGATGGCCTCCTTGCTGGAAAAAGATCTCGGCCAGCCGGTTAACGTGGTAAACCGCACCGGGGGCAGCGGCGTGGTGGGCCATCAGGCGATTGCTACCGCGGTACCCGACGGCTACACGATCGGGGTGCTGACCTTCGAAATTACCCAGATGCATCATCAGGGGCTGACCAAGTTGAACGGCGATAGCTTCACGCCGATTGGCTTGATCAACGTGGACCCCGCGGCTGTCCAGGTGAGTGCCTTGTCACCCTACAAGACTCTGCCGGAACTGGTCGATGCGATTCGCAAGAATCCCGGCAAACTCAAGGGCACCGGCACCGCGCGCGGCGGGTCCTGGCAGGTGTCGCTCTACGGGTTGCTCGCGGACCTGAATGTGGAACCAACCAATGTGCCCTGGGTTCCCAGCGTGAGTAACGCGGCCGGGCTGCAGGAGTTGGTCGCGGGAGGTGTCGAGATTGTCTCCGGCTCGCATCCCGAAGCGCGCGCACTGATCGAAGCGGGCAAGGTGCGCAGCCTTGGCATCATGGACACTGTGCCCTCGCAGCTATTCCCCGACGTGCCCACGGTGAAAACCGCGACCGGATCGAAGTGGGTGAGCAGCGTGTTTCGTGGCATCGGCGCACCAAAAAACCTGCCCAAACCGATCGAAGATCGATTGGTCGCTGCCATCAAAAAAGCCTACGACAGCAAGGAATACAAGGATTTCATGGTCAACCGCGGATTCGGCATGCGCTATCTGCCGCCCACCGAGTTTGCCGCCATGATGGCCAAGACCGATGCCGAGGTCGGGGTGTTGATGAAGAAGTTTGGGTTGGCGCAGTGAAGGTGTGAATGAGTGAAGGTGTGAATGAGTGAAGGGTCCAAAAATCCGTGAATGCGTGTCCCACAAGGGGATACCGGTCTTTGACCATAAAGGGTGAAGGGTGTAGACCCTCAATCCTCGATCCCCAATCCCGAATCCCGCCCCATGAAACTCCATGATTCCCTGATCGGCGCCGGCCTGATGATTTTGGCGGCGTTTATTTACTGGAATACCCGCGGATTTCCGTCCATGCCGGGAGATCCGGTCGGGCCGGCCTTGTTTCCGCAATTCATTGCGCTTGGGTTGGGTATTGCCGGACTGGTGTTAACCGTGGGAGCCTTGCGACGCAAGGCCGGCGGTCCCTGGTACGTGGTGCCGGAGTGGGTGCGCACCCCTCGGCAGTTGAGCGCTTTTGTCATTGTGGCGGGCGGCCTGTTTGGCTACTACCTGTTGGTCGAGAAGATCGGATTTTTCATCTGTGCCCCCCTGTTGCTGGGTGCGATGCTGGTGGTTTTGCGAGTGCGCAGGTGGGCGGTACCGATTATCGCCATTGGCGTGACCCTGGTTATTCACGCCATTTTCTACAAAGGTCTCGGCGTGCCCTTGCCGTGGGGCCTTCTGCAAGATTGGGCCTGGTGACGCGACATGGACGCAATTCTCCAGGCCTTTGCGCTGATATTCGATCCATACGTGCTGGCTGTCATTGGGGCGTCGGCGATTTACGGCCTCTTTGTCGGTGCCATTCCTGGTCTTACCGCTACCATGGCCACCGCGTTGCTGGTGCCGCTCACCTTCTTCATGCCCGCAGTGCCCGCCGTGGCGGCTATCGTTACGGCGAGCGCGATGGCGATATTTGCCGGCGACATTCCCGGGGCGTTGCTGCGTATACCCGGCACGCCGGCCTCGGCGGCTTATTGCGACGAAGCCTATGCCATGACCCGCAAGGGACAGGCGGAACTGGTGCTGGGCGCCGGGCTGGTGTTCTCGGTAATAGGCGGTTTGTTCGGCACTATCGTTCTCGTCACGGCGGCGCCGATGCTTGCCGATGTTGCGCTGAATTTCAGTTCCTTCGAATACTTCTGGCTGGTGTTGCTGGGGCTGACCTGCGCGATATTTATCGCCTCGAAGAACGTGCTCAAGGCCTTTGTGTCGCTGCTCATCGGATTGTTGATCTCGACCATCGGCATGGAAAACCCGGCCGCGTTTCCGCGCTTTACTTTTGACGACGTGAATCTGATGAGCGGAATCACGCTGATTCCCATGATGGTTGGCTTGTTCGCCGTGTCCGAAGTGTTGCGTTATGTGACCTCGATCGAGCGACCTTTGCAACTGGCTCAGGAAAAATTTCGCGGCATCTTCAAGGGCCAGTGGACCCTGGTTCGCCAATATCCAAAGCAGACGTTGCGCGGCAGTGTGCTGGGAACACTGATCGGTGCGCTGCCCGGCGCGGGTGCCGATATTGCGGCATGGATGTCGTATGCCATGTCGAAGAAATTTTCCAAAGAGCCGGAGAAGTTCGGAACCGGCCACGTCGAAGGCGTCATCGAAAGCGGCGCGGCCAACAACAGCGCGCTGTCCGGCGCGTGGATACCAGCACTGGTGTTCGGCATTCCCGGCGACTCGATCACTGCCATTGCCATCGGCGTGTTGTACATGAAGAACATGAACCCCGGGCCGACGATATTCATCAACAATCCCGAGAATATCTACGCGGTGTTCATTGTCTTTTTTCTTGCCAATCTTTTGATGCTGCCGCTGGGCGTGCTGGCGATCAAAAGTTACAAGCAGGTGCTTAAAGTGCCGCGTGCGGTGCTGATGCCGGTGATCCTGCTGTTTTGCACGGTCGGGGCCTACGCGATCAACAACTCCGCGTTCGATATCGGCATCATGCTGGCCTTTGGCCTGCTGGCCTTTGTGATGGAGGAGAATGATTTCCCGGTGGCGCCGGTTATTCTCGGGGCGGTGCTGGGCCGTATGCTGGAAGAAAACTTCGTGACTTCGATGATCAAGGCGGACGGCCAACTGCTGGCGTTCTTCGATCGGCCGATTGCGGGCACGCTGGGCATGCTGACGATTCTGGTCTGGTTTACGCCGCTTATCCTCAAACGCTTGAAAGGCCGCGTTGTCGCGCCCGGGGCCGGGTAAAAGTCAGACATTACGAATACGCTGGGCCGGCTGTTACAATTTGTTCGCAGCGGCGCGACCCAGCCAGTATGAAGCCGGATATTCCATTAGCGTTCAAATTTCAATGGAAGATCTGGGTACAAATGAAACGCAAAAATCTTCAACACGAAGGGCACGAAGGTAGACACGAAGGTTCACGAAGGAAGTCTGTATCAGGAAAACGCGGGCAGGTTTCACTTGTACTTGATTTTCTTCGCATCCTTCGTGTTAAACGCGTTTTTTCATTCTCAATTGTAAAATTCGGGATGAAACTCGAAAAATAACGGGAGGCAGATTATGAGCAAGGCAGTCAGATTTCATCAGACGGGTGGGCCGGATGTCCTGGTTTACGAAGACGTTCAGGTCGGAGAGCCCGGAGAAGGTCAGGCGCGTGTCAAGCACAGCGCGATCGGCTTGAACTTTATCGATACCTATCACCGTTCCGGTCTTTACCCCCTGCCGCTTCCCAGCGGTGTGGGGCTCGAAGCGGCCGGGGTGGTCGAGGCGGTGGGCAAGGGCGTGACTCACCTCAAGGCGGGCGACCGGGTCGCCTACGCGGGGGGTCCTCCCGGGGCCTATTCGGAGGTGCGGCTCGCGCCGGCAGAAAAGTTGGTCAAGGTGCCTACCGGTATTTCCGACCGTGAGGCCGCTGCCATGATGCTCAAGGGTTTGACGGTTCAGTACCTGATTCGCAGGGTTTATCGAGTGCAGAAAGGCGAAACCGTTTTGTTCCATGCCGCCGCCGGCGGCGTGGGCCTGATCGCCTGCCAGTGGCTCAAAGCGCTCGGCGTCACCGTGATTGGCACCGTGGGTTCCGATGAGAAGGCAAAAATCGCCAAGGCGCATGGCTGCGACCACACCATTGTGTACACCCGCGAAAATTTCGTCGATCGGGTCAAGGAAATCACCGGAGGCAGAAAAGTGCCCGTGGTATTCGACTCGGTGGGCAAGGATACCTTTGCCGGCTCGCTCGACTGCCTGCAAGCGCGCGGACTGCTGGCGGTATTTGGCAATGGCTCCGGGCCGGTCTCGTCGTTCGATCTGAATGTGCTGGCCGGAAAAGGATCGCTGTACGTGACGCGCCCGACGCTCATGACCTACACTGCCTTGCGCGAGGATCTGGAGGCCGGCGCCAAGGAACTTTTCGATGTCGTCAAATCGGGCAAGGTCAAGATTGAAATCAATCAGACCTACAAGCTCGCCGAGGCGGCGCAGGCACACCGTGACCTGGAATCGCGCAAGACCACGGGATCGACGGTGTTGATGCCTTAAAAAATCAGGTGCGAGGCACGAGGTGCGAGACGCGAGGTTTTAAACCCTAGGGCCTCGTGCCGAGCTCCTCGCGCCCGGACATTTTCGGGGGAGGTGTAATGTTCGACTTGTCAGGGAAAGTGGCGCTCGTCACCGGGGCTTCGCGTGGGCTGGGGTGGGCGATGGCGCAGTCGTTGGCTTCGGCGGGTGCGCACGTCATTCTCAATGCGCGCGACGAAGCGGCGCTGAAGAATCGAGCCAAGGAACTGGCGGGCAAGGGGCTGAAGGCAGAGGCGGCGGCTTTTGACGTGACGGATCATGCCGCGGGTGGGGCCTGTATTCAGGCGGCGGTCAAGAAACTAGGCCGCTTCGATATTCTGGTGGCCAATGCCGGGATTCAGCATCGCAAGCCGATCACCGAATTCGAGGCGGCCGACTTCGAGCGGGTGATTGGAACGAACCTGACCGCTGTTTGGGCGCTGGCCAAAGAGGCCGCCAAGGTCATGATTCCTGCGCGACGGGGAAGAATCATCATGACGGGTTCACTGAGTGCCATTCTTGCGCGGCCCACCATCTCGGCCTACATTGCCAGCAAGGGCGCGGTGCATGCCTTGACTCGTGAACTGGCGGTTGAACTTGCGGCCCACCAGATCACGGTTAATGCCATTGCTCCGGGTTATTTCGCCACCGAAATGAACACGGCGTTGATCCAAAACCAGGAATTCAACGACTGGGTGTGCAAGCGCACTCCCACGGGCCGCTGGGGAAGGCCAGAGGAGATTGGGCCGGTCGCGGTTTTTCTGGCCTCCGACGAGGCATCCTTTGTGAACGGTCACGTGATGGTAACCGATGGGGCATTTTCGGCCGCGATGTGACGAAAAGCAGGATTGAGGATCGAGGATCGGGGATTGAGGGGCTAGGAGGGCAAAGGAATGGCGAAATTCAAGGTAGGTATCACCCGCGATGCGATCACGGCCAACGGTACATTGTTTGGCGATGAGGCGCTGAAAGTTCTGGACGATCCCGTCGTGGAATGGGAATTTCTCCCCGAGAAATATCCCGAGCTGTTGCCCGAGCACGGCGAAAAATACGATGCCTTGTGTGTCTTGTCTGCAAAAGTGAGTGCTAAAACCCTGTCATCGCCGAATCGAAAAGTGAAGCTGATCGCCCGCTTTGGCGTCGGTTACGATTCGGTGGATGTGCCTGCTTGTACCGAAAAAGGCGTGTTGCTGACCATTACGCCCGATGGCGTGCGCCGGCCAGTGGCGGCCAGCGTGGTCGGATACATTCTTGCGCTTGCCCACCGCATGTTCCTCAAAGACCGGCTGACGCGGGAAGGACGCTGGGCCGAAAAAGGCAATTATCTGGGCAGCGGACTGATGGGCCGCACGCTGGGCGTGATTGGCGTGGGCAATATCGGCGCAGAAATTTTTCGCCTGGTGCAGCCCTTCGGCATGCGGCTGCTGGGCTGCGATCCCAATGTTCCCCATTCCGCCATGAGTTCCCTGGGCGTCAAGATGGTGGACATGGACACGCTGCTGCGCGAGTCCGACCATATTTCGGTCAATACTCTGCTGGACGATACGACGAAGGGCTTGATCGGCGCACGGGAATTTGCCCTGATGAAACCCACTGCCTACTTCATCAACACCGCGCGCGGCCCGGTGGTGACCGAATCGGCGCTGATCGAAGCCTTGCGGACAAATCGCATCGCCGGCGCGGCCATAGATGTCTTCGAACAGGAACCGGTGTCCCCGGACAATCCGCTGTTGAAAATGGATAACGTGATTCTGGCTCCCCACGCCATTTGCCACACCGACGAATGCATGAGCCTGCTGGGCAAGAGTGCTTTTCGCGCGGCGGTCGATGTGGCGCACGGCCGCAAGCCGCATCTGATCGTCAACACGGAAGCGTTAAAACACCCGGCCTGGGTGGGAAAATTCCACGCGTGAGCGTGAAACGACGGAGACGAGTTACGGGTGACGAGTGAATTGCAAAAACCGTGAAAGTAATTTACACACTAACACCCACTACCAAAAATCCACCCGTCACCCGTCACCCGTCACCCGTCACCCGTCACCGGACTCCCCCATGCGCGATAACCCCGTAAAGAAAAAACTCCTCAAGGGCCAGCCCGTTTTCGGAACCTTTGGCTGGGAATTCCTGGTGCCTGGGTTGCCCCAGATCGTCAAGTCGGCAGGCGCGGAGTTTTTGCTGATGGATATGGAGCATTCCGGCACCACTTATGAAACCGTCAAGACTCAGATCGCCGCCTGCCGCGGGATCGATCTGGCGCCCATGGTGCGAGTGCCTACTCACCAATATCACTATATATCGCGAGCCCTTGATCTCGGCGCCCTGGGAATCATGGTGCCCATGGTGGGGACTGCGGAGCAGGCGGAATTTATCGTGTCCTGCACCCAATATCCGCCCAAAGGGCGGCGTGGCGCGGCCTTCGGGTTTGCGTGCGACGACTATCAAGGTGGCGACGTGGCGGCGAAGATCAAGGTTGCCAATGCCCGCACCTTGGTGATGTGTCTGATCGAAACCGCCGAAGGTATCGAGAACGTGGAAGCCATTGCGGCCGTACCAGGTGTCGACGTGCTTTGGCTGGGTCACTATGACCTGACCAATTTTCTCGGCATCCCTGCCCAGTTTGACCATCCCAAATACGTGTCTGCCATCAAGAAACTGGTGGCCGCCGCCCAGAAACACGGCAAAGTGCTGGCCTGCATGAGCGGCAGTGAAGCCTGGACCCGGGACTATTGGAAAAAAGGTTTTCGCCTGTTTTCGGTAGGTGTCGATTCGATGCTGTTGCAGGGGGCTCTGACGCAGGGAATCAATCTCTGCCAGTCGTTATGGGATGCCGAGCGCAAATAAGCATGCAACCCAGCCGCACTTCCAGCATCGAATCCGCCATGGGGTGGGCAATAGGGTGATCTGAGACAACGCATCCGTTCCGCATTCGGCGACGCTCACCGATCCGAATGGATGCGCGAACGCTGTTTCGCATTACCACCAAGGTAAGTCGAACGTGCCATGCTCAAACCGGACGGACGAGAGGTGCTCAGATAAACTGATTGTGGACAGAAGCGGAAAGGCAAGCTTGCCCCGGTGGGGAAGGGAAGAGTTAATGCAGAGTACTCCGGCCGAATTTTGCTTCGGCCGGGTGGCGGTGCGGAATATCAGGTATCCGTGGGCGTTTTGCCGGCGCCCTCGGGTGGTGGGGCCGGGTTTTCCTGAGTGGATGGCTCATTGGCGCCGGTTTTCTTCAGGCGTTTTTCTTCCTGTTTCTTTTTTTTCGCAATCTCCCGCTGGCGCTTCTCAAATCCGTAGTTGGGCTTGGCCATTCACAGTCCTTGGTTGTTGACCTGGCGGCATTTTCGCATGCCTGCCGGCTTTCGGGCACCGGTTTGCCCGCTACTTATTCCGGATCCGCGGATTCGTCCGACCAACGGCGCCTTGGGCCGTCATCCACCGCACCGGCATCGCCTTCGGCACCCTCCGACTCTTCGTCGTCGAATTTCTCCATTTCGTGAATCAGGGATTGCAGGCGCTGTTCCGCGGCCGATTCCGCAACCAGACCGTTGGAAATCTTTTTCGCCGCCGATTGTGCGCCCTTGTAATCCCGTTGTGTGCGGATGGGACGCGCCGCGCCATTATTTTTCGTTTTTCGACCTGTCACTGATTTCCCGACCACAAATGAATGGAGCTTACTTCCATTGCGGCAGTGTACGCCATGAATCCAATAGGCGTTTATCGTCGCAGCCCGCGGATTTAGCTCGAATCAATCTTACCATCGTCGGGCGCCGGGATTTTGGTCTTGGGCGCTGCTGGCCAATGCGATTCCAGGGCGAGAACCACCGAGGTTTCGATTTGGCGCTGCGGGACGTGCCAGTACTTTCGCAACAAGTGTTCTGCCTCCTCATGGCCAAGCATCCGGTAGCCGTTCTTGACGTAGAAACCGATCGCCCAGTTAGCCGCCCTCCAGGTTCCGACCAGGATCGGCTTGTCGATTATCCGTTCGGCATTGCGCAGAAGTTGTGATCCGATACCTTGATTCTGAAATTCGGTTCGCACGTACGCATGTCGAATCAGTGCAACGTCCCCGCGATCCTGCATGCCCGTCACCCCCTGGATTTTTCGCATCGACTCCAGACATGAGAAACGCACCCCATCGGCAATTTCTCGCTCCAGTTCCTGCATGGACATATAAGGCGTGTGCCAGCAGTCGGCAGGGATTACTCCTTTGTAAGCCTCTGCCGCATTGTTGATCACCGAATACAACTCGGGCATGTCTTCCATGCTGCAGGGGCGGATGATGGGCGGCATCGTCTATTTATAGAATACATGCCGGCCGATGCGGGCAATCGGTTTTTTTTTCTTCGACCAGCTTGGGCGTATGTAACGAGCGTGATAGTGCAGGGCGCCTTTTGTTAGTGTGGGCAGTCGGCGAAAAAATACTTCGTCCGCGGTTTTTTGCGCCTGTTCCCAGGATTCGCCGAACGGACGCGGGCGAACGTCGAATTCCGTCCAGGAAAACGCGCCAACGTAGCGTTTGCGAAGATAATCCCAGTTTTTTTGAAATATCACTTCGCAAACGGTATCGGGATAGCGGGGAGAGGCAACACGATTCATGGTGACCTCGGCCACGGCTTGTTGGCCCGCACGCGACTCGCCACGCGCTTCATAATAGATATTCAAGGCAAGGCAGGTTAATTCCTGTTTCTGTGCAGTCCGAGACTCAAAAACACCAATGAGGGAGAAGCCGGCGAATAGAACACTCCCGACGAACACAACAGCGACCAACGGCGCCTTGTTGCGGGTGTGCCAGAAAAAGCGCAGATCGTTCCACCAGCGGCCCAACATCGACATTCGGCCTGTAGCAGTTCTTGCGCGGAATTTTTTTCCGAACATGTTCCGGATTGGCAAGAGGGGGGAATGGATGGCGCGAATTGAAACGCATAAATTCGATGCAAGATTCAGGCCGAGTCGGGAGTATAAAAAGGTCGCGACTATCAAGGCGCTGCGAGTGCAATAGCAGCCCTTCAGCCGCCGAAAATGTCGATTTTAAGCGTCAGTCCAGGGCAATGGATGCGATAAGCAAGCTTGCTCAAGCGTCCCTGCTCGCATTGATATCGCTTCGATAGGTTTCCGGGCCAAGGAAGATCGCAATGACAGTAAGCAATGAAAGTGCAGCGATATAGCTCGCAACTCCCCATGGCTGGCCGCCTGCCCAAGTGAGCAAAAGCGTCGCAATAAAAGGCGCCGGTCCGCCGGCGAGCAATGAACCCAACTCGCGAGCGGAGGCAAATCCACTGTAGCGAAGCCGCGCCCCGAAGAGCTCCGCGAAATAGGCTGCCTGGGAACCGAACATGCCGGCAACGCCGATGGCAATCACCAGTGTCAGCGCAATCCAGATCAGCAAGGGCGAGCCGGTGTCCACCATCCAGAAGAAAGGAAAGGCCATGGCGGCGGAGAACAATGCCGCGCCACCATACACAGGCCGGCGGCCGATGCGGTCCGACAGCGAAGCGAAAAATGGAATGGTGGCAAGCGAGACGGCATACGCGAACATGATGCCGGACAACACCATGGTTCGCGACAGACCCAAATGTTTGGTCATGTAACTCAAGGTGAATACCGGATACAAAAATCCCAGTCCGTTTTCGGCCAGGCGGGCACCGAATACCACGAGAAATTCGCGCGGGTACTTGCGAAATGCCTCAATGACCGGCGAGCGCACAGGTTTGGCATGGGTTGCGATTTGGCTAAACACCGGCGTTTCCGAAACGCGCGCCCGAATGTAGAGCCCGAAAAGTATGAGCACAATGCTCAGTAGAAACGGAATGCGCCATCCCCAGCTCAGAAAGTCCTCCTTGGGAAGCAGTGATACCAGTGCAAAAACGCCGGTGGCGAGCAGCAGGCCGAAATTGACACCCATGGCCGCCCAACTGCCGAAGAATCCGCGTCGGCCAGGTGGCGCGTGCTCGACGGCGAGGATCACCGCTCCACCGTACTCCGCGCCTGCGCCGAATCCTTGAACCAGGCGCAGCGCAACCAGCATGGCGGGCGCCCACAGGCCGGCCGTCGCATAGGTGGGTAACAACCCGATCAGGAAAGTGCCGACCCCCACCAAAAGCAGGGTGATGACCAGCACCGGTTTACGTCCCAGCCGATCGCCGAGATGACCGAACAACATGCCGCCGAATGGGCGCGCAAAGAAACCGACACCGAAGGTTGCAAATGCGGCCAGTGTGCCGGATGTCGGATCGAGTTTCGGAAAAAATAATTCTCCGAATACCAGCGCCGAGGCAGTGCCGTAGATAAAAAAGTCATACCACTCGAGCGCCGAGCCAACGGTAGAGGCCAACAGTACCCTGCGTTGCGCGAGATCCATCGTTGTCTCCGTGGTGGATTATCAGCCTGTCAATACATGGCAATCGGGAGGGAAGTGTCTCACGTCTTCCCATCCGCGGCTTAATTGTCGATCGACAGGAATGCGACGGCGTAAGCCCCCAGATCCAATGTTTTACCCTTGAGCGGTTTCCAGGTGTTTTGGAAAACCCGCGGGGTGGTGGTGGCGGAGATCAAACTGTCCTGGCCCAGTATTCCCACCGCTACTTTTCCGCTGTCGCCTGATAGGCTGATAGCCTGTTTGTCGGCAGTGAGGTTGGCTATCCAGAGTGTTGTGCCCGCTTTCCCTTGATAGGCGAGGCATTGGACTTTTTGTGCGTCCGACGAAGTGGTTTCCACAAGTTTGCGTCCGGCACCATGCGTGAGCCCGGCAATGAGGTGATAGGCGGGAAACACCGTGGTGCCGGCGATCTGGTCGTACCACGGCTGTGCATGTTCGGACTTGCGGTAGATATAACCCAACGGCCCGGTAGGCGCTCCCAAGCAGATGGCCTCGATGCCGGTGCGCGCGAGTGTGGCGACATAACCCAGTGTCCAGGCGGCGGCGAACAGTCCGCGCTGGCGAGGGTCGAGTTTGGTCAGGCATACACGCAGGTTGTCCGGGTTCGGCGTCCAGGTTGCGCCATGGGGATTGTCGCGACAGCCGATGCCACTTGGACCGATGCGATGGGGTGTTTTGCCGATGAAGCTGCGCGCGGTTTTGACCTGAAAGGGCAAGGCTTCGAGCGTTTCCATCACCGAGCGGTCGTCGGCGGCATGGACGATCGGGCAGGTGGTGTTCACCACGAAGTCCAGCAGCTTGGCCGGCACGCGCTTGCGGTTGAGTTCGGTGAAAAACGAAAACATTCCCCCACCCAGCCGAACGCCAGGAAAGGCGCCGCGCGCGGCAGCGTAAAGCTCTTCCAGCGGCGGCGCGGGAGGGCGCGGTCCACCCGGCAACACTGACTTCAAGTCGCCGACAGGGACGACCGCGACGGATGCAAGCTTCAGACCGGACTCTTTGACCAGCCCGGCGAGTTGTTCCAGTTCGGCTTGAAATTTGTCGATGCTCTGCACGACAACTTCCAATTCACAATCGGCGCCGATCTGTTCGCACAAAACCCGATAACCATAGAGTTCCTTAAGGCCATGATGCTGGCGCGGGTCAATGTGGCAGACCAGAAAACGTGGTGCGGCGAGTTTGAGCAGATCGAAGTAAAGGGTGGCGTGTTCGATTTCCTCGGCCGGCATGCCCAATCCGATCGGTGGGAGCGTGTCGCGCGTGAGGGTGCCGAGTTTGATGTCGATCGCTTTGCCGCCCGCGTTTTTTGCGCCCGCAGCGGGCTTGCCGCGCAAGGTCAGTTTGATCGACTGGACCACTCTTTCGCCGGCCTGAAGCGTGTAAGGCCAGGGAAGAATCAGCGGACGCACGTAAGTCTTGAAAGAGGCATCGGTCCAATTGCGGTGGTCTTCCATCTCGAATGTGTCGCCTTCCATGCGCACAGTCGCTTTCAGACCGGGCAGTACTTCGTGAGTCAGGGAACGAATGTTCAAGACCGGCTGGACCGGATTGACCTCGGTGGGAAATTTCGTTTTAACGATCTTGCCGTCCACATGTTCGACTTCCAGAGGACAGCCGGCGACACCCTTGAGCGGATGCAGGACAACAAAGCCGGTGCGGGCCGTAAGGAACTTGGTTTGTGGGGTGGCGGCGCCTTCGAACAGCAGTCCTTCGGGTGTTGCTTCGATGCTGGCGTGGTAGCCGATTTCCTGGCCGGGGCGCTTGCACACCGCGTGAAAGGAGACCGAAAAACCATTGGCGCGCTGGTTGATTTGCAGATCGCTGATGATCGGGGTGTAGGTCCCCCAATTCTCGTCGCGCACCAAAAAACCCACCGCACGCAAAACTTCGACGCCGTTGTATCGGATATATCGCAGTTGGCCCTGGTCGAATTCGACCGTCAGGGGGCCGGCCTTGAGAATGCGTCCGGGAACGTCCGGCTGCTCGGTGCCGCACAGGGCAACAGACCTGGAGAGTGCAGGAGTTTTCATTGTTTTTACCTTTTAAACGCGTGAATGAGTGACGAGTCAAGAGGGAATGCGTGAAAGCGTGAATGAGTGAATGAGTGAATGAGTGAAGGGTGAAGAGCCTCAAGCCCGACCCTCAATCCTCGATCCCCAATCCCGCCCTTTGCCCCTCACAAAACTTTCTCCGTCGCCGGATCAATGATGATGACGCGATTCATATCGATCGCCAACTCGATGAGCTGGTTTATCTGGGTTACGTCGTGCGCTTGCAGCTCGGCAGTGACGGGCATGCCACCCAGATTGAACGTGGCGTAGGTGCGCGACCCGGTCGGTTGCAGGAGGTCGATTCTTGCCCTGAAGCGGGCGAGCCCCGGGCGACCTTCAGCGGCGCGGGTCATGTGTTCGGGCCTCACTCCGAGGATGACGGCCCGATCGCGATGTTTATCCAGACCAACGGCGCGCGCAGACGGCAGGGGCAACGTCGTTGTGTCGGCTAGACGGATGGCAAGTCCGTTGCCTTCCGCGGCAAGCGTGGCATTCAGGAAGTTCATCGACGGCGAACCCAGGAAACCGGCCACGTATTTGGTCGCCGGGCGTTCAAAAAGATCCAGCGGCGCTCCGGCCTGTTCGATCTTGCCGTCGCGCAACAACACGATGCGGTCAGCCATCGTCATGGCTTCGATCTGGTCGTGGGTCACGTAGATCATGGTTTTGCCCAGATCCTGGTGCAGCCGCTTGATTTCCCCCCGCATCTCGTCGCGTAACTGAGCGTCGAGATTGGAAAGCGGCTCGTCGAACAAATACAGCCGCGCCTGGCGGACGATGGCCCGACCGATCGCCACGCGCTGAAGTTGTCCCCCCGAAAGCTGCCTCGGATAACGATCCAGCAAATGATCGATGGCGAGCATCTGCGCCGCGCGTTTGACCTTGGGTTCGATCTCGTGCTCCGGCGTTTTGCGCGAACGCAGGCCAAAGGCGATGTTTTCGGACACCTTCATGTAGGGATAGAGCGCGTAATTCTGGAACACCATGGCTATGTCTCGCTCGCGCGGAGGGCGATGATTCACCACCTCGCCACCGATTTCGAGCGTGCCGCTATCGGCATCCTCCAGCCCGGCGATGGTTCTGAGCAGCGTGCTCTTTCCGCAGCCGGACTGGCCGACCAGAACGGTAAATTCCCCTTCCGGAATCTCCAGGTCGATGCCGCGCACGGCATGCACGCTGCCGTAATATTTGTGGAGGGCGGTTATTTTGAGATCGGCCATTTTCGAAATCGTTACGGGTGACGGGTTACGAGTGACGAGCAAAACCCAGTGTAAGTTGTTTCAATAGTCTGCATTGTTATTGGCTTTCGCGATTACCGGTCACTCGTCACCCGTCACTTGTAACGGCCTACCCCTTAACCGCCCCGAGCGAAATTCCCCGCACCAGATAACGTTGCATGAAGGCCACCGCGATAAATATCGGCACGGTACCGAGCACGGACATGGCCGATATCTTGGCCCAGAAGTTCGACTGGCCGCCGAAGTAGTGGGTGATCTGCACGGTATAGGTGGTCACCTCGGTGCGGGTGAGCACAAGGGCGAACAAAAAGTCGTTCCAGGCGAAAACAAAGGTAAAAATCGCAGTGGCGAATAATCCTGCGCGGCACATCGGGAAGACGACTTTCCAGATGACTTGCCAACGCGTGCAACCGTCCACCAGCGCGGACTCCTCCAGCGCCTTGGGAATATCGAGGATGTAGCCGCGCATCATCCAGATTACATAGGGCAGGTTGAAGGCGGTATACAGGATGATGACCCCGATGTAGGTATCGACGAGATGCAACCAGACAAAGAGCAGAAAAATCGGAAACACCACGGCAATGGGCGGGATCATGCGCTGGGAGATGATCCAGTTGGCCAGATGATCGCCTCCGGTGCGATATCGAGCCAGCGAATAGGCGCAGAGGGTGCCGAGAAACATGGCGATGACCGTGCTGACGCCTGCGACCACCAGGCTGTTCCATACCGTGACCGCGTCACCGTCCTTGAACAACACCGCATAGTTATCGAAATTGATCTGGCCGGGATACCACTTCGGCGGAAAAGAATAAATCTCCTCCGGCGTCTTGAAGGAAATCATGAACAGCCAATAAATGGGAAACACAAATAGCAGCGTGATTGCCACCGCCGCGGCGAGCCGCAGGGCAAGTCGCAGCCTATTACGCTGTTGGACGCTGAGCTTCATCACCGCGCCGCCTCCGATGCGTCCGTGGTGTGCGAAATGTCCCGGTGTCGGCGGCTGGCGCAAATCGCCTTGCTGTCGATCCCCGCTGAAGCGGGGCCCCTCGCCAGGTTGCTCATCGCGCCAGATTCACTCGCTTGAGCGCCAGGGTGACCACCACGCTAAGCAGCGCGATGACCAGGAATGCCACGGCGGCGGTATAGCTGGTCTCGAACTGCTGAAAGCCCTTGACGTAAGTGAAGATGGAAATCGTTTCGGTCATGGTGCCCGGACCACCCTTGGTCAAGGCCCAGACGATGTCGAACAAGCGAAACAGGTCGAGGCCGCGAATCAGGATCGCGATCGCCATCACCGGCCAGATGGCGGGCAGCACGATTTTAAAGAATGTCCGCCACCATCCCGCGCCATCGATGGACGCCGCTTCAAGCTGGGATTTATCGACGTTGGCCAGCGCGGCAAGTAGCAGCAGGAACATAAACGGGGTCCATTGCCAGATTTCCGCGGCAAGAATGGCAGGGTAGACGAGATTCGGGTTGATGGTCCACAGAATCGCTTCTTCGTTTGCGCTGAACCAGCCGATGACCTGGTTGATCGGTCCGAACCGATGATCGAATAACAGTGCCCAGGTGGCGCCGGAGACGATCGGCGACACCACAACAGGCAAGACAAGCAGGGCGATGAACACCTGCCGGCCTGGGATTTTTTCCAGGAAAAGTTGCGCCATCGCCAGTCCGAGCAATAACTCGATAGGCAGAGCGATCGCGGTAAAAAGCACGGTATGCAAGAGCGCCTCCCATAGGCGCACATCATCAAACAACTGCGCATAGTTGCGTGACCCGACAAATGCCGTGCTCACGTCGATCATGGTGATGCCCTGAAAACTCACCACCAGCAGATAGACCAGAGGGAATATGCCGATCAGGAGCAGCACGAAAATCGCCGGCCCGACCAGCAGGTACTTGAAATTGCGCTCGGAGAATCCGGGGCGCGGCAAATGTGCGTTGGAAGACAGCATGAAACCCGTTAAGCGGCGGGAAAAAGGGAGCGCTTTGATGGCGGCGCTCCCGTTTGTGCTGCGCCGGCCTCCGGGAATGGCAGGCCGGTCGAACTTCCGCTAAGAGATTACTTGGGGTAAGCGCCGGACTTCGCCGCCCAGGACTCGTAGACAGCTTTCTGCTTGTCCATGCCGACTTGTTGAGTGGCGGCATCCCAATCGGCAGCGACCTTGTCGAGAATTTTCTTGGGATCCTGGCCGGCCCATAGTTTGCTAATGCCCTGGCGCAGCGCTTCTTCGTACTTGTCGGTCTGGATCAGCGACAGATCCAGCAGACCGGTCTTTGCACCCTCGCCCAAAGCGGCCAGGTACTCCTTGGCATCCGGCCACAGGGCCAGGTATCCCGGACTGGTGAAATGCGAATCGCGGAACGGATCGCGCAAGGCGTAGGGCAGTTTCACGCGCTCGTTGCTGATTTCTTCGCTGTTCAGCCACTGGATGAAGAGGTAAGCCGCTTCCTTGTTTTTGGAAGTGGAAGCCACGGACAACGCAAAGCCCGCGGCAAGCTGCGGATGTCCGCCGGGCGGCAGGGCGTACCCGACCTTGTCGGCGATGGTGGACTTGGGCACCCAGGACAAGGCCTTTTCATTCGCCAGATAACCGGCGGCGAAGCGGCCGTACGGCGGCCAGGAAATGGTCATGGCGCTCTCGCCCTTAAGGAAGGTGGCGAGGTTTTCCACGAAACCGAACTTCTCCACACCCTTGGGCATGAAGCGGTTTTCCTTGCGCATTTCGGTGAACACCTTCACCCCGACGTCGCTGTTCACCGCGGCCTTCATGTTGGCATCGAAGAACTTGCCGCCTTCCACGCGGAAGCGCTCCTGGAACATGTACATGGTGTAGGGCGGCTCGCGGAAGAACGACGCGCCGTAAATCTTTTCCTTCTTCAGTGCCGTGGTCAGGAAGCTGCCGATTTCGTCGAACTGCTGCCAGGTTTTGGGCGGCGCCAAGTCGTAGTTGTACTTGGCTTTAAAGGCCTTTTGCAGATCTTCGCGCGCGAAGATGTCCTTGCGGTAATAGAACAGGAATACATCGCCGTCATCCGGGAAGCCGTAGATCTTGCCGTCCACAGTCATCTGGTTGTCGCGGTAGGTTGCGGCAATGCTCTGCAATTCGGAGCGGAATCCATACTTGTCCACAAACGGGTCAAGCACTTCGAGCGCGCCGGCTTGGGCCAGATCAGGCATCCACGCCGGGATCACGTTAAGTGCGTCGTACGCACCAGTGCCCGCACGATATTCCTGCATGATCTTGGTGAACATTTCGGCGGTCGGGACTTCGATGACCTTAACCTTGCATCCGGTCTCTTTTTCCCACAACGGGCCCGAAAACTGGGTCGGGTCCAGGGACTGCAGGCCGGCTTCCCAGACGATGGTGATGGTTTTGCCATCCGCGCATAGGGGCTTGGCGGCCTCGACCGCGATTTGTGCGGCGCTTTTCCCGGCAGCGGGGGCAGCAGCAGGGGCGGGGGTCGCGGCAGGCGCGGGAGCTTCTTCCTTCTTGCCGCAACCGGAAAGTCCCAGTGCAAGGGTCGCCAACGCGAACCCGATAAGCGATTTGAGTAATATCGGCTGACGGATGCCGAAGACATGCTTTGTCATGATTTTCCTCCGTGACTTGATTTTTTTAACTGGACTCGACTAACGGTGCCAGTATTGGGTAAAACGAGCGGATTATGTGAACCGAAGTCGGGAGTGTCAAGCAGGGTTCTTCCAGTGACCCGGTGGTTCCCTCAGCGGGCCGCGCCACGGGCCACCCTCTAACATCATGAATTTTCGGCCGCCGTGTCGCGGAATGTGGTGCAATGGCCGCGTGCGCCTAACAACCGAGGAGCGTCGATGCAGACCCAAAGCATGTTCGCGGCGGCGACCCGCCTGCTGGATCAGAGACTTTCGCTGACGCCGACTACCGATCTCGGTACCGATATCCGGCCACAGACGGAAACCGAAGCCTATGCCCTGCAACGGCTGCTTAACGGGCTGCTCGGGGTGGCGGGTATGGGGGAGCAGGTGGGCCATAAGATCGGCTGCACAACACCGGTCATGCAGGCATTTCTGAATATTCCGAACCCCTGTGCCGGGGTGATTTTTTCCAAAAGCGTGTTGCGGGGCGCAGGCAGTATCCCCCGCTCCGGGTTCGTGAAGCTGGGCATCGAGTGCGAAATCGCCGTGCAACTTCGTCGCAACCTGGAGGGCGGGCCGTTCAACCGCGAAAATGTGGCGGAAGCGGTGGGGGCTGTGATGGCGGCAATCGAAATTGTTGATGATCGCTATGAGAATTATCCCACCCTGGGTGTGCCAACCCTGATCGCGGACAATTTTTTCAACTGCGGCTGCGTGCTGGGTAAGCTCCTGGCCGACTGGCGTCGACTCGATCTTTCCCGAATTTCCGGGGCAACTTTCCTCAACGGCGTCGAAGTGGGCCGGGGCACTGGCGCGCTGGTGATGGGTCACCCCTTCGAGGCGCTGGCCTGGCTGGCGAATGCCCGCGCCCAGCACGGCCTTGCTCCCCTCAAAGCTGGCGACTTCATACTCCTTGGAAGTCTGGTCGAGACCAAATGGCTGCAAGCCGGCGACAAGGTACGCATAGCCGTCGAAAATCTGGGCGAGGTATCGCTGAGCGTAACCTGAGCTAATATGCCAAGCATCGCGGAAGAAAGGTTTTTGCCGCACACCAGATGCGGTCGTAAGGGCTTCGCATTAAATTCGCAGAAGGAAACGAAGAATGCACTTTCTTGGCGTACTCTGCGTTCTTTGCGCCTTTGCGTCAAGATTTTCATTTGAATTGTCTGGGGATTTCCGTAAAACAAAAGCTCGACGCAAAGACGCAAAGAACGCAAAGAAAAGCACGCAAAGGAAAGCCGGGGAATCTTGAAACGGGGATCTTATTTACGACGGATGTCAAGGTACGTACATAATTCCGAACAATTTTGTTGTTAATGCGCGCTTGTTTGGCGAGCGCGGCGTGCCGACCCAAATCCTTGAATTTCTCTGTGTTCTTAAGGCGCAGCACTTACGGCCAAAGCCGCCGTGATATGTAATACATTTCGGCCGAGGCAAAGGAGACCATGGGCCTAACAATGGGGGTATCCCACTTGTTTAATCGCTGCACTTCCAGGGCTGTTGGCGTGGCGGCGTGGCTGATTTGCATGGTGTTCATCGGCTGGCCACCGACTGCCTTTGCGCAATGGCAAGACCCGCGTTTTCGCGCCACGTTAGATCTGACCTGGGACGATAACGTCAGCCGTTCGCAAGACGATGACAGGTTTGACGACATGAGTGCCGGCTTTGACGTGAACGCAAGCCTACCCTGGCAACTGACGGCGCGTACGCGCGTCGTATTCCTTGGCAATCTGGGCACCGAAGTGTTCGACGAATTCAAGGGGCTCAATCGCACTTACGCCAGCGTACAGGGGGAATTTCAGTATCGCCGCTCCGGAGAGTTCGGCGCGCCGATCTGGGGGCTTTATGTCAGGCAGGGGGCGGATTGGTATCGTTCGGCGCTTCGCGATGGCAATAGGACCAGTGCAGGGGTTTCGGTCCGGAAGCCGTGGTCGGATCGGATTTTTATTTTTGGATCTCTTTACTACAACGTGCGCGAGGCTCGCAGCGAGATATTCGATACACACGAATTCGGCTTACGCGGCAATCTCGATTATTCCCTGCGTGCCCGACAGACCCTTTACCTCGGCATGGAATTGCGCCGAGGGGACGTCGTTTCCACCGCTCGACCGCAGCCCCAATACTCCGCCATCGCGGAAGTGTGGGGTTGGGACGACGTCTTCACCGACACGCCCCGTTATGCCTATCGGATCGACGCCCTTACCGCATTGCTGAGCCTCGGGTACAACATCGCGCTGGGCGAAGACACCTCGCTGGACTTTGCCTATCGATTGGCTGCATCGCGGCCGAGCGAGCAGCCTGCCAATTACGATGCGGTGCGCTATACGGATCATCAGGTGACGGCCGCGTTTCTGATGCGTTTCTGATATGAAGGGAATTGCTTAGGGAAGCACTGAATTAAGTCCCAAAATGTCATTCCCGTGAAAACGGGAATCCAGGTTTTTCAAAGGCATCTGGTTCCCCGCCTTCGCGGGGAAGACACTTAATTCAGTGTTTCCTTAGTAATCCTTGCGCGGCCCACCGTAATCTTCCGATGGGAAGACGAACGGCGGTGTACGGCCGACGAGGGTTTCGATCAGCATCAATTCCTGGTCGGTGTGATAGATGAAAGGGGCCGGGCGGATCGCTTTGCCGTCTTTGGGTTTGGCAAGGATATACACCGGCTCGTCGTGGTGTTTCGATTGCACGGTTTTTCTGGCGTTGGGGTCGGCATTAGCCCCGATATCCGTGATGCCGTAACAGGTGCAGAAATAGGTCTGCTCGGGATCGAACTCCGCATACACCCCGGTGCCGCGAATGCCGATGGTGGCAGTGACCGTGCTAAAACGCTGCGGGACTCCAGGGCCGAACACGGCCAGCACCTTGCCGGTAACCAGTCGAAGCAGATTGATCGCGATATTGTTTTCCCGCTGCAACCCCAGCTGCATTTTGCTCGATTCGCGCAGGATAAAGGCGCTGCCACCGTTGACGAACACCACTTCGGATTTGCGTGCGGTTTCTATCGTGTCGGTGCCGGCTATTTGGGTTTTGAGGGTAGCGGGTGCGCCGTTGACCGACACCTGCCCGCTCAAGCGGTAAATCGAACGATCCGCGGGGAGTTTCGCAGGCGTTTCTCCCAGCACCTGGGCTAGCGACCTCGACAAGGGGGCGGTGGACAGCGCGCTGGCCGTCAGCATCTTGACCAGCATTCGACGACGAGGGTCGTCGAGATCGCGAAAAATATGCAATGGACCTCCTGTTGAAAGCGTGATTGGGTGATTGGGTGATTGAGTTAGTGAAGAGTGAATGAGTGAATGAGTGAAGGGTGTAGACCTTACCCCTCACGCCTCACTCCTCACGCCGTACCCGCTCTTCCCTTATCGTCTCCAACCGATACCCGACAGCTACTGGCGTACCGACTCAATGCCGGTGGGAGCAGCTCGTTCCGGCATGCGGATTTCCTGATTGCCGCCCGCACCACCAATCGTGACCCGGTCCGAATGCACGGCAACGAGTTCTTGGTCATCTTGAATCGATTCACCGACCTTATAGGCCACGGGCGGTTGCCCATCCACCGATAGCAGCGCTACGCCCGAGCCTTTGCCACCTTCACCGATGATCCCGATCAGGACGACCCTGCCAGGACCCTGTGTCGAAGAGCTCGGGCCAAATAGGCTCGCCGCGGAAATCGTATCCAATGGCTGATTTTGTGTCACCGAATCGCCTGCTGGAATGGAGACCAGGGGTTCGCCTGGTGATCGTTGGGCGCTAATTTGCATGACCCAATAGGACACGACGGCGGCAAGGGCGACCAAGAGCGCGAGATTGATGAGGGATGGCAGCCGGATTTTCATGGGGCCGATTTGGATGGCCAGAACGGCTCAGCGTGATCGTGGGGACGCCATGCTTGAAACTTCAAATTTTCGTCGCCATCTTGAGACATGATTTCGTTAATATCCTGAGTTGGCGAAGTATATCGCGGCAACCACAGCCAAGGGTGCGGCGCTGTGCGAAGATATCGACACTTGTGTTTCGACTGGAAGGCTAATCCATGATCAGACAGCGGGAAAAGAGGACGATGACCGGTGGATTTACGCTGGTGGAAGTACTGGTGGTAGTGGTAATTATCGGGGTATTGGCGGCACTGGTCGTGCCGCGAGTAGTGGGACGTGCGGATCAGGCTCGCGCTGCCGCCGCGACGCAGGATATCGCGTCCATCATGAGTGCACTCAAAATGTACCAGAACGACAACGGGCGTTTCCCCTCCGGGGAACAAGGTCTGCAGGCGCTGGTGACGCGCCCGACAATCGACCCTCAGCCCAATAACTGGAGGGCTTGCCTGGATCGCCTGCCGCTGGACCCGTGGAAAAGGCCTTACCAGTTTCTCAACCCTGGAATTCATGGCGAAATCGACATTTTCACTCTTGGGGCCGATGGTCAGCCCGGTGGCGCGGAGGCGGATAAGGATATTGGGTCGTGGGAGCTGTGAAGGCCGATACGGGTGACGTGTGACAAGTGACGAGGAAAAAAATCGTGAGGTTAACTGTTGCCGACATGTCTTAGTCATTGTCGCGCAAGCTTGGTGATTCATCTCCCACGAATGATCATGCGTCACCGATTCATCGTCACTCGTCACCCGTCACCCGTCACCGGGTTTACGCTTCTCGAACTCCTGGTCGTGATTGTCATCATGGGCATCGCCGCGGGTGCGGTATCGCTGTCCATGGCGCCAAGCGAAGAGCGCTTGTGGAGCGAGGAAGGCAAGCGTTTGGCGGCGTTGTTTCGACTGGCGCAGGTGGAAGCGCGCGCCCAAGGCCGACCCATCGCGTGGCAGGCGGACCAGCGCGGTTACCGATTTGTCTCCGCCGACAAGGTGCGCGAAGGGCCCAATGATGCATTGCGCGCGCGGGATTGGCCCGTTGTGGTGAGAGGCGTGGTGGCGCCGGAAGTGGTCTTCGGCGCCGAACCCCTGTTGCCCCCGGTCAGTATTCGGATCGATACACTGGGAGGAACCCGGGTGCTGGAAATGGATGCTTTCGGAACCTTGATCGTCAAGAGATGACGGGTCGCGGTTTTACCTTGATCGAAGTGCTGGTCGCGCTGGCGATGGTGGCCGTGGCGCTGATTGCAGGATTGCGCGCGGTGGGTGTCATGGCACAATCCAGCGTCGATTTGCGCCAGCGGGTACTGGCGCAACTTTCCGCGCGCAACCAGATTGCATTGTTGCGGGCAACGCGAATTTTTCCTCCCGTTGGCAGCACCGAAGTGGCCTGCCCGCAGGGCAACCTGCCACTGGTATGCCGCCAGGAAACCAAACCCACGCCAAACGAATTTTTTCGCCGCGTCGAGGTGAAAGTGTATCTGGGTGCCGAATCGGATCATTGGCTGGCGGAATTGGTGGGGATTTTGCCTAGAGAGCAGTGAGGATAGGGCGGTGAGGCGTGAGGCGTAAAAATTTAGGGGGCGAGACGAGGTGATGGCGAGAGGCAAGACACAAGACGTTGTTGGTCGAGAAAAAATCGGTTTCTCTTTGTGCCCCGCTGCGTGCGCGCTCGCCGCTTTGCGCCGTTCACTTTTCACCCCTCACGCCTCACGCCTCACGCCTCACCGCCCTTTCCTCCCGCCTCACCCGGCGCGCGCAAACGCGCTCGCCGGCTTTACACTGATCGAAATGCTGGTCGCCATTTCGCTGCTGGCGATGCTGGCTATCCTGTCGTGGCGGGGCTTCGAGCAGATTTCGGCTCAGCGCACTCGTGTTGACGCCGATACCGCGGAGACTGATCGGGTGTTGCGAACGCTGGCGCAGATGGAGCGCGATCTGGCGCAACGTATCCCGGATGCTTTGATCGTGGGAGGCAACCCCGCGGGAGCGCTGGCCTCGGCTCTGCAAGTGGCGACTGAGGAGTCGGGCCAGGTCTCGATTTCGATTCTGCGGGGCTATGCCAATAGTCCGCTGGTGCGAAACGTGACTTACTGGATGGACGACGAACGCCTGATGCGCCGCATGGATGCCAATGACTCCGCCGGGGAAATTGAAAAACTGGAAATGCTGAATACCTTGCGTAAATTCGAAATTCGCCTGTTGGTCGCGGGCAAATGGATCGAATCGCGCGAGTTACCGTCTGCGGCCTCCGGCTCCCGCGCGGTTGCGATCGAAATTGTCATCGAGCGCGCGGCCAACGAGCGCTATGTGCAGGTGCTGGCCATATGAGTCGTCGTCCGTATCGCCGCTCGCGTGGCGCCGCCGTGGTAATGGCCATGCTGGTCGTGGCTCTGGCCGTGGCTTTGGTGAGTGGCGTATTCCAGCGTCAGAGCATCGTGGCGCGGCAGATCGAAAACGACGCGGCCTTCGCCCAGGCGCAACGCCTCATGGACGGCGCGGTGGACTGGGTGCGCGTCATTCTGCGCGAAGATGCCCGCACTTCCAATGTTGACCACGGCGGGGAAGCGTGGGCGGTTTCCCTGGAACAGACCAGGCTCGACAACGACAACGCCGAACCGGCCTGGGTGGCCGGTGGAATCGAAGATGTTCAGGCGCGCTTTAATCTGCGCAACTTGTCGGGACCCGAGGGGCTGGTTCCCATCGAGGTCGCCGTGCTTGGCCGACTGCTTGCATTGGTCGGCTCGCAAGCCTCGTTGGCCCCGATTCTGGCGGCGAGAATCGATCGCGCGCTGGGTCAGCGCGATGCTCCGCCGGGGTATCCCAAAGTATCGCCTGCAACATTGGACGAAATTGACTTTGACGATCCCCGCCAGCGCGAGGCTTTGGAACTGTTGCGGCCATTTGTCACCTTGTTGCCCGTGCCCTCGCCGGTGAACGCCAACACCGCATCCGCCGAAGTGTTGGCGGCGCGATACTCAAATTTGTCACTGGCCGACGCAAGACGCCTGGTGGAAAGCCGTGGCCGCGCTCATTTTCTCGACTTGCAAGACATGGCCGGCCGCCTGCCCGGTCAAACGCTGACCGGCGGGGTCGGGCAGGTTGTGGTGGCCACGCAGTATTTCCAGTTACGCGGTGCGGTCGAATATCGTCGCACCCACCTGCATTCCCTGGTGCTGCTCAAGCGCGAAGCCAACCGCGTCGAAGTGGTCTGGAAGCGGGAAGCCTCGGCATGAGTAAAACGCCATGAAAATGAGAGTCTGGTTGCCGCCGCTCGCCGACTTGCGTCCGGATGCGCCCCTGGAATTCGAAGTGATCGATGGACGGAGGCGTGTCACACGCCGTGCCGAGGCGGTAATCGCGGAGTTGCCGCGCGGCATGAGCTGCGAGTTGTTGTTGCATCCGTTCGATGTTTTGCTGGTCGGCGTCACTCTGCCGCGGCTTACCGGGGCCAAACTTGCCAACGCGCTCCCTGGTCTGGTGGAAGAATTTGTGGCGGGAGATATCGAACGCAATCACGTGGTGGCTTCCGCGCGCGATGCCGACAATCGGGCGATCGCGGCCGTGGTGGACCGGGCCTTGTTGGCCCGCGCGATGGAAATATTCAAACGTGCCGGGTTGCGGGTGAGTGAGGCCACGCCGGCCGCGCTGGCGCTGGCATGGCGCCCCGGGGTTTGGAGAGTTCGACTGCGCGAGGGTCATGGCGTGGTGCGCACGGGGGAGTTTGCCGGTATCGGCTTTGCCTACACAGGCGATATGCCGGTCGAGCTGCGGCTGTTGCGCCAGCAGTCGGCGAGTCCGCCATCCGCGATCGAAGTTAGCGGCGACTGCGATTTGGCGGCATGGTTCGCCGCGCTGGCGAGCCCGGTGGGCGCGGCCCCACCCGATGTGCTGTCTCCCCCCGTGGTGATCGACCTGCTGCAATACGGTTTTTCGCGTGAGGTGATCGGCTGGAAAACCTGGCGTCGGTCGATGATATTGGCGGGCACTTTGGCGTTGGTTGCAGTGATCGGACTCAATGTGAGCGCCTGGAGCATGCGCAGCCAGGAGAAGGCCTTGCGCGAGGCGATGGTGAGCATCGTCAAGGAGGCCATGCCAAAAGTCTCGGCGGTGCTCGATCCGCTGAGGCAGATGAATCAGCATGTCGCGGATCTGCGTACCGGCGCGGGGACCGACCGCGGCGATTTCCTGACCCTGGCGACGCGCTTCGGAACGATCGCCGAACCGGATTCGGTGCAATCCATCGAATTCGGTGCCGGCCAGTTCAAGCTGCGATTTCGCAGCGCGGCGGAAAAATCCTCCGAGGCGCGCAACCGGCTCGTCGAAAGCGCTGCCCAGGCCGGCATCGACCTGGTGTTCGAATCCGACAGTGTGCGGCTGACACGGAGAAAATCGCCGTGATCGATGTCCTGCGGAATTGGTGGCGTGGCCTGGGTCGGCGCGAACGAATGCTGGTCAGCGTGGCCAGTGCCGTGGTGGCGATCGCCGTGTTTTATGCGGGTGCGGTGGAGCCGGCGTGGCGCACCCGGGCGCGACTGGCAAGTGAACTGCCGCAATTGCGGGAGAACCTGGCGCGCATGGAGGCATTGCGCGAAGAGGCGCGCGTGCTGGCCAAACAAGGTGCCGGACGGGATACCAAGGCTTCCTTGCGGGTCGAGGCGGAGCGCTCCTTGCAGCGGGCCGGCCTTAGCGCGACGGTTCGCGACGAGGGCGAGCGTGGCATCGGCGTGAAAAGTACCGGTGTTCAGGCACAGGCCTGGTTCGCCTGGATGGATCAATTTACCCGCGAAACCCGCTCCCAAGTGCTGCGGGCACGGGTTGTGCGTGCTGTGGGGACCGGAATGGTGGATGCCGAGGCGCAATTTGAATTTTCGGCCCGATAGGCTTCCCTGGTTTTGACCAGACTGGCGACAATTGCCGCGGTTTTGGTGGCGGTGCTGGGGACTGTTGTGGCCTTCGCACCCGCGGCGTGGCTTGCGGATGCGCTCGAAAAGCGCACCGTCTTGCGCTTGGTGTACGCCGAGGGAACCGTTTGGCGTGGCAGCGCACAGGTGGCTGTGAGCGATGGCCGCCAGGCGGTACTTCTGCCCGGGCGCCTAGGCTGGCGGGTCGAATGGGGCGCGCTGCTTTCCGGACGGATTGTTTTGCAGCTCACCCATACCACGCTGGATGCGCCTATCGAAATTGGCTTCGATGGTCAAATGCTGGACCTTCGCAAGGGGACGGCGCAGATGCCCGCGGCTTTGTTGGTGGCATTGGGCGCGCCTTTCAACACCGCGCGTCCCGGAGGGAATTTGCGATTGCAGTGGGAAAACCTGGTGTTCCGGCGCGAAGGCTTTGAAGGCCGCTTGCAACTGGACTGGGAAGATGCCCAGTCCGCCTTATCTCTGGTGGCCCCACTGGGCAGTTATCGTGTCAACGCCGTGGGCCGCGGCGCGCGTGCCGAAGTTCAACTCACCACGCGCAAAGGGCCGCTGCAAGTCAAGGGTGAAGGCAGTATGGAAAATGGGACAATCCGTTTTACCGGAAGCGCGGAAGCGGATCCGGAGATGCGCACCGCTTTGAACGGGCTGATCGGCCTGCTGGGGCGTCGCGCCGGTGATCGGGCATTGCTAAATTGGGAATCGCGCAAGTGACACGAAACAACAGGCGGCCCTGGCTGAGACGGGCCGCCGCATTGGTTGCCGCCACCACGTTTTCTTTCATTGCCACCACAGCCTCCGCGCAAAATCGCGTGACGCTGAATTTTGTCAACGCCGATCTCGATGCGGTAGTTCGCGCCATTGGGCATTACACCGAGCGGACCTTCGTGGTGGACCCGCGGGTCAAGGGTAGTCTGAGCCTGGTATCGGAAAAACCGATGTCCAAGGAGCAGGCGCTATCGGCGCTGACCGCCGCGCTTCGCCTGCAGGGTTATGCAATTGTCGAAGTCGGCGGCATTTCCAGAGTCGTGCCGGAAGCCGATGCCAAATACCAGGGTGGATCCGTGGATAGCAACCGGGTGCCGGCCAGCGTGCGCGGCGACCAGGTCATTACCCATGTTTTCCGCTTGAAATACGAATCGGCAACCAACGTATTGCCCGTGGTGCGGCCGCTGATTCCGCCGAATAGTCCGGTGAGTGCCTATCCCAACGGCAATATGCTGGTGATTACCGATTTCGCCGACAATCTGCGCAGAGTAGAAAAGGTCATCGAGGCACTGGACACAGCACCAGCATCCGACATGGAGGTTTTGCCGCTCAAAAATGCCATTGCCTCCGATCTGGCGATGATAATTGTCCGTCTGGTGGAACAGGTCGGCCCCAATCCCGACCCCAATCAAAAAATCACTGTGTTGGCCGATCCGCCGACCAACAGCCTGGTCGTGCGTGCTGCCAGTCCGTCCGCGATGCGGATGGTCAAGTCGCTGGTGGAAAAGCTCGATCAGGCGACTGCTCCCGGCAGCGGCGTGTATGTCGTGCCGCTCAAGAACATGGATGCGGTGGCGCTGGCAAAAACACTGTCCGCGGTCCGCATTAACGATCCCGGCGCGGCGCGCGCGACCAATGCGCCGGATGCGGCACCGCAGCCCGCCGGTACGGGCGCTGCGACCACCGTGGTCGCCGACCCGGCCTCGAATTCCCTGGTCATTACAACCTCGGAAGCGGGCTACCGGCAGATACGCGCCATCATGGATCGGCTCGATGTGCGTCGCGCGCAGGTGTTCATCGAGTGTCTGCTGGTGGAAGTCAGCAGCGATCAGGCGGCCGAATTCGGCATTCAATGGCTGGGTGGGTTGAGCAAGACCACGGTGGATGCCACCGCCGCGGTCGGCGGCACCAACTTTGGCAATGCCTCCCAGAACATTCTCAGCGGCGCACAAAATATCGGCAATCTGGGCCGCGGACTCAATATCGGCGTCATCCGCGGGCAGGTGACTGTTCCGGGGTTGGGCACGGTGACCAATCTTGGCGCGCTCGCCCGCGCCTTGGAATCCACCGCCAAGGGCAATATCCTTTCGACGCCGAACATCCTGACACTCGACAACGAGGAAGCGAAAATCGTTGTTGGTCAGAACGTGCCCTTCATTACCGGGCAATTTACCAATCAGGGGTCGGCGGGCGGCGCCACGGTTAATCCCTTCCAGACGATCGAGCGGCGCGACGTGGGCTTGACCATGAAAGTCAAACCGCAGATCAGCGAAGGCGGCACCGTCAAACTGGCGATTTACCAGGAAGTCTCCAGCGTGAAGGACACCACCAATATCGCCGGCGTGATTACCGACAAGCGCTCCCTGGAAACCAACGTGATAGTCGACGATGGTGCGATCGTGGTGCTGGGCGGCCTGGTGCAGGATCAGTTCGATAACGTGATCGAAAGGGTACCGATTCTGGGCAGTATCCCCATCCTCGGCCACCTGTTCCGTTACGAAACACGTAGACACCAGAAAACCAATTTGATGCTGTTCCTGCGCCCTCACATTGTGCGCGATGACAGCGGCGTGCGGGTGCTGACCTCGGATCGTTACGATTTCATCCGCGGCCTGGAAGAATCCACCCAGCCTGCGGCACATTTCATGCTGCCGGACATGAAAGGTGCCCTCATCCCGGAAATCAAGCCGGGTTCGGAATCCTCATCTTCGTCGAAAACCAAAGTGTTCACCGCTCCGGGGCCGGCCATGGATTCCATCCTGCCGGAACTGCTTCCCCCGATGCCTAGCGGGGAATCGGGCGCGCCGGAGACGGGTGCTGCAGCGAAAGAAACTACTGTTCCCCTTTCATCTGCGCCCAAGCCGGCGCAAGAAACGCCGGTGCCGCCCGCGCCACGCCCGGCTCGATGAGGCAACTGGTTCCCTACATGTTTGCTCGCGCTCATCGGGTGTTGGCCGCCGAAGAGCGCGATGGGCGCTTGTTGCTGTGGGTAACCGGGCAGACACCGCCCTCGGCGATTGCCGAAGTGCGACGTTCGCTGGGGCGCGACATTGCCCTGGAACTGGTGACCGACAATCGGTTCGAGGAAGGCTTGCGCGCGGCTTACGTCGATGGCGCGGATCAGGCGGCCTCGGTGGTTGGCGAAGTGGAAAACGAGGTGGATCTCGACCGCCTGATGCAGGACATCCCCGAGGTCGAGGATTTGCTCGATGCGCGCGACGATGCGCCCATCGTGCGAATGCTGAACGCCATGTTGTCGCAGGCCGTGCGCGAAGGGGCCTCTGATATTCATGTCGAGCCCTTCGAAACTTATTCCGTGGTGCGCTATCGGGTGGATGGCACCTTGCGCGATGTGGTGCGGCCAAGACGCGGGTTGCACCCGGCGCTGATATCGCGCATCAAGATCATGGCCAATCTCGACATTGCGGAAAAGCGCCTGCCGCAGGATGGCCGCATCATGTTGCGGCTGGGCGGCCGGCCTATCGATGTACGGGTATCCACGTTGCCGGCCGGGCATGGCGAGCGAGTGGTTCTGCGCTTGCTGGACAAGGAGCGCGGGCGTCTGACCCCGGAGAAACTCGGCATGAGCCCCGGCGTGCAAGTGCAACTCGAAGCCTTGGTGAAGCAAAGTCATGGCATCGTGCTGGTGACCGGCCCGACAGGCAGCGGCAAGACCACCACGCTTTATGCGCTGCTGTCGCGAGTGGATTCCGCTACCACCAATGTGCTGACGGTCGAAGATCCAATCGAATACGATTTGCCGGGCATCGGCCAGACTCAGGTCAATGCCCGCATCGAAATGGATTTTGCGCGGGCACTGCGGGCTATCCTGCGTCAGGACCCGGATGTGATCATGATCGGGGAAATTCGCGACCGCGAAACCGCGCAAATCGCCGTGCAGGCCTCGCTCACCGGCCACCTGGTATTGGCGACCTTGCATACCAACGACTCCGTCTCCGCGGTGACGCGCTTGCTGGATATGGGCATCGAACCTTTTTTATTGTCCTCGTCGTTGTTGGGAGTTCTCGCGCAGCGCCTGTTGCGCAAACTGTGCGCTGAATGCCGGCGCCGGGACGACAAAGGCCAGTGGCATCCGGTCGGCTGCCCGGCCTGCAACCAGACAGGATATAGCGGTCGTACCGGGGTTTACGAACTACTGGCGCTCGACGATGCCCTGCGCGAGGCGATCCATACCGGCCAGGGCGATCGTACATTGCGCGCCCTGGCCCGCGAACGCGGCTTTCGCTCCATGGCCGAAGACGGCGAACGCTGGATTGCCGACGGCTCAACCTCGGCGGCGGAACTGGCGCGAGTTACTCGAGAGAACTGAGGACAGAGGGCTGAAACTCTCTTCCCCCTATTCCCCAGCCCCTAGACCCTAGTCCCTCCAACAATGCCTACCTTTCGCTTCGAAGCCGCCCGCGCCAATGGCCGGATGGAATCCGGCAACATCGAGGCCGACAGTCCGCGCGCGGCACGCGCCGCGTTGCGTACACGCGGCCTGATCCCGGTCACGCTGGAATCGATGGCGGCGACGGGCATGGCGGAGCAGAAAGCGGCCGGCCGCCGGCTCCGCGAATCGGAATTGGCACTGGCGACCCGGCAACTGGCGAGCCTGCTGGCGGCGGGATTGCCACTCGACGTTGCGCTTGCCACGCTGGTCGAGCAATCGGAGAACGAGGCGCAGAGCGAAATTTTTCGCGCGGTGCGCGGCGACATCACCAGCGGCCATCGGTTGGCGGAAGCACTATCCAGGCATCCGCGGGCATTCACCGCTGTGTATTGCGCAACCGTGGCGGCCGGGGAACAGGCCGGCAATTTTGGCATGGTGCTGGAACGGCTGGCCCAGTACCTCGAAGACAAGCAGGCATTGCGTTCCAAGCTGATCGCCGCGGCCACGTATCCGGCGATTGTCACGGTGGTCGCACTGGCCATCGTTCTGTTCCTCATGACCAGCGTGGTGCCGCAGGTGGTGCAGGTATTCGATCAAACCCGCCAGATACTGCCCATGCCCACCCGCATACTGCTGTGGCTGTCGACATTCATCGGTAGTTATGGGATCTGGCTCGCGCTTGTGCTGGCGGCAGGTGTATATGTTCTGCGCACGGCATTGCGCCGGCCTGGCCCGAAGTCCGCCTGGGACGGCGCACTGTTGCGTCTGCCGCTGTTCGGGCGGCTGATCCAAGGTGTGGAAACCGCGCGATTTGCCTCCACGCTGGCGATGCTAACTGAAGCCGGTGTGCCGGTGCTGCGCGCGCTCGCCGCGGCGGAGGCGACGCTCAACAACACCGTCATGCGCGAAGTGGTGAAGTCCGCGATCGACAAAGTACGCGAAGGCGCCGGTATCGCGCGCTCGCTGGGCGCGGCCAAGGCCTTTCCGCCAGTGCTGATTCGACTCATCGAGACCGGGGAAGCGACCGGCAATCTTGCCGTCATGCTCGGCCATGCCGCGCGTAATCAGGCCCGCGAAGTCGAGCGCCGCGCCGGTGCCGCGTCCACGCTCCTGGAGCCATTGTTGATTCTCCTGATGGGTGCAGTGGTGCTGGCCATTGTATTGGCGGTACTGCTGCCGATCATCGAGATTAATCAACTGGTACGTTAATCCCGTTTCGTACCCCCAACGGCTCCGGCGGGAGCCGAGTCGAAATTTGCGGTAACCTTCGCTCTCGGACCATGATCCGGCAAGGTGTCTGGCAAAAGGCACCAATTCTATTCTGGGGGAGAACAATGAAAACCATTCGCGAGCTCGCGCGGGCGTTGTTGTCGGGCGCGGTAATCGGCCTGCTGATTGGATCGGCGCCGCTTGTTGCGCACGCACAATCCAAAGCGCCGATTCGCATCGGCATGTCGATCGCACAGACCGGAGCGCTGAGCGGCGCCGGAAAATCCGGATTGTTGGCACTGCAGATGTGGCGCGAGGACGTGAACAAGGCCGGAGGGCTGCTAGGGCGGCCGGTAGAACTGGTGGTTTACGACGATCAGACCAACCCCTCCACTTCCCCCGGGCTCTATACCAAACTGCTCGACGTGGACAAGGTTGATTTGTTGATCGGCCCCTACGGGACCAATGTCACCGCGCCGATCATGCCGCTGGTCAAGCGCCGCGATCTGTTGCTGATGGGAAATTTCCCGCTCAACGTAAATGCTGCGGTACGCCACGACAAATTCTTCAACAATATTCCGGTGGCCTCGGGCCGCGACTGGGCGGTACCGTATTTCGACATTGCCGCGAGAATGGGCGCGAAAAAAGTCGCGATACTCGCCGCCGATGCGGAATTTGCGCAAACGCTGGTCGAGGGTGCGCGAGCGGAACTGAAGCTACGCGGGCTGGAGTTGGTGTACGACCAGAACTATCCGCCTGCGACGGTGGATTTTTCCTCGGTCATGCGGGCCATGCGCGCCAAGGGTCCGGAAGCGGTGTTTGTGGCTTCTTACCCGCCGGATTCGGCCGCGATCATTCGCGCCCTCAATGAAATCGGCGTCGGCGACAGCGTCAAGCTGTTTGGCGGGGGCATGGTCGGCTTGCAGTTTGCAACCCTGATGGAATCTCTGGGCCCGCTGCTGAATGGCGTGGTGAACTACACCTTCTGGGCACCGGAAAAAACCATGGATTTCCCGGGCATGCGGGATTTTTTGACCCGGTATCAGGCGCGTGCCAAAGAGGCCGGTGTGGACCCGTTGGGGTATTACCTGCCCCCCTACGATTACGCCATCGGCCAGATGCTGGCACAGGCGGTCATCGCCACCGGGAGTCTCGATCACAAAATTCTTGCGCAATACCTGCGTACCAACGAAATGAAAACCATTGTCGGCAATTTTCGTTTTGGTCCCAGCGGGGAATGGGAAAAGCCGCGCGTGGTGTACGTCCAGTTCCGCGACGTGGTGGAGCGAAACATCGACCAGTTTCGCAAGGCAGGCCGTCAGGTGATTGTCGCACCGGAGATTTTCAAAACAGGCGAAGTCAAGCCTTTCGGAGCGGCACGGCAGTGAGATCAGAGGACAGAAGACAGATGACAGATGACGGATCAGAGCGCCTTTCTGTCTTCCGTCCTCTGTCTTCTGTCCTCTGATCCCCATGCCGCTTGAGCTTCTTGCCGAGGCCCTCATCGCCGGATTATTGCTCGGTTGTTTTTACGCCGCAGTCAGCCTGGGTCTTTCGGTCGCCTTCGGGCTTCTGGATATTCCTCATATAGCCCACCCGGCGTTCCTGGTGCTCGGCGCCTATGGTGCATGGTGGTTGGGCAACTATGGGATTGATCCGTTGTTGGCGGGCCTGCTGCTCGCGCCGTTGTTCTTTGCCCTGGGGTTGGCGGTTTATCGCTTTTATCATTTTGCCTTTGAGCGCAACGGCGCCGAGGGCGGACTACGCGGACTGGCGTTTTTTTTCGGGCTGGCGTTTGTTGTTGAAGTTGCCTTGATCCTGACCTTTGGCGTGGATCAACGCATGGCGCAGGCCGATTATGTCGGGCAAGGTGTTGCCATCGGCGGCATGCGTTGGCCGATACGCATGCTGGTGGCTTTTGCCGTGGCCCTGGTACTCACCCTCGCGCTCTCGCAATTTCTTACGCGCACATTTACCGGCCGGGCCATTCGCGCCGTGGCACAGGACCGCACGGCGCTGGCACTGATGGGCGCCAATCCGGTGCGCATCAAGCAATGGGCGTTTGGCATCGCCACGGCCACTTGCGCCATCGCCGGCGCCTTGCTGCTTATTGTTGGGCCGGTCGAGCCTGGTCTCGGGAGGCTTTATATCGGCCGTACCTTCTGCGTAGTCGTACTGGCCGGTCTGGGCAGCATCAAGGGAACCCTGGCTGCCGGCATGATTCTCGGTGTTGCCGAAAGTCTGGTGCTGAGCTCTCTTGGCACCAGCTGGGCGCCAGCAGTGGGATTCGGTTTGCTGCTGCTGGTGCTGGGGATGCGTCCGGCCGGGTTGTTCGGGCGTTGAGTCATGCCTAAGCACGGATTATTTCTTGTTGTTGCCGCGCTGCTGCTAGTTGCCGCTTTTGTTGCCACCCGTTTTGACGGCAACGAATATTTTTTCTTTGCTGCCTACGTGGTACTGCAATTCGTGGTCCTTGCCACCGGCTGGAATGTCATGGGCGGTTACGCCGGGTATGTGAATTTCGGCGCTGGCGCCTTCCTCGCTGCTGGCGCTTATACCGCGGCGGCGCTGTTCAAGGCGTTTAATTTCTCTCTGCCTCTGCAAATTTTGGCTGCCACCCTGGTGGCGGGCGCCCTGGGTTTTGCGGTAGGTGTTCTGACGCTCCGTCTGCGTGGCATATTTTTCTCGATTGCCACCGTGGCGGTTGCGGTGGTGATCGAAACGGCGGTGCTCAACTGGAGCTACGTCGGTGGTGCGCGCGGCATGACGGTGCTGGCGCCGGATGCACCGGCGGGCTTTGCCACCTATATGCGTTGGCTGTTCGTCGTGATGAGCGTGCTGGCAGTGCTGGCGGTGGCCGCGGCGCGTTATATCGAGACTTCCTGGATCGGTCGCGGTCTGCGGGCGCTGCGGGACGACGAAATTGCCGCCGAAGCCGCCGGCGTGCCGACACTCAAACTCAAACTGCTGGCCTCAACAGTCTCCGGCGCCTTGATGGGCATGGCCGGTGCGCCCTACGCGTTTTATCTGGGATTCCTCGAACCCACTTCGGTATTCAGTCTGAATTACGCCGTGGCCGCCCTGGCAATGCCGGTGATAGGCGGCACCGCAAGCTGGGCCGGTCCGGTGCTGGGCGCCTTGTTGCTTGGCAGTGCGCAGCAAGTGGTCAGTGTGACGGTGTCATCGGAACTCAATGTGCTGATTGTCGGGGTATTGCTGATCGTGTTCGTGGTGGTGGCGCCACAAGGAATTCTGGGTCTGCTGCGCCGGCGCTGGGCGATGGCCAAACCCTCATGAGCCCCGCGCTGCTGGAAGTCGAAGGCGTCAGCAAACACTTCGGCGGTTTCGCCGCGCTGACCGACGTGGGTTTTTCCCTGGGGGCCGGGGAGCGCTTTGGGATCATCGGGCCCAACGGCTCTGGGAAAAGCACCTTGATGAATTGCATCGGCGGCGCGCTGGGATGCGACGTTGGAACGATTCGCTTCGACGGCGCCGACATTACACATCATTCGGCGCATCGTCGCGCACGCCTGGGGATTGCGCGCAGTTTCCAGGTCCCGCGCCCCTTCTCCAGTCTGAGCGTGCTGGACAATATATGTGTGCCACTCGAGTACGCCGCCAAAGAACCAGTGCGCGGCGTGCAGGCTTTGCAAGGGCAGGCACTGGCGGTTCTGCAGCGCGTCGGGCTGGAGAAAAAATCGCAGGCGCCGGCTGGCAGTCTGACCCAGGTGGAATTGCGCAAACTGGAACTCGCGCGGGCGCTCGCCGCCCGGCCGCGGCTGCTGATTCTCGACGAGGCGATGGCCGGGCTGGCATCGGCCGAGGTCGATGAAATTCTGGATATCGTTCTGGAGATCAATGCCCAAGGCGTAGCCGTGGTCATGATCGAACACATCATGCGCGCCATCATGCGTTTCTCGCAGCGTGTGTTGTGCCTGGATGCGGGGCAGATCATCGCCGATGGCACACCCGAGGAAATTGTCGCCCATGCGGCCGTGAGAAGGATCTACCTTGGGGCTTGACGTCGTCTACCGGATGACGGTGGGTTACGCTTCGCTAACCCACCCTACCCAAGTCTGGGTTGGCGCATGGGAGCGTGAGCGAAACTTGTCGGGTGGTCGATGATTGAACTAAGGGTCGAGGGGCTGGAGGCGGGCTACGGCGCGGTGAAGGTGTTGCACAGCGTGTCGATCCAGGTGCGTCAGGGTGAAACCGTCGCGTTGCTGGGGACCAACGGCAACGGCAAGAGCACACTTCTGAAGTGTATCGCCGGCCTCATCCAACCCACCGAGGGAGAAATTCTGCTTCGCATCGATGATGACAGTATCGACCTGGCAGGAATGGCAGCGCCGGACATCGTGGGGCTTGGGGTGGTCATGGTTCCCGAAGGCCGTCGGCTGTTTCCGAAACTCACGGTTAAGGAGAATCTTCTGCTGGGGGCTTTCCGGCCGGCGGCACGCGCCCTCATCGAACAAAATCTCGCCCTGTGTCACGAGACGTTTCCGGTACTGCGCGAGCGCTCGCGACAATTGGCCGGCAGCATGAGCGGCGGCCAGCAGCAGATGCTGGCCATAGCACGCGCAATCATGGCGGCGCCCAGGTTGTTGTTGGTGGATGAACCTTCAGTGGGCCTTTCTCCTCTGCTGGTCACGCAGACCATCGACGTCATCGGAGAACTCAAACGTCGCTTCGGCCTGACCGTGCTGATGGCGGAGCAGAATTTCCACGAAGCCAGCCGCATCGCCGACCGCGGTTACATCATCGTCCACGGCGAAATTGCCTTCGAGGGTCGCAACCTGCAAGAGCTGCGCGACAGCGAATTGGTCAAGCGTCATTATCTGGGGGCGTGAGAGGGGTGGGGGACGAGGGAAGAGGGGCGAGGGACGAGGGACGAAGGGTGGAGCGCCGCTGCGGCGCCTTTTACCCTTCATCCTTCACACATTTACGTCTCTTTGGTCCAATGAAAAAAGAAGGGAGCAACATGAGTGAAAAATTTCGTATCGCCTGGATCGGCGCGGGTCGCATGGGTGTGCCCATGGCAGGATTTCTGCTCGAAGCCGGTTACCCGTTGGCGGTGTATTCGCGCACGCGCGCCAGCCGCCAGAAGTTGGTGACACTGGGCGCGCGGGAAGCACAGACTGCCGCGGACTGTGTGCGCGATTCCGATATCGTCTTTTCCTCGGTATCCGACGATGCCGCTCTGCGCGATATTGCGTTGGGACCGAAGGGTGTGCTGGCCAATGTTGGCCGGGAAGCCATTTTTGTCGAAACGAGCACCGTGTCGTCGGACGTCTCAGTCGAAGTCGGGGCCGAGGCCACGCGCAACGGTATCGCCTATTTGCGAATGCCCATTTCCGGCAATGCCGCTTCGGCACGCAAACGTGAAGTCACCGTCATGGTGTCGGGCCCGGCAGCAGCCTGGGAGAAAGTCCGGGCCGTGGTGGAGGTTTTCAGCAAGGCGCAGGTTTATCTCGGGACGGGCGATGAAGCGAGAATCATGAAGCTGGTGGTAAACGCGCTTGTAGTGAATCTTGCCCAGACGCTTGCCGAGGCGCTGGCGCTGGGACGCAAGGCCGGACTCGACTGGGATGCGATGCTCGACACGCTGGCCCAGAGCACGCTGTCTTCCCCGTGGCTGAGAGTCAAAATCGCCGCGCTCAAACAGCACGACTACACCGCGACCATGAGCTCGCAACTCATATTGAAGGACATTGATCTTATGCTCGCGGCGGCACGCACGCACGCCGTGCCCATGCCGTTGACTGCCACGACGCGACAATTGATGCAGACCTTGGTCGGGGAAGGATTCGGCGAGGAAGATTACATGGCGGCGGTCAAGCTCGCCGCTCGCCAGTCCGGGCTTCGATGACGCCGCAAGGTAAAGACAAAAAAATCTTTCACCGCAGAGGACGCGGAGGATGCAGAGGAAAAGCAAGTGCAACATAAAAATGGAATGAGCGTTTTGGTTCGGTGCGTCACACGTTGTGTTCATCCAGTGCGCATTCTTGCGAATAAAATCTCTCATTCCTTTGATTCGGTTTTCCTCTGCGTCCTCCGCGTCCTCTGCGGTGAGAGTGTTTTTTCTTGAACAGAAGAGCTAACTGACATGAGTCGACGAGTACTTATTATCGGCGGATCGATCGCCGGGCTGCTGGCGGGAAATCTGTTTCACCGGCGCGGCTGGGAGGTGCAGGTTTTCGAACGCGCACCCGGTGATCTTGAGGGGCGTGGTGCGGGGATTACCATTCTTCCCGGGCTGGTGGAGGGGTTCCGGGCGGCAGGCGCGGAAGTGAGCGAAGAGTCGCTGGGCATTCTATTGCCTGGACGTACCGCGCTGAATCGCGCGGGCGAGGTGGTGGCTGAGCGCGTGTTTTCGCAGGCCATGACTTCCTGGGGCCGGCTCTACGAATCTCTGCGTGGTATTTTTCCAGCCTCCCAATATCAAGCCGCCAGTACGCTGGAACGCATCGAACAGGATGCGCACCGCGTCACTGCCGTGCTGAGCGATGGGCGACGCGTGAGCGGCGATTTGCTGATCGGCGCCGATGGTTTGCGCTCCACCGTGCGCAGCCAGTTTTTGCCGCAACTCCAACCTCATTACACGGGTTACGTGGCATGGCGTTGCCTGACCGATGAAAACGCGCTGGATGCGGCGAAGTTCTCACGCTTGTTCGAACGCTATACCGTGTGTGTGGCGCCGGGAGAACAAGGCATTGGCTACCCGGTGCCAGGACCGGATCACAGCAAGGCGCCCGGTCGCCGCCAGTACAACGTGGTTTGGTATCACCCGGTGCGCGCGCCCGATGAATTGCGCCGCTACATGAGCGACGACAACGGCCGCCATCATCCCAACGGTGTGCCGCCCGCACTGCTCAGCAAACGATTGCGTGACGAAATGATCGAGATTTCCCGGCAGGTGCTGGCCCCGCAATTTGCCGAGGCGCTGCGCCACGGCAGGATGCATTTCTTCCAGCCGATCATGGATATCGAACCCCAGAAGATGGTGTTTGGGCGGGTCGCCATCGTGGGCGACGCTGCCTTCGTGACGCGCCCGCATGTGGCAATGGGGGTGCCCAAGGGAGCGGGGGATGTGCTGGCATTGGCAAAAGCGCTGGACGATAACACCGATCTTGAACAGGCGTTAGCAAGCTTTGAGTCGGAGCGTATGCGCGTGAGTAGAAATATCGTGGCGCGCGGGCGTTATCTGGGACAGTACATGGAAGCTCAACTCGGCAGCGACGCGCAACGCCAAGCCGCCGAGCGCGCACGGGTGCCGTCGCAGGTCATGCTCGAAACCGCGGCCCCTTTTGATTACGGCTGACGGCAAAACCGAAACGTGTCTTGACAAGGCGCCGTGCCAAGGTAGAAGCTGGCTTCGCTGACAGTTCCACGAAAGTCAGGCAGGAACCACCCGCCGAGGCATGAGTTCTGCGCCGCACAAGAACTCTTCGTGGCCGACTCAATTTCACGCGGGCGAATTTTTGTCAGCCCGCCGTAGAGGAGGACATCGATGCTGCGTCTCAAATTACTAGTTGGTTTCATTTCGTGGATGCTGCTTGCCGCGCATGCTGGCGCGGCGGAGCCCTTGCGCCTTGCTGTGATCACGCCGCTGTCAGGGTCGTTTGCGCTCCAGGGAGAATGGACCGTTTCCCAGTTAAGGGGTGCTGCCGATCTGGTCAATGCGAAAGGCGGGCTGTTCGACGGTCGCAAGATCGAAATCGTCGCCCTGGATGGAAAAGGCAATCCGCAGGACAGCCTGCTTGCTCTTAATCAGGCGATCGACAGTGGAATTCGTTACGTTGCAGTGAATATTTCGAGCGTGGGACATGCGGTATCCGATGCGCTGGTAAAACACAATGTGCGCAATCCGGATCGGCGCATCGTATTACTACTTCTTGATGCCAGAGACCCCGTATTGACCGAGGCTAAATGCCATTTCTGGCAATTCCGCCTGACTTACCACACCGATACGGAAGTGAATTATCTGGCCGACTATCTTGCGCAACAGCCAGCGGTGCGCAAGATCTATCTCCTCAATCAGGATTATGCCTATGGGCACTCTGTACAACGAACATTCCGCGAACTGCTGCCGAAGAAAAGCACGACCATCCAGATTGTCGGCGATGATTTGGTACCGCTGGGAAAGGTGAAGGACTTCGCGCCTTATGCCGCAAAAATCCGCGCCAGCGGTGCCGACAGCGTGGTCACCGGAAACTGGGGCAACGACCTGTATCTGCTGGTCAAAGCGGGGCGGGAATCGGGACTGGATGTACGCTATTACATTTTCAACGGCCATGTTTCCGGATCCGTAGCCGGCGTCGGAAATGCCGGAACGGGGAAGGTTGTGAGTCTGTTTGGGTGGCATGCCAATGTGGATGGCAGTCCCTACGAAAGCTTCAACGTGGAGTTCCGCAACAAGTACAAGCGCACGGAGAATTTCGATTACCTCGGGGCGCATCGCGCCGTGCTCATGCTCGCGCGGGGGGTGCATGAGGCGCGTAGCGACGATCCGCTGAAAGTTGCACTTGCGCTCGAAGACATGGAGTTCGACGGACCGGAAGGGCGAACACGTATCCGCCCCGAGGATCATCAGTTGATTGCTCCGCTCTATATGGCGCGACTCACCAAGGCAGGGGAGCCCGGGGTCAAGTTCGACACCGAAAATACAGGCCTTGGATGGAAGACCGTAGCGAAGGTGGAGGGCAAGGACGCGATCCCGCCGATCAAATGCCATGTGGAACGCCCCACGCAATAGAGAATTCTGTCCTGCACGGGGCGCGTAATCATAGTTTGATGGTTCGCGAAACAGGGCGCCTGAAATTCCGCTTGCTCAGCAGAATCTGTGTAAATGGTAAATGGGGTCAGACTCGATATTGGTCGATATTTGTTCGTGCCAGAAATGGAGTCTGACCCCATATACGAAGGACACGAAGGAAATCACGAAGGTTCACGAAAACCCCCCAAAACAACCGAAATTAATTCCGTGCTAGCC
>CAMDKM010000019.1 GCA_945900965.1 Bordetella parapertussis | reverse complement strand
GTATGCGCGCCGCTGGGGCATCGAGGTCTATCATCGCATCTTGAAGAGCGGTTGCCGGGTGGAATCGCGCCAGTTGGAGCAAGCGCATCGTTTGCTCAACTGTCTGGCGATCGATCTGATCGTGGCCTGGCGCATCTACCATCTGACCGCCCTGGGAGAACAAACCCCGGAAGTGCCGTGCACGATTTATTTCACCGATTCGGAATGGAAGGCCCTGTGCACCTTCGTGAACCGCACCAAGATTGCGCCTGCCTTGCCACCTAATTTGAACGAAGCGGTACGCTTGCTGGGGCAACTGGGTGGGCAACCGGGACGCAGCGGCGACGGGCATCCGGGCACCGAGGTTCTCTGGCGTGGCATGGCGCGCCTTGCCGATATCGGACTTGCCTACGATCTGTATCACAACACTGCTTCCGTGTAGACCCCCTGACACCTTCATCATGTAACCCCGACTAGACATGTGTCCCCTTGTGCGTCGCAAAGATAAGGGTAAAGATGAGGTCCCTAGCCCCTGCTCTCAGCGGCATGCCCGAATTACCCGAAGTCGAAGCCACCCGCCGTGGACTGGCGCCTCATGTCGAGGGCCAGACCATCCGCGACGTCATCGTGCGCAACCGTGCGCTGCGCTGGCCGATACCGCAAAACCTGGCGCGCACTCTGCGCGGTCGCGGCATCCGTTCCATAGAGCGCCGTGGCAAGTACCTGCTGTTCGACTGCGGTCAGGGCTGGATGATTATCCATCTGGGCATGTCGGGCAGCCTGCGACTCCTCACTCAGACGCGGCCACCGGAAAAACACGACCACTTCGATCTCGTTCTGGAATCCGGTAACGTGGTCCGGCTCACCGATCCGCGCCGTTTCGGCGCCGTGTTGTGGACCCCGCATGATCCCGCACAACATCCCCTGCTGGTCCGCCTGGCCCCTGAGCCGCTCGGCGATGAATTCAATGCCGAGTGGCTGTATCGGGCGAGCCGCGGACGTCGAGTCGCCATCAAGAATTTAATCATGGACAGCCACGTCGTCACCGGCGTAGGCAATATCTACGCGAGCGAAGCGCTGTTCGATGCGCGCATCAACCCGCGCGCCGCCGCCGGCCGGATATCGCGCGCCCACTGCGAAGCACTGGTGAGAGCAATCCGACACACCCTGACCCTGGCGATCGAAGCCGGCGGCAGCAGCTTGCGCGATTATGTCGGCGCCGGCGGACTGCCGGGCGAGTTCCAGAACCTGCATAGAGTGTACGGACGGGCAGGCGAACTCTGCACCCTATGCGCAACCGCAATTCGCATGATCCGCCAGGGGCAAAGAGCAACGTTCTACTGCCCGAAGTGTCAACACTGAGCCCGACGCAATAAGCTCACGCTGCCGGCTTGATGGCGATCAGCGTCTGGTATTTCAAGTACAACTGCTGTTGCGATTCGGGATGGGCGGGGTCGTCCGGAATACAATCCACCGGACAGACTTCCCGGCATTGCGGGCGATCAAAATGGCCGACACATTCGGTGCATTTTCCCGGGTCGATCTGATAGAACTCCGGCCCCTGCGATATGGCGGCGTTGGGACATTCCGGCTCACAGACGTCGCAGTTGATGCACTCGTCGGTAATCATCAACGCCATGGCCGCCTACCCTGCCAGTTTGGCTTTGAGATGCGGGAGCACCAAGGGATTCACGAATGACGATACGTCGCCGCCCAGCGTGGCGATTTCCCGCACCATGCTCGCCGAGATGAACGTGTATTGTTCGGCCGGGGTCAGGAACAGGGTCTCGACATCGGGATAGAGGTTGCGATTCATGCCGGCGAGTTGAAATTCATATTCGAAGTCGGACACCGCCCGCAGCCCGCGCAGGACAATTCTGGCGTTCTGGCCGCGCACGAAATCCATCAATAATCCGGTAAATCCCTCGACTCGGACGTTGCGAAAAGGGGCCAGGGATTCGCGTGCGATGGCCACTCTTTGCTGCAAGTTGAAGAAAGGCTGCTTGCCGCGGCTGTCCGCCACCGCCACGATGACCTCCGAAAACATAGCCGCCGCGCGCCGTACCAGATCCTCATGGCCGCGCGTGATGGGGTCGAAAGTACCGGGATAGACGGCCCGGCCCAAGTGGCTGTTCATGTCGGTCGCCATTCTATCAGCAGCCCTTGTACCGACCCTGCACGAGTGTGCTTGAGCCTTTGCCACCCGGGCGACAAATCCGGCAGGTGATCGGCTTCCAGGTAAACCCTTCCCCCGGGCGCAAGACGGTCGGGCAGAAGCGGCATCACGTTCGGAATCAAATCAGCCTGGAAGGGCGGGTCGAGGAAAATCACATCGAAACGGCGTGTATCCACCCGCAGAAATGCCAGCGCGTCGGCCCTCTGAATCTCGATGCGTTCGCCCGCCAGCAAGGAGCAGTTCTCCCGCAATGCTCGTTCTGCTTTCGCATTGTGCTCGATCATCACCACCGATTTGGCGCCTCGCGACGTGGCTTCAAACCCCAGCGCGCCGCTGCCGGCAAATAAATCCAGACAGGTTTGCCCCGTGAGGTCCTGCCCCAGCCAGTTGAACAGGGTTTCCCGCACGCGATCCGGGGTGGGCCGCAAATCGTCCACCGCAGGAAATCGCAGCACACGGCTGCGCCAGATGCCGCCGATAATGCGCACCTGGTTGGCCTTCGCCCCAGCCCCCCGTTTCATCCTAAGAATGCAGTTGAACCACGGAGGCACCGAGAACACAGAGAAATACCAAATTTTCGGATCCATCCCCGTACTCACCAGGAAGATGAGTGCAATTGGCATGGCAATTTGTCGAAGTATCGTTCTTCTCTGTGCCTCTGTGTCTCTGTGGTGAGTTTCTTGGATTCATTGAAGCTGATGTCAGGGCGACTGCGCGCCGCCGACGATGACCGTCACCATGCGCTCGGGATGAATGCGGCGCCGGAACGCCTCTTTGACCTGGGCCAGCGTGACGCCTTCGATGGCCGCCGGAAAATCTTCCAGATAAGTCAGTGGCAGCCGGTAAAAACCAATGATCGACAGGTACTCGATAATTTTCCGGTTGCTGTCGATTCTGAGCGGAAATCCGCCCACCACATTTTGTTTGGCGGCATCCAGTTCTTCCTGGGTCGGTCCGTCGGCAATAAAACTCGCCAACGTGTCCCTGGCCACCTTCAGTGCTTCGTCGGCCTGGTCTTTGCGGGTTTGCAATCCGATCTGGAAGGGGCCCTCGACCAGCAATGGACTGAAATAACTGTAGGCGCTATAGGCAAATCCGCGTTTTTGCCGAATCTCGGCGTTCAGGCGCGAAGAAAATCCGCCGCCGCCCAGCACATAATTTCCCAGCCACAATGGAAAATAATCCGGATCGAGGCGCTTGATTCCGGGTTGTCCGATCGCGATATGCGCTTGGGTCGCCGGATGTGCAATCCGTCGGACAATGCCTTGCGCAACAGGAGATACGGCGGGCAGTGCGCCCGCCGCAGTGGAACCGCGACGCAGTCCGGCACTCAAGCGTTCGGCCATGGCGCCAGCCTCAGCGCGCGTGATATCGCCAATGATCGAGATCACCGCCTGCCCTGCTAAGTAGTAGCGCTGGTGAAAATCCTGCAAATCTTTTCGGGTTAGCGGTGCCACGGTATCCACTTCGCCGCGTTCGCGAAGGACATAGGGGTGATCCCCATAAATCTGCCGTTTGAACTCCCGATCGAGGAGAGATTCCGGCTTGGTGTCGGCTTCACGCAGCGCTGACAACAGCCGCTGCTTCTCGCGTTCCACAATGTCAGCCGGGAACACGGGGCGATGCAAGACTTCAGCCAATACGGACAGCGCTTCGGCGCGTTCGCGCGCGCTGGACAACGTGCGAATCGAATAGCCTGCCCGATCGATATCGAGGCGGCTCGACAAGTCGGCCCCCACGTCGTCAAGCCGCGCGGAGATCTCCTCTTCATTCGATGTCTGCGTGCCCATTCGCATCAGACCGAGCGTCAAGGCCGCCAGGCCGGAGCGTTCGCGCGTGTCACGACTGGCACCGGCTGGAAAATCGACCGCGACGTCCAGCATGGGCAGATCGTGGGCTTCGACAAACAATATCCTTGATCCGGCGCTGGTCTGCCAGGTCTCGATCGGCAGCGTCGCAAGAGCACTGCCTGTTGTCAGCAGCAGCCCGAGGAAAGTCAGTACCAGGCGGAGGTTATTTGACATCGCCGGCCTCCCGTCGAAGCTGCTGCGCAGTGCTCGCCTGCAATGACTGCGGCTCCAGAATCGCCACGGTCAGGTTATCGTCCAGAAGATACTTTTTTGCCACCTCGCGCACCTGTTCCGCGGTGACTTCCCGCAGCTTCTTCATCTGGCGCTCGAAGGAATCGTGCGGCAGTCCCGCCGTCTCCAGCACGCCGATATGCCGTGCCTGATAAAACACCGAATCCTGGGAAAATACCTGTGCCGCGGTCACTTGCGCCCTCACCCTCTGCATTTCTTTCTCGTCGATGCCGGCATCGATCAAGCGCGCAATCTGCTCGCGCAAGGCCCGCTCCAGGTCCGCGACCGTCTTGCCCGGCGCCGGAACACCTTCCAGGAAGAAAAGCCCCGGGCCGCGATTGATCAAGTCGTAACTGGAACCTGCGGAATGGGCAATGCGCTGACTGCGCACCAGTTCACGTTCCAGGCGCGCGGCATCCCCGCCATCGAGCACCGCACTCAACACCGATAAGGCGTAAGGCTCCCAATCCTTATCGATATTGCGTAACCCCGGCACCCGGTAGGCCATCGCCAGATAAGGCAGTTCCGCCGGCGCCTTGATGGCGATGCGTTTGATGCCGAGTTGGGGCGGGTCTTCGGTGATTTTTCGTCGCGGCAGCTCGCGCGCCGGCAGAGGGCCAAAATATTCTTCCGCCAGCCGAAAAACTTCCGCCGCTTTGACATCGCCGGCCACCACCAAGGTCGCATTGTTCGGCGCGTACCATTTTCGATACCACTCGCGGGCATCCTCGGGACGCATATTCTGCAAGTCGTTCATCCAACCGATGATCGGCCAGCGATAGGGGTGGGCGATGTAGGTCGCAGCCATGAGTTGTTCGTACAACAGGGAATGCGCTTCATCGTCGGTGCGGGACCTGCGCTCCTCCATCACCACTTTTATTTCCCTGGCGAATTCTTCATCGGAGAAGGCCAGGTTGGTCATGCGGTCGGCCTCGAGTTCCAGCGCCACCGATAATTTGGACTTGTGCAACTGCTGAAAATAGCCGGTGTAGTCGCGCGAGGTAAAGGCATTGTCCCGCCCGCCGGCACGGGCGATGATTTTCGAGAACTCCCCCATGGGGACCTTGGGAGTGCCCTTGAACATCATGTGCTCCAGGACGTGCGCCACGCCCGAGGTGCCGCTGACTTCATCCATGCTGCCTATGTGGTACCACACCATGGAGACCACCACCGGCGAGCGATGATCTTCCTTGACCACGATCTTCATGCCATTGGCGAGTTTATGGTCCGCCGCGGGAGCCGCGACCAGGGGAATGGCAAACGAGGCGGCGCCCATTCCCAGCGCAAAAAGACAGGTTATTCTCCGAATCAACATGATGATGGCAGTTAAGGGTGGCAAAGCGTTATAAAATTGGGCTCGTCCGATCAACATCCCTCGTGAACCTCCAGGTGCCGATATTCGACGCGCCGTTCTGACAACGCCAGTGTATGTTAAGTTTCCTCAAGCGTGACAAGATTGAAGCGGGCGCCGCCGATGACGAGGGTTGGGCAGCCCGGCTTCGCCGTGGGCTTGCGGCGACGCGCGAACATGTGGGCAGTCAGTTATCCGCCGTCTTTGGGGTCGGTCGCAAAATTGACGAAGCCGTGTACGAGGAACTCGAAACGGTTCTGCTGACAGGCGACATCGGCATCGATGCCACCCGTCATCTGCTTGCGGACCTGCGCGCCCGGGCTAAACGGGGTGCGTTTCGGGAATCCGCGGAACTGCGGGGGGCACTCAAACAATCCTTGCATGCATTACTGGAGCCACTGGCGGTTCCGCTGGATGTGGGCAATAAACGACCCTTCGTTATTCTCATGGCCGGCATCAACGGCGCGGGCAAGACCACCTCCATCGGCAAACTGGCCCGCCTGTTTCAAGCCGACGGCAAAACGGTGATTCTGGCTGCCGGCGATACGTTTCGCGCCGCAGCCCGCGAACAACTCAAGACCTGGGGCGAGCGCAATCAAGTAACCGTCATTTCGCAAGAGGGCGGCGACCCGGCCGCGGTCATCTTCGATACCATCCAGGCGGCCATTGCCAGAAAAATCGATATCGTGATCGCGGATACGGCAGGCCGGTTGCCGACCCAGACACATTTGATGGAGGAATTGCGCAAGATCAAGCGTGCCATTGCCAAAGCGATTCCCGATGCGCCGCACGAGGTGTTGCTGGTGCTGGACGCCAACAATGGCCAGAACGCCGTTTCCCAGTTGAAAGCCTTCGACGATGCCCTGGGCGTGACCGGCATCATTCTGACCAAACTTGATGGCACCGCCAAAGGCGGCGTTATCGCGGCGATTGCACGTTATCGCCCGGTTCCGCTACGGTATATCGGCATCGGCGAAAATTTGCATGACATGCGGCCTTTTGACGCCGGATTATTTGTCGACGCCTTGCTCGACTGATCTCACCCTGTCATGTCCAACGCGCCCATGATCATGGTCAGCCACGTCTCCAAGCGTTACCCGGGGGGCTATCAAGCGTTGCAGGACGTAACCTTTGCCATCAATTCAGGCGAACTGGTGTTTATCACCGGCCACTCGGGCGCCGGGAAAAGCACCTTGTTGAAACTGGTTGCGGCAATCGAAAAGCCCACCAATGGCAGCATCGTCATCAATGGCCAGAATGTATCCACACTCAAGTCCCGCGCGATACCCTATTTGCGCCGCAACTTCGGGCTGATTTTCCAGGACCATAAACTGCTTTTCGATCGCAATGTGTTTGACAACGTCGCGCTGCCTCTGTCGATCACCGGGTTCCCCCGCAAGGAATTAATGCGCCGCGTGCGTGCCGCGCTCGACAAGGTCGGATTGCTGGGTCGGGAGAAGACCATGCCGGTGACCTTGTCCGGCGGCGAGCAACAACGCTTGTGTATCGCACGCGCCATCGTCAACCGCCCGGCGATCCTGCTAGCGGACGAGCCCACGGGAAATCTGGATGCCGCTTATGGCGAGGAGATCATGTCGATGTTCAAGGCCTTTAATCAGGTGGGTGTCACGGTGGTCATTGCCACCCACGACCAGGCGATGATCGAACGCCTCGGTCCGCGCATTCTCCACCTGGATCACGGCAAGTTCGTTCAGTGAACTGGCTGTTTTCCCAGCTCGATACCCTGCGGGAAAGTTTCCAGCGCCTGTTGCGCCGGCCTTTCGCCGCGATTCTCAACATCATGGTGATCGGGATCGCCCTGTCCTTGCCCGCGGGACTGTACCTGGCTCTGGATAACCTTCAGAGCGTCTCGCGGCAGCTATCCGCAGACCCGCAACTGAGCGTATTTCTTGCCTTGGACGCCAGCGCCGAAGAAGTTCAGGCGATCGAGAGCCGGCTGCGAGCCTTGCCGGAAGTGGGTAAATGGGAATATATGTCGCGCGACGCGGCGCTGGAGAAACTCAAACGCAGCGCCGGCCTCGCCGACGTACTCGCCGACGTCGGCCAAAATCCTCTGCCGGACGCGTTTGTCGTGACCGCCAAGAACAATGAGCCTTCGACCCTGGAGTCGCTTCACGATCAGATCGCTGGCTGGCCAAAAGTCGATCACGTGCAGTTGGATGCCGAATGGGCGCGCAGACTGAACGCAGGGCTGGCCGTAGGGCGGGTGCTGGCGGGGTTGCTTGCGAGCTTGTTATCCGTGGCTTTGATCGTCGTGACCTTTAATACCATCCGGTTGCAAATTTTGACCCGCCGGGAGGAAATTGAAGTCGCCAAACTTATTGGCGCCACACACAGCTTTATTCGCCGGCCGTTTCTCTACCACGGGACACTGCAGGGCTTGGCCGGCGGCTTGGCGGCATGGGCCATCGTCAGCCTCGGGGTGCTCATCCTGAACGCTCAACTGGCCGAACTGGCAAGCCTGTATGGCACCGTTTTCCGGCTGGAATCCCTGACTCTGGTGCAGGCCGCGCAGCTCCTGGCCTTCTCTTCAGGTCTTGGCTGGCTTGGGTCTTGGCTGTCAGTAAGTCGCCACTTATGGCGAATCGAACCGCGCTGAGCCCTGACGCGAATTTTTGAACCGATCCTCGCCTCTGGCACTCTTGCCCATCGAGTGCTAGTATTGAATCATAGGAGGTTAAGTTCATGACCCATGCACTGACAGTTGCCATGCCGCTGCCTTCGGCAGCAGGAAGCTTTGACGCCTACGTCCAGGCCGTCAATCGCTTCCCCATCCTGACGCAAGACGAAGAATTGAGTCTGGCGCGACGGCTTCGCAATGACGACGATGTTGATGCCGCCCGCCAGATGGTGCTCTCCCATCTTCGCGTAGTAGTCTCCATTGCCCGTGGCTACCTCGGATATGGCCTGCCCCACGCCGATTTGATCCAGGAAGGTAATATCGGCCTGATGAAGGCAGTCAAACGCTTCGATCCGGACCGCGGCGTCCGGCTGGTATCGTTCGCGATGCATTGGATACGCGCCGAGATTCACGAATTCATTCTCAAGAACTGGCGGATCGTCAAACTGGCCACCACCAAGGCCCAGCGCAAGCTGTTCTTTAATCTGCGCAGCCTAAAGCGCAGCCACGGAACGCTCAGCCCGGAAGAAGTGGATGCCATGGCCACCCAGCTCAATGTCAAACCCGAAGACGTGGTTGAAATGGAAACCCGCATGGGCGGGCGCGACGTGACGCTGGAGCCTGCCACCGACGGCGACGAAGAGGCGTATGCCCCCATTGCCTATCTGCGCAGTGAAGACGCGGAACCGGCCATGGTGCTTGAACTCAATCAGACCGAACAGGCCCAGGAAGCGGGCTTGAGTCGCGCTCTGAAAGCCTTGGATCAGCGCAGCCGGCGCATCATCGAGGCACGCTGGTTACGCGAGAAGGATACCGCGACTTTGCACGAACTGGCCGATGAATTGGGTGTTTCCGCCGAGCGGGTGCGCCAGATTGAAAACCAGGCGATGAAAAAAATGCGGGCGCTGATGGCCCCTGCGCCATAAGTTCCCGGAACTCACGAACCAACGCGCCGCTTTGCGGGGCGTTTTGTTTTCAGCCCGGATATTCCATTAGCGCTCAAATTTCAATGGAAGATCCGGGTTCAAATGAAACGCAAAACTCTTCAACACGAAGGGCACGAAGGTAAACACGAAGGAAGTCTGTATCAGGAAAACGCGGGCCGGATTCACTTGTACCTGGTTTCCTTCGTGTCCTTCGTGCGCCTTCGTGTTAAGCGCGTTTTTTCATTCTCTGATGGAAAATTCGGGCTCAGACGGGCAATTTTTGGCTCGTGCGACAACAGCGCTAAGATTTCAACAAGATGCCGATGTCGTGCGCAAAGATCTCGGCACCTTGGCCGTATCCGGCATAAAGGCGCAGGCGTCCCTGCTTGTCGATGATAAACGTGCCAGCCGAGTGATCCATCGAATAGCTGACAGCCGTGGTGCCGCTGGCTTTCTGGTAAATCACCTTGAAATCCTTCGCAACGCGGGCGGTTTCTTCCGCGGAGCCGCGTAACCCGAGAAAGCGCGGATGAAACGCGGCGACATATTTTGACAAAACTTCCTGGGTATCGCGCTCCGGGTCAACGCTCACCATCAGCACCTGTACCTTGTCGGCGCTGGCGCCCAGCTTGTTAAATGCCGAGGCCAGCTCGCCGAGCGTGGTGGGACACACATCCGGACAGTGGGTGAAGCCAAAAAACAGCACCACCACCTGGCCGCGAAAATCCTCCAGCGTGCGGTGCTTGCCGTTGTGGTCGGTCAGCGCGAATTCTTTGCCGAATTCGGCGCCGGTAATATCGGTCGAGCGAAAACTCGGCTGACCTTGCCGGCAGCCAAGCGCGAACACGCCCAGCAGCGCAGCGCAGAGGAGTAAGCCGAATCGGCGTGAGCTTGCGTTCAAAAGCGCCAGTAATGATCGATCAGAAGCGCGGCGAATAACGCGGACAGATACACGATCGAATATCGAAACGTGGATTTCGCCAGGGCGTCCGAATAAGCGAACCAGAGACGCAGCGCGCAGTACAGAAACCATCCGCCCAAGGCAATTGCCGCGAGCAGATAAATCCAGCCGCTCATGCGGGTGGCGAACGGCAGCATGGTCACCGCAAACAGAATCACGGTATAAAACAATACATGCAGCCGGGTAAAGCGGTCGCCGTGAGTCACCGGCAGCATCGGAACGCCAGCCTTGGCATATTCGTTCTTGCGGTACAGCGCCAGCGCCCAGAAATGCGGCGGGGTCCAGGCAAAAATGATCAGGAACAACAACAACGCATCATGCGTTATGCCGCCGGTCACCGCCGCCCATCCCAACACTGGCGGCATCGCACCGGAAGCGCCACCGATCACAATGTTTTGCGGGGTCAGGGGCTTCAGTATCACCGTGTAAACGATCGCGTAGCCCACAAATGTAGCCAGCGTCAGCCACATCGTCAGCGGATTCACCATGGTATACAAGAGCGAAAGTCCGACGCCTCCCACCACGCCACCGAACAGCAAAGTCTCCACGGATCCCACGGCACCCGTCGGCAAAGGCCGCGCGCGGGTGCGAGCCATCACTGCATCGATTTTCTGTTCGACCAGGCAATTCATGGCCGCGGCCGAACCGGCCACCAGCGCGATGCCGAGGGTGGCACTGAGGGCTGCGGTCCAGAAGGCGGCCGAGGACAATTCTTCCGCCGGCACCGCCAGGAACATGCCGATGACAGCGGTGAAAACAATCAACGACACCACGCGCGGCTTGGTCAGTTGCAGAAACTGCTGCAATCGGGAGACGTGTAAATCGCCGGGCAGGGACATGGACATGGGGGCAGGCTTTCTTCTTAAAATTATCTGGAATACATGGGCGGAGAGCGCACAGCGAAGTTTAGCATCGTCACTGCGGCCAACAACAGCGCGGCCACCCCGTTATGCGCCACCGCGGAGACCAGCGGCAAACTGGCCAACACGTTGGTCACACCCAGAGCAATCTGGATCCCCAGCAAAATCAGCAGGGTCAGGGCGATATCCCGCAGGTTGCGAACCTTATAAACCCGCAGGCAGGTAAGCAGCGTCACCAACAACACCACGACCGCGCCAATCCGATGAGCCCAATGGATGGCATTCAGGGCCTCGTTGGGAAGTGCCCCGCCCTCGGCGGTCATGCCCAGCTCCCGCATGAACTGAAACCCGCCCGAAAAATCCATCGTCGGCATCCAGGCGCCGTGACAGGTTGGAAAATCCACACAGGCCAGCGCCGCATAATTGGTACTGACCCAGCCGCCAAGCGCCACTTGCACGGCGACCACGACCCCGGTCAACAAGGCCCACACACGCAGCCCGCGCAGCGACGACGGTTGCCCGCCTCGCAAGTCCAAATGCCGCGCCATCAGCCAGGCCAGGCCAACCAGCAGCGCCATTCCCCCCAACAAATGTAAAGTGACGATCGCCGGCTTGAGGAGCAGCGTAACCGTCCACTTGCCGAGCAATCCTTGCAATATCACCAACCCCACCAGCAACAACGGCAGCCCGGACTGGCGTGAGGGATCGTCTGCCGACCAACCCTGCCGCTGCCGTGCCCGCAGCGTTCGCCAGGCAATGGCCAAAATCATGATACCCACCAATGACGCGAGGTAACGATGCAGCATCTCGCGCCATGCCTTATGCGGCGATACCGGCCCGGCGGGTGCTGCCAATTGCGCGGCTTCGATTTCCTGGGTGGCATGGGTCGGCGATATTTTTCCGTAGCAACCCGGCCAATCAGGGCATCCCAGCCCGGCATCGGAAAGCCTCACATAAGCACCCAGCATCACCAGAATCAGCGTCGCCCCCAGCGTCAGCCCTACCAACGATAACAAGCGCGGCCAGCGCAGACATCCAATGAGCGTCAGCACCAAAACACCAGCCCAGGCCAGTGCATGCCAGGCATCCAGGGAAAACTGCCAGATCGCCGATTGATTCATCTTAGAAAATGCAGTTGAATCACGGCGATCACGGGGTAAAACATTGAGATATATTTACTTGTATGTTCATCATCCGTGGTGAGAGGCCCAAGCAAGATAAGTTCTTGGTATTTCCGCGTACTCCGTGCCCTCCGTGATTCAATTGCCTTTTGTGGGTTCATGGGGCGGATTTTTCCTTGCCGCCGGTGTGAATCCAGCCGCTGGAAACTTTCATCAGTTTGACCATATCTTTTTTTACCAGCGTCAAATCGGCATTGCGCGGAAAACGCATCATCAGATTGCCAAATGGGTCGATCAGATACACGTGGTCTCGAGACGATTCCGCCGCCGGCAGGCGCAGCCCCCCCGACCCCGAGCGGACCTGCCGGGTGCCCGCAAATTCTTCCATCAGGCCAGCCGCCGGGACAAGGTTGTCTTCGAGCAACCAGAGACGCTCGATACGATCCTGGTCCTTGCCCAGGGCCAAACGGACCTGACGCATCAAATGTAGTCTGGAACGGCACGCTGCCTCGCACTGCCCCGAATCGCTCATGACAAACGCCCAGCGCCCCCGCAAGCTGGCAATGGGCAGCGGCCGACCCTCCCGATCCGTTAACACGACAGCCTCCATCGGAACAACTTCTATAAGTTCTCCGTAATTGGTCGCGGAATGCGGCGCCCAGAAAAAATACAGCAGCGCGGCCCCGACAAAAGGAAACAAACTCACGGCTGCAAGCAGCGCCAGCATCCTGCGGGTTTTAACCGGATTGGGTTTTTCTGACATGGAAATACAAGTAAAGAAAAATGATCAAGGCGCAAAGCGCAAACCATTGCACCGCGTATCCGTAATGTTTGCCAATCCCGAAGTCAGGAAGCATTGCGCTGCGCTGCAGCCCATCGTCGATCGAGTTGCTCTGCTCCACGAGAACCGGCAGCACGTCGATTTTTCGGGCGCGCACAAAGCGTTCGATGGTCAGGTTTTGCCACACGGTCGCGGCTTCGTCGACCGGCGCCAGTTCGAAGAACCGACCCGGTATTCGCGCCATGCCCACCACATCCACCAACACATCCGGGGTGCGGATATCCGGTAGTCGCGCCCGATCCCGACCCGCGGCAATCCAACCGCGATTGACCAGCACATGCGTAGACGAACCGGCGATCCGCAGGGGCATCACCACTTCGTATCCCGCCACGCCGGCGCGTGTCTTGTTGTCCAGCAGCACCATGGCCCCGGCAACAAAATTCCCGCGTGCTTCGATACGTTTCAAATTTATTGCCTCGACGAGGAGCGGCTCGCCGCTCAAGCGGAGGGGCGCTGCCACCACCGCCTGATCGTAAGCCACCTTCAGCGCCTCCTTGTCGTAAGCCTTGCCCAATTGCCAGCTTCCGGCCCACGCCGTGAGCGCGACAACCATCGCGGCGGCAAGGGGCGGCAGCCAACGTGGCCGGGGATGGCTGTTGTTCGTCGGCACGGTTGACGCAGGCGGCTGGTTGCAGCTCACCTTATCCGCTACACTGCCGCGCACCTGCCGCACCGGTCGAGCTCATGCGATACCTTGTCATTGCGTTCCTGATTTTCATCGTCTTCAGTCTCGGTTCGGCACTTTTTTACCTGGTGCGGGATAAAGGTCGATCCGACCGCACGGTCAAGGCACTCACTGTGCGCGTTGGTTTGTCCGTCGTCTTGTTCGTTCTGTTAATCCTTGGATATCACTTCGGCATCATCCCCCAGGGAAAACTCTGAAGCCTGCCCGGAAAAAAAAACCGCACAGTTGTCTTGTGCGGCCTTCTTGGCCCCGCTTGCGCGGGGCGGTTTCCCAGGAGACCCAAGTCTCCAGATTGTTCTTCTAGAGCCAGTACACCAGCACGAACAGCAGCAGCCAGACCACGTCCACAAAGTGCCAGTACCATGCCACGCCCTCGAATCCAAAATGATGGGCGGCGCTGAAATGCCCTTTTATCGATCGGAACAGGATCACCATCAGCATGATCGTTCCCACCGTGACGTGAAAGCCGTGAAAGCCTGTCAGCATGAAAAAGGTGGCCCCATAGGCCCCCATTCCCAGCGTCAGGTTGAGCTCTGCGTAGGCGTGAATGTATTCATAAGCCTGCAGGCTCAGAAACACGATACCCAGTGCAATGGTCGCGACCAGCCCCCAGATGAGCTGCGAGCGGTTGTTCTTCATCAGCCCCCAGTGGGCCCAGGTCACCGTGACGCCGGAAGAAAGCAGGATCGCCGTATTGATCGCCGGGATGCCCCAGGCACCCATTGGCGTAAATTTTTCGGTCAGGTAAGGTCCCGAGGCAGGCCATGCGGCGGAAAAATTCGGCCACAACTGTTCCATCGTATCGCCGCTGCCAAGCCAGGGTACGGATAACACCCGCAAGTAAAACAGGGTGCCGAAAAACGCCGCGAAAAACATGACTTCGGAGAAAATGAACCAGCTCATCCCCCAGCGAAAGGACAGATCCACCTGTTTGTTGTACTGGCCGCCTTCGCTTTCGTGGGCGACCACGCCGAACCAGCCGATCATCATGTAGATCAGAATGGCCAGACCGCCCAGCACCATCCACGGGCCGGGACCCACGCCGTGCATCCAGAGTACGGCGCCCAGAGCCATCAGGAACAGGGAACAGGATCCCACCACCGGCCAATGGGAAGGATCGGGCAGGTAATAGCGCGACGATTGACTGAGCATTGTTTGCTTCTCCCTAAATATACGTTGCTGCAATTCGTTTCCCGCCGGCCGATTCAGCCGACGATAATCTTAACCAGGGTCACCAGCACTCCCACAAATATCGCGGCCCCGATAACCCCCGCGATCACAACATGCACCGGCGATACGCCGTCAAAATCGTCCTGGTTGTCGGCCCGTTTCCGCACGCCGAAAAAAGACCAGAACACGGTCCTGAACGGCTTGAACAACCCTGCCTTCACCACTTTTCTCAGCCCGCCGGCAAGCGCTCTGCGCCTGGCAGGGGCGTCGCGCCTTCGACTTCAAAAAACGTATACGACAACGTTACCGTGCTGACATCCTTCGGCAAACCCGACCCGATGGACAGCACCACCGGCATCTGCCTGACTTCGCCCGGCGCGAAACTCTGCTTGGCGAAACAAAAACAATCCAGTTTACGGACAAATTGTCCGGCCACCTGCGGCCCGTAACTGGGAATCGCCTGTCCGGTGATCTGCCGCTTCGAAGTGTTGCGCACTTCGAACATGACCTGCACCAGTTCCCCGGGATGCACCCGGACACTGCTCTGCAGGGGCCGAAACTGCCATGGCAGATCGCTTCGCAGATTGGCATCGAATTCGATCGTCAGCCAGCGTGCCGTGTCGATCTGCGAATTACCAACGACCGCAGCGGTACGCCCCAATTCATTGATCCCGGTGACTTCGCAAATCTTCTTGTACAACGGGACCAGCGCGTACCCGAAGCCGAACATCAACACCGTCACCGTCAGTAACTTCAGCAGAACCGTCCTGTTTTCTGCCGCAAGATTCATTACCAACGCCTCAAAAAATATCCCACAAAAAACGCCCCGGCGATCGACGCCAGTATCAGGGCCGTTCTGGCGGCCCCTTTACGTTGACGTCGGCTTCGCTCGTCGTCCTGCACTCACTTCACCGTCGGCGGCGTCTCGAAGCTGTGATACGGGGCTGGCGAGGGTAAATGTGTCCATTCCAGCGAATCGGCTCCTTCCCAGGGATTCTGCGGTGCCTTTTCTCCGCTGCGAATACATTTGAGCACGATGTACAGGAACAACAGCTGCGTCAGCCCGAAGCCGAAGGCGCCAATCGAGGAAATTTTATTGAAATCGGCGAACTGCGTGGCGTAATCGGGAATCCGGCGCGGCATGCCCGCCAGGCCCAGGAAATGCTGCACGAAGAAAATCATGTTGAAGAAAATCATCGACAGCCAGAAGTGCCATTTGCCGAGCGTCTCGTCGTACATTTTGCCGGTCCATTTCGGCAACCAGAAATAAATGCCGCCAAAGGCCGAGAACAGCGCACCGGCCACCATCACGTAATGGAAATGCGCCACAACGTAGTAGGTGTCGTGCAGGTTGATGTCCACCGGCACGATCGCCAGCACCAGGCCGCTGAAGCCACCCAGCGTAAACAGGAACAGGAAGCCGATGGCAAACAACATCGGCGTCTCGAAAGTCAGCGACCCCTTCCACATGGTCGCCACCCAATTGAATACCTTCACCCCAGTGGGTATCGCGATCAACATGGTTGCATACATGTAATACAACTGCGCGGTCACCGGCAGCCCGGTGGTGTACATGTGGTGCGCCCAGACCAGGAACGACAGGATCGCGATTGAGGCCGTCGCGTACACCATCGAGGTGTAGCCGAACAGCGGCTTACGCGAAAACGCCGGGATGATCTGCGATACCACACCGAAAGCCGGAATGGCGATGATGTAAACCTCGGGATGCCCGAAGAACCAGAAAATATGCTGGAACAGCACCGGATCGCCACCGCCCGCGGCGTTGAAGAAGTGGGTGCCAAAGTGCCTGTCAGTCAGCGTCATGGTGACCGCGCCGGCCAGCACCGGCATCACGGCGACCAGAAGATAGGCAGTGATCAACCAGGTCCACACAAACATCGGCATTTTCATCAGCGTCATGCCCGGCGCGCGCAGGTTCAGGATGGTGGTGATGATATTGATCGAACCGAGGATTGAAGACATGCCCAGGATGTGAATGGCAAAAATCGTCAGGTCCATGCCCATGCCCTGTTGCACGGTCAGCGGCGCATACAACGTCCACCCGGCACCGGCGGCACCGCCGGGAACAAACATGGAAATGATCAGCAGGGCCGCGGCCGGCGGCAGCAGCCAGAAGCTCCAGTTGTTCAGACGCGGAAACGCCATGTCCGGCGCGCCGATTTGCATCGGAATCAGCCAGTTTGCGAACCCGACAAAGGCCGGCATGATGGCGCCGAACACCATGATCAGACCATGCAGCGTGGTCATCTGGTTGAAGAACTCGGGATGCACCACCTGCATGCCGGGCTGGAACAGTTCGGCGCGAATCACCATCGCCATGGCCCCGCCGGTCAGGAACATCACGAAGCTGAACCACAGATACATCGTGCCGATGTCCTTGTGGTTGGTGGTCTTGACGTAGCGCATGATGCCGCTGGGTTGATGATGGTCATGCCCGTGGTCGTGTGCGTGGTCGTGGCCGATGGCTGCGCTCATGGTGATGTCTCCTGAAATTTTTCGATATCGCCTGGGGAAAATACGCCAGATGAATGTTTACTTTGACGCGTTGACCATATAGTCCACAGCGGCCTTGACCTCGGCATCCGGCAGATCGAGCATTCCGCCCTTGGGCGGCATGGCGTTTTTGCCTTTCAAGGCGCTGTTATAAAGTGCAGCTTGTCCGGCGGCTATGCGCGGCGCCCAGGCAGCCTTGTCGCCCGTCTTGGGTGCCCCGGCAATGCCGGCACTGTGGCAAACCGCGCAGATCTTGTCGTAAGCGCCTTTGTTTGTGCCGGAGGCGGCAGCAGTGGTCAATGCACCGCCGGCGACCACCGTGGCGGAACCCTTTTGCCTGGCGGCCCAGGCTGCAAACTCTTCCGGCGAAACTGCCTCCACCACGATCGGCATGAAGCCGTGTTCCTTGCCGCACAATTCGGCGCACTGGCCGCGGTAGACTCCGGCTTTGTCGACCCGGAACCAGGCATCGCGAATAAAGCCTGGCACCGCATCCTGTTTGACCCCGAAGGCCGGCACCCACCAGGCATGCAACACGTCCGCGGCCGTGATCAGCACGCGAACTTTTTTCCCGACGGGCACGATCAGGTTGTTGTCGGTTTCCAGCAGGTAGTGTTCGCCCTTGGGCGCATTGCCATAGATTTGATCCTGGGGCGTGGACAAGACGCTGTACAGCTTTACGCCATCGGCCATGCCGGCCAGATCGCCTTCGCCCTTCAGATACTCATAGCCCCACTTCCATTGGTACCCCGTAACCTTGATCGTTAATTCGGGAGCGGAACTGTCGCGCATCTCCAGTACCGACTTGGTGGCCGGAAATGCCATCGCGATGAGGATAAAAAACGGAATCACGGTCCAGATCACTTCGATGGTGGTGTGTTCGTGAAAATGGGCGGCTTTGTGGCCAACCGATTTCCGATGCTTCACCACCGAATAGAACATGAAGCCAAACACGCCGACGAAGATGACCAGGCAGATCACCAGCACAATGGTGTGGAGATCGTACATCTGACGGGCAACTTCGGTCTGAGGGTCCTGAAAGTTGTAACGGGCTTGCGCCGCCACCGCACCGGACACCATCGCCAGCAGCATCGCCGCACCGATTCTCTGCAAGTTCTTGTAAATCATGCTTCCCCCAATGATTGCCGCAGTATCAACGAATATTCAAGCATTCCCTGAGTTGCCGCGCCGTCGCTGCGCGCTGGGCCGCTGTCAGGTGAATCCCAATTTCCACTTCGCGCCCGTGCGATCGTATCGCGAGTCTCCCGCCTGGCCTGCCCGGCGCAGGACTGAAAACGGCCTGCGCCCAATAACGATTGAATTCAAGCGTTCGAAGTTGTCCGCTTCGGCACTGTTGAATCACAACCTTCTCGCCAGCAATACTGACGCTTTCGTAGTCACCGGCCTGCCGCTGCATGACCCAACAGGCCAGGACCAGCCCCAACATATCCAATCCCGCGAACGGCAATATCAGCCACGCGCCATTTAATGCGAATCCGATGGCAATGACCAAGACGACAGTGCCCAGGGACCCCATAAACAGGGTCCTGCCGCCCGAAGTCAGAGAATTGTTTCGCTGCGCGACGAACCGCAAGTTCGTCTCCTCCTGTGCGCCGATGGACTCCATGCCGGGTGTCCTCATCTTGGCCGAGCGCGTGGCCGGCATGATGCCGACCCTGTCGCTTTTTTTGGCGGGCGGATTGTCGCACAAGCCCGGAGCCCATAGCAAGACAACGGCTGCGCGAAAAAAACGCTGTTCAATCTGGCCGAGCGTCGCTCATCAGATCCGGATCAAGTAGCTTGGCTGCCTCGTCAGCCCCCGGCGGCCCGTACGGGAGGATGCCGAGCAAAGGCATGGGCAAGCGCCCACGGAGGGTTGCCAGATTGCCTTCCGCGGCCATCATGCAGGGCTCGAGCGTATTGGCAACCCAGCCAGCCAGCGTCAAGCCGCGTTTGGCGGCCACTTCCGCGGTCAGCAAGGCGTGATTGAGGCAGCCCAGCCGCATGCCAACGACCAACACCAGCGGCAATCCCAGTGCCCGGGCAAGGTCCGCAAAATCCTCTCGGCCATTCAGGGGTACCAGCAGGCCTCCGGCTCCTTCGACTATTACCCTGTCCGCCAATTGAGCCAGCGCCGCATACGCCGTGACAATGGGTGCCATCTCAACGGACTGCCCAAGCTTTTCAGCCGCCAGATGCGGCGCCATGGCAGGTTCGAAACAATAAGGATTAACGAGGTCTCGCGGGGCCTTGACACTGGAGGCCAGGGCCAGGGCCTCGACGTCTTCGTTGACCAGACCGCCTGAGCTTCTCAAGGCGCCCGCCGCAACCGGCTTCATGCCGATGGCACGCAAACCCCGGGAAGCGAAGGCACGCAGCAGCGCCGCGGCCACCAGCGTCTTGCCCACTCCGGTATCGGTGCCGGTCACGAACAGGCCACGAGGCACGAGGCACGAGGCGCGAGGGCTCAATCAACCCTCTCGACTCGGCACAATTTCTATGACCGGCCTGCCACCCGGCCCGGTACGAGGCTCGGGCTTCCAGGCGTGGCCATAAATGACCTCATAGGTGGCGGGTAGCCGTCCGTCCTGTCGATACCGCTCGTAGGCTTGCCCCACGCCCGCCATCAATTGTCGTCCGGTGAGACCGCGCCGACGACCAAGGTGAACGTTTTGAGATCCGGTCGCCCTGAGGTCCGTCGTCAGGGCATTGAGGTCGGCATAAGTCAATGTCAACTGCTCCATATCCATGACCGGATCGCCAAATCCCGCCTGCACCAGCATGTCGCCAATATCATGCATGTCGATAAACCGATTGACGTGAGGCTTGCCGGAATCGACGGCAAAAGCCTGTCGCAGCTCTTTCAGCGTATCGGGACCCAGGGTGCTAAACATCAGCAATCCGCCGGGGCGCAATACGCGGCGGCATTCCTTGAGGACGCTGGATATATCGTTGGCCCATTGGAAAGCCAGATTCGACCATAACAGATCGACCGTCCCCGGGCGCAGCGGAAGCTGCTCATTGTCCGCGCACAGGAAACTATCCCGTGCCGACCCGCGCCACCCGCTCGGGAGGAATTTTTTCCACCAGTGGTTTTCCCCGCCCGACAATCGATCGCGGGCGACACCCAGCATTTCCGGAGCGATATCCAATTCAAGCAGTCTGGCCCGTGGAAATCGAGCCCTCAGGGCTGCGGCGCTGCCGCCGGTCCCGCAACCCGCGTCCAGAATCAGCCCGGGGTCGATCCGGACCAGTTGCAGTCTTTCCAGCGCCCGCGCACCCACTTCTTGTTGTAGCACCGCCGCCCGATCATAACCACGTGCGGCGCGACCGAAGGAACGCCGCAGCGCGCGTTTTTCCAGAGCATTGCCCTGAGTCATGCCAGGGCCGCCTCGGTCGCTTGCAACACTTCGATGAGCCGGGCAACGTCTTCCCGCGTGTGGGCCGCGCTCAGGGATATGCGCAATCTGGCCGTGGCTTTGGGGACCGTGGGCGGACGAATCGCCGGCACCAGCAGGCACTTTGTGAACAACATTTCGCTGGCCGCCAGCACTTCCTCATTGCCACCGATGATCACCGGCTGAATGGCCGTGGGTGAGGCCAACAGCCGCCAGCGGCGCAGGCGCAACTCGCGCGACAAATGTTGGGCATGCTCCCGCAAGCGCTCCCGCCGCCAGGGTTCGTCGCGGATCAGCTCCACGCTTCTTGCCAGCGCCACGGCAAGCGCGGGCGATCCCGCCGTGGTGTAGATATAACTGCGGGCGCGCTGAATGAGCAGTTCGATGACTTCGTTGGCGCCGGCGACAAAAGCGCCGCTGACTCCGGCGGCCTTGCCCAGGGTTCCCATGTACACCAGATCGGGCGAAACCACTTGCAGATGCACCAAGGCGCCGCCGCCATTGCCGAGAACCCCGAAGCCATGGGCGTCATCGACCACTAATTGCGCGCCATGCCGCTGACAGAGCAGGGCAATGTCCCGCAGCGGCGCCAGATCCCCGTCCATGCTGAACACCGCATCGGTGATCACCAGCTTGTGCCGGGCGCGCGACTTCTCCATCAGACCCGCCAGGGCATCGACCCGGCCGTGTGCATAGCGGCGAAATTTGGCCCGCGACAGGATCAGGGCATCATTAAGCGAAGCGTGATTCAGACGATCGGCGAAAATTTCGCTGTCAGGGCCGGCCAGCGTGGTCACCAGCGCCAGGTTTGCCAGATATCCGCTGGAAAACAACAGGGCACGCGGTTGTTGTACCAGCACCGCCAGTTGCTTTTCCAGAGTGTCGTGGCTTCGATGATGGCCCCCGGCCAGATGCGAAGCCCCGGCCCCGGCGCCGTAGCGCCGCGCGCCTTCGCACAAGGCCTCGACTACCCGTGGATCGGCGGCCAGGCCAAGATAATCGTTGCTGGAGAAAGACAGGAATTGCCGGCCATCCACTTCCACGCGCACGCCTTGGGCAGACTCCAGCATCCGGCGCTTACGTGTCAGTCCGCGCACCTCGATATCGGCCAGTTCGCCGGACACATCGCGCATTTCTTGCTGCGCCCTTCGAATGGGCGAGGCTAACCTGCGCTTGCCGCCATGGGGCGCAGCCCCAACCGATCGAACAACGCACGATCGCGTTGCGCCTGGGGGTTGGCCGTGGTCAGTAATTTTTCGCCATAGAAAATCGAATTGGCCCCGGCCAGAAAACACAGCGCCTGCATCTCGTCGGACATCTCTTCGCGGCCGGCGGATAAACGCACCATCGCGGCCGGCATGGTGATCCGCGCGGCAGCAATGGTCCGTACAAATTCGAATGGATCGAGTTTCGGAGTGCCGTGCAAAGGCGTGCCTTCGACCTGCACCAGATTATTGATCGGCACACTTTCCGGATACGGGTCCAGATTGGCGAGTTGGGCAATCAGTGCGGCACGCCCTGCGCGCGACTCCCCCATGCCGACAATACCGCCGCAGCAGACGTGCAGTCCCGCATTGCGGACTTTATGCAGCGTATCCAGCCGCTCATCCTGGCCGCGAGTGGAAATGATTTCCCCGTAGAAATCCGGGTCCGTATCAAGATTGTGGTTGTAGTAATCCAGCCCGGCCTCACGCAGGGTTTCGGCCTGGCCTTCCTTGAGCATGCCCAGCGTTGCGCAGGTTTCCAGCCCCAGCGCCTTGACCTCACGGACCATGTCGGCCACCCGTTCGATGTCGCGCTCCTTGGGCCCACGCCAGGCCGCGCCCATGCAAAATCGCGAGGCGCCCCGTTGTTTTGCATCCCGGGCCGCGCTCACCACGTCTTCAACCGCCATCAGCGGCTGGTTTTGCACCGTCGTGTGGTATCTCGCGGCCTGCGGGCAATAGCCGCAGTCTTCCGGGCAGCCGCCGGTCTTGATCGATAACAGGGTTGAAAGCTGAACTTCATTGGGCGGGAAATGCTGGCGATGGACTTGTTGGGCCTGGAACAACAAGTCGGAAAACGCCATGCCCAACAAAGCTTCAACCTGCTCCTTGCTCCAGCTCGGCTGGCTGCGCGAGACGGGGGATTTTGGATGAAGTTCTGCGCCATGGTGCATCATGATAAATATCCTGTCGGCCCGGATAGGCATGCGGGAGCAGATGCTCGGGGAAGCCAGCCTCTTTGTCAAATCTCGACGGAAATTTTTTTGACGACTGTTTGTCCGTGGCGCGCCGCTGGACCGCCGCTGCCTGCCTGTTATGCGGGGCCGGCGCCCGCGACAACGGTCTTTGTGACGGCTGTTTTGCGGATCTCCCGCACCTGCCAACCACGCGCTGCCCCATCTGCGCGGTGCCGGGACCCGGCAAGGACATCTGCGGGCGCTGTTTGAGCCATCCGCCCGCCTATGATCGCGTGGTCGCGGTTCTGAGTTATGCGCACCCGGTGGACCTGCTGATCCAGGGATTGAAGTATCGCGGCCAGTTAGCTTGCGCCCGGCCGCTGGCCGTCTTGCTCGCCGACGCGCTGGAGGCCGAAGACTATCCCGATCTGGTGCTGCCGATGCCTTTGTCGAACGAACGCCTTGCCGAACGGGGTTTTAATCAGGCCCTGGAAATCGGCCGCCTGCTGATTGCCGAATTTGGGATGGCCATCGACGCCACCGCCTGCCAACGCATTCGTCATACGGCTTCCCAAACATCGCTACCGTGGGAACGCCGCGCTGCCAACGTGCGCAACGCCTATGTCTGTGGGCGGGAAATTCGGGGAAAAAACATCGCAGTCATTGATGACGTGCTGACAACCGGCGCCACGCTGAACGAACTGGCCAGGACACTCAAGCGCCAAGGGGCGCGCGAAGTTGTCGGATGGATCGCCGCCCGCACGCCACGGCCCGCATAGGCAATGGAATTCAGGGCGTTTTGGCGGCGGCCAATTCGCTTAACTGGCGCTCGACGAATTCCTTCAGTTCCGGTTTGAGTTGTTGGGTATCAAGTGCGCGCTGGAAAAACTCCCGCGCCTCCGCGGGCTGGTTCGCCGCTCGCAATGATATGCCCATACCCATCATCCAGATGCCGTTGCCGGGCACGAGATGCAAGGCCGCCTGATAATAATCCGTCGCTTCCCGGTGCCTGCCGTCCCGCTGCAGCAAAGCCGCCAGAAAACCGTAAAACTCCGCATCGGAATGCACATGGGGCAAGGCTGTGGCCAGGGTATTGATACTGGCCTTCAGATCCCCGCGCGCGACTTCCAGGCGCGCCAGCATCATGGCGTAACGCGGCTGGGTCGGGTCCAGTGCGACGGTACTGCGCAACAGTTGTTCCGCGTCGTTGTTGCGCCCCGCCTTGAGCAACAGACCAAGCAGTGCCTGACGTGCTCCTCCATGGTACACATCCTCCTTCAGCGCCTGCCGAAATTCCGTTTCCGCCACGCCGATCTGTCCCTCGCGCATCAGGTCCGCGCCATGCCGAAAAGCGAGCTCCGCGCGTTGCTGCGCGGTGGGGTCCCGCATTTGTTTATCGATCAAGTTGGACGCGTCGGTGCCAATCCCGGCAACGGCCGGTTCCGCCGCGATATTTGTCGTCTCCGGTAGCGTGGGCGCCTTGGGATCGATCGACAGGACGTCTACTTTTTCGGATTCCTGCCCCGCCGATTTGGGCTTGATCGGGGCGGGCTTCGGGATTTCCTTGCTCGGGGGGCGTCGCGCCGCCTTTACCGACGCCGGCTTTTCAATAGGCATCCGCGCCAATTCGTCCGACAAACGGGAGACCGGTTGGAACTGTGCTTCGATTTCTGGCGGTGCGGATACAACCGGCGCGACGGGTGTTGGCGGCGGCGCCGGCGCCACTGCTGCCGGTATAGGTTGCTGCAACGGAGCAAACACGCTGCCTCGCTGATAAGCGTAAAACAGATACGCGGCAATGGCCGCCAGGGCCAATGCTGCAATGAGCCAAATCACCCGGCCGCGCATCGCGCCTCCGGTTCCCGGCTGCGCCACCCGCACATGAGGCGGCAGCGAACCCGGTTCCGGGCTCGCAGCCTGGCGTTTTTCCAGATCCTGAAGAACCTGATTGATTAAACTCATTGCACAAAATACCAAAGCAGAACGACCAGAACCGCGGCAGCCGACGCGCCAAATGCCAGCAGGCCCAGGTGTCGCGTAGCACGGGAGGCCGGCGTATCGCGGACCGCCCTGCCCACATGTTTGACCGAGATCCGATGGTGGCCCTCGCCGAACGCAGCCAGCATCGCCTTGTGCGCAATCACGTTAATCAAGCGCGGCACGCCCCCGCTGGCGCGAAAAAGGGCATTGATCGCCCCGCTGCCAAACAGCGGCTCGCCCACGTATCCCGCCATGCGCAGCCGGTGGGCGACGTAATATTCGACCTCGCGGCGGGTCAGTGGCCCAAGCCGGTAATTAAAAGTGATGCGTTGCTCGAGTTGACGCACCGAGGGCTCGGCAAGTTTCACATCGAGTTCCGGCTGCCCGAACATCACCACCTGGAACAGCTTGCGTTTTTCGGTCTCCAGGTTGGATAGCAGGCGCAGCGATTCCAGGGTTTCCAGGGGAATAGCCTGGGCTTCGTCCACACAAACCACCACCCTGCGCCCTCCTCGCGCATGGTCGAGCAAGGCATGATGCAAGGTCTTGACCAGCGCGGATCGATCATCCTCTCGAGTAACCGGCAGTCGCAATTCCTCGGCAAGCGCGCGCAGCAAACCAAGGGAATCCAGCAGAGGATCCGCGATATACGCGGTCACAAAATCGCCTTCCAGCTGCGAGAGGAAGCGCCGGCACAACAAGGTTTTCCCCAGCCCCACTTCGCCAGTGATCTTGATGAATCCCTCGCCATTGGCCACCGCCACCAGCAAGGTATTCAAGGCCTGTTGGTGTGGCGTGCAGGCAAAGGCAAACGAAGTGTCCGGCGTGAGCCCGAAGGGTACTTCGCGCAGCCCGAAGTGGGAGCGATACATCCGTCAGGCTTGCCGCTGGCAGGCGCAATGCCGACGCTCGGCCATCGCGGCTGACAAGAAATTCCGACGCGGGGGCGGTGAACAACGGGACGTCGTTTTATTTGCTTCGGTCACTCAGTTCGTAGGCGTCAATGCGATTTGCGGTATCCAGTATATCCCGACGCCAGCTTGCATCGCTTTCTATTACCGTCGGTTTGAGCAGAATCACCAGTTCGCTCTTAACCGAGGATCGGCGCTTGCTGCCAAACAGATTGCCCACCACTGGCAGGTTGCCCAGCCCTGGAACCTGGCTCACGTCCCGCCCCTGAACTTCCTTCATCAAGCCACCGATGGCGACAATGTTGCCATTGGAAACCCGCACCACCGTGTCGCTTTCGCTGATCGTGCTGGAGGCCAGCGGCAAGCGAAAATTCCCGGAGGTACCCAAATCGATGTTCTTGGTTTTTTCCACCACGCTCGATACCGAGGGATGCACATGAAGGATGATCTGGTTGTTCGCATCGATTTGCGGTGTGACGTCGAGCGCAACGCCGGAGAAAAACGGCGATACCGTAATGGTGGGAGACTGGGTGCTGGTTGTGCCGGTGGTGCTGGTGTTGGTGGTGATGTTGGTGACGAAAAATTCGTCGGTGCCCACCTTGAGGACCGCTTTCTGATTGTTCAAGGTTGCGATCCGCGGACTGGACAGCACCTGCAAATTGCCCTGGGTTTCCAGGAACGTCACCAGCGCGGCAAAACTGCCCGTCTGAAACGCCAGCCCGAGCAGACTTCCCGCCGCTCCGAGGTCACTCGCAATCGATCCCGGAGCGGCGGGGTTTGACTGCAACAGCGAATTTGCCGACACGGTGCCATCGCCATTACGGCCGGTGAAGGCGGAGATCGTTCCATTCGGCGACAACGCAGTGCCCGGCCCCACGACCCCGCCGGCAAAGCGGCTGTTGGCGCCCTGGGTAAATGCGGCCCAGTTAACCCCGGTCTGGTGCGAATCGGAGAGTTGGACCTCGATGATCTTCGCTTCGAGCATGACCTGGCGTTCCACCACGACCTGCATGGTCCGGAGGAACTCCGCCACATTGCGCAACTCGGCGGGAAAGGCTTTGACCACGATAACGCCCGCCTGCGGGCTGATCACCACATTGCGCCCGTTTTCGGTTCCGACGATTGCCTTGAGCGACGCGCTGATCTCGGTCCAGAAGTCGTTGTTGGAGCTGGTGCTGATTCGACTGCTTTCCAACGCCTGTACGCCGGGTGCGTTCGCCGCAGTCCCCGCGCCCGGAGCGGGGGCGCCTGCGGAATCGGAAATTGCGCCCGAGGTGACCCTGACTTCGGTTTTGCCTCTGCGCTGGCTCATCAGGTAGTTCACCTGGAACACGCGGGTTTGCATGCTCAAGGGCTCCACCAGCACCCGCATGCCCTGCAACTTGTATTCGTATCCGTACATTTCCCGGAGGGTGTCCAGGGCTTCCAACACGGTGACGTCGCGCAATTTGACCGAAATCGGGTCCTTGACCCCGGGATGCACCACCATGCTGTAACGGGTGCCCGAAACGATCGACATAAAAACCTCGGCGGCCGGCGCCTTGTTCACAGCCAGGTCGAATCGCCTCTCGATCGGACGAGTGTCGACTTTCGGCATTTCCACGACCAGGGGTGGCAGCAGAGCCTCGCCGATGGCGTCGGCCGGAGCCGGGGCCGGTTTTTCTCGCGCTGCCGCCGCCATCTCTTTGCGTGCGTGCGCGAAATCCGGGCCGCGCTCGAGGTTGGCGCAGCCCGCGAGCAACATCAAGAGCACGGGTCGAATCCGTTCGATCAATATTGGTTTCATGGTTTAGATTGCGGCCCGGAGGCGCCGGACTTAAACAATTGTTTCGGGTCGGGGGAAGACTCGGCATACGTTTGAACGATGCCCCGCTGCCTCGCCGCGAAGGCTCGGCCTGTCACGCGCGGATACAGATTGAGGATTTTGCGGCCCTCGGACGTGCGTAGCGTCGCGCTGCCTTCCGCCACCTCCAGCAGCAAAGCCCCGTTCACCCATTCACCGGGCGCCACAATATGACCATTGATGATCGCGTAACGACGATCGGGCGAAATCAACACTGACTGCAGCGTCCAGGAATCCACCCGGCTTGACGTGACGACCCTGGTCTCATCTCGATGAACGGCCGGACGAGTGGGGTCGCGCAGATCCTGCGCGGACGCGGTGCTCGGATAAAAAACGAAGGTCGCGACCCCAAGAGTCACCCCGCAAACAACGTTCATACAACCAACCATGTTTCCTCCAGGCTGAGTGTGTACACGGTGACCGTCATGGTGGCCTTGGGATAGACGGTGGAGTCAATGTGGGCATGGGCAAAAAACATCCGCCAGGGTAGTTTTTCCAGTTTCGATTGATAGGCGACCAGGGAGAGATAGCCGCCTTCCAGCGTCAATTCGATGCCGTGCTTGAAGACCGGGTTGACGCTCCGCCGTCCGGGCGCGGCCACGCCGGCCGCCGCGTTGTCGGGTTCGGGGTCGCCCAACGCCGTGGCCGGCAAGGTGCGAAGTCGGACCAGCCGCACGCCGGATTCACCCTTGAGCAAATCTTCCAGCACTCGGGCCATCTGGTCGGGTGGAACCAGCTTCTGCTGTACGTCATGCAACTCCGTATCGAAGGCGGCAAGCTGCCGCTTCAATTCGTCGATCTGCTGCCGCTCGACGGCTTCCGGATCGGTCGCCAGCAAGCGGGCCATTTCGGCATTTTGTTTTTGCAGTTGTGCTACTTCCGCCTGGTGGCGGTCAATATTGAGCCGCGATGCTTTCTGCCGTTGCCGCGCATCGTCGATCGCCACCTCGAAAACAACTAGAACAATCAGCGCCGCACCAGCGGCAAACACCATGAATCGTTCGCGCACTTTCCGGGCCTGGAAGCGCACGGCCAGCTTTTCCCAAGCCTGCTTCATTGCGCCCCCACAGTCGTTGACCCGACGCCCGGTATGGCAGAGAGCCGAAATTCCACGAATGGCGGATTCGTTTCCGGCTTGCCGGCGCCTTCCGGTTTTGGCAACTGGATCATGAGCTGCGAAAACGTATGCCCCTGCATGATGCTTTCGCCGCTGAGTCGCCTCAGATAATTGGGCACAAATTCGGCATCCAGTGCACGCCCTTCGACGGCGATATCACGGCCGCTGGCGCCGATTTTCAGGCCGGTGAGCCAGATGCCCTCGAAGGATTGTCTGGCGAACGCCCGCAGATATTCCGAGAACCCCCGCGTATCCCCAAGGCCGCCGCCTTGCAGGATTCTCATCGCTTCCTGACGGCCTTTGACTTGCTGCTCAAGCGCAGCAATTTTCGCGGCAACGGCGGGATTGCGCCTGTGCTCGGCAAGCAGTGCCGAGACCTTTTGACTGTCCGCGCGGGCGCCGGTGACGATCGCCGCCAGGTTTCGCTCCTGTACCTGCGCTGAACGCAGCCAATATTGCGCGTAGGCGGCCCAAACTCCGCCCACCATGACCAGCATCACCCAGCCAAGGGCAGTATTTCGTAGCGACCAGGAATCGCGATGCTCTTCCAGAGCGGGATCGTAGAGATTGATTTGCCGTGCCATGATTACCGCGGATCGGCTCAGGCCGCCTCGAGGCGCAAGGCTGTGCCCAGTGCCTGCCAATGCGCGAGTTGCTCGCCCGCCTCGCGTAGCTGGGGAGTCTCCTCGAAATCAAGCACCTCGCCCAGATCGACCATTTCCGCCTTTGCCGACAGATTGCCGGCAAGATATTCCGCCAGCCCGACCTGGGCGGGAAGCGGCGCAAGCAGCAAGCGGCTGACAGGCACCTCGTTGTGCTGGCGGTCGAAATTGTCGAGCGAGCGCTGCAGCTCCAGCGCGATGCGCTCGCACAGGAGCTGGCGCGCTTCGGCGCCGGAATCAACCAATTGCTCCAGCGTAACTTCAATGCGACGGGACAGGTACAACTCGCCGCGCGCGCTGAAAGTCAACAATCCGCCGTCGGAGGAAAAGCTCAGCATCGCCAGAGCACGTTGGTCGGTTTCAAACAGCGCCGCCAGGTTGCGTTGGGCCATTTCCGGAATTTCGATGACTTGCAGGTTGAGCTTGGCACGCGAAAACAGGTCCATGGTCAATTTGATGTCGGCGCTGCGGGCTGAAACCGCATAGACCAAATTCGGGCGGCTCCCGGTGGTCCGGCTCGGCACTGGCAGAACATCGATGACGGCCGACTCCACTGGGTAGTCGAGATAATCCTTCATGCGCCAGCGCACCGCCGCCTTTAATTCGGCCTCCGGAACAGCCGGGGCCTCCACGGACTGGATCTGATATCGGCCCACGGGAAGCAGGGTGGAACAGTACTGCCGATCCAGGCGCCATTCCCTGCGCAATGCCTGTAAGCGTTCTGCTCCCTCCCCGGAATACCGGGTGCACACTTCCACCCTTGGCTGCTGCCCCGCATGACGGCGAATACGCGCAACTTCCACTTGGGTGCCCAAAAGGTTGACTGCCATCAGATCTTTGGCGGTTTTTCGGCTAAACAGTGTGCGCAATGAGCCCATGTCAGGTCGGGAGGTAAAAAAGTCCTGATGATCGAATGTCATTAACGGCAGTGATTCGATAAATTGAAGGTCTGCCTAGCAGCCTGTCGGACTCAGGTGTTCGAAAGCGAAACGGTGGGAGAGCGAGGACAGATTTTGACGATCTCGACGCGCATATCGGGAATATGCAAGGAGAAAGCGGCGAAATATGGACCGCTCTCCCGCCGTTGCAGCCGAATCATCCTAAATCCGACGGGCTGCTAGTGCACCTCTCGAAGGTAGATAAATTGATCAGCTCCTTTGAATTGTCCGAAGCTGTAACGGCCCTTGGGGTTTTCGCTGTAAGGTCCGCTTTGCCAATTGCCTCGCAAATATGGACGGTTCGCCGTTGTTGCCGCAGGGCCGGGAGGACCAGGCGCAACACAGGTGTTGCCGGAAGCGGCCGGACCAAGATTTATGGTCAGATCGACCGCCCCTTCATTGCCGCTCCCAGGCTTGGTGAGCCACGCGGCCGCGCGGCCCGCCGAAAAATTGATGGTGGCCGCGGGGCTGATGCGGGTTTCGCATGCGCTCAGATTGGTCCCCGCGACAAAGGCCAGCGAAATGTCACTTCCCAACAGCGTGGTGCAACTGTCTTCCGCATTGGGGATGAAGAAACTGCCGTCGTAGTACTCGGTTCGCAGCAAAAGCGGCAGGTCCAGCAGCACACTGCCGAAACCATTGCCCAGAAATAGCCGTCCGAAACGCATACGCTTGGCGATCGCGCCGCCGGTAAACGCGATACCGTTGCCCCCGCTGGCGGCACCGAATCTAACCGGATTGATACCGGCGATACCGTCGATATTCGCCACCACGGTGGAATCCGAATCCCCAACATTGATCGCCAGGCTGATCTCGGCATCAAACGGCGCCAGCGGCGTACTGCGGGTGAACAGCAGTCCGGTTCCGGAACCAAACGTAAGGTTTCCGCTGCCGGCCCCAGTCGAGACAATCACCGGATCGGTGACCGGCAGGCCGGTTATATCAAGCGTGCCGGAAGCCGCCGAGTAGGTCTTGCCGGTGAGCGCGGCATTGGTAATCTTCCACCAGGCCTGTGAGGCCGGGCTGGTACCGCTGTAGTTCAGGGTCACTGCGCCTGCGACATTGCGCGCAATTACCGTGATCACCGGAGCAGTTGCGTAAATGAAGGGCTGGCCGATGTAGGTGAAGTTGCCAGCCGTGCAGGCCGGATTGAACACAGGGGTATTGCGCGTGACCGCGAAGTGATCGGGATAAAACCGCCCGACATTGCCGCTCGCGGTGCCGGTGACCTGGCCCACGCCCAGGTAATCGGCATCGCCCACCGTCGGCGTCAGGGTAATGATTCCCACATCCCCCCAATTGAACGTGGTGCCGGTAGCCACTCCCGCGGTGAACACGCCAAAGGCGGTCGGACTACCCAGCGCCGGGTTGTTGGTCAGTCCCAGGCCAGCCACCAGACCGGAAGTGAGTCTCACTGCCTCCGGCGTGGTTTCCTGGCCATAGTTGGGTGTGGCATTGCCGGCCGAATTGCGCGCCGTGACGGTTACGCTGAAGGCTTCTCCGGCCTTGACGAATCGCGCTCCGGTCGCATCCACGGCTGCGGGATTGACGGTGTTCGGCGCCGCGGTCTGTCGAATATTGGAAAGCGTAAAACTGGCCGGTTTCACCACAAACTGATTGCTGGTGCCGGTCATGAAGTTGCCCGAGGGGGCACCGGTACCCAGCGGTATGTTGTAGCGCGCATGCAGCGAGATCAGCCCTGCGTCGGGGTAATTGAGCGTGAACAAGGCCTGCGAGTTGGCCCCGAAACGCAGGCTGCGGGCGGTGTACGTGGCAACTATCGCCGGCACGTTGGGGTTGCTGGCAATGGTGGCCAATACGGCGTTGTTGGTGATGGTCACGTTCTGACCGGCGATGCAGGCCACCGGGTTGTTGCATTGGAAGGCCAAATCAATGGTGACGTCTGTGCCACCGGCAAAGGCGCCTACGCAGGCTCCGGTGCTGGTATCGGTGCGAATGGCCTGCAGGCCGTAGGTCACCGACGTGGTGCCTGCGGTCTGGGTGCCGATGTTGATCGGCGCCGGCGCACCACTGCCATCAGTGATGCGGAAGCCGGAATTCACGAACGCCAGATCCTGGTTATAGCCCGCATCGGCGTTGGCGGTGCCGCTGGTGTCAGTCGCCGTGCCGCCGGTCACAGCGATATTCACCGTCTGCACGCGGGTGTCCTTGAGCGCCAGCACCACGTTGTTCTCGCCCGCGGCGAAGGCGTAAGTCGCCACGCCGTCGTCGGCCGCGCCGTTGGTGAGCACACCCGTGCCGGTCACCAAGGTCCAGTCACCGTGGGTGCCGGCCGCACCCGCCACGCGCAGCGCCGTCACCGTAATAGTCTGCCCGGTAGCCGCCACCGCCGCGTGCGCGGAATTGTGCGCAGTGATTGTCACGTTCTCCGCCTGGCAGTTCACCCCGGTCGCATTGTTCTGAACCCGATAGTGATCGACGGTCGCCGCCGGCCGCAGTGCAAGCATGTGCGTTGCCCCCGTGTCGTTCGCGGGAGTGCCAGGCGTGGTGTAAGTTGCCGTGCGCGTCCCGGTCAGGCCTGCCAACGCCCGCAGTTCCGTATTCATCTCGATGGCGAGACCGAGATCGTCGGTCGGCTCGCGAGAAGAGGCATCGACGCGCTCCGTCATGCCCCCCGGGGATACCCAGGTGGTCGAGGAATTGGAAGCGTGCGTGCTCACGAGCATGGTATTGGCGACGAGGCCGGTATCTATTTGCGGCGCCGTGTGGCTGCTGGCGGATGCCGTCAGCGCACCGAGCTGGGCCACGATCGGACTCGCGGTATCCACGCCCGAGAAGCTCAGAATGCCGCCGGCCGCTCCCGAGTGCACCGGGGCGCCGCCCACGGTCCAGGTATAGGCGACCGGCTCTGTGCCGGTGACCACACGCCGGTAGACAAGTAACTGATTCCCGTTGCCGCCCGTACCCCCGCCGGCGGGCTGCAGCCGCGAATCGACCAATGTCCAGTCCGCGTGCGCGGCAACGGTCACCGTACAAGGCAAGGCGGCGTTGCTGCAGGGACGCATCGTGACGCTTGCGATCATCAAGTCCCCGACGGCGGTGCCGGCAGGCACAGGAATGGTCAGGCCCAAGGCCCCGCGCACGATCGCGAACACGCCGGTGCTGGGATCAGTGGCGCTCATCGTGGACGCGTAAGCGCCTTTGCTGCCGGTGGTGGTCTCCAGCTTGTGGAACAGCGCGATAGTCGCGTCGTTGCCGGTGCCGGTCAGCGTGTTGAACGCCGCGGTGAACGTCGCCGGCGTCGGGGCATTGACGGTGTTATTGTCGGAAACCATGGCCGCGAACAGCGACAGCGAATTGGCGACCGTGGCGTTGATGGTTCCCCCGGCATGGTTCACCACCGCGGCGGCGGTCTGGTATCCGAATCTCACCACCGGCTCCAACGGCTGGACGATGTCGACGCCGTTGTAGCGTGCCACCTGACCGATCATCACGCCGTTCACTGTACAGGTACCGGTCTTGGTTACCGTGAGTGCGTCCGTCCCGGTCGCCAGCCGCCAGTAGACCCGCGTGCGGTGATTCGTCTGGTCGTCTGTGTGGAGTGTGTTCCAGGTCGCCCCGGACGGCGTCAGCGTGGCGTTGTCCCGGTTGTGCACCACGGCGACCAGCAGGTCGCCTTCGCTCCCGGCGGGAATGGGGGGGGTGATGAACTGCGTGGCGGCGCAAGCGCCGGTAGCTGCGGGGTTGATTTCCGCCGCGGCGCCGGCGCCGCGAAGGGTGATCGTCGTGGTCTCGAGTGACGCCGAGGACGCGGCGCGAAACGCGATCTGAGCGTACGCGGTGCCGACCATGGTCGTGCAAACAAGCAGCAGCAGGACCAATAGGATTTTCCGCATTACATTCATCTCAATGTTTTGTACGTGTTGAATCACCAAGGGTCCTGAATGACGCCCTCGATAAAAATGACGCCCTCGATAGGGTGGCAATTGAATGAGTACATTCATTGGTCGAGTGTTGCTTCAATCTGGCGCTCAACGTAATAGTTGCCGGGGGTCCCCGGACAGGCGCCGGCATTCGACGGACTGCAACCCGTGGCCGTAATACGGCGCACCGAGCGCGTGGCGCCTCCTTCGGTGTAACCGGTCTCCTCGCAGACCACCGTCACCGCGAAACCTGCCAGCATCCCCGTCAGCGCAATCGAAGTCCCTGCACCACCAGCGCAGGAGTTATTGCGCAATGCCTGATAAGCGCCCCATTGCACGCCGGCGTAGGCCGCCTGGTAGGCACGCGCGCCTTGATAATCCAGCGCGGCGGAGGTGTGCTGCGCGGTGGACAGGGTAACGATATAACCCGCCAGTACGGCAATGACCACCAGCAGAAAAATCCCGGAGATCAGCGAGAATCCGTCTATGAATCTATGGCGCATTGCTGAGATGCACCTGATGGATAAGGTTGACGGATTCGCCTTCCCGGGTGAGGGTCAAATGCAGGGTCACCAGACCGTTCATCGCGGTGACACCTGCCTGATAGACGAAGGCACAATCGGTGACGTTGTCGGCGATCGGCGCGCTGCTGCCCGTCGTCGGCGCTGCGCCGTAGGCATAGTTCCAATAACGGGTCATGGCTGTGCCGCTACAGACGAAGCTGACCGGCGTGCCCACCACCTGGAAGCGTTTCGCGGGAGATTGGAAAGGAAACATGCCACCGCTAAACCCGACGCTCGTCAATGTGTTGCCGGCGCTCGTCGCGAGGCGGCGGCTGTCGCCGTTATAGGCATCGGCGCCGCTTATCCCCAGGTTGTAAATCACGATGTAATCTCCGGCAGCAATATTCACTCCGGGGCCGACAACATCGAAGGTATCGGCGGCCGCGTTGAAATCGAGCGGATTTCCGCCTCCGCCGTTATCGAGCTCCGCCCGATAGCGACCGGCGGATCTGATGGGGATAAATTCGATCTGCGTAATACCGGTTAAGCGCAGGCTGTTCGGCAACGCCGTGCGCAGGTCGCGCGCGATGCGGCGCAGCGCCGTGTCCGCCGCATCTCCCAGGGCGGATCGGCGTTCCACATCGAAATAGGCCTTCACCGGAATTGTCACGAAGACCGCCACAATTCCGGCCAGAATTCCCGTGAGCACGATGGTGATAATTGCCTCCACCAGAGTGAACCCCCGATGCCGATGCAACAAGGTTCGGGTACTCATGGCAATGCATTGGGCGCGTAGCGGGTTCGGAATCCCTGCACGCTCAGACTGGAACTGCCCGGCCCTGTTACGGTGACGGTAATTTGCAGCGCATCGGCCGCCGGCACACCGCCAAGGCCAACCGCCGCTAGCGCAATGCTCGCGCTGTAGCTTGCCAGACTGGCAATTGTGTTTCCGGCAATGTCGGTCACCGGAGCCAGGCTCAGGCCGTTGTAATCGCTGACGTTATCGAATGTTGCCCGGGAGATTTCGCCGGCTTCCGGACCAAGCACCTCTACCGTCGTCTGGCAATTGCCTGCCCCCAGCACCGCCGCGCCCGCGGTGGCCGCGCCGGCATCATCGGGATCGCAATAAGTAAAAGGCTTGGACTGCACTTCCTCGAGCAGGGCTTCGGCCATCGACAACATTTGCTTCTGGATCAGCGGATCGGCACTCCTCCGGGTGGTGGTGCTGAACACCAGCAGCAGTCCCGCGATGCCGATGCTTATGATCATAATGAACATCACCAGCTCGATCAGGGAAATGCCCCGCTCCAGAGCAGATGTCCGGCAAATTCCGTCCCTCTGTCGGCAGGTCTGCCCCGGGAGGTGTTCAGCCATGGACATAACCCGTCTCCGATTCCACCCGGATGGTTATGACACTATCGCCGCTCACGGTGAGGATTTGCCCTGTTGATGGCCGTCCCAGCGCATTGAAGCTGAACGTTGCCACCGGTGCCAGAACAACACTGCCGGCGCCGGAGGATTCGACCACCACCACAAAGGGCGAGGCTCCGCTGGGTCCCGCCAGAGGCAAGTCGCAGGCTGCGCTGGCGCCCGCGACCGACGCATACTGAAAAGTGACGCTGGTCGCGAGAACATTTACACAAACTCTACGACGCTTGGCGATGGCTTGTTTTTGCGCGTAGCGCAGGCCGGCGAGCACACGATCCGAAAATCCCCTGGTGTTATAGGCCTCCACACCCACCAGTCGCGGAATCGCGACCACTGCGAGTATGCCAACCAGAATGAGGGTGGTTATGAGCTCGACAAGGGAAAATCCCGCACCTGCCCGGGTACGGCATCGCCGCCCGAAAATTGCACTCGGCGTTGCCGGCATGACACGACGTGAAGATCGCGGACCAGATGATCGTAGGCAGGCAACGAATGCCTAGAACGCGCAGACAACCGTCGCGGTAGCGGTAATGGCCGTATCGCCGCTGTTCTCCACGACGCAGGACACCGTGCCGCCATCGCCAGCAGTCGCGCAGTTGCCGACCGCGGCAGTAAAGGCGTATCCGGCAGGGACCCCCCCCTGCATGATCGGACCGAGTATGGCAGTGGTACATACGTTCGCAGCATTGAGGAGGACGCCATTCGAGATGTTGACCTTGCGCGCGCCAAAATTCAACGCCGAAGCCGACGAGATGGCCGAAGCAACGCCAGTGGTGGCGGCCGTCCGGGCATCGCCGGACAGATCGATGAATTTCGGCAGCGCGGTGGCCGCCAGAATGCCGAGAATCACAATTACCACCACCAGTTCAATCAGGGTAAAACCGCTTTGTTTCGCTTGCATGGTGCTTCTCCTGTGGAAAATGAGATTGGGTCTGACTTGATATATCGGCTGGATTTGCCTTTTCATGAGCAGTCCGGGGCCGCCGGCAGCGCGATGACCGGCGCTGCATTGGCGAGCGCGGAGGTGTAGGACACACGGCAATTCGCCGCAGTCGTGGCGCCGTTGATGTCGATGGTCAGCGTCGAACCGGCCGCCGCGCCGCCCGCGGAAATGCTTACGTCGTCGGTGACGGCGCCGATTTGCAGCGCCGCGACGATGCCAGCCGCATCCGCGGTGGGATACCCGTTGACCTGGGTAACAACGGCGCCTTCCATGGAAATAGTTGCCGCCGCCGTCGCGTTGGAAGCCATGGCCATGGCATGAGCGAGGGCCGCGGCCGAACGCAAGCCCCCATAGATGGCGTGTAACTTGGCCGTCCGAGCTTGCGCCTGTAGCGCGATGTAGCGCGGCAACGCCACGGCCGCCAGAATCGCTATGATGCTGATGGCAACCACCAATTCGATCAGGGTGAATCCCCGGTCGCGTCGAACCTTTGCACCGCATTTTTTAGTCATCATCGCTTCCCTCATTTTTTCAAGGCCGCCTGCCCCAGATCCCAGATCGGCAGGAAAACACCGAGTGCGAGGACCAGCACCAGCACGCCCAACAGCAGAATCAGAATGGGCTCGATCTGGGCCCCCAGGGTTCGCAATTCGTATTCGACTTCACGCTCATACATCTGGGCAATTTCACCCATCATGTCGTCAAGTGCCCCGGATTCCTCGCCCACCATCAACATCTGCAGCACCACAGGCGTAAAAATCCCGGCATTGATTGCCGTGCGCAGCACACTTTCACCGCGCTCCACGCCTTCGCGCATGGCGTCGATTTTCCGGGCAACGAAATGGTTGTCCACGGTTTGCGCCACCAGCGCCAGGCCCTGCACTACAGGTACCCCGCTGCGCATTGCCAGGGAAAAACTTCTGGAAAAACGAGCCAGGGTCGCCTTTTGTACAATTTTTCCTGCGATGGGCAGGCTCAGCTTCAGCTTGTGCCACTCATATCGGCCGGATTGGGTTTTTATGTAGCCCCGAATCGCGATCACGATCCCGACCAGCGCCACCAGCAAGTACGGCCATCCGGCCACCACAAAATCCGAAAACCCGATGAGCACCTTGGTCAACACCGGCAATTCGGCATTAAAGCCCTTGTAAACCTTGGCAAAGACGGGGATGACAAAAAGGTTGATGACAAGCAGTGCCACGGCCATGGCACCAACCACAAACATCGGGTAGCGCAACGCAGACTTGACCTGGTTGCGCATGAATTCCTGGAATTCGAGGTGGTTGAACAGGCGCAGGAAAATTTCTTCCAGCATGCCGGTTGTCTCGCCCACGTAAACCATCGCGATATAAAACGGCGAGAACACGCCATTCTGGCGCTGCAGGGCAACCGACAGTGGGCGGCCGCCATCGAGAATTTCGCGTGTACCGCGCAAAACTTCCTTGAAAGCAGGATTGCCGGCGGATTCCTGCAGCCCTGCCAGCGCCCGCATGATAGGCACACCGGCCTTGAGCAGCGTGTGCATCTGCCTGCTGAACAACAGCAGATCCTCATGGCGCACCGGCGAACGTGTCAGACGCGCGAGCATTTTTCCGGGACCGGCGGATTGATCTCCAAGGACGGTCTCGCCGATATCCACCGGCGTAATGCCGGCACCGAATAATTGTGTGGCGACCGCCGCGGAATCGTTGGCCTCGATCACCCCCTTCACCAGATCGCCGGTGGCGTTACGACCCTTATAGGAAAAATGACCCATCAGTCATCAACCTGGGTGCCGATGCGCATGGCTTCTTCCACCGTGGTGCGGCCCTTGATCACCAGATCGATGACGTGGTCGCGCAGCATGGCTCCGCGCATCTGCCGACGGGCGACTTCCACAAAAGACGCCGGATCGGACCGATTGGCCGCTTCCACCAGCGGCCGGGTCATTTCCAGCATTTCATAAACACCGGTGCGGCCCTGATAACCCGTGCCGTTGCATTGTGTGCAGCCCCTGCCCCTCACGTAATTGGCTGCCGCACTGCCGGCACTCGACTGCATCCACTCGTATTCCGCGGGAGAAAGAGCGTGCGGTTCGGCGCAGTTTTCACACACCATGCGGGCCAGCCGCTGCGCGATGACCACTTGCAGTGACATCGCCACCATAAAGCGCGGGGCGCCCATGTCGAGCAGACGCGCCGGTGTGCTGATCGCATCATTGGTGTGAAGCGTCGACAAGACCAGGTGGCCGGTCATCGCCGCTCGCAAGCCGGTTTCCACGGTGCCCTGATCGCGCATTTCGCCCACCAAAACAACGTCCGGATCCTGTCGCAACGCGGTGCGCAGCACCCGTCCGAAAGTAAGTTCGATTTTTTCGTGGATTTGTACCTGGTTGATGCCGGGCAATCGGTATTCGACCGGATCCTCCACCGTAATGATCTTGCGCTCGATGGTGTTAAGTTCGCTGAGTGCCGCGTACAAGGTCGTGGTCTTGCCGCTGCCGGTTGGCCCGGTCACCAGCACCATCCCGCTGGGGCGACGGAGAATCTCCCGCAAGCGCCCCAGCAGCGGCGGCGGCAGGCCGATACGATCCAGTCCGAGGATGCCGCCACTTCGGTTCAGCAGGCGCATGACCGCGGATTCGCCATACTGCGTGGGCATGGTGGAAATGCGCACGTCAACCTGGTTACCGCGAACCTTGACATTGAAGCGCCCATCCTGCGGCAGGCGTTTTTCGGAAATGTCGAGCCCCGACATCAGCTTCAGTCGCAGCACCAGGGCGGCCGCGATTTTTGATTCGGCTTCGGCCTGCAGATGCAAAATGCCGTCGATCCGGAACCGGATCTGCAGCTTGGTCTCCTGAGGCTCGATGTGTATGTCCGATGCCCTTATCTGAATCGCGTCCTCAAACAGCGATTGCAGCAACTTGACCACTGGCGCATCTTCCGAACCCGGCGTCAGTCCCATGGAAGCGAAGTCCACCGCGTCGCCGAGTTCCGCGCCCAGTTCCTGAGCCAGGCCACTGATTTCCTCAGTACGCCGGTAGACCCGGTCAATGGTCTGCAACAACAGAGATTCGGCGACAACGGCAAATTCCACGTCGCGCTTCAGCACCCGGGCGATTTCGTCATAGGCGAACAAATCGGTCGGATCCGCCATGCCGATCCGATAGGTCTTGTTGAGGTCTTCGAGCACGATGGCGCGAAACCGGCGCGCCAGGGTCTCGGGCAAACGCGTGGCAATCTCCGGCTTGATGTTGAAATGCTTGAGGTTGATGAACGGAACCTGAAATTGGCGCGCCAAAGCTTCGCCGATCTGGTCCTCGGTCACATAGCCGGCATCGATGAATATTCGCCCGAGCTTGCGTCCGCTGCGCTTTTGTTCATCGAGAGCGGATTTGAGTTGCTCTTCGCTCAGCAATTTTTGCCGGAGAAGGAGTTCCCCCAGTCGGATTTTTTCCGGTCTGCCCGCGGCCGGGGACACGGGTCGGTGCTGTTCCAGCGCTCCTGGGGACATTTGGCGAGATGTCTGGCTGATTGAATTGGAGTGTTAAATTAGGACCAATAAGGAAATCATCGGAGAGTCATGTTCGACGTCGTCTTGTATCAACCCGAAATTCCGCCCAATACCGGTAACGTGATTCGGCTATGCGCCAACAGCGGCTGCCGCCTGCATCTTGTGGAACCTCTGGGTTATCGGCTGGATGACAGGCAACTTAAACGCGCCGGCCTCGACTATCACGAATACGCAACGCTTCGGGTGCATCCGGACTGGGACGCACTCAGACAGGCACTCGAGGGCCGGAGATTCTTCGGATTTTCGACGCGCGGAACCGTGAACTATGACCGGGTCGCTTATAAATCAGGGGATGTACTGGTATTCGGACCGGAAACCCGTGGTCTTCCCGCGGAATTGCTGGAGAGCTTCGAGCCGGCGCACCGGCTGCGCGTGCCCATGATGCCGGACAATCGCAGCCTGAACCTCTCCAACACAGTCGCCGTGGCCGTCTACGAAGGTTGGCGGCAGAATCAATTCCGCCAGGACGGCTAGTGCCGGCTCTCCAGGCCCGGTTCTCGCTGCAATAATTCCTCCACCGCGCCTTGGGCGGATACTGCGCCATCCAGAAGCCGGCAAACAGTCTGCGTAATCGGCATTTCGATGCGCATTTTGGCTGCGAGACGTCGCACTTCCCGGGCGGTGGAAACACCCTCCGCAACATGGCCGAGCGCGGCCACAATTTCGGGCAGCGGCTTGCCTGCGGCAAGCTGCAGGCCCACACGGCGGTTGCGCGACAAATCCGAGGTGGCGGTCAGGACCAGATCGCCCATGCCGGCGAGCCCCATGAAAGTTTCAAGACGTCCACCAAGCTGTAAACCTAACCGGGTAATTTCCGCCAGACCGCGGGTAATCAGAGCCGCCCGCGCGCTGGCGCCCAGCTTGAGTCCGTCGCTGACTCCGGCGGCAATGGCAATCACGTTTTTGACGGCGCCGCCGGTTTCAACACCCGGCAAATCGTCGCTGGAATACACCCGCAGCCGCCCGGTATGGAGCTCGCGCGCCATGGTTACCGAGAATTCCGCATCGTGAGATGCCAAGGTAACGGCTGTCGGAAGGCCATGCGCCACTTCATCGGCAAAACTGGGCCCCGACAACGCCGCATATCGATGCCTGGCCGGCAATTCCTCGGCGGCAACCTGATGGGGAAACTTTGCACTGCTGGACTCGAATCCCTTGCACAGCCACACCACATCACAGGTTTGCGTGCGGGCACCAATGCTGCGCAACGCCTCGCGAAGCCCGGCGATCGGTACCGCGACAAGCGCAAGGTTGGCACCCTCCAGCGCGGATTTCGCATCGGTGACGATATCAACAGCATCCGGAATACGGGCGCCTGGCAGATAGCGCGCATTGATCCGAGACTCGTTCAGTGCAAGCCCCAGGTCCGTATTCCGGGCCCACAGACGAATGTCATGCCGTCCGGACAGTGCAATCGCCAATGCCGTGCCCCATGCGCCGGCGCCGAGCACGGCAATCTTCATAGACCCCAGAGGTGATGAATTTTGATATAGCCCGTGCTGCCATCGGCGTGCCGCACATTTGCCCAACCCGCCGACACTTCGATCAACTCAAGATAAACGTCCGGTTCGACGGCAAACGCGACAGGGGCGTTATCGTTCGGTGCCTTCTTCGCCTCGACATCGCGGCCGGACACCATCACCGTATTGCGATCGGAAAGACGGCTGCTCTCGATCCACGCAAACTGGCCGCCCTGATCCCGAACCCTGGCCCAGCCCTCGACCTTGACGACAATCTCGACCGGGTAGCCCGCGGTCAAAATAAAAATTTTCTGCGATTTGGTGGATGGCCCGTCGTAGAGCACGGCGCCGGGTTCCGCAACGGAGCGGAATTCGAGCCCCAGCGCCAGGCATGACTGGCCAAGGAGCCATAGCGCCAGCGTGCCTTTCCTGAACAATCGGGCGCTCATGCGTGGTGGCTCAATGCGTGGCCCCGGCCGGCTGATCTTTTGCCTGCTTCTGGGCCTGGAAGATGGCTTCGAAGTTGACTGGATTGAGGATGACCGGCGCAAACCCGGCGCGCACCACGGATTGGGATACCACTTCGCGCAAATAGGGAAACAAAATGTTCGGGCAGGTTACCCCCAGCACCATTTCCATATCGGCCTCGGGAACGTTGCGAATCTGGAATACGCCACCCTGACTCACCTCGACCAGAAACACGATGCGCTCGCCAAGCTTGGCCGTGACCGTGGCGTTGAGCGTGGCTTCGAAATAGCCGTTATCGATCGGCCCGGCATTATTGTTCAATTGAATTTCGATCTGCGGAACCTCCCGCTCGAGAAAAATTTTGGGCGCGTTGGGCACTTCGATCGACATATCCTTGACGAACAATTTCTCGATGGCAAATGTGGGTTGAGTCGAAGGGGTCGGTGATTGGCTCATGTTGAATTCTTTTGGTGAAAATACGTTTTAGTCAGAGGCGCCGGCCGCCCCGGAAGCCTCGCCAAGCAAGCTGTCGAGGCGGCCTTCGTGGTCCAGTGCCGCGAGATCGTCGTAGCCGCCCACATGCTGCTCGCCCACATAAATTTGCGGTACGGTTCTGCGACCGGTACGTTGCGTCATTTCGACGCGGCGCGAAGGCTCCCTGTCGACGCGGATTTTGTCAATTTCCACCACACCCTTGTGCCGCAGCAGGCGTTCGGCGGCCACGCAGTAGGGGCAGACAGCGGTGCAGTACATGGTCACCCGCCGCATTTACTTCTTCTCCAGCGGAAGGCTCGCTTGTTGCCAGGCGTTGATGCCGCCGCCGAGAATAAAAACCTCGCTAAAGCCGGCCTTCTTGAGGATGGCCGCGGCCGAATGCGAGCGGCCGCCGGTTTGGCAGCATAATAACAAGGGTTTGTTGCGGAATTTCTCCAGCTCCCCCAAGCGTTTCTCGATCTGCGCCAACGGAATATTCTTCGAGTTGGACAGGTGGCCGGCGCTGAATTCTCCCGCTTCCCTTACGTCCAGGATGCTTGCGTCGCGTCGATTGATCAGGGCAACCGCCGCCTGAGCACCGAGTTCCGGGATGCCGCTCAGGCGCTTGCTGATCAGCGGCCAGATCAGCGCCGCGCCGCTGACCAGCGCCGCAAGTACCAGCCAGATATTGTTCAGTATGAATTTCACTTAAAGGTCCCTTTTCAGTCAGTCTACAATTCTAAACGCGGCAGGCGTGTGCGCCCACTCATTCCACCAAGAATTCGTCAATCATGAAAAAAATAGTTTTGCTTCGCCACGGAGAAAGTCTCTGGAACAAGGAAAACCGCTTTACCGGATGGACCGACGTGGATCTTTCCCCGCAAGGCGTCGAGGAGGCGCGCGAGGCTGGCAAACTGCTGGCGAAGGAAGGCTTGCGCTTCGACCTGGCCCATGCCTCGGTGCTCAAACGCGCGATTCGCACCCTGTGGATCGTTCTCGAAGAGCTGGATCAAGTCTGGCTGCCGCAACACCTGTCCTGGCGGCTCAATGAGCGCCACTATGGCGCCTTGCAGGGCTTGAACAAAGCCGAAACCGCCGCGCAATACGGCGAGGCCCAGATTCTGGCTTGGCGCCGCAGTTATGACGTGCCACCTCCCGCCCTGAATCGCCACGACGCCCGTTTTCCGGGAAACGATCCACGTTATGCCACGTTGGCAAGCGAAGAAATTCCGCTTACCGAATGTCTCAAGGACACCGTTGCGCGATTCCTGCCTTATTGGAACGATACCATTGCCCCGCAGGTCAAAGCCGGCCAACGCGTCATCGTGGCAGCCCATGGCAATACCTTGCGCGCCTTGGTGAAACATCTGGAAAACATTTCGGAGTCCGATATCGTGGGATTGAATATTCCGACCGGCATTCCGCTGGTTTACGAGCTGACCGACGGCCTCCAGCCGATACGAAATTATTATCTTGGCGATCCGGAGAAGGCAAAACAGGCTGCCGCGGCGGTTGCCGCCCAGACGCGTGCTCGCGTTTGAAGCGGCGCGATTCATCAAATAGGCAGCGGCTGAACGTGCTTGTTTTGGGCGGAGCGCTGCTTGCAGCATCTCCCTGGCTGCAGGCCGGTCCCAGGGAGGATCTGAAGGAACTTCGGGATCGCATCGAGTCCTTGCAAAGGCAATTGTCGGAATCCGAGGAAACTCGGGCGGAGGCGGCCGAAGCGCTTAACCAGTCGGAACGCGCCATTGGCCAGACACTTCGCAAACTCGACGAACTGGTGTCCCGTCGCCGCCAGGCAAGTGCCGCCGTATCGAAACTTCAGGGGCAGGCCGGCGCGGTGCAGGAAGCCATTGCCTCGGAACAGGCGGCACTGGGAAAGCTGCTTTACCGGCAATATGTCGGCGGTCAGTCCGACGTTCTGAAGCTGGTGCTGAATCGGCAGGATCCCAATGAAATCGCCCGCCAATTTCGTTATCTGCGCTATGTTTCGCAAGCCCGTACCGAATTGCTCGCCGGCCTGCGTTCCCATCTTGCCCAACTGGAAGCCTTGAGCGAGGAAACCCGCCGCAAAGGCAACGAATTGCGCACGCTTCAGGCCGAAGAGACCCGCCAGATGCGCCGCCTGGAGTCGGAAAAATCGCAACACGAAAGTGTCTATGCCCAGGTGTCCAGCACGATCGCCCAGGACCGCAAGCAACTTTCCACGCTGAAACAGGACGAAAAGCGACTGACTCAACTCATTCAACGGCTGGCGGCAAAATCGGCTCGCAAGAAATCGGGACGCAAGCCTGCCAATGAGGCACCGCCCGATTTCGATCCCGACGCGGGTTCGGGTCCGTTTCGGACGCTTAAAGGCCGCCTGTCCCTGCCGCTGGTCGGGGAATTGGTCAATCGCTTCGGCGCCCCAAGGGAAGACAGCGGAATGTCCTGGAAAGGCCTGTTTATCGCCGCCAAATCCGGGCAGGAGGTCAAGGCGGTTGCCGGTGGGAAAGTCGTTTATTCGGACTGGCTCCGCGGTTTTGGCCATCTGCTGATACTCGACCATGGCGACGGCTACATGAGCCTGTACGGCAATAACGCGAAACTGCTCAAACGAACCGGCGAGGATACGCGGGCTGGCGACACCATAGCGGCCGCGGGTAACAGCGGCGGCAACCTCGATTCGGGTTTATACTTCGAACTTCGATATCAGGGCAGGCCGTTCGATCCGCTCGCCTGGACATCGCAGAAGTAAAACCGCGTTGCCGGAACCGTTCCGATGGCGCCTCAGGAGCAACGCAAATGAAGAGCAAATTTCGCAACGTCAGCCTGATCGTGCTGGGCGCGGTCCTTGGCGTTCTTATAAGCCTTAACTTCTCGGCGGTCGCGCAGAAAAATGTCGGGCCGCTGCCGATCGAGGATCTGCGCGCCTTTACCGAAGTATTCGGGCGTATCAAAAACGATTACGTCGAAACCGTCGAAGACAAGAAACTCATCTCCGAGGCCATCAACGGCATGTTGTCCGGCCTCGACCCGCATTCCGCCTACCTCGACGCCGAGGCCTTCAAGGAATTGCAAGTCGGCACCCAGGGTGAATTTGGCGGGCTGGGCATCGAGGTCGGCATGGAAGACGGGTTCGTCAAAGTGGTGGCCCCCATCGAGGATACGCCGGCCTGGAAGGCAGGCCTCAAATCCGGCGACCTGATCATCAAACTCGACGAGGTCAGCGTCAAAGGCATGTCGCTTAACGATGCGGTCAAGCGCATGCGCGGCAAGCCCAACACTCCGATTACGCTGACTTTTGTCCGTAAAGGCGATTCCAAGCCTCGTGTGGTGACGCTCACCCGGGCGGTCATTCAGATCCAGAGCGTGAAGTCAAAACTTCTGGAACCGGGCTATGCCTACTTCCGGGTAACACAATTCCAGGAACATACCGGCGAAACCCTGGCCAAGAGCATCGAGCGCCTGTTCAAGGAAAATACCGGCCCGATGAAGGGGATAGTTCTCGATCTGCGCAACGACCCGGGAGGCCTGCTGACCGGGGCGGTGGCGGTATCGGCGGCTTTCCTGCCAAGTGACGCCCTGGTGGTCTACACCGAAGGCCGCACCGAAGACGCCAAGATGAAAATGTATGCCAAGCCGGACTTTTACCTGCGCGGTAGCCGGGACGACTATTTGAAGCGAGTCCCGAAGGAAGCCAAAACCGCGCCGATGGTGGTATTGGTCAACAGCGGATCCGCCTCCGCTTCGGAAATTGTTGCCGGGGCGCTGCAAGACCACAAACGCGCGGTGATCATGGGCACCCAGACCTTCGGCAAGGGCTCGGTGCAAACCATATTGCCTTTGGGCAATGGCACGGCCATCAAGCTCACCACGGCCCGTTATTTCACGCCGAACGGCCGCTCGATTCAGGCCAAGGGCATCTCGCCGGATATCGTGGTGGAAGAAGCCACGGTGACCGACGGCGAAGCGGCAGCGCGGGTTCGCGAAGCCGACCTGGATCGTCACCTGGCGAATCCGCAAGGCGGCACGAATACCAAAACCGCACCCGCGCCGGCTACGGCGCCAGGGGCCCCTGCGCCACCCAAGGCTACCGAAGAAAAACCGGCCGACGATGCTCCCCCGGATATCGTTTCCAAAAACGATTACCAGTTGAATCAGGCGCTGAATCTTCTCAAGGGCCTGCAGATCATCAGCCGGAAATAAGGTTTTGCACGGCCGGATGTAACAAGCAAAAGGCCCGTTCCCCACGGGCCTTTTGCATTTCGCCCCCTCATTCTTTTCGATTCGCGAGCCATGGACGACCAGCAACTGCTCCGCTACAGCCGCCACATTCTGCTGAACGAAATCGGTATCGACGGGCAGGAAAAATTGCTCCGCGCCCATGCGCTGCTGATCGGCGCCGGCGGCCTGGGCGCCCCGGTGTCGCTGTATCTGGCGGCCAGCGGGGTGGGCCGTATCACCCTTTGCGACCATGACACGGTGGACCTGACCAATCTGCAGCGTCAGGTCGTTCATGTCACCGATGCAATCGGCCGGCAAAAAGTCGATTCCGCCCGCGCAACACTTGCCCGCATCAATCCGGAGGTCTGCGTCGTCCCGGTAGCCGAGCGCATTGCCGGCGAACGCCTCGAGGAACTGGTGCGCGCGGCGGATGTGGTCATCGACGCCACCGATAATTTTGCCACCCGGCACGCCATCAACCGGGCCTGCGTCAAGTTCTCCCGCCCGCTGGTGTCGGGGGCCGGCATTCGTTTCGACGGACAAATTGCCGTATTCGATCTGCGCCGCACTGACAGCCCCTGTTATCACTGCCTGTTTCCGGAAACGGGCGATCTGGAGGAAATGCGCTGCGCGGTCATGGGCGTTTTTGCACCGCTGGTTGGAATCATCGGGGCCATGCAGGCCGCCGAAGCGCTGAAGCTCCTGATCGGTATAGGGCGCGATCTGACGGGCCGACTGCTGATGCTCGACGCGTTATCCATGGAATGGCGTAGCGTCAAATTGAAGCGCGATCCAAAGTGCCCGGTATGCGCGCAAAGACTTCCGTAGCCCGGACGGAGTCCGAAGGACGTATTCCGGGAGAAAGCACCACGTATCGAAAGCGCGCCGCTTCACTGTAGAAACGGCGATTGAATCACGGAGGGCACGGAGAACACGGGGAAAACATCAAGTTACTTTTGCTTGATTATTGAATATCCTGGTAAGAGCCCGGCGCAAGAAAAGCACTTGGATCTTCTCCGTGTTCTCTGTGTTCTCCGTGTTTCAACTGCGCTTTTACACTTACTGCCTTCGATATTCGACCCGGGTATGGCCGTTGGCGGCCGACACGTAAATCATTTCCTTGCTATTGACCTCCTTCAACTTCCAGGCCGTGGCGAATCCCACCGGCATGAGGCTGGGCAGAGTGGAAGTTTCAATCTTGGCGTGCAAATAGCCGTCACGAACCACCCAGGTGCCGCTGGCTGTGTAGTAGTACACCAGGCGGCCGTTCCTGACTTCGAAATTGGGTCGATTGGGCAATTCGAAATCCGCCGGCACCAGCAATCGCACTTCACCCTGCCAGTTCACCCGCCCTGCCGGCAGTAGCGTAAAGCGGTTTTCGACAATGACGTCATCGGGCGCCACTTCCCGCGAACCCCAGGTGCCGACCAGAACCTTGGCGTAGTCGTCGTCGCTGGCCCCGCAGCCCGCCAGAGTGACAACCAGCAACCCTCCGGCAAGCCACCCGTGCAACACTTTCAAACCAACGCGGCCCATTGTGCCGGCCAGAAATCCCTCGGATCCCTCTTGAAGCCGCTTTTTGCGTACTGATGCCAGCGCCCGACAACAAAGGCAATCATCAAGTTTGCCTGCGCGGCCGCGTCGGTATTTTCCGGGAGTTGTTTTTCCGACATCGCAAAGCGCAACGCCTGCTTGAGTGTGGCCTCGAGCCGGTCATGGAGCTGGTTGATGCGAACCTGCAGGCGTTCGTTCTCGTTCACCAGGGCATCGCCGATCAATACCCGTGTCATGCCGGGGTTTTTTACCGCGAATCCGAGCAGCATTGAAACTATCGCCTCGAGCTGCTTCAGTCCGCTGGACTCTTCCGTGGTGATCTTATTGACCAGGCCGAACAGCGTTTGCTCGATGAATTCGATCAGGCCCTCGAACATTTGTGCCTTGCTGGCGAAATGGCGGTACAAGGCGGCCTCGGAAACATCCAGCCGCGCCGCCAGCGCCGCAGTGGTGATTTTTTCGCCTTTCGGGGTCTCCAGCATCGAGGCGAGGGTCTGGAGAATCTGATCTTTCCGTTCTCCCGGTTTGGTCGGCATATTTGGGCTGACTTGAATAGTTGCGGTTCGCAAAGATTACCCGAACGGCTGCGAATTGGACACTTTCTCCGTCCCTTCCGCGCCTTCTACAATTTGTGCAGCAGCCGCGGCAGCCGGATCACGTGCCGCACATTGGCGTCCACCCACGAGGGCGCGCGATGGGTCGCGTCGACCCAGACCGTTTTCATGCCGAGCCGCTTGGCGGTACGCAGATTCTCCAGATCGTCTTCCACCATGATGCAAGCGCTGGCCCTCAGGCGGTAGGTTTTCAGTAATTGGCGGAATCCATGGGCATCGGGTTTCGGGCGAAAACCGGTGTGCTCGATCGAAAATACTCCTTCGAACAGTTTTTCCACACCTAGAATACGCAGAATCTCCTGGGCATAACGCTGCGGCGCATTGGAGAACAGAAATTTCCGCCCCGGCAGACGACCGAGCACCGAGCCCAGTTCGCGCCGACCCACCACCATGCCGGCCAGATGCGGGAAATCGTGGGTCCGCGCCAGGAAATGGTGAGGATCGACATCGTGATGCCGGATCAGGCCAACCAGCGTGGCGCCGTAGCGCCGCCAATAAGTCGTGCGCAGGGTGTCGGCGGCGTCCTCGCCCAGAGCGAGATGCTCGGCCACATACCGGGTCATCGAGCGGTTGATGTGCGGAAAAATCCGCGCCCGCGCATCGTGCAGCGTATTGTCGAGATCGAAAATCCAGGCGCGGGAGGCCAAGTGTCAACGATTGCGAATCAGTGTTCCTACGCCCTGATCGGTGAGCACTTCCAGCAACAAGGCGTGTTCGACGCGGCCATCGATGATGTGCACACTTTTCACGCCGCTTTTGGCGGCGTCCAGGGCCGAGCTGATTTTCGGCAACATACCGCCGTGGATGGTGCCATCGGCAAACAGCTCATCGACTTGTTTTGGCGTCAGGCCGGTCAGCAACTTGCCGCTCTTGTCGAGCACCCCCGGCGTATTGGTCAGCAAAATGAGTTTTTCGGCGCTTAACACCACGGCAAGTTTCCCCGCCACCAAGTCCGCGTTGATGTTGTAGGACTCCCCGCTTTCGCCCACGCCGATGGGCGCCACCACCGGAATGAATTCCCGGCTCTCCAGCAGAGATATGACTTCCGGATCGATGCTATGGACTTCGCCGACCTGTCCGATATCGATCATTTCCCCGATATTTTTTTCATCGGGAACCCGCATCTTGCGTGCCCGGATGAAGGAACCGTCTTTCCCGGTCAGACCGATGGCGCGTCCGCCGTGCTGGTTGATCAGACTGACGATATCCTTGTTGACCAATCCCCCCAGCACCATCTCCACCACATCCATGGTTTCGTTGTCAGTCACCCGCATGCCTTGCACGAATTCGCCTTTTTTGCCCACGCGCTTGAGCATCTCGTCGATTTGCGGACCGCCGCCGTGGACCACCACCGGATTCATGCCCACCAGCTTCAATAACACCACGTCGCGGGCGAACGAATGCTGCAACTTCTCGTCGGTCATGGCGTTGCCGCCATACTTGATCACGATGGTTTTGCCGTGAAAGCGGCGGATATAAGGCAGCGCTTCGGCGAGAATCTGCGCCTTGGTCGCAACATCAGGTGCGGAAAGAGCCATGGTGGGGTCGCCTGGAACCGGACGATGTCAGAAAGTTTGGGGAAGACGGATTCTACCGCGTGTTTTTCTTCCCGCAGCTAGGAGCCTGTCGGACTTGGGATGATTCGGCTGCAACAGTGGGAGAGCGCCCCCCCTATTGTCGAATCTCTATTGGTGCTCACCTGATCCGGAATCGGCCTGACGGTCTCGCACCTTTACCTGCACCGGAATTTTCTTGCGTTTGCCGTCGATCCTGACACGCAAAGTCAGCGTCAGGTTATCGCCCGCCGCCAGCGGTTTGCCAAGATCGAACAACATGATGTGCAACCCCCCGGGGGCAAGCTGGACAACCTGACCGGCCAACAAATCAATGTGAGGAAGCTGACGCATTTTCATCACGCCGTCGTCCATGCTCATGGAGTGCAATTCCGCCACGCGCGCAGCCGGCGTCGATACGCCGGTCAGGCGGGCATCGCGCGCACTGACGAGTTCGAGGTATACGCCTGCGACTTTCTGCCCGGGCACAGTTGCCCTTGCCCAGGCATCTTTGACTTGAATGGCTTCGTCCGCCCTGACCGGCCCCAATACCAGCCCGACCATGGCGGCAAGTAGATTGAATGTTTTTAGACAATCCGGATTTTTCATGAGGCCCTTTCCAATGTGGACGAGGCGCATTGTTTCAGACCGCGCCTGCCGGGACAACCCGGCGCCGGCAACTGAAGGCCTCCGGTATAATTTGGCCCGATTCATGATGAAGCTTCCTGCCGCCTTTCTGGCGCTGATTCTCGGCGCGGATGCCGCCGCCCAGTCGGCCGCCTCTACTGGCCCGCCGGCCCTCACCTCTAAATCCTACCTGCTGGTCGATTTCCAGAGCCGGCAGGTGCTGGCTGCACGCGATCCGGATGAACGCATTGAACCGGCATCCCTCACCAAAATGATGACGGCGTACGTTGCGTTCGACGCCCTGCGCCAGAAACGCATCACGCTCTCCCAGACCGTTACGGTCTCACCCAATGCCGCCCGTGCCCCCGGTTCCCGCATGTTTCTTGCCGCCGGCGAAACGCCGGAGGTCGAAGCCTTGTTGCATGGCATGATCGTGCAATCCGGCAATGACGCAGCAGTGGCGCTCGCGGAAGCCATCGCCGGCAGCGAACAGGCCTATGTCGAGATGATGAACCGCGAGGCGATTCGTCTGCACATGACCAATTCGCACTTTGCCAATGTGACCGGCCTGCCCGCTCCCCTGCATTATTCGAGCGCCACCGATCTGGTAAACCTGACCGCGACCATTGTGAGCGAGTTCCCGCAATATTTCCCGATTTACCGCATTCACGAATACACCCACAACGGGGTCACGCAGCGCAATCGCAATCTCCTGCTCAAGCGCGACCCTTTCGTCGATGGCATGAAGACCGGACATACACAAAGCTCCGGATACTGCCTGGTCGCTACTGCCGCACGTCAGGAACGCAGGGTAATCGCCGCGGTATTCGATGCCGGATCGGACGGCGGGCGTTTCGCCGAGGCGCAGAAACTGTTGAATTTCGGCTTCGAGTCATTCGATACCGTCAAACTGTATGCACGCGGACAGGCGATTCATCATTTCCCGGTATGGAAAGGCGCGCACGATCTACTGAGCGCGGGCCTGAGCGAGGACTATTACGTCACCCTTCCCAAAGGCCCGGCGGACCGGCTCAAAGCTAGCATGGAAAGCATGCAACCGCTGGTGGCGCCGATCCGGGTGGGCGACAAGGTAGGCACATTGAAACTGGCTCTGGACGGCAAACTCTTCGCCGAAAAACCCGTCGTGGCACTGGAAAACGTGAGCATCGCCAATCTTTTCGTGCGCGGCTGGCACAGCCTGCGCCTGCTGTTCCAGTAGCAACTGCCCATGCGAGGATTGGGGATTGGGGATTCCGGATTGAGGATCGAGGAGCGAGGGATCGTACCCTTCACCCTTCACCCATTCACCCATTCACTTCCTGACCATTCACCGTTTATGGTCGAAGACCGGTATCCCCTTGTGGGACACCGTTTACTGTTCACCGTTCACCGATCACGGTTCACCATTCACCGCCCCTAAATGATCTACCTTAACGGTCAATTCATGCCCCTGGAAGAAGCGCGCATTCCGGTTCTCGACCGCGGCTTCATCTTTGGCGACGGCGTCTACGAATTGATTCCGGTGTACTCGCGGCGTCCTTTCCGGCTTGCCGAACACTTGCGACGGCTGCAGCACAGTCTGGAGGGCGTTCGCATTAACAATCCTCATTCCGAAGGCGACTGGTCAGCCCTCATCCATCGTCTGGTGGAATTGAATCCGCATGAAGATCAATCGTTGTACCTGCAAGTCACGCGTGGTGTAGCCAAACGCGATCACGCTTTTCCGAAGGGCGTGGGCCCCACTGTGTATATGATGAGCACTGCGCTCAGTACGCCGTCCCTTGAGCAGGTCCAAAACGGTGTTGGCGGAATCACCGCCACGGACAACCGCTGGCTGCGTTGCGACATCAAGGCTATTTCCCTGCTGCCCAATGTGCTGCTCCGACAACTGGCGGTGGATGCGGGCTGTGTGGAGACGGTGTTGCTGCGAGACGGATATTTGACCGAAGGAGCTGCGAGCAACGTCTTCGCAATCTGCGAAGGCCGTATTCTGGCGCCGCCCAAGGATCATCTGATGCTCCCCGGCATTACCTACGATGTCGTGCTGGAACTCGCCGCCGCCAACGGGTTCGCCCATGAAGTGCGGAAAATTGCCGAACGCGAACTGCGCTCGGCCCAGGAGATCTGGCTGACGTCCTCCACCCGGGAAGTGCTGGCCCTTACCCGCCTCGACGGACAACCCGTCGGCAATGGTACCCCCGGCGCCCTGTTCCAGCGCATGTATGGTTTTTATCAGGACTACAAAAATCGCGTAATGCGCGCGGGTTAAACACTCGACTCATGCCGGAAAATTCGCTGATCGAATACCCCACCCTGTTTCCGCTCAAAGTGTTGGGCAGGCGCGAACCCAGGCTGGCGCAGAGCATCGTCGATATCGTGCGGCGTCACGCCCCCGATTTTGACCCGGAAAGTGTGGAACTGCGCGCCAGCAAGAAAAACAGCTATCTGAGTGTCACCTGCACCATCCAGGCCACATCGCGCGAACAGCTCGATGCGCTGTACCGGGAGTTGTGCGATCATCCTTCGGTGGTCATGGTACTGTGAACGGTGAACGGTGAACGGTGAACGGCAATCGGTTAACGGTGAACAGTAAATGAAGGTCTCACCCCAACGGAAAATCTCGGCGCAAACTGGTCTTCGATTCACGGAAGGTAATGCTGCAATGACTGATCACCGATCACCGATTATCGTTCACCATTCACTGATCACCGATCACCGATCACCGTTCACCGTTCACCCGTTACAGAACACCGATCACCGATCACCGTTCACCGCTAACCAGTCACCGTTCACCGTTCACCCCTTAGGACTGGTGGACTATGAAACCGTATGGCGGAGAATGCGGGACTTCAGCTTGTCGCGCAACGCAGATACGGCCGACGAAATATGGTGCGTGGAACATCCGCCCGTCTATACCTTGGGACTTGCCTCCAGACCCGAACATCTGCCCAGGACTTCCAACAAGATTCCCATCGTTCAGTCCGATCGCGGCGGGCAAATCTCCTATCACGGGCCCGGCCAGGCCATCGTTTACCCGCTGCTGGACCTGCGCAGGCGTGGATTGGGTGTGCGAAACCTGGTCCGCAAGCTTGAATTCGCGGTGATCAAGTTACTGGCCGCCCACGGCATCGAGGCGTGCGGCAACGATACCGCCCCCGGCGTGTATGTGGGGAAAGCAAAAATCGCCGCGCTGGGATTGCGAATTCGCAATGGCTGCTGTTATCACGGCCTGAGCCTGAACGTGGATATGGATATGACGCCCTTCGAAGCCATCAATCCCTGCGGCTACCCGGGGCTAAAACTTACACAGACGCGCGATCTCGGCATAGCCGATACGCCCACCCAACTCGGCCAAAAGCTGGCCGAATTCCTCGTAGAAGAACTCGGATAACCCTAGAAACACCGATTGAATCACGGAGGACACGGTGTGGCGCACGGACACGTTACCGACGTAGTCGGCCGATTGCGGGTAGTGCGCCGAAGCGCCGCCTCCCGCCCCTGATGGCTCCGCCAACGCCGTGTCGGCGGTGCCGGAAAAAATGCAAGAACTTATACTGCTCCGGTCCCTCACCCAGAAGGTGAACGCACAAAGAGAACTATCTCATTGTTTTACCCCGTGATCTCCGTGTTCTCCGTGATTCAATTGCTTTTTTTGAGATAACACAACCCCATGGCCGCCATTGACCGCCAGACCGGAAAAGACAAGACCGACCGCAATCCGGTGAAAATTATTCCCATTGTGCCGCTGAAAAAGCCCGACTGGATCCGGGTCAAAGCAGCGGGCAGTGAACGCTTCAATGAAATCAAACGCACCTTGCGCGAACACAAGCTGCATACGGTCTGCGAGGAGGCGTCCTGCCCGAACATCGGCGAATGTTTCGGCAAGGGCACCGCCACTTTCATGATTCTGGGTGACCTGTGTACTCGCCGCTGCCCGTTCTGCGACGTGGCGCATGGGCGACCCAGGGCGCCCGATAGCAATGAACCGGCCAACCTGGGCAAAACCATCGCGGCCATGAAGCTGCGCTATGTCGTCATCACCAGCGTTGACCGGGACGATCTTCGGGACGGAGGGGCCGGACATTTCGCCGACTGCATTCGCGCCGTGCGCGAACATTCGCCGCAGACTCGCATCGAAGTGCTGGTGCCGGATTTTCGCGGCCGCCTCGACATCGCGCTGGAAAAAATCGCCGCCTGTCCGCCGGATGTGATGAATCACAACCTCGAAACCGTACCTCGCCTTTACAAGGAAGCTCGGCCTGGCGCCGATTACTGGAACTCCTTGCGTTTATTGAAGGAGTTCAAGGCAAGATTCCCGGAGCGGCCGAGCAAATCGGGACTCATGCTGGGCCTGGGCGAAACCGACGAGGAAATTCTGCAAGTGATGCGGGATTTGCGCGAGCACGACGTCGAAATGCTCACCATAGGCCAGTACTTGCAGCCCACCCGCGGCCACCTGCCGGTATTGCGCTATGTCGAACCGGCGCGCTTCGCCCAGTTCGAACAGGAAGCACTCGCCATGGGTTTCAAGCATGCCGCCTGCGGGCCGCTGGTACGGTCCAGCTATCACGCAGATCAGCAGGCGCATGAAGCGGGAATACGATGAGGCGGTGAACAGTGATCGGTAAACGGTGATCGGCGAACGGTAATCAGTGATCAGTGAGTGGCAAATGCAAGGCCAAAATCAGGTCCGAACACGCTCATGAAGGCCACCGACCAACTTGGAAACCCATTCCACGCGCTCAAACATTGGCGGCGGGACCTGAGTGTTATACTTTTTTTGACCTGAGCAACCAGGCGGTACCGGGTAACCGGTCTCACACGTAAATATGAGCGGCGCACAGAACACCAAGAATGGATTGCTGATTCCCGCTGCATGGCTCAAGAAAATGGGCGATGACATCAATGTTCAGCGGGCTGGATCTGTCGTCATTATCGAATCGAAGCAGCGTCTCGTGTCGCGAAAGCGCCTCGGCAAAATAGTGCGCAGTCTGCGGCTTGCCGCACGCGAGGCGGGGACGCTCCAAGAGGATGAAGTTGCCGCGCTCGTCAACGAGGTAAGACAGGCGCGTGCGGGTTATCGTTGATACAACGTACTGGTCTCGGGATTGATTTCCGAGGCCGGGCCACCGGCCCGTATCGTCGATGCCATCCTTGATGCTGAAATCATTCCCGTCATGAGCGGCGCAACCTTGGCCGAACTCGAAGAGGTACTTCATCGGCCCGAACTCCAGCGTTACTTCCGGCGCGCGGACATCACAGTCTTCCAATTTTTGAGCGGGTTTGCGCAAGTCGCTCAACTGGTGCGTCCACGCGCCAGCAGTGTCGCAATTCGTGACGAACGGGATCGTGCATTTCTGGAATTGGCGGCCTCGCGGCCTGCGCCTGACTACCTTGTCACCGGCGACAAGGATTTCGAGAGTCCGCGTTACGAGGGCGTGCAGGTCATATCGGCGTCACTCTTTGTCGAATCTTTCTTGAAGCGCCGATAAGCTGACGCCAGGCCGTGCCTGATTGCGGCGCCCCGCTCAGCCCTTGGCCAGTTCTTTTTCGATCAGGACGCCAAGCTTCTCGAAATCCGGCTCACCCTCGTGGCGCCAGACAATACGCCCGCGTTTGTCCACCAAAAACGTCGTCGGGGTTCCGCGAATTCCGCCAAACGCTTCCATCGCCTTGCCGTAAATATCCAGGGTCACGCGAAACGGCAGGTTGTTTTGTTGCGCATAGGCAGCCACCCGGTTCGGGGGATCGTAGGACATCGCCACGGCGACCGTTTCGAATCCCCTCTCGCGATACTTCTCGTGAATCTGCACGATTCGCGGCATTTCCTTGACGCAGACGGCGCAAGAGGTCGCCCAGAAATTTACCAGCACGACCTTACCTTGCAAGGAGGAGAGGGAAAAATTTTTACCCTTCACTTCGATAAAGCTAACGTCGGGAACTGTCCCCGGCCTCGTCAATGCCGTCAGAACACCGCCCACAACGGCAATCAGACCGAGCAGCGGCAGAAAAATCCTGAATGTACGACTTGATTGCATTGAGAACGGTATGAAGCTCGTCCACTGGGGACGCTTAGCTCATTTTAACAACCATCAACCAAAAGAGGTCCTCCGAAAAAAAAGGGTTCCGCACTGCCTGCTTGCCCTGCTGCCCGCCGTTACAGTGGCGCAGCGGCGTGTAGCCCCGGTATCGGGCCAGGGGCTCAGGCACTACCTTAAGAACCCCTCGCCCCTTGCGGGAGAGGGGTAGGGGAGAGGGGGTCAGGAAAAGGCCTTTCACCTCCTGATGGAATTAAAGGCATTTGCAGCAAGGTAGAGAAGCGAGGGTGACTTTTAATTTACGCCCCCCTCTCCCCCAGCCCTCTCCCGCAAGGGGAGTTAAGGTAGTGCCATGGGGGCCAGGGGCAAGTGCCGGATGAAAGACGTATGGATACGCCTGCCTCCGAGTCGTGCCCGATCAGCCTCGGGTAGAAAATCCACCACGGCAAACAAGTCTGCCTCCGGGAAAAAGGCGAGCATCTGTTCCACCACATTATCCGAGCCGGCCCAGACCGTAAACCATTCGTGAACAAGGGCCACTTTCATTCCGGACCCAAGTTGAAGGGGGTCTCGGCACTACCCGTGCTGGGACGTCACCACTGGACAATGCGCCGTCACTTCTGTACAGTATCATGTACATATCTAGGAGCCCATAATGGATGCGATCACCTATACCGCCGTTCGCGCAAATCTGGCCAGCGCCATGGACCGCGTTTGCAACAACCACGAAGCCCTTATCATCACACGCGGCCGTGAACAGTCGGTCGTGATGCTCTCGCACGAAGACTATAAGGCGCTTGAAGAAACCGCCTATCTGCTGCGGACTCCTGCCAATGCCCGGCGCCTGCTTTCGGCAACCGCGCAACTGAATGCCGGCAAAGGCGTTCAGCGGAAACTGGCCAAGTGAGACTGATTTTTGCCGACGAAGCATGGCAGGATTATCTGTATTGGCAAAAGCAGGATAAGCGCATGATCGAGCGAATCAATAAGCTGATACTCGAGACACAGCGCGAACCGATCTCGGGAATAGGTAAACCAGAACCGTTGAAACATGCTCTCGCCGGGTTCTGGTCACGCCGCATCACCGATGAACATCGCATGGTGTATCGCATGGAAAAAGACGCTCTGCTGATCGCACAGTTGCGCTTCCATTACTGAGGCGATGTTTGACCCTCGCCTGAAGGTGGGAGGCAGGCGGGGTTCAATAAGCGGGAACTTTAATTCGGGATGTCGCGTCTCAACCAGCCGAGACCGACTGTAGCTTCTGAGCCCCAATCGATGCCCGACACCCGTAAGTGCGACAGGGCGTCCTGGCAAAGGGCAGATGTTGGATAAAAGACGTCCTGAAGCGCTTTCCGCCAAGCCGTTTCCGGTCGCGTTCGGGCAGGAAGTCAACCAAAGCAAACAGGTCTGCCTGCGGAAAACAAGCGAGAATCTGTTCGACCACATTCTCGAAACCTGCCCAGACGGCAACACATTCGTGAACGATTGCTGTTTTCACGGTCATTTCACTACGCTTTGTCATCAATCCAACGCTTTGAACATAATGCCTTCTCCGTGCCTCTAGTGCCTCCGTGGTGCGGATTCTAGTGTACGGCGCGCTTCATCCTGTTTGGAATTTATGCATGGCTATAGCCGAATAAACCCCTTCCCCCGTAAGCAGGGGAGGGAATGTTCCAGTGATCCTAAAAAAAGCTATTTGCCACAGATACCCGACGTGCTGCGCACGTAGGGTATCTGTGGCTGAATTGCAGTGTTTAGGATTAACCAGAAAGCGCAAAGCCGCGCGTTTATTCTTTTACCGTTCACTGTTCACCGTTCACTGTTCACCGTTTACTCTTCTCTCATGCTCCCCTCACTCCTGACTCCTGACCCCTAACTTCTCACCCCTGTTTACTGTTCACCGTTCACCGATCGCCGTTCACCGTTTACTGCTCACCATAAGCAGTCGGGTCAGGGGTTCCCAGGAATCTTGCTTCTGTGCGCCGCCCGCCATCCATGCTCTCGACTGAAACTGCGCGTAATCGGCAATCATCGTTTTCACCGCGTCGTAGATCTTGCCTGCCGTCGGGGTATCAACGGCAACACCGGCCCGGTAGGGCTCGATCAAACGCGACATCCAGGTGCCGGCAGTCGTCACGATCGGGCAGCCTGCTGCCAGGGCATCGAGCGTTACCCCGCTGACGCGGTCGCGAAACTCGTCACGATCATACGGCTGGAGACAAATGCTCCCCGAATACACGGCGGAGTACTCGGCGGGTGATAGGGTTTCTTCGATCAGGCGCAGCGGCCCGTAACCGATGCGGCGCAAGCGTTCGATGTCTGCCCGGGTCGCAGAGTCCATCTTGCCGAAATGGTCGGCGGAAATCTGCACTGCAAGCGGAATATTTTCCTTGATATCGGCAAGCATCCCGACCAGATCCACGATCTGTCGGAAACCCTTGTCCTGTCTGGCCGCCCCGGCATACAGCAGCTTGGAGAAAGGGACACAGTCGTTTTGGGAAATGGAAGTCGATGCCGGATAAGGCAACAAGTGCGCATTGCTAAAACCGGCACGCGTGAACAGGTCAACGACGCTGGGTGTCGTGCCAAATATCACAAGATTAGGTTGACGCGCCGCCATTTTTTGCAGGAAGCGAAACCTCTTGGGCGACTCCCGATACCAGTGGAAATACAGGAATACGCGAAGCTCAGGCAGCACCTGCCCCGCGACCCAATCCAGGGCCATGAGGTCGCTGCGCCTCGCGGTTGTCACCACCACCGGGTGGCCTTGCGCAAGCAGACGCCGGTACAGCCACACCTGCTGCAGCAAGCGGAGTCGCCGGTAGAACAAGGCGTGGACCGACGCGATAGGTCCGAAGCTCAAGGATTCCGCACCCTTGGCCGCCCATATGTCCGTTTGCACCTTTAGCGATCGGCACAAGCTGACCACCATCGCATAACAGTGGCCGGAGAATCCGTCCAGAGTGGGCTCGACAATTTGAATGCGGCGGCTCATGAAGCGGGCGCTGAAGGCCGGGCGACCAAGGCATCGATCGAATGGATCACCGTCTCTGCGGATAACATCTGCAGACAGGTACTTTCGCTGCTTTCGATGCGAGCACACCCTTCTTCCAGGCATGGCACACACGCGCCAAAACCCTGCACCAGCGCGACATTGCCGACACTCTGGGAGCCTCGCATGATCCAAGGTGACTCATGCGCTGTGCATCCGCGCGGCCAGGGGCCCCATTTCACCGGATTTGAAGGGCCAAAAAGTGCCACGGTCGGTGTGCCAACAGCGGCGGCAAGATGGGTTGTCACGGTATCCGGGCCGACATACAGCGCCGCCTTAGAAAGCAACAGACCAAGACGGTGAAAGTTCAGGGTTCCGGCAAGATTGAGCGCCGGCTGGTCAAATGTTGCTGCCATCCTCTCGATTAGATCCTTTTCCTGCCGCTCAGGGCTACCCGAGAGCACGATGCGAAACCCGCGCTCGTGAAGCAGCTTCGCCAACACTTTCCACTGGTCTGGCGCCCACATCTTGTACGCGAATTTCGGATGAACATGGAACACCGCGAATTTCTCCCGCATGAATCCCGGGAATACCGCCTCAATAGCCTCCTCATCTTCCGTTGACCACGAAAATGGCATTTCGAAGCGACGCGGCAACCCCAGTGCATCGGCGAGCCAGAGATTCTGAACAACCGTATGCACCGCGAAATTTTCGAAGGGAACCGTGGCATCCAGCATGGCCCTCTTCCAGAAGTGCTTGGCGCCTCGCGCCATGACACCCACACGCCGTTTCCCGGCGAGCCATGCATACAAAGTCGGCCGATCACTCGGCGAGGTGGACAGCGCCAGGTCATATCGGCGGAAAATGCGCGCGAACAGCCGCCACATTTCACTCAAAGTCTGCTTTGCAGGCACCGCAATAATTTCTCCAATATCCGGATTACCCGCAAGCACACCTTCGGTACCCTGGAATACCAGCACATCAATCCGCGCCGAAGGCCACGCCTTCTTGAGAGTGCTGATCAATGGTGTTGTAAGCAGCACATCACCGATACGTCGCGTGACAATGACGAGAATTTTTTCCGGAGCAACCGGAAGCGGGAGCTTGTTCATCCTAGAAACGGCAATTGAATCACGGAGGGCACGGTGTGGCGCACGGACACGTTACCGACGTAGTCGGCCGATTGCGGGTAGTGCGCCGAAGCGCCGCCTCCCGCCCCTGATGGCTCCGCCAACGCCGTGTCGGCGGTGCCGGAGAAAATCCAAGAACTTATATTGCTTTGGCCTCTCACCCAGACGGTGAACGTAGAAAGAAGACTATCTCATTGTTCTACCCCGTGATCTCCGTGTTCTCCGTGATTCAACTGCTTTTTAGGTTCATCCGAGCTTTGCCCCGCGCGACGGGACGCGTGCTCAAGGCCGCCTGTAAAGCAGGGCCAGTTTGGCGTAACGGTAGTAGGTGCCCTCCGCCGTGGATACGGCGAGCATGAACCCCTCCCTGCCGTCCAGAAAGCCCAGTCGCAGGATGTAAATGCGAATAAATGCCCACACGCTCTTTAAGACCGCCCGAGTGAGGCTGCCCTGTTTGCCCTTGGCATGTGCGTCCCGCGCGGAAAGCGTGGAATAGACGTTCATTTTTCCCAGCAGATCTTCCAGGTCCACAAACGTCTCGTGCCGCAGCGCATTCGCAAACGTTCCGGTTTTGCCCTCCACAATGACCCGCTCGTGGACACTGTCATCGCTGAACCGCGCTCGGTCGCGCCGGAACAGCCTTACGACGTAATCGGGCCACCATCCGGAATGATGCATCTCCCGCCCGCAAAAACTCGATAGCCTGGGAATACGAAAGGCCGCAT
>CAMDKM010000018.1 GCA_945900965.1 Bordetella parapertussis | reverse complement strand
CATTCCTCTTGGCTTCTTTCTGCTGAGTTTGCAAGGCCTTTCCGAACTCATCAAACGCATCGCCATCCTGCGTGGGCTGATTCCCGATCCCGACGCCAAATCGGCGCATGCCGCGCCGACGCACACAACACCTACGGGAGCGACGCCATGACCCAATTCATCATCGACAATTTGGCGCCGTTGATGTTCTGTGCGCTGGTCGTCTTCCTGCTGCTGGGCTACCCGGTGGCTTTTGCGCTGGGTGCGGTCGGCCTGTCATTCGGTTTTCTCGGCGTCTACCTCGACTTGTTGAATCCGGCGTTGTTCCAGGCGCTGCCGGAGCGCATCTTCGGCATCATGTCCAACGACACCTTGCTCGCGGTGCCGTTTTTCACCTTCATGGGCCTCATCCTGGAACGCAGCGGCATGGCGGAGGATCTGCTCGACACCGTCGGCCAGCTATTCGGGCCGGTGCGCGGGGGGCTGGCCTACGCCGTGGTTTTTGTCGGCGCGCTTCTCGCCGCAACCACCGGCGTGGTGGCCGCCTCGGTGATCTCCATGGGGCTCATATCCCTGCCGATCATGCTGCGTTATGGCTATGACCGGCGCCTGGCAAGCGGTGTGATTGCCGCCTCGGGAACGCTGGCGCAAATCATTCCGCCCTCGCTGGTGCTGATCGTGCTCGCCGACCAACTGGGTCGCTCGGTGGGCGATATGTACGCGGGCGCAATTTTTCCCGGGTTGATACTGGCCGGGCTGTATTTTCTGTATGTATTCGGCATTTCTTTCGCGTACCCGAACGCCGCGCCAGCGCTTCCTCTCGAAGCAAGGTCCTTGCGGGGAACGAAGTTGTTGCGGCGAGTTGTACTTGTCCTGGTTCCCCCGCTGGCATTGATCTTCCTGGTGCTCGGCACAATATTTCTTGGTATTGCCACTCCCACCGAAGGCGGAGCCATGGGCGCCACCGGAGCACTTGTGCTCGCCCTAATGAATCGACGCCTGGACTGGTCGCTGCTCAAGCAGGCCATGAACACCACGACCAAACTCTCGTCGTTCGTGTTGTTCATCCTGATCGGGTCGACGGTGTTCAGCCTGACCTTCCGCGCGGTCAATGGCGATCTTTGGGTCGAGCATTTGCTGACCAGCCTGCCGGGCGGTCAACTCGGCTTCCTGATCGTCGTCAACATCCTGGTATTTGTGCTCGCCTTCTTCCTCGACTTCTTCGAGCTGGCGTTCATTATCGTGCCGCTGCTCGCGCCGGTCGCAGACAAACTGGGCATCGACCTGATCTGGTTCGGCGTGCTGCTGGCCGTCAACATGCAGACCTCGTTCATGCACCCGCCCTTCGGCTTTGCGCTGTTCTATCTGCGCAGTGTCGCGCCGGCCAAGGCCTATCTGGACAAAATCACGGGTAAGACGATCGCACCCGTGACCACCGGGCAGATCTACTGGGGCGCGGTACCGTTCGTCGTAATTCAGGTCATTATGGTTGGCATCGTCATTGCGTTTCCCGGCGTCGTGACGGGAGGCCTGGACAAGGGCTTGGTCGATCCGAACGCGATCAAAATCGAGATTCCGCAGGCAGACCACGACCGCGAGCAGTTGGAGCGCGACGCCGACATTCCCGAATTCGGGGCGCCCCAACCAGACGATGCGCCGAAGTAGCCCTGGCTACTTCGCGCCTGCGAGCTTAGAGTAAAACGCGTAGTTGTCGTAGGTCGCCTCGGCGACCCGGAACCACAGGAACTGTTCGTCGCGGAATTTCTTCCATTCCGGATAGATCCGATTCCAGTGCGCGCTTTTGGGCTTGAGCTCCTCGTAGAGCTCGAAGGCTGCCTTTTCGCAGGCTTCCATCACGGGCTTGGGAAAAGGGCGCAACTGCGTGCCGTTCGACACCAGCCGGTGCAGCGCCGGTGGATTTTGCGCACCGTATTTCGCGGGCATCCAAGTGCTCGCCTCTCCGCAGGCCACTGTCAACGCAGCCTGGTAGGACTTGGGCAGTTCCGCCCATTTCTTGTCATTGACCAGAAGATGCAGCATCGGCCCGCCTTCCCACCAGCCTGGATAGTAGTAATACTTGGCGACTTTGTTGAAACCCAGCTTTTCGTCATCATAGGGGCCGACCCATTCCGCGCCGTCGATCGTGCCTTTTTCCAGAGCGGGATAGATATCCGGCCCGGGAATCATCTGCGGCACCGCGCCGAGCTTGGCGATCACCAGGCCTGCCATTCCGCCGATGCGGAACTTCAGGCCCTTGAGGTCGGCGACTGATTTGATTTCCTTTCGGAACCAGCCCCCCATCTGACAGCCGGTAGCCCCCGCCGGCATGGCTATACATCCGTACTCCTTGAACAGCGGCGCCATCGCCTCCGCGCCGCCGCCAAAATGCCACCAGGAAAAATTCTGGCGCGTGTTCATTCCGAAAGACAGGCAGCTGCCCATTGCGAACGCAGGATCCTTGCCGAAGTAATAATAAGACGCGGTATGGCCCATTTCCACCGTGCCGGCCTGCACCGCATCGAGCACTTGCAGCGCCGGTACGATTTCGCCCGCGGCAAAGACGCGAATCTGGAACTTGCCGTCGGTTATTTCGGCCACGCGCCGGGAAACCAGCTCCGCCCCGCCGTAAATCGTGTCGAGGCTCTTGGGCCAACTCGCCGCCATCCGCCATTGAATGCTCGGCTGCGACTGCGCGATGGCCGGTGCGGTAACACCGCCTGCGGCAACACCAATTGCTGCTTTTTTAAGAAACGATCTGCGCTGCATGGCACTCCCCCTTTTGGAATAATTATGAACACGACAGTTTAACCAATAAGGTCATGCATGCGCGGAACGCTTTTCTGACACAAAAATCGAATTGAAAAAAACAAGGAAGTTCCTTACCATAAGAAACATACTCACTCCGGCTACGAGCATGATCACGAGCAAATTGACGACCAAGGCGCAAACCACAATTCCGCAACCGGTGCGCGCCGCGTTGCGCCTCGAAGCGGGCGACGAGTTGATTTACGAAATTATCGACGAGCGCGTCATTCTCACCAAAGCCAGCCGTGGCGGAAAACCGGATGATCCGTTCCGCACCTTTTCGGAGTGGAGTTCGAAAGCCGACATCAAGGCTTATGGCAAGCTTTAAGCAGGGCGACGTAATAAAAGTCCCATTTCCCCACACGGATCGCCCTACTCGTCAGTCCCGACCGGCACTGGTCGTATCGGCTGGCGGCCTCGAAGAGGCGCATGGCTTACTCTGGGTCGTAATGATTACCAGCGCGGAAAATCGCGGCTGGCCGGGAGACGTGTCCATTACCCAACTCACAACGGCCGGACTTCCAGTCGCGTCGGTCATTCGGACCGCCAAAATTGCCACCATTGAAGCACGAGACGCGACGAAACTGGGCAAGGTTTCCATCGGAATTCTCAAACAGGTCACCAACCAATTGGGACAGGAATTGGCGATCGTTCCCTCTTCCGCCTAATTCTGCGCTGGTCTGACGCCTATGCCGCCTTCCCGCAGCCCGCTGGTTTAAAAACGCGTTCGGTTGAAGCCGGATTTTTTGCCAGCTTACTGGCGGGACGCCGCGGACGCACCACCAGCTCACCTCCGCAATTCGGGCATACCCCGGCCAGTACCCTCTCGGCGCAGGTCGCGCAGAAGGTACATTCGAACGAACAAATCCTCGCCTCCGTGGATTCGGGCGGGAGGTCCTTATCGCAGCATTCGCAGTTGGGTCTGAGCTGAAGCATGGTGATCTCCTAAGTCAAATGCAAAACGCTCTCACCGCAGAGGACGCGGCAGCTTCGGCCGTAAGTGCTGCGCCTTAAGGACGCGGAGGAAAAACGAAGGACAATACAATAATCGGTTTATGCCGGCCAGGTTGTCGATTCGTCACGGAAAGAACCCGGTGCGCAGATATGACAAAGATTCGCTACCTCTTTTATTGACTATAGTTATTGGCGATTTTGTTTTCCTCCGCGTCCTTAAGGCGCAGCACTTACGGCCGAAGCTGCCGCGTCCTCCGCGGTGAATGCGTTTTTCATGGAAGTGTTTTTAGCTTACAGGATACGCAAACGGATACAAGTAACGCACCGGCGGACCCAGTCGGGCAATACCAGCTTGTCGTTGACCCGGATGAGCGTGCGATTGGGGTGCAGGGTGCGAAAGATCTGAGAGGACATGGGACGGGATCGTACCCGGAAAACCGGGGATGACGAAACCGCCATCGCCCATGTCATCGGGCACTTCGCAGGGTATCATCCTGAAAACCGCACCACAGAGACACAGAGACACGGAGAAGATCAAAATATCAATCAGTTGACTCGCCAGCAGTGCTCACCTTTCGGGTGAGTGCACGGATAGACGCAAAAATTGTTTTTCTCCGTGTTCTCGGTGCCTCTGTGGTTCAATTGCTTTTTCTAGGATCATTGCTTTCTAACACCTGCCCTCCGGAAATCCGGGGCGGCTTTCTTAATCCGTCAAGGTTGGACATGGCAAACGGCAGCGTCACAATACAAGTCCCGAAACAGGATTCCGGCCAGGCTCGGGAATTCGATGCCCTGATCATCGGGGCCGGATTTTCCGGCCTATATCAGTTACTTTGTTTACGCGACCGACTCGGTCTTTCGGTCAAGGTGCTGGAAACGGCAGGAGACATTGGCGGCACCTGGTACTGGAACCGCTACCCCGGCGCACGCTGCGATTCGGAAAGTCACTCCTACTGGTACACCTTCTCCGACGAACTGATGCGGGAATGGGAATGGTCGGAGAAGTATCCCGCGCCGCCGGAAATCCTGCGCTATCTCAACCATGTCGCCGAGCGATTCGACCTGAAGCGCGACATCCGCTTTAACACCTGCGTCACCGCGGCGCATTACGACGAAAAAGCCAATCTCTGGCGGGTCACCACCGAGGCAGGCGAACAGTACACTGCGCAGTACCTGATTACCGCGGTCGGTTGTCTGTCGACGGCCAACGTCCCAAACATTCCCGGGCTCGACAGCTTCAAGGGGCGCTGGTACCACACCGGGCAATGGCCGCATGAAGGCGTCGATTTCGCAGGCAAGCGGGTCGGTCAGATTGGCACCGGTTCCACTGGCATTCAGGCCGCGCCGGTGATTGCCGAGACCGCAGCCCACCTTACGGTCTTTCAGCGCACCGCAAACTACAGCGTGCCGGCCCGCAATGGCCCGCTCAGTCCGGAGTTCAAACGCTACATTCGGGAGAACATCGACGAGATTCGCGAGGTCACGCGATCCACTCCCAATGGCCACCCTTTCCGGATTTCGGAGCGCCTGGCCCTGGAAGTCCCCGCCGAGGAACGGCTGGCTGCCTACGAAAAAGCCTGGGAAACCGGCGGCCTGCGCTTTCGCGGCGCCTTTATGGATCTGGTGACCAACAACGCCGCCAACAAAACCGCCTCCGATTTCCTCAAGGCCAAGATAAGGGAAATTGTCAAAGACCCGGTTACCGCGGCAAAGCTGGCTGACATCGACCATCCCTACGCCGCGAAGCGCCCGCCAATCGATACCGACTATTTCGAAACCTTTAATCGCGACAACGTGACTCTGGTCGATGTCCGCGCCACGCCCATCGAAGCCATCACGCCGAACGGCATCCGCACTCGCGATGCCGAATATCCCCTGGACATCATAGTCTTCGCCACCGGTTTCGACGGCATGACCGGCTCGCTGTTACGCATGGACATTCGCGGCCGCAATGGCCAGACGCTCAAGAAAGCCTGGGAAGCCGGCCCGCGCAATTACCTCGGCCTGCAAGTGGCGGGCTTCCCGAATCTGTTCACCATCACCGGACCCGGCAGCCCGTCGGTCCTGTGCAACATGCCCGTGGCCATCGAGCAGCACGTGGAGTGGATTACCGACTGCATCGTCCACATGCGCAAATCTGGGTTGACGCGCATCGAGCCACTGGAAGAAGCCGTGGATTCCTGGGTGGCAAAAGTCAATGAGGCAGCAGAAGTCACCGTGCTACCGCAGGCAAAACACTCCTGGTATCTCGGCGCGAACATCCCCGGCAAACCGCGAGTCTTCATGCCCTATGCGGGCGGAATGGCGGTGTACCGAAAAATCTGCGCCGACGTCGCAGCCAGGAATTACGAGGGATTCACGCTTAGCGCCTGACTGAGTTCAAGGAGTCTTCATGGCACTACCTTAAGCGCTTTTGTCTGAGAATACGTCGCTTGCGCCAAAAAAGGCGCAGTACGTAGCCCGTATGCAGCGCAGCGGAATGCGGGGAAAATGCATGGTTGGCGGCCCCAATACCCGGATTGCGCTGCGCTCCATCCGGGCTACATGCCATGCCAAGAGGGTCAGGCCTATACTTTATACTTGGTGTTCAGCTTATCGAAACCACCACGTTGCCAATCACCTTGCCCTGCTCCACCAATACATGGGCATCGGCTATTTTGTCCAGCGGCAGGCGGGCGGCGATGTTGTGCGTTAGAACATTCCTTTCCAGCATCTCGGTGATGTCGCGATTTTCGCGGGTTCGGTCCTGGGGACTCAGGTTGTAGACGATAAAAAACTTCATGCCGATGTTTTTGACAATCATGGGGAAAAACGGCACGGCAATATCCGCCGCGTTGCTGCCGTAAACTACGATCTCTCCGTCGGGGCAGACAATCTGGTGGTCGAGATTCATGTTGCCGGCGATATCCACTTCGATCACCCGATCCGCGCCGCGGCCGCCGGTGAGTTCCTTTACTCGCGCGAGCACATCTTCGCTCTTGTAATTGATCGCGACGTCCGCGCCCGCCGATTTCGCGACAGCAGCCTTTTCCGCCCCGCTCACGGTAGTAAGAATCTGTTTCGCCCCGCCCAGCCTTGCCAGTTGAATCGCGTAGTGGCCCACTGCTCCCGCGCCGCCTGCGACCAGCACGCTTTTGTCTCTCACCCCGCCGTTCACCCGCACCGCGTGATACGCGGTAAGCGCCGGAATTCCGATACAGGCGCCCGCTTCCGGGGAAGTGCCCTCCGGAAGTCGCACCGCCTGTCGAGAAGGCAGCACCACGTATTCGGCGGCACTGCCGAACGGCCGCTGCCATGCCGCATTCCAGATCCAAACCTTCTCCCCTACTCGCTCATCAGGCACATCGGCGCCGACCTCGTCGATGACGCCACTACCGTCGCTATGCGGAATAATCCGGGGAAAGGCCAGCGTCTTGGTCCGCAGCCCAGCTCGGGATTTCACATCGGAAGGATTGACCCCCGACCATTGAATTTTGACCCGCACCTCGCCCGGACCGGGATGTGGCGTTTCAACGTCGACGACCTTGAGAACTTCGTGGGCGGGACCGGTCTTTTCATAAATTGCTGCACGCATGCGGCGATATCTCCTGAATTGTCAATTAGGTACGGCTAATAACTCTCTCACCGCGGCGGACCCGGAGGACGCTGAGGAAAACCAAGCCCGGCAAACGTCCACGGAAACATGGAGTGCAGGCCGATTCGAATAAGCGTAAGAATTCTCACAGTATGCCTTGCCTTTGAACTTCCTCCGCGTACTTTGCGTCCTCTGCGGTGAGAGCGTAGAGAGTTGGACGCATTAAGCCGGCTCCGGAACAACCGCGCGCACGGGCGCTTCCTCGATCGGAAGATTGACGACCGCGGCAAACAAGGCCAGCGCAATGTCCGCGTACCACATCCAGGCATAACTGCCGGTCGTCACCAACGCCACACCACCCAGCCATGCACCGAAAAATCCGCCGATCTGGTGCGATAGCAACGTGAATCCGAACAGGGTTGCCAGATGACGCACGCCGAAGCGTTTGCCGACCAGCCCCGCAGTGGGCGCAACGGTCGAGAGCCAGGTGATACCCAATACTGCGGCAAATACATAAAACGTCAGCGCGGTCTTGGGCGCCAGAAGATAGAGCGCAATGGCCACCGCGCGGGTGAAATATACCCAGAATAGCAGCCATTTCATCCGGTAGCGTGATCCCAACATTCCGGCGCCGAGACTGCCCCCGATGTTGGCCAACCCGATGATCGCCAGGGAGGTCGCGGCCACGCTGGCGGGCATCGCGCACAACTGCACTTCGCCTGGGAGGTGGGTCACCAGAAATGCGACGTGAAATCCGCAGGTAAAAAATCCGGCATGCAGGCACCAGTAATTCCTGTCGCGCAGGGCGATGCGGAGCTGCTCACGCAGCCCTATGTCGTCAGCAGCCTTGCTGCCGGTCTTTTTGGACTCCGCAATCGGCGACGACTTAAAAGCACGCGCCAAGGGCAGTGTCGCCAATGCGCTCAACGCCAGCACATACAGCGCAACCATCCAGCCGAAAGCTGCGATCAGTGCCTGACTCAGGGGCGCAAAAACGAACTGACCGAAACTGCCTCCCGCATTAACGAACCCGGCCGCGAAGGCCCGTTTTTCAGCCGGAATCCGGTTGGCCGTCGCGCCGATCAAAACGGAAAAGCTGCCGGCACCGGCGCCTGCCGCCGTGATCACGCCCATCGTCACATAAAGCATCCAGCTTGAGGTAGACAACGTCGTCAGCGCAAACCCCGCCGCGAGCAACAGGCCACCCAGTGCAATGATCTTATCCGACCCGTAGCGCCCGGCCAGCGCCCCAAATAGTGGCTGCGTCGCACCCCACACAAATTGTCCGATCGCCATGGCAAAACTGATGGCCACCACACCCAGGCCGGTGGTCGTGTTGATCGGCGAGACGTAAAGGCCCAATGCCTGCCGGGCACCCATGGTCACCATGAGGATAAAAGCGGCGATGCACAGCAAGGGCCAGACTGACTTTTCGACGGGCATAGGCAAACTTACCAGGGAACATTCCTCTTCATCGGGGGGCACTATACAGGCTGGGCGGATTACCCCCCGCAGTCTGCCGATTCAATCAGGCTCCCGCCCAACGACAATCCCCCTACACATGCATTTCTGGAACCCCTACAACAAGTGCGGGGCTTCCCGACATAAAACAATAGGGGTTTCCTGCAAAGTACGTTTATGAACCAACGACTGGAAGCAGCCTTGAAAACGGCTCCCGCTTCCCGGATGACCACAAGCGAGAAACCTCAAGCACCCAGTTGGCTCAGACCTTGATCGGATTCACCCTGAAATCACCACGGATTTCTTTGCTCAACCATCATGAGGTATCCCTGAAAATGCACACAAAACCGATTTGCGGGAAAGTCTTTGCCGGCGCCGGCTCAGTTGTCCAGGTGATCAGCGCACTTGTGAGCACTTTGCTGTTGGCTTCGTGCGGAGTGGGCTGGGAGAACAAGCCAGTCAAACCGGAAGTGAGGATGCAAGTGGCAAATGGCGCGAACGTTATTGGTGAAATCATTATCACGCTCGAACCCGAAAAAGCGCCCATTTCTGTTGCGAACTTCCTGGCGTACGTAAACAGCGGGTTCTACGGTGGCACGGTATTTCATCGCATCGGCCCCAACTTGACCGGCGCCTTACGCATGATTCAAGGGGGGGGATTTGTCCAAGGCACTTCGTCACTCGTCTTGAAGACACCAACCAGAGCTGCCATCGAACTTGAGGTCGGCAAAGGATTGAGCAACGTCCAATGGTCAATCGCCATGGCACGCACGGCTGCCCCAAACAGCGCAACTTCCCAGTTTTTTATCAACTATTTCAACAACACTGAACTGGACACTTCGGGCGGCGGTTACGCTGTGTTTGGCACCGTGACCGGAGGATTCAATGTCGTCAATGCGATTGCCGGCGTTTCGCCATGCACGGCGCGCGTGGGAGTAACGGATGTTCCGTACTGCACTCCCAATACAAACATCACCATCGTATCGGCGGTACAGACAAAATAAAGGGCTCGACCGGCATGACAGCCTGTACCGTATACAGGCTGTTTTGTTCGAGATTTAGTTCGTCACCCGCATATAAAGCATCGGCAGCTTCTCTGGCAGGCGCCGGACATGGTCCACCACCATATAGTTGCGCTGCCCGAAGATGCGCGAGACATAACGATCGGCATTCGGATCCAGACTCATGCAGTAGGTGAAAACGCCGTGGCGGTTGTTTTCCTCCACGGCTTTTTTGGCATCGAACATCAGATATTGCCGGTCATGCACGTCGATGTCCGAGGGTTCGCCGTCCGTCACCAGCAGGATCAGTTTCTTGTGCGCGCGCCGGTCCTTCAGATAAGCGCCGGCATGGCGCAATGCCGTGCCCATCCGGGTGGAAAGCTGCCCGCTCATGCCGGCCAATCGTGACTTGGCCAATTCCCCATAGGGCCGCTCGAAATCCTTGAAGCGGTAGTAGCCGACATCGTGACGGCCATTGGAACAAAAACCGTGGATCGCAAAGCTGTCGCCGATGCGCGCCATCGCCTCGGCCAGCAGCGCGGTGGCCTCGCGCGCCAGACTCAAGATGGTGGCATCGGTGTTGCGCACTTTGTCGTTGGTTGATTGCGAGAGATCGAGTAGCACCAGTACCGACAAATCGCGCTGCTGCCTTCCAAGAATGGCGTGGACCCGTGGATCGGGCGGCACGCCGCTGCGCAGTTCAATGGTGGCGTTGATGCAGGCGTTGAGATCCAGGCGATCGCCATCGAGGCGTTTGTTGAGGCGTATCGGGCGCTGAACCTGTACCGCCTTGACCAGCACCTTGAGCCGATTCAGCAAATCCTCGTTGCGATCCAGAATGTCGACAATATCGTGGGCACTGCCCTCGGCGGCCGGCTTTTCCAGCAAGGTGCACCAGGATGGGCGTTCCCGGCCGATCAGATAATCCCATTCGTCGTAGCGTATCGGGGGCGACAAGGCTTCTTCCTGCTGCTGCTCGTTTTCCCTGGACGGTGCAGTGAGCTTGACCTTCTCCTCTTCTCCCGGCGGAGGCTCGGTCTGCTCTTCCTCCTCGCGTTCGGGGCCTTTTTCTCCGTCGGACAGGCGCGCACCCTGCATCACTACATCCTCATCATCTGGAGAGGGCTCGCCCATGTCGCCGAAATCCCACACGCCCTGGTTGTCGTCGCGATACGCCGGTTCGACCACGTAGGTCTTGAAGTTGAACTGCACACGCATCTGGCCCATGTCGTTGCCCAACAGGCCGCCGAGCGCACGGCTCATCGACTGATCCTCCCAATAGGGGCGTTGTTCGAAAAACAGCCGCCGTCCCTTGCTCACCCAGGGATCGTCATCAATGAACTCTTCATCGATCAATACACGCGCCAGGCGCGCCATCAAGGACGCCGAGGTGATCGCACCGCCGGGCTGCGCCAGGTGGAAGGTCTTCCACAACCCTCGTAATCCCGGAAACCGGCCCATCGCCAATTGCTCTACACGAGCATCTTCGATCAGCGACACCAGCGCCACTTGCAGGGGCTTCAAACTGCCGACCGGAAAGCGCTGCGTGGTAAACATGACATGCGCGGCAGCATGGGCTGCCGCCGCGCGGTAAAGCGCCAGCCCCGTTTGCCCGGCAAACCCGCGGTAGGATTGCGGCAGGCGAATGGTGAGGCCTTCGATGGTCGAACGTCGGCCCGCGCTGGTGCCTTCGGTGTGAATGACCGGACGCAGCTTCATGTCGCGCCCCCACAAGGCGCGCAGATACAGCGATATGCGCCGCTCTATATCGGCGAACACAGTCTGATCGCCCTCGGCCTGAAACAACGACCGGCCCTCCACGCTGTCAAGCTGAAAGTAACGCGCCTGCGCGTTGGGGTCACGCATATGCGATTGCACCCCGAGCATTGCCCAGCGGCGCAGGCCGTCCAAGCCGAGTTGTTCCAGTAAGTCGTCGAGGCGATTCAGAATGGGCGCGATGCCGGCCGGAGCCAACTCGGTCAACTCGCGGAGAAAATCCAGATAGCCCGCAAACTGCGCTTTATCTTGAAGTCGACGCGCAGCAACAACGCCGGCGGGAAAAACCCGCTCCGCCATGCGTGCGTCAGTGCGGGCATAAACACTCAATGCCACGTCAATCATGCGCAAGGCAGCATCCTCGCCCACCTGGCGGGCAATGGCGGGCGTTTCGCGCAAGTAGGCCAGCATCACGCTCCAGCCCAGACCGGCCGTGGCAATCTCGCGCGCGCCTTCCAGATACCGCGTCAGCCCGGCCGGCTCAAACGAGCGCGTGGCCTCCAGCCACACCGACTGCACCATCTCTCGCCCATGCGGCCCCAGGGCATCCAGCAGTTCGTTGTAGTCGTCAAGCTTTGGCATTTTTAATTTCTAAAACACAAGATTTGACGCAAAGATCGCAAAGGAAAAGCAAGAAAGAACGCGAAGAAAACCAAGGACGAAATCTCGCGGAATTCAGGCGACAAAAGCAATTTAAGGGCGCCTCTAATGTGTCATCCCCCGGATCTCCTTTGCGACCTTTCTTGCCTTTCCTTTGCGCCCTTTGCGTCAACGCCTTTCTTTTGAACCTTTCTTTTGACCTTGCAGCACCTAGAAACAAGCCCGGACAGCAGCACCGAGAGCGTCGCGAATATCGGCATCGTCGGTGATCGGCTTGATCAGAGTGACATGGCAGGCGGAAATCGGCTCGATGCCTTGGGCGATCAGGGAGCCGGCATAGATCAGCATGCGGGTGGAGATGCCTTCCTCGAGACCATGGCCCTTGAGGTTGCGGGCGCGCTCGGCGATGGTGACCAGTTTGCCGGCGAGTTCGGGACCAATGCCGGATTCGTGCACAACAATCTCGATCTCGATGTCGCGCGTCGGGTAGCCAAAATCGAGCGCGCCGAAGCGCTGCTTGGTCGATTGCTTGAGGTCCTTGAGAATGCTCTGGTAGCCCGGATTATAGGAAATCACCAGTTGGAAATCCGGGTGCGCGTGAATCAGTTCGTTCTTCTTCTCCAGCGGCAGCACCCGTCGCGCATCGGTGAGCGGATGAATCACCACGGTCGTGTCCTGCCTTGCCTCGACTACTTCGTCGAGGTAACAAATGGCGCCGTAGCGCACCGCCAGCGTGAGCGGCCCATCCTGCCAGCGGGTGCCATCGGCATCCAGCAGATAACGCCCCACCAGATCAGATGCAGTCATATCTTCGTTGCACGCCAGCGTGATCAGCGGCTTGCCAAGCTTCCACGCCATGTACTCGACAAACCGGGTTTTGCCGCAGCCGGTTGGACCCTTCAACATCATCGGCATGCGAACCGCGTAGGCCGCATCGAAGGTCTGCACCTCGTCGCTGAGCGGCCGGTAATACGGCTGCTCTGAGATGCGGAACTGTTCGATCAGTTTTTCGATGGCCGGCGCGTTCATTAAATTTCCTCTTTTCCCAGGGATCTCTGGTATTGGTTTCATTTGCGTCGCGGAGTAGGCGATCGCCCAGTCAACGTGCTACGTACTGCTGCCCATACGGCGTGCTGCGCGGCGCGCGCGCCGATGGCGTCGCGTCCAAGAATGCGTACCCAGGCGCCTGCGGCATTGGGCAGAGTGGACGCCGCAGCATAGACGTCTTCTATTGGAGCCAATGCCTCGCGCATGGCATTGACCAGGACTTGCGAAGTGCATGCCCTGGTCAGCGCGAAAAGACTTGCCTGCACCGCATAAGCGCCATTAATTCCAGGCAAGCCGCGTCCAAGCTCGCCACCCCTGCATCGGAAGCGATCACAGACCAGCAACTTTCCGGCGTGATCGCGAACAACAATATCCGATTCGAGATAATCGAACGCAGCGCCGGCGCCCCGGGGGTCGTGCAGAATCAGCGCATCGCCCACAATTACACTGGCCTGTGCGTCCAGGCGCACCTGAACGCCATTGTGCAGCCGGGCGCGGGGAAACAGGATGAGCGGATCGGGCAAATATTCCAACAGCGCGCCAGCCGCAGCGACCAGTTCCAGGACCTGCCGCGCGCCTCCAGTCTCCATGCCATGTACGACGGTGGATGCCGCGGAAGTGACATGCGCCCAGGCACCCTCGCCCGCGACAACACGCAGACGCAGATCGTCGCCCTGAAATATGCCACCTGAACAGGATTGAAGATAAACCGTCGGCATGCCAGGTGGATCGCCGGGCATGCGCAGCGCGCGGCCCAGGTGAAAAGGGTAGCCGACCTGCTGCCGGCGGATGTGTGTCGTCCCGCCAGGGTCGCGCGCGAATTCAATGTCGGCTTGCAATACCTGGGGCGGCGCCAACCCCTCGGGCGGCAAGTCGTGCAGTTTCATCGGTCGAACAACACCTGGCTGGCAATGGCCTCGACCACCGCGTCCACGCCTTCGCCTGTTGCACAATTGGTCAGCTTCACTGGCCGACCTCCACGCACTTCGTTGGCCTCGCGCACCATGCGCTCCAGGTTCACTCCCACATAGGGGGCCAGATCGGTCTTGTTGATGACCAGAAGATCGCATTGCATGACGCCCAAGCCGCGCTTGCGTGGAATGTCGTCGCCACCGGCTACGTCAATCACGAACAACCAGTAGTCCACCAGATCAAGCGAAAACGTCGAGGCCAGATTGTCGCCGCCAGATTCGATCAGAATCAAATCGAGATTGCCGTATTTCGCATCCAGATCATCGGCCGCTTGGATATTGAGCGTAGGGTCTTCGCGGATCGCGGTGTGCGGGCAGGCCCCGGTCTCCACCGCCAGCACCCGGGCCGGATCGATCAAGCCACTGCGGCGTACGCGCTCGGCGTCTTCCTTGGTCGCCAGATCATTGGTAATCACCGCAAGGTTGGTACCGCGTTGGATAAAGCGCGGGATCAGTTGCTCCAGCAACCGAGTCTTCCCTGACCCGACCGGCCCGCCGATGCCGACGCGGGCGCCGCCGCGGCCGCTAGGGCCGCCCATCGGGGCTGGTTGAGATTGGAAGTCAGGGATTACAGTGTTCATATTGTTTCCTTAAGTTGTCTGTCCAAGGAGCGGGGCACTAGGCGCTAGGGGCTAGGCACTAGGCGCTAGGGGTTAGTACCTCGTGCCTAGTGCCTCGCGCTTGGCGCGCAGCGCCTAGCGCATCATGTACCGCTGCGCCAGCGGCACCACCTTCGCCGGTTCGCAGGTAATGATGCGGCCGTCGATCATGACATCGAAGGTCTGGGCATTGACGGTGATGTTCGGGCAGGCGTCGTTGTGCAGCATGTGCTTCTTGTTGAGTTTGCGCGTGCCCTTCGCCGCCAGCAGTTGTTTGCTCATACCGAGTTTGGCCTGGGTGCCGGCATCAATGGCCATCTGGTTGACGAAATTCACCGACAACGCCTTCTTCGCCCCACCGAAGGCCCCCCATTGCGGGCGCATTACCAACGGCTCGCAGGTCATCAGAGAGGCGGCAGAATCGCCCATCGCACCCCATACGATGAAGCCGCCCTTGACCACCAGTTCCGGCTTGATGCCGAAAAATCCGGGACGCCAGAGCACGATATCAGCGATCTTGCCGGCTTCCAGCGAGCCGATGTACTGGTCGATGCCGAAAGTGCGCGCGGCATTGATGGTGTATTTGGCGATATAACGCTTGATGCGCTCGTTGTCGCCGAGGCGGGATTTCTCCTCCGGCAGGCGCCCGCGCTGGTCTTTCATTTTCGAGGCAAGCTGCCAAGTGCGGGCAATGACTTCGTTGATGCGTCCCATGCCCTGGCTGTCAGAACCCAGCATCGAAATGGCGCCGATGTCGTGCAGCACGTCTTCGGCGGCAATGGTCTGCGCGCGGATGCGGGATTCCGCGAAAGCCACGTCCTCCGGCACCGCCGGGTTGAGGTGATGACACACCATGATCATGTCGAGATGTTCATCGAAGGTGTTCACGGTGTAAGGATTGGTTGGATTGGTCGAAGACGGCAGGCAATTGATCTGACCGGCGACCGCGATAATGTCCGGTGCATGGCCACCGCCCGCGCCCTCGGTGTGGTACATGTGAATGGTGCGGCCGTTGATGGCCGCGAGGGTGTCTTCCAGAAACCCCGATTCGTTCAGCGTGTCGGTATGCAGTTGCACCTGAAAATCCAGGTCGTCGGCCACGGCAAGACAGGTGTCGATTACCGCCGGCATTGCGCCCCAGTCCTCATGAATTTTCAGGCCCAGGCAGCCGCCACTGAGCTGGTCGATGAGCGAGCGCGGCTTGCTGGAATTGCCGCGCCCCAGAAAGCCGAAGTTGATCGGCCACGCCTCGGACGCTTGCAGCATCTTGCCGACGTTCCACTCGCCACCACAGTCTATACCCACGGTGATTGGGCCCAGCGAGCCGCCGATCATGGTCGTCAGCCCGGAGGAAATGGCATGTTCGCAGAGTTGGGCCGAATCGAAGTGCACATGCACGTCGATGCCGCCGGGTGTTGCGATCAGACCTTCCGCATCGCGCACCGTGGTGGCAGCGCCACATATCAATTGCGGATGCACGCCGTCCATCACCGCCGGATTGCCGGCTTTGCCGATGGCGACGATCTTGCCGGCCTTGATGCCGATATCGCCTTTTACGATGCCGAGCACTGGATCGATGATCAGCGCATTGCAGATCAGCATGTCCAGCGAGCCTTGCGCGCTATCGAAACCCGCCATCAAGCCCATACCGTCGCGCAGTGTTTTGCCGCCGCCGTGCAGGCATTCGTCTCCAGGCACCGCGTAGTCGTGCTCGACTTCCGCGAGCAAAGACGTATCGCCCAGCCGCACCGCATCGCCCTTGGTTGGGCCGTACATCGCGGCGTATTCCTTGCGGGTCATTTTGGCCATGAAGTTTCCTTTTAAGGGACGAGGGGCGAGGGACGAGGGGCGAGGGGACTAGTGAAACGATAGGTAATTTGGTCCATGATGGTAGCCTTTGAGTGGCGCTTTTTCCTAGCCGAACCCCCTCGCCCCTCGGCCCCCGTCCCTCGCCCTTTCACTTCAAGCACCTTTAAACCCCCGTGCCCTGGCTTTCGCCAGCGCGTCGGCTTTGCGGCTCACGCTGCGGGTGGCACCATCGGTCAGGTTGTTCAAGCCAACGATCTCGCCGGTACCGCCAAATTCGGCGAGCGTCACTTCCTTGGCTTCGCCGGGTTCGAAACGTACCGCAGTGCCGGCGGGAATATCGAGGTGCATGCCGAAGGCCGCGGCGCGATCGAATTCGAGCGCCTTGTTGGCTTCGAAGAAATGATAATGACTGCCGATCTGAATCGGCCGGTCACCAGTATTGACCGCCTTGAGCTTCACCTTCTTGCGGCCCACATTCAGTTCGATATCTTCATCTGGCGTGAAGATTTCTCCAGGGGTCACTGCCTTGGCATCGATTTTGAGTTTGCCGGAGCGGATCGGGTCATGCACCGTCACCAGCTTGGTACCGTCGGGAAAGGTGCCTTCCACCTGCAACACTGGCATCAATGCCGCCACGCCCGGCATGACATCGTCGGTGCTAAGGATGGTTGACCCGAAGCCGATCAGCTCGGCAACCGATTTGCCTTCCCGCGCACCCTCAAGAATTTCGTCGGCGATGATCGCGGTAGCCTCCGGATGATTGAGCTTGAGGCCTTTGGCTCGACGCTTGCGCGCCAGCTCCGCAGCGGTATAGATCGTCAGTCTTTCCAGTTCTGTCGGTGTCAGCAGCATGGCTTTGCCCTTCAGTAAGACAGTTCAAAAGAGAATCTCGACGCAAAGGCGCAAAGGGCGAAAAGAAAAACTATTCACCTATTCTCAAAAGCTTACCCAATTTCGACATTAACTCTCATGTTCTCGCTGTTCTTTCCTTTGCGCCTTTCTTGCTTTTCTTTGCGCTCTTTGCGTCAACAGCCTTTCTCTTTCTTGTACTTGTTTTAGCTTGCGAACAAGCGGCCATCCTGAACCTCATGGCGCATGGCCGCGATTTCGGTGGCGGGCATGTAGGCGCACATGGCTTCGACGTCAGGTACCGGCAGTTGCAGCAGTTTCGCCAACACGGGGCGCACGCTCAGCAGAATTTTTTGCGCGTCGAGGTGGCCGATCATACCCAGTCGCAGCGCCGCCCCGATCAGCCCGGTGCACAGCGTGTGCGCCGAGACGGCACGGCAATCGTTCTCCGTCATGCCGGTGGCGCTCCACACCAGCCCCTGAACGACGGGCAGGTGGCCGAAAGCTTTGTTCCCGGCAATCAGTGCGCGGTACTCGGCAGTGCCTACAGTTCCGAGTTTGGCGTGTACCGTCAGCAGCGATGTACCAGCGCGCTTTGAGCCTTCGCGCAATTCCGTCGCCAGAGTCATGGCGTCGAACATAGCGTCCACTTCGGCGATTCGTTCGAGACTGCCAGCCGCGCGATGAGCCGAGACCAGGGCGCTCGCGTCGCAACTGGCCCAGCGATGCTGCAATTGCCCCTCGACGAACTCTGCCAGTTGCCGCGCGGACCTTACTTCACGATCGGCGTGCAGAGTTTCGAGCCCACCGGAAAAGGCCACGCCGCCGCCAGGAAAAAAACTGTCGGCATGCTGGAGTGCGCCCAGCAAACTTTGCAGATCAGACATGACCAACACGGATCACCCGCCCGTCTGCCAAAAAATGTTCGATGCGCTCGATATAGCGCTGCACCGGGCCTTGCAAGGCAATACGCAATAGATCACCGTCGAATTTCACTGCCCAGTGCATATTGCCGGAAAAATAGCCGATTTCCAACGCCGCGGCGGTATCTCGCGGGGCCAGTGTCAGCCATTCAGTCTCGCGCATGCGCACGACAACCGCGCGTTCGTCGTCGAGCATAAGCACTGCACCGTTGTACAAATGGGCGCTGCGGTCGAGAATCACCGCACACTCGGTGCCGGAATCGGTGGCCGCGCGCAAGCGATGCCGGTGCGTATCCTCCTGCGACAGAGTCAGGTATTCGACCCGGCCGCGATGCTCGAGCTCGTGTAGCTTGTCGGCAATGGAAGGATCGTTCGCCGCACCCACGATGTTTTCGAGTTTCAGCATTTCACAGGAAAAATCAATCTCTCACCGCGGAGGACGCAGAGGAAAAACAAAACCCAGGAAAGCGACGTCAACTCGATCGGCAACAGAATGCTTTGACACGATTTGTTTTGCAATTCCTCTGCGTCCTCCGCGTCCTCTGCGGTGAAAGGCGTTTTCAGCCAATCGGCAGGGCCGCACATCAACACGCGGCGCCTGCCGTCACCGCTGCCACGCTAACGGTGCGCCGGTTCTTTCTTGTTGGGAATACCGGCTATGGGCGACTCGTCGGTGCCAACGGTCGTGCGGGTAATCGCTTCGACCATCTCGCGGGTTGCATCCGGATCGGTGATCCACTTCTTGTAGAAGTCGTACGGACAGGCAGCCACACCCTTGTCGCCTTCTCTTGAGTTGATCAGGCCGGTGTAACCGCGGTGAAGCAGCTTGAACAGGTGGTTCTCCGATTGCATGTTCTTGCGCGCATCGCGGATCAAACTCTTGGACAGCGCCGCGTACTGGATGCCGTAGTCTTCTTCTCCGCACTCGCCCAGTGTGCGACCATCGAAACCAATGATGGCCGAATGGCCGAAGTAGGAGTACACCCCGTCAAATCCGGCGGCATTGGCCACCGCCACATAGACATTGTTGGCCCAGGCCATGGACTTGGCCATCATGACCTGCTGGTCCTTGGCCGGGTACATGTAGCCCTGGCAGCGCACGATCAGTTCGGCACCTTTCATGGCGCAATCGCGCCAGATTTCGGGATAGTTGCCGTCGTCGCAAATGATCAGCGAGACTTTCAACCCCTTGGGGCCTTCGCTCATGTAGGTGCAATTACCCGGGTACCAGCCTTCGATCGGCACCCAGGGCATGATCTTGCGGTACTTCTGGACGATTTCGCCCTTGTCGTTCATCAGGATCAGGGTGTTGTAGGGCGCTTTGTTGGGGTGCTCTTCGTGACGCTCGCCGGTGAGCGAGAAAACACCCCAGACTTTGGCGGCGCGGCAGGCCGCGGCAAAAATTTCGGTTTCTTCGCCCGGGCAGCTCGACGCTGTGTCGTACATTTCCTTGCTGTCGTACATGATCCCGTGGGTGCTGTACTCGGGGAAGATCACAAGGTCCATGCCCGGCAGGCCGACCTTCATGCCCTTGATCATCTCGCCGATTTTGCGGGCGTTGTCCAGCACTTCCTTCCTGGTGTGCAGGCGGGGCATCTTGTAATTGACAACCGCCACGCCGACACAATCGTTGCTGCTCGAAATATCACCGTGCATCATGATTCAGTTCTCCTTTCGTCATCCTACGTTGATCAAAACGCTTCTTTTGGCCGGGCCAACAGACGCCCGTGCCTCTCCTCGCCTGTCCGTCCCCACCCCTGCTTCAGATCGTCAGAAACGCGTGAATTTTCGCCGTGTCGAGCTGCTGCTTCGGAGCCTCGTAGACAAACTCGCCTTTTTCAATGATCAAAAAGCGATCCGCAATCTCTATCGTAAAGGAAAGTACCTGTTCCGATACAATCAGGGCAAAATTTCTTTGCGCCTTAAGCTGGTTAAGCGTGCGCGCAATATCCTTGATGATCGAGGGCTGAATGCCTTCAGTCGGCTCGTCCAGAATCAGCACTTTCGGGTTGCTCACCAACGCCCTGGCGATCGCAAGTTGTTGCTGCTGGCCGCCGGACAGATTGCCGCCTTTGCGGCCTGTCATCTCTTTGAGCACCGGGAACACGTCGTAAATATATTGTGGAATGACCTTGTCCGACACCGTTTCCATGCCACTGAGAATATTCTCCTCCACGGTGAGGTAAGGAAAGATCATCCTGCCCTGGGGCACGTACCCCATGCCCGCCGCTACACGATCATAGGATTCCCCGGCGCCAAGATCTCTGCCGTCGAGCGTCACGCTGCCGCTGCGCGACTTGAGCACCCCGATGATGGATTTGAGCAATGTGCTCTTTCCCATGCCATTGCGCCCCATGATGGCAACTGTCTCGCCATCCTTGACGTCGAACGAGATGTCGCGCACGACATGGCTCTCGCCGTAATAAACGTTCAGGCCGCTGATGCTCAACACCGGGAAACCCTTTCAGTGCCCAAGGTAGACCTCTTTCACACGCTCGTCGTTTTGCACTTCCGCCATGCTGCCTTCGGCCAACAGCTTGCCCTGGTGAAGCACGGTGACCTTGTGCGCTATCATGCGTACAAACGCCATGTCGTGCTCGATGACCACGATCGAGCGTCCCTTGGAGATGGCATTGAGCAACTCCGCAGTCTGTTCGCGCTCGCGCGCGCTCATCCCCGCAACGGGCTCGTCGAGCAGCAGCAGTTCGGGGTCCTGCATCAGCAGCATGCCGATTTCGAGCCATTGCTTCTGGCCGTGGGAAAGCTGGCCGGCTTTGTGGCGCAACATCCCGCCAAGAAAAATCTGTCCCGCCACCAGGTCGATTTTCTCCAGCAGTTCCCGATTGCGTCTGAAAAACAGGGAGCCCAGAATCCCGCGCTTTTTCGGGTAGGAAATTTCCAGATTTTCGATCACCGTGAGGTCCTCGTACACCGACGGGGTCTGGAACTTGCGGCCGACGCCGATGCGGGTAATCTGGTACTCGATCATGTCGACCAAATTGCGGTTCTTGAATTTGATCGTTCCGCGAGTAGGCTTGGTTTTCCCGCAGATCATGTCGAGCAACGTGGTCTTACCCGCGCCGTTGGGTCCGATCACGCAGCGCAGTTCATCTTTATCGACATAAAAATTGAGGCCATCGACAGCCTTGAAACCGTCGAACGAGACCGTCAAATCCTCCACCGACAGAATCAGTTCGCTCATTTCTCCGCCTTTGCCTCTGGTGCCGGGGCCGGCACGCGCGCGGCTGCGCGCATGGCTTTCAGGCGCTGGAGCAAGCCTGCCAGCCCGTCGGGAAGAAACATCACGACGAACACAAACAGGAAGCCGATGAAATAAATCCAGTACTGAACGAAATTTTCCGAAAAGAACGTCTTGGCCGTGCCTACCAGAAGGGAACCGTAAACCGCCCCCAACAGGGAAAGCCTGCCTCCCACCGCAGCATAGATCACCATCTCGACAGAGGGCACGATGCCCACCAGAGAGGGGGATGCCAGGCTTTGCTGGATGCTGAACATCGCGCCACCCATCGAGGAAAAGAGCGCGGCCACCGCAAAAATGAAAGCCTTGAACAAGGCCGGGTCATATCCCGAAAAACGTACCCGATCCTCACGGTCGCGGATCGCCACCAGGATTTTGCCCAGCCGGCTCCTGACGATGAACATTCCCACCGCCACACACAACAACAGGAGTCCGGCAATGACGAAGTACAGACTGATTTTTGCTTGATCGGTATCGAGGTTGATTCCGACAAAGGTGCGAAAGTCATTGATGCCGTTGACACCGCCGGTCACGCCCTGCTGACCGATGATCATGATGGACAGGATGGCCGACAGCGCCAGGGTCACGATGGAGAAATACACGCCGCCGACCCGCTGGCGGAAAACCGCGTAGGCCAAACCAAACGCGAGCAGCGGCGGAATGATCAGGATTGCGGGAACGGTGAACCACACATGGTGGAAGGGCTCCCACCACCAGGGCAGTTTTTCCACGCTGTTCCACACCATGAAGTCGGGAAGATTGGACCCGAAGAAAGACGATAACGCCTGGGCGGAACTGTCGGCCGACGTGGACTCCAGTTTCAGGAACATGGCCATCATGTAACTGCCCAAACCGAAGAACACACCTTGCCCGAGGCTCAGAATTCCGCCATAACCCCAGATCAGGACAATGCCCACGGCACAAAATCCCAGCGACAGATATTTTGCCGCCAACCCGAGCCGGAAGACATCGAGCGAGAGCGGCAGCACCGCGAGCAGCAGAACGGCCAGTATCAGCAGGCCGTATTTGTCCGCCGCGCCCCAGCCACCGGTCGCGGCCCGGGCGGCAGCACCCTGTTCATGTGCAAGAGCCATCTCAGCGCCTCACCTTGGTCGCGAACAGCCCGTTGGGGCGAAAATACAGCACCACAATCACCAGAGCCAGGATGCTGGCGCGCGCCATTGAGCCGCTCATGCCGTATTCGAACCACGACTGCATCTGGCCGATAAAGAAGGCCGACAAGATCGTCCCCAGCAGGCTTTCAACACCGCCAAATACCACGACAATGAAGGTATCCACGATGTATTGCTGGCCGGTGGTGGGCCCGGTCGAGGCCAGCATGGTGAAGGAACTGCCGGCGATGCCGGCCAGTCCGCAACCCAGGGCAAAGGTGAAGGCATCCACCTTTCTGGTGTTGATGCCGGCAGCGCCCGCCATCGCGCGATTCTGCGTCACGGCACGGATACGAATACCCCAGCGTGTCTTGTACAACAGCAGGTAGACCAGCACCGCGGTGACAATCGCCAGGACAATAATGAACATGCGCGACAAGGGTAAGGAAATACCCTCCGTCGCGTTCCAAGCCCCCTTGAGCCAGGATACTGTCGGCACCTCGACCTCGCGCGGGTTGATGAACTGCCGGAACGCCTGCTGAAGAATGAGGCTGATTCCCCAGGTGGCCAGCAGCGTGTCGAGCGGTCGATGGTAAAGAAATCGAATCAGCCCGCGTTCGAGTACAAATCCGAAAATGCTTGTAACGAGAAATGCCAGTGCGATACCGACAAAAATGTAGGCGTCCATGAAGCCCGGCAGGTAGGCCTGAAAAAACAAGGCCGTAAAGTAACTGCAGTAAGCGCCCATGGCCATCAATTCGCCGTGGGCCATGTTGATCACGCCCATCAGTCCGAACACAATTGCCAATCCGAGCGCCATCAGCATAAGGATGGTGAAGATCGACAGACCGGTAAAGGCCTGCATGGCTAACATGTCGACGTTCATGAATGCGGCGGTTTAGTGTCGCTCAAGTTGGTATTGCGTAAGCTTAAAGGGGACCTCTAAAAACTCAATGCACTGTCATTCCCGCGAAACTTGTCCTCGAATGACTTTATCGGGGATCGGGAATCCAGAACGTACAGAATTAGGGCCCGATTTCAAGAGCTCGATTCCCGCCTTCGCGGGAATGACACATTATTTAGGGACGCCCTCCCCACAGGGGAGGGCGTCCTTACCTCTGACTTGCCAGTTGCGCTTACAGCTTCGGGAACGGATTGGGTTCGATCAGTCCCGATTCGTAGATCATGTCGACCTGACCATCCGGCCTGAACTTGCCAATACGGGCATGTTTCCACAGGTGATGATTGCTCGCATGGAACTTGATCTTGCCCTCCGGTCCGTCGAACTCCAGATTCGACGATGCCGCAACTACCGCCGGCACATCGAAACTCTTGGCTTTTTCCGCCGCGAGTTTCCAGAGATAAACCGAGGTGTAGCCGCATGCCAGCGTATCGCCCGTCGGACGGCTCGCACCGTATTTGGCCTTGAAGGCCTTGACGAACTTCTCGTTGGCTGGATTCTTCAGGCTCTGGAAGTAACCCATGCAAGTCAACGTATCGACAGTGTTGTCCGCGCCAATCCCCGACACCTCCTCTTCCGACACCGCCAGCGACAGCACCGTCTGCTTCTTGCCGGTTATGCCTGCCGCCGTCATCTGCTTGAAGAACGCGACGTTCGATCCCCCGACCACGCAGTTCAGGACCACATCGGCCTTGGCGGCCTTGATCTTGTTGATCTCGGACGAGAATTCGATGTGGCCAAGGGGATAGTAGCCTTCGCCGGCCAGAGTGCCGCCGAGCCGGGCGAGCGTGGCCTTGGCGATCTTGATGGTGGTGCGCGGCCAGATGTAGTCCGAGCCAATCATGTAGAAGCTCTTGCCCTTGTTCTTGTACAACCATTCCATGGCGGCAACCACCGACTGGGTCGCCTCCTGCGCGGTGTACATTATGTTGGGCGACTGCTCCAGACCTTCGTAATAGGTCGGGTAGTAGAGCAAACCCTTGAGTTTTTCGAAGACCGGCAGCACCGCCTTGCGCGATGCCGAGGTGTAGCATCCCATCACCGCAGCGACCTTGTCTTTCTCCATCAGCTTGCGGGCCTTCTCGGCGAAGGTCGGCCAATCGCTGGCGCCGTCTTCCACCACTGCCTCGATTTTACGACCCATTACGCCGCCGGCCTTGTTGATTTCCTCGATGGCCAGCATCTCGGCATCGACCACCGACTTCTCCGCAATCGCGATCGTTCCGGTCAGCGAATGCAAAATACCGACCTTGACAGTGTCGGCGGCTCGCGCTTGATTGGACCAAATGAACGATCCCGGCACCGCGCCCGCAGCGGCGGCCGCTACACTGGCTTTAATAAAATCACGCCTGTCCAGATTTTTTTTCATCAGCTCTCTCCCGTGGAAAAACATCCGCCGCGAAACGCGGCATTCGACTAAAAAACCTACGGGCCGTAATCTCCTGCCCGTAGACCACTCTGCCCGGCCGTCTCCGACATGGTCGGTTCGGCCCACTCACTTCAAAACTTTTGCGGCCCTGCAAGCGGCCCGACCCTCAACGCAAAATACGAGCCCAGAATCTTTTCAGGCTCCAAAATGTCTGTCAGCTCTTTCCGATTTCAGATGAACATCACGTTCTTCCTGATTGATCAAAAAGAGATTTACGAAAATAACACTGAGCGTCCACCGGTGCCGCACGGATCAAAAGAGTCCCGATGTCGCGACACACAAGTTCTCACCCTTCGCACCGAGCCCGCGCGTCGCTGACGTCGTATGCCTCATCTCCGGGCAGCTCATTTGGACGACAGGCTCGTCGCCGCCCTCTCAACTTGCTATTTATAACCCTCGCCGCAAGACGATTCAAGCTCCAGTTCGAGAGCAGGCGCATCATAACGCACGCTCCACAAGCGAACAGGCTTGCCGATCAAAACAGAAAATAGCGCTGCCCCATCGGCAAGGAGGTGGCCGGTTCGCAGGTGAGGTGCTCGCCATCCGCCCGCACTTCGTAGGTCTCCGGATTGACTTCTATTTTTGGCGCGTAATCATTCAAGCGCAAATCTTTCTTGCCTATCGTACGGGTGCCGCGCACTGCAACCAGCCGCTTGTGCAAACCCAAGGCGTCGCCGATGCCGTTCTGAATACCGGCCCCCGACACAAACGTCACCGAGGTGGCCTGACAGGCGGCGCCGTAAGCGCCAAACATCGACCGGTAATGCACCGGTTGCGGCGTGGGAATGGAAGCATTCGGATCTCCCATGGCTGCCGCCGCAATCATGCCACCCTTGAGAATCAGGCTGGGTTTGACGCCAAAGAAAGCCGGCTTCCAGAGCACCACATCGGCCAGCTTGCCCACTTCAAGCGATCCCACTTCATGCGCGATTCCGTGGGTGATGGCCGGATTGATGGTGTATTTGGCGATATAGCGCTTTGCGCGCAAATTGTCGCAGCCGGATTTTTCTCCGGGCAGCGCGCCGCGTTGCACGCGCATCTTGTGCGCCGTCTGCCAGGTCCGAATCACCACCTCGCCAACACGTCCCATGGCCTGGGAATCGGACGACATCATGCTGATCGCGCCCAGATCGTGAAGAATGTCCTCGGCGGCAATGGTCTCCCTGCGGATGCGCGACTCGGCAAACGCCACATCTTCGGGTATGCCCGGATCCAGGTGATGGCACACCATGAGCATGTCGAGATGTTCGTCCAGGGTATTCAAGGTAAAGGGGCGCGTCGGATTGGTCGAGGACGGAAGCACGTTCGGTTCGCCGCACACGCGGATGATGTCCGGTGCATGGCCGCCGCCGGCGCCTTCCGAGTGATAGGTATGAATTGCCCGCCCGCGAAAGGCCGCGATGGTGGTGTCGACGAAACCCGACTCGTTGAGCGTATCGGTGTGAATCGCGACCTGGACATCCATGTTGTCCGCCACCGCCAGACAATTGTCGATCGCCGCCGGTGTGGTACCCCAGTCTTCATGCAGCTTCAGCCCCATTGCCCCGGCCGCCACCTGTTCGATAAGCGGGCCTTTCACGCTGCAATTGCCCTTGCCCAGAAAACCGAGATTCATCGGAAATGCCTCGGCCGCCTGCAACATGCGCGCAATATGCCACGGACCTGGCGTACAAGTCGTGGCATTGGTGCCGGTTGCCGGTCCAGTGCCCCCGCCCAGCATGGTGGTCACGCCGGACATGAGCGCCTCTTCGATTTGCTGCGGGCAGATGAAATGAATATGCGAGTCCACACCACCGGGAGTGGTAATCATTCCTTCACCGGCGATGATTTCGGTTGACGCGCCGATGACGATGTTCACACCGGGCTGAATATCGGGGTTGCCCGCTTTGCCGATGGCGGCGATTCGGCCGTTCTTGATGCCGATGTCGGCTTTGACGATCCCCCAGTAATCCACAATCAGCGCATTGGTGATCACCGTATCCGCAACTTCGGCGTGCAGGCGCTGACTCTGCCCCATGCCATCGCGAATCACTTTGCCGCCGCCGAATTTCACTTCCTCGCCATATACCGTGTGATCTTTTTCGACTTCGATCCACAGTTCCGTATCGGCAAGCCGCACGCGATCGCCGACCGTTGGGCCATACATGTCGGCATAGGCCGCTCGCCCGAGTTTGACACTCATTTCAATGCCCCCATGACCTTGCCGAGAAATCCATAGACGGCACGCCCTCCGCCGAGTTCGACCAAGTCGACGCTGCGGTTCTGGCCCGGCTCGAAACGCACCGCGGTACCGGCGGGAATGTTGAGCCGGAAGCCATAGGCAGTCTTGCGCTCGAATTTCAACGCCTCGTTGGTTTCGAAGAAGTGGTAGTGCGAGCCGACCTGAACCGGCCGGTCTCCGCTATTGATGACCGTTAGCGTGACGGTCTTGCGGCCGGCATTAAGTTCAATCTCGCCGTCTTTTGTTCGTATTTCTCCAGGAATCATCGTTGCTCCCAAATGAATTCTGCTCTCAATCCGGAACCGGCTTGAGGCGTGAATGAGTGAATGCGTGAAGGGTGAAGGGTGTAATTCCCTAGCCCCTAGTCCCCAGCTCCTAGCCCCTCGTCCCTCGCCTCTCATCCGATAGGGCTATGCACGGTTACCAGCTTGGTGCCATCCGCAAAGGTCGCCTCCACCTGAATGTCCGGAATCATTTCCGGCACGCCCTCCATGACATCCGCCCGACCCAGCAAAGTGGCCCCGTAACTCATCAGTTCGGCGACACTCTTTCCGTCGCGCGCCCCTTCGATGACACCAAGGGTGATGTAAGCAATGGCTTCCGGATAATTCAGTTTCAGCCCGCGCGCCTTGCGCCGCTCGGCCAGCAGCGCCGCGGTAAAAATCAGCAGTTTGTCCTTGTCCCGGGGTGACAGATCCATTTTTTTGCTCCGTTATTTCTTAAGTCCTGCCTTGGGCCTCGGCCGGGTATACCATGATGCCACTGCACCCCCGTTTGGCCGGCACGCAATTACAACACATTGCGCGATAATTCGTCCCATGCATGATTCCGGTGTCCGGCGTAAGAGATTTGGCCTCCTCCTGACGGGTCTGACGGTTCTGTTTGCTCTACGTGTCGCCGGCCAGGCCGTTCAGCGCTGGATACCGCAATCCTTTTTGCCGACGGTGGATGCTTTTCAGGGGAGTAATCGCCCCTATTCCACGCTGCTGACCATTCAACTTTTGATCTTGGGACTGCTGATACGGTCCAGTTGGCGGGTGTGGTCGGGTCGCAGCCTGCCGCTGCCTCCACTCGGGCGAGGGCTCGCCTGGTTTGGCGCCATTTATCTAACCGGCTCGATCCTTAGAATTGACGTAGGCATGTGGGTGCCTAATGCCCATTCCTGGTTTTCGGCCTGGATTCCGGCGTTTTTTCATCTGGCGCTGGCCTTCTGGGTGCTGGTATTGTCGGCTTATCACCTGCCCCCATTCGAGCGGCGCGACGATGCGTAGCGTGTTGCCTTATGTCTGGTATCCGTTGTTTTTTGCGCTGGCGATTGCGATGTTCGCGTTCATGTTCGATGGCAGCGCTCCCTTATTGGCGGCCTTGTACCTTCCGATCGCATTGGTGGCCGTCTGCATTGTGGTGCTGGAACTGCTCGATCCCGAGCGGCGCGATTGGCGGCCGGTCTGGCGCGACGTGCGCGCCGATGCGGCATTCATGATTGTGGTGCAGGTTGTCATGCCGCGGGTATTGTTGCCACTGGCCGTGCTCGGCGTGGCCGCGCTCAATCATGACCCATCGCAGGGGCCATGGCCACATCATTGGCCGCTGGCGGCACAGGCGATCCTGATGGTCTTGTCGGTAGATCTGCTTCGCTACTGGCTGCACCGCGCCTGTCACGGGTTTCCCGTGCTCTGGCGCCTGCACGAGGTGCACCACTCGCCGGACATTCTGTATTCGCTCAACGTCAGCCGCTTTCACCCGCTGGAAAAGATCCTGCATTTTTCCCTCGACTCCGTGCCTTTTGTCCTGCTGGGTGTCGGCCCACAGGTCTTTGCCGCGTATTTCCTGCTATATGCAGTGAACGGCTTTTTCCAGCACAGCAATGTGCGGCTGCGTTATGGATTCCTCAATTACTTGGTGGGCAGCGCGCAAACCCATCGCTGGCATCACGCCCGCGATCCGAAGACCGCCTCCTGCAATTTCGGCAACACGACCATTATCTGGGACTTGCTGTTCGGCACGTGGTACCTGCCGAAAAACCGAAACCTGAACATTGGCATACCGGATCGCGACTATCCGAAGGATTTCTGGTCGCAGATGTTCTCGCCGTTCCGGCGCAAGCCCGGCTCGCGCCCGGGCCTGCAGGCGCTGGTCGCCGATCTGGCTATTGACGCGCTGCTGCGCTGGACGCGCTGGATTGAAGGCCGAAAAATCGCGCGCGCTGCCCGCGATCCAATGCGGGCGCAACACGCGCTGCTGGCGGGAATTCTCCGCGCCGATCGCCAGACCACTTTCGGCCGGCGACATGATTTTGCCACGATGAGAACTCTGCATGCCTATCGCGCAAAAGTTCCGGTCCAGGAGTACGAGGCGCTCAGGCCCTACATCAAAGCCGAAATCGAACGTGGCGTACAGGCTCTCACCGCCAAACCACCGGTGCGCTACACGCGCACCAGCGGCACCACCGGCCGACCCAAGGACATTCCGCTCACCGCCGAGCATCTTGAAGCTCTGCGCCGCATTCACCGCACCTCCGTGGCGAGCCAGCATCGGCTGAGTCCGGAAGCTTTCGCCGGCAGCATTCTCGCCATCACCAGCCCGGCGTTCGAGGGCACGATGCCGAACGGCAAACCTTTCGGTTCGGCCTCGGGCGTGGTGGCCGGCGCCACACCGGCGCTGGTGCGGGAAAAATTCGTGCTGCCTGCGGAAGTGTTGACCATCGCTGACAGTCAGGTGAAATATCTCCTGATCCTCAGGCTGGCGCTGGCGCGCCGCAATATTACCTATCTCGGTACCGCCAATTCGAGCACGCTGCTGGCGATCATGAAACTATACCGCGAGCACGAAGCGGCCTTGATCCGCGATCTGCGCGAGGGCGGCTTCTTTCTGTCCTCGCGAGTGCCGCCCGATGTCGCAGCCGTACTCGGCCGCCGTCTGCGCGCACAACCTGCCCGTGCGGCCGAGCTTGAGGGCATTGCGGCCCAAACCTCGCAGCGACGTATCGCCGACCTGTGGCCCGATCTGCGCCTGGTGGTCACCTGGACCTGCGCCAGCGCCGGCATTGCCGTCGCCGCGCTACGCAAGGAGTTGGCGCCGCACACGCACATTCACGAGCTGGGTTATCTGTCCAGCGAATTTCGCGGGACGATCACGCTCGGGCGCCGCGCCGGCGGCGGCCTGCCAACTTACGACACGCATTTTTTCGAATTTATCGAACGCGATCTCTGGGATCGCGGAGCGCCGCAATTCCTGACACTCGATCAGTTGCGCAAAAACTCTGACTACTACGTGATTGTCACCACCCCCTCGGGCTTGTATCGCTATTTCATCAACGACCTGGTCCGTGTCACGGCTTTCCTGCATCGTATGCCGCTGCTAAAATTCCTGCAAAAAGGCAAGGGCGTCACCAGTATCACCGGGGAAAAACTCTACGAATCCCAAGTGCTCGCCGCGGTAAGCCAGGTGATGGGAAATCTGGAACGAACCGCGCGTTTCGTGATGATGCTGGCGGACGAACAGGCGCAAAGCTATCGGCTCTACGTCGAAGCGGATGCCGGCCCACGGCCGAGTGCCACAGACCTCGCACACGCGGTGGACGTCCAGTTGCGCTCACTCAATATCGAATACGACGCCAAGCGCGAGAGCGCCCGACTTGCCCCGCTGGCCGCGTTCTGGCTCACCACCGGCACCGAAGAAGCGTTCAAGCGGGAAAGTGTCAGGCAAGGTCAGCGTGAAGGGCAATTCAAAATGGTGGCGCTGGCCTACCGCTCGCAATTCTCTTTCGATCTGGAACCCTTCGTGGAAAGCGCAGCCCGGTGAAGCCGGTATCCATCCAGGCGAGGCCACTCGACATTCCGTTCAAGCTGGCGTTCAAGCACGCCTCTGCATCTCGGGGGGCAACACAAAGCCTGTGGGTCGAAGCTTGCGATTCGGAAGGCACGGTTGGACACGGGGAAGGCTGTCCGCGGGAATACGTCACCGGCGAATCGCTGGACGGATCGCTGGCCTTCGTGGCGGAACATGAAGACGAATGGCTGCGAACCCTTCGCGACCTGGGATCGCTGCGACACTGGGTCGCGACCCACCGCGACAAGATCGACCGTCATCCTTCGGCCTGGACGGCGGTCGAACTTGCTTTGCACGATTTGCTGGGAAAACATTCGGGGCAAACGGTGGAGGCACTCCTTGATCTTCCAGAACTGTCCGGACAGTTTCGTTACACCGCGGTCATCGGCGATTCCGCGACTCCGCGTTTTCAGGCAGAACTCGCGCGTTACCGGCAAGCGGGCTTTAGGGATTTCAAGATCAAACTCTCCTCGGAGTCCGCACACAACCGGGACAAAATTGCCGCACTGAATAGCGCGGGCATCGATCCTGTCCGGGTGCGGGCCGATGCCAACAATCTGTGGCGGGAAGCGGATCGGGCAATATCCGATCTCACCGAGCTGGGCTTCGCATTCAACGCAATCGAAGAGCCGCTGGGCTCCAACGACTATGCCGGCATGGCGAACATCGCTGTTAAGCGAAACTGCGCAATGATTGTCGATGAAAGCCTGCTGAGAATGGAACAGCTTTCCGCGCTGGCGCCGCATCCTGTTCACTGGATTGTCAATCTGCGAATTTCCAAGATGGGCGGGCTCCTGCGCTCACTTAGCCTTGCGCAGGCTCTGCGTTCAGCCGGCCTCAAAATGATCCTCGGCGCCCACGTCGGCGAAACCAGTTTGCTGACCCGCGCCGCGTTGACCGTGGCAAACACTTATCGCGACATTCTAGTCGCGCAGGAGGGCGCGTTTGGCACACACCTGCTGGAACGCGACGTGGTGGATCCGCCGATCATGTTCGGCGCCGGCGGAATTCTGGATGCCGTTTCCATTCCGAAAAGCGGTGGACTGGGATTGATAACGAGCGGGTTCTGAATCCGCGGATCAAGACGCCACTTCCGCGATGAGCACCCGGTTCTTGCCGGCTTTCTTCGCGCGATAAAGCGCCGCATCGGCCCGCGCGGTGATCTGCGCCTGGGATTCGCCTTCTTTCCATAACGCGATTCCTGCACTGAAAGTAATCAGGACTTTCTCGTTGTTGTGCAGGAAAAACCGCCGGGTAAGCGCGCGCTGCACGCGCTTCATTACCGCTGCCGCCGCTTCGAGATCCGCATTGGGCAGGAGAATGACAAATTCTTCGCCGCCGAAACGCGCCAGCACATCAGTGGGGCGCACCGCTTCTTTTACTGCACCGACCAGATGTTTCAATGCCTCGTCGCCCACGTTGTGGCCCAGACGGTCATTGAGCGCCTTGAAATTGTCCACATCCAGCAACGCCAGCGTCATCGGCCTGCGCTCCCGTACCGCTCGAGCGCATTCGATATCGAACGCCTGATCCAGACCCCGACGATTAAGGGCCGCGGTCAGCGCGTCTTCGTTGACGCGCTGGCTCAGGGCGTCGAGTTCATCTTCCAGCATCCGAACCTTGGCCAGGTTTTCCATCGCGCGGGCCTGTTCGGCAATCAGTTCGTCGCGGGTGCGGATAATCTCCGCCTGGATGCCGCGGCTCTTTTGAGCAACTTGGTTCACCAGCCGCCCGAGTTGCGAAAAATCGTTGGTCGACTCGATCTCCCGGGTCAGTTCTTCCATCTCCTCGCTGAAATCCGAAGTTGTGTCCACCATCCGCCCCAGACGCGAGATAAAGAGCGTGATCATCTCCTTCAGCGCCGCACGCGTCTCCGACAGGGAGTGGTTGAGCAAGCCCTGACGGTAGATGAGCTCGCGCATTGCACGGTGCGCAGCCCGAACCGTGAGCGGGTTGATCGGACCGGACATCAGCCCGCGAACACGCGCGACCTGGCCCGCCAGCCAGTGGTCATCGGCCACCAATTCGCCCACGTTGTCGATCAACAACGAGATCAGGTTCGCGAGTTCGCGGGACAAGTCATCATCCGGGCGGTAATCCGGCGATGCCGCAGTCACGGGCAATGCGGTGGCGCGAGATTCTTCCCGGTCGGTGGATTCACTTTCCGCTGCGGAAATCGTGGGCTGGCTGGCGCTGACCGGTTCGGCCCAGGACTCGGTCAGGGCCCTCAGTTTTTCGTGGAGTTTGCCAGGGTCGCGTTTGAAAATACGTGTGACGTGTGCGACTGCCGAGCGTTTGCGTGCCATGGTAATACCGGCATGCCGGGTTTCCAATGCGGCCAGCAAATCCCGAATCAACCTCCCCCAGTCCGCGTCGGGGCTGTCTCCGAGCGTACGCACCAATTCATTGAGTGCGGTTGCGGCTTGCTCCCATTTCGCGGCGGCAAGCATCCGGGAAAGTTGCCCGGCCGCCATGGAAACGGGGCCATCGCCTTTGTCAAAGGCCGCCGCCATGTCGGCAAGTAACTTGGGCGCTTGCAGGAATCCGGACTCGTCGCTGCCGGAAATTTGGCTGTAAAACCTGGCGTAATGCTCGGGTGTGGGCGGCAGGCGTTGTTGCGCGAGCCGAATAAGGGTTTCGCGCGCTACGAGGGAGGGCGTGCTGCTTTTGGCGTCGGCCATGGAACGGGGCAGAAATTCGACAGGGGCAGGTTACGCCCCCCAACCGACCTGCAATGCCGGGAATTACAGGAATTAAGCCGCTCTATCCTGCGTACGGACGCACCGGAGCGTCGGGCGCTACGCCACAACCGGCAATGCTGTTCCCAGAAAGCTCAGGACTTCGTCGCGCTTGGCAAGAGTGTCCCGATATCCCATGTCCATCAAAGCACGGCAATACGAGCGTTCGAACAACAGGTAACTGACCAGGGTGGAACCTCCGCGCCGGGTAGCACCTATGCTACGCAGCAGGAAGCGCACAGCCGCCGGAAGCTCGGCAACGAATTTCTCTGCTATCAGATCGATTTCCTCGCTCGGGGACAACACCAGAACCTCCACCTCTCGCAAGCTAAGACGGTGCCGCACCCTCTGCTCGGGAGTGATGAGGCGCACGGTATTGTTGATGCGTTGCATGCGCTCGATGTCCAATTCAAGGCCGTCAAGAAAAATACTGTTCAGCGCATGGCCCGCGATTTGCGCCAGCGACGGATAGGTGGTGGTCTTTTCGCGCTCCCGAGCTTCCGCGTTCAGTCCGCGGCTTGTGCCAATCACCAGCACCCGTTCGGCCCCCAGATGTAAAGCCGGGCTGATTGGCGCCACCTGGCGCATCGAACCATCACCGAAATATTCCCGATGAATGCGCACTGCGGGAAAAATAAAGGGCAACGCGCTGGAGGCCATCAAATGGTCCAATGTGATGGGCGACGCCACGCCAATGCGCCGCGCACGGCGCCAACTTTCGGCACCCGTCACGCCCTGGAAAAAACTCACCGACTGACCCGATGTGTACCCCGAGGCCGTCACGGAAACGGCATGTAGCGCCCCGGAATCGATACTTTTCCCGATGCCATCGAATTCCAGATACTTGCCGAGCAGATCGGCAAGCGGAGAACTGTCCAATAGAGAGACGGGGGAATTTTTCCCTAAACCGCCGAGAGTCAGCGATAGCAGCCATTTTGCCGCTTGCCCGAACACCCCGATAAAATCCGAGCGGTAGACTTGATAGACGCGGAAATTCTTCCACACCAGCATCAACCGACTCACCGCACGGTGAAAATCATACGCGCCGGCCGCCATTGCGGCGGCGTTGATCGCTCCGGCGGAAGTTCCGCAGATAATGGGAAAGGGATTGGGACTGCCACTCGGTAACATCTCGGCGATCGCCTGCAATACCCCGACCTGATAGGCTGCGCGGGCGCCGCCTCCGGTCAGGATGAGCCCCACCTTGGGGCGGCTAACCGGTTCGGTCATGAACATGCATTCCTGGCACCGGTATTGGTAAGGCGAACGCCCCTCAGCTCGCCTCTTGGGCTAGCGGTTTTTCCTCGGAGGCGGGCCGCGCCGCTTCGAGGGCGTCTCGCAAGGTGTCTTCGGGCAGATCGTTCAAGGCATGGGCAAGAAGGTCAGCCACCGCGTAGGTATCCTCCGGCAGAGTTTCGCTATCCAGATTGGCCACGAACACCGCTGCCGCGCCCGTGGCACGCAGTAAGGCTTGTCGTTCGTTCATCAATATTTCCACCTCCGCACGCAGCATGGCAATCTCCTGTGCGTCCTGTTCGTCGCTCATTTCATCTCCCCGTCTTGATGCGCTAAAGCCATGATGCCACATGGCAATTGCGGGGGCCACCTCAGCATGAACCAATACCGCGTGCAGCCCATAGTTATTACGGCATTAGGCGTGAAAGCCTTTAGGTACGCCGTTCCCTAATGGAGGTTGATAACCGATGAGGGAGCGGAACGAATGACCGGCAAATCCAGCGTAAGCAATTGCCGGCCAAGCAAGGTAACCTTCCCATGAAGCCGATTGTTGCCGGTGTCGCTGAACTCGAACTCATAGGTACGCCGGATACACAATTGGCCTTCGTTGTCCCGGCGCAGACCCATTTTCTGGAGGGCAACCGTCCAATCGAGAAACTGCACGTTTTCCGCCGCGCACGCCCGCCGGCCGGCATCCAGCGCCACTTCGCGGGCACGCATGCTGTCGGTCCAGAACCAGGCCAGGGCTACAACGCAGAACAGGGCGGCAATTTCCATCTACTAAGGGCGTGAAGGCGTGAAGGGTGAATGAGTGAAGGGTAAAGGCGTCGAACCTGGTGCCTAGCCCCTAGTCCCCAGCCCCTCAGCGATACCTACCTTTACCATGATGGGCGCAACGACGCGAACGACATCACTTGGCGCCATGCCGACCAGATAGCCACGCTTTCCGCCGTTGATGTAAATTCTGGGCAAATCGACGATCGATTCTTCCATATAGACCGGCATTTTTTTGCGGGTGCCGAAGGGCGAGGTACCGCCGACGACATAACCGGTATGCCGGTTCGCCGTCTCGGGATTACAAGGCTGGATGGTTTTTACGCCAATGACGCGGGCCAGTTCCTTGGTGGAGACCTTCAGGTTCCCGTGCATCAGCACCACCAGGGGATTGCGATCTGCGTCTTCCATGATCAATGTCTTAACGACCGCATGCTCCTCCACCCCGAGTTCCCGGGCCGACACCGCGGTGCCGCCTTTTTCCTCGTATTCGTAGAGATGGTCGGTGAAATCGATCTTGTGCGCACGTAATTCACGCACCGCCGTCGTTACAGGCGCCTTGATATCCGTCATCGCTCAGTCCCTTGGGCCTCGTCCGTCAGAATCTGATAAAACGAATACAACATGCCGGCCGTGGCACCCCAGATATAGCGCTCTCCGAAGGGCATCGAATAATAGCGACGCAAGCGGCCCTTGACCTCGTCCTGATGACGACGATGATTGTTCGGGTCGAGAAAAAATTCCAGCGGCACCTCGAACACCTCGGCCACTTCAAAGGGATCGGGTTTCAATTCGAAGGGCGGCTCCACCCAGCCCACGATCGGGGTCACCCGGAAACCAGTCATGATGTCGTAGTCCGGCAGGCGGCCAAGGACTTGGATTCGAGTTCGATGCAAGCCGATTTCCTCCTCGGTTTCCCGTAGCGCGGTGGCAATGCGATCCAGATCGCCTTCATCCGCCCGGCCACCGGGAAAGCTGATCTGGCCGGCATGATCGTGCAAATGTGCCGTTCGCTGGGTAAACATGAGTGTTGGTCCACCAGCATGATTAACGACCGGCAGCAGCACCGCTGCCGGGACAGGAGCCCGTTCCGCTGGATGGCGAAAGCGCGGAATTTCAATATCTTCGGGCAGTGCGGACTGACGATTCAGCCGATCCGCAAGCCAGTCTCGAGTATAGGGAGGGTACGGCACGTTCACCCGGCCGATGGACAGTGTTTTAATGCGCCTATTCTAAACCCCGCAAGGTATACAATTCCGTTGCCAGCCCGGCCATTGACACCAGGTCTTCGGCCAGGGCGCGTGCGAACACCAACTTTCGAGGAGATATCAATGAAAATTCGTCATCTGATTGCAGCCATTGCATTATCCATCGCAGGCGGCGCATTTGCCGCACATTGTCCGATGGACATGAAAAAAATCGACGAGGCGCTCGCCAAGAACCCCAGCCTTTCCGCCGCCCAAATGGCGGATGTCAAGAAATGGCGTGCCGAAGGCGAGGCTATGCACAAGTCCGGGAAACATCAGGAATCCGTGGAGAGTCTGGGCAAGGCAATGAAGGTGCTTGGCATCCAGTAATATCGCCATACGGAGGAGGCAGGTCCGCCTCCTCCGCCCGCTCTGTCGATGCCATGAAAGGCGCGCTTACCCTCGCATTGCTTTATTTGTTCGCCGCGCCCTCCGTATGGGCCGGCTGCCAGGAGCAACTGCGCATGCTCGCCGACGATCTCAGGGACGTCAAACTGACCGAATCGCAAAAGACCAATATCGCCAGTGTCATCCTGGAGGCAAGGCGATTTTGCTGGGTGCAAAAAGAACAACCTGCGGTCGCGGCGCTGGCCCGGGCCCGCGTCATTGCCGGGATCAGACCCATGACGAACGAGATGGATTGGGAAAGCGTGCCCTTGGAATCCATCAGCCCGAGGAACTAAATGCTCACCGCCCCGCCGCACGAAGAGCCTGCACCCGCGGTACAACCGTAACAATGATTGGCCGTTGAAATGCGCCGCCCCGCAAGTTTGCGCGGATCGAAATCTCGAATATGAGCCGGCGCACCGTAGCCTACCGGCATGTCCAGCATCTGATTGAAGTCGCAGTCGTATAGCGAGCCCTCCCAGCCGATCGAAATCATGGTGCGGCACATCACGGCCGCCGCCGCCACCGGATTAAAGGCATTGGCCAGCCGTTCCATGTATCCCTCGTAATTGCCGCTTTTGATCAGGAATTGCAGGAAACGGCTGATCGGCATATTGGTAATGGTGTAGAGATTGTTGAATACGATGCCGTGTCTGAGCATCAGCTCGCGGCGGAATTGCGCCTCGGCGGCATGCTGTTTGGCCGGCAGGAACGCACCGACCGGGTTGTGCACCAGATTCAGCATCAGCCCGCTGTCCTCCCGGCCATATCCCAGGCGATTGAGCATCTGCAGCCCGAGGATGGATTTGTCGAATACCCCTTCCCCGCGCTGCGCGTCGGTCTGCGAAGCCTGAAAATACGGCAGCGAAGCCACCACCTCCACGCGATGACGCGCCAGAAATTCCGCCAGGTCTGCCTGCGGTTTCAGCAACAGTACCGTCAGGTTGCAACGATCCATGACATGCCGCCCCAGCGCACGGGCCTGCTCCACCAGCCAGCGAAAGTTGGCGTTGAGTTCCGGCGCTCCCCCGGTAATATCCAGCGTGGGGATATCGGTCTTCGACAGGGCGCGAACACAGAGTTCCGCCGTTTCGCGCGTCATTTGCTCCACGCGGTCCGGCCCCGCATCCACGTGGCAATGATGGCAGGCCTGATTGCAAAACTTGCCGACGTTGACCTGCATCACCGCCATGCCGGTGGCGTATAGCGGGGCGAGTCCCGCGGCGATAAGTGTCTCCTCGAAGGGCGGGCAGGATGCCGTCGCGCCCAGTTTTTGTAATTGTTCGCGACTCGATGCCAGCGGATCCTTTTTTGAAAGCAGGGTCAGGCCCATATTGTTGCTCTGCTCCCGAGGCCCATCACATCGATAACTTCCGCTCGACGTTGCGCATCTGCACCCCATGAACCAGGGAAGCCCCGCCTCGTATCGCACAGGCCACATGGACCGCTTCGGTCATCTGTTCCATGTTAGAGCCTTTTTCCAGGCAGGCCTGGGTATAGGCGTCGATACAGTAGGGACATTGCACCGCGTGCGAAACACCAAGGGCGATCAGGGCTTTTTCCCGTTCGGTGAGCGCACCTTCGGCGAATACCGCGCCGTAGTAATTCATGAACTTGTCCCACAACTCCTTGTTGCCCTTGCCCATCTCGGCAAATTTTCCCAGGTCGCGCGAGTGGTAATAGCTGTCCATGCGGTCTGCCTCTCTTGTTAAGTGATTCGTGCATTCTGATACGACGAAAAACCGGTTCTGGATGCGTCTCCGGAAAGGCCGCCCAACGGTCAAGATGGAAAAAACCTCGTCCTTTCACCATCATTCTTGAGAGATATTACCTCTCAATCCACGGTGACAGCTTCCCCGACCCGAATCTTTCCCCCTTCCAGGATTCGGCAGACGATACCGCCATGGCCGCGCATCGCGTTGTAGCCTCCCACACCGAGGGCCTCTTCCATTCTTGAACAGGGCTCGCAGGTGCCTGCGCCTTCGAGCAGCACGTTCCCTATACAAAAGCGGCGATCACGCAATGCATATAGGTTGATTCCCGATACCACCAGATTACGGCGCAGCCATTCTGGACGCACTTCGACTTTACCAAGAATGCCGGCCACAACATCAAGATGTTCACGCTGGATCAAGGTCACCTGGCGCTTGCCGTTATTCTTCGATGCATAGTGATCGCCCGCCAATCCATATCCGGCAATGGCTTCGACCTCATCTGCCGCGGCAAGCGGCGCGCGCCTCGTTGCCCTGATGCCGATCCACTCCACTTTCCCGGGCCGGGGAAAGTTCGCCATCAATTTTGCGAGATCGCCTTCAGGATTCAACGTCGATACCTCTCTCAACACGAAGGAACACGAAGGAAAGTAATCCGAGCAGCCAATTATCCACGGTTATTATTGACGGTATATGGCCGTTTCGATTTGGCTATCGACATGCGAGAGACGATTTCCTGGACGTTGGTATCTTGCAAGAATTCGATCATTTCAATCACCTTCGTGACCTTTGTGTTTCCTTCGTGTCCTTCGTGTTAAGAGCGTTTGTCGTGGCGTTTCTGAATGAGCGCGTCAGGCGCCGAGATCGGCCAACGGATGTTCATGCGCCGGCCAGGGGCTGGTGAAAAATCCTTCCAGCCAATCCGGCGTGACATCGGCCAGCGTCGGGGGATTCCAGCGCGGCTTGCGGTCTTTATCGATTAGTAAGGCGCGGATGCCTTCGGCGAGATCGGGTCTGGTTGCGCAGGCGAGCGAGGCAACCAACTCGACGCGAAATACCTCTGCCAGGGAATTGTGGCGCAGGCGGCGCAGTAATTCATGCGACAAGGCGGCGCTGCCGGGCGACCCGGCAGCGAGTGTGGCCGCCGATCTCGCAAGCCATGCGTCCTCGTGTCCGCCGGAGGTGATTGCCGCCGCGATTTCGGAAAGTTCTGCCCGGCCGCACCAATCGTCGATGAGGTCCAGATGAATTCGAAAAGGCCCCGGTGCGGGCCGTTTGGCAGAACTTTCTCGCAGAGTATTCGTCAGCAGGCGACTGTTTTCCTCATGAGAGGCTGCCCAGGGCTTGTGCAACAAGGCGTCAAACACCTGGCCTTTGTTCGACTGAGGAATCAGGTAATCGGCAAAGCCCACGAATAGCGCATCGGCGCAATTCAACTGGGCGCCGGTGAGGGCAAGAAATAATCCGCTGCGGCCGGGTGCGTGTTGCAGCAACCAACTGCCGCCCACGTCGGGATACAGGCCAATGGTAATTTCCGGCATTGCGACACGGGAATGTTCGGTCACCACCCGATGACTGGCACCCGACATCAATCCCAGGCCGCCGCCCATCACAATGCCGTGACCCCAGCACAGGATCGGCTTTGGATAAGTGTGAATCAGGTAATCGAGCCGGTACTCTCGTGAGAAAAACCCCAGCGCATACTCGTTGCCGAGAAGATCCTTGCTGCGCGGCGAAGCGTGATGCGCCAGCATCGTTTTATGCAATTGATGCAGGTCCGCCCCGGCGCAAAATGCCTTCTCTCCCGCAGCTTCCATCGCCACAAGTGCAACGCCCGGGTCCACCGCCCACGCCGATAAACGTTCGCTCATCAGGTCGATCATCTGCAGGGTGAGCGCGTTCAGCGACTTTTCGGCATTGAGCCGAACGATACCGATCCGGGCGCCGTTATCGGCGCGCCGCTCTTCAAACAACACGGGCTGGGGATTGGATTCGGTCATCGTCGAAATGGCAGATTATTATTAAAAAAATCGAAAGCTCTCACCGCAGAGGACGCGGAGGACGCAGAGGAAAATCGAGAAAAGACATGGCGGAATATGCTCTGGTGGGCGGAGTGTCACGCCGCTTTTTGCTGCATGGAGACTTCAAGCTCCGTCCTGTCCTGGAATTTCCTCCGCGTCCTCCGCGGTGAGAGATTTTTTGCAATGTCTGCACTCGTTCACCTGCCACGCTGCGATGCTGCGTCCACCGAGGCCAGTGCCGCCATGTTTACCAGCCGGCGCACGGTGGCGGTAGGCGTCAGGATATGAACCGGCTTGGCGGCTCCCAGCAGCATTGGGCCCACGGTAATACCTTCGCCGGCAGTAATCTTCAGCAGATTGAAGGCGATATTGGCGGCATCCAGTGTCGGCATGATTAACAGATTGGCCTCTCCCTTGAGTCGCGAATTGGGAAACAGGCGCAGGCGGATTTCTTCGTCCAAAGCCGCGTCGCCGTGCATTTCGCCCTCTACTTCCAGATGGCGCGCCCGGGATTCCAGAATTTCCCGCGCCCTGGACATTTTCATCGCGGAGGGCGTTCGCGCACTGCCAAAATTGGAATGGGACAACAGCGCCAGCTTGGGCACGATGCCGAAGCGCTGCACCTCGTCGGCCGCCAACATGGCGATCTCGGCGATCTGCTCCGCGGTCGGGTCGGGGTTGACGTAGGTGTCGCAGATGAACAGGGTGCGCTTGGGAAGGATCAGCATGTTCATCGCGGCAAACTGATTCACGCCCTTGCGCAAGCCGATGACATTGCCGATATAGGACAGATGCAAGGCGTGATCGGCCAGTGTGCCGCAGAGCATCGCGTCGGCATCTCCGCGACGAACCATCAGCGCCCCGATCAGCGTCGTGCGGCGGGTGACTTCGCGCTTGGCGTAGTCGATCGATACGCCCTTGCGCTGGACCAGTTCGTAATATTCCCGCCAGTAATCCTTGAAGCGCGGATCCGAATTGGGATTTACCATCTCGAAATCGCGACCTGGTCGGATACGCAAGCCGAAGCGTTCGATGCGGGGATTCAGCACCTCCGGCCGTGCCACCAAAATTGGGCGCGCCACCCCTTCGTCCACCACCACCTGCACCGCGCGCAGCACCCGCTCGTCTTCGCCTTCGCAGAACACCACGCGCTTGGGATTTTTTTTCGCGGCGGTGAACACCGGCTTCATGATCAGTCCGGAGTGATAAACGAACTGGGACAGTTGTTCGCGATAGGCGTCGAAGTCCTCGATTGGGCGCGTTGCCACCCCGCTGTCCATCGCCGCCTTGGCTACCGCCGGTGCAATATTCACGATCAGCCGCGGGTCGAATGGCCTGGGGATCAGATAATCGGGCCCAAACGACAAATCCTGATCGTCATAGGCCAGCGCCACAACATCCGACTGTTCCGCCTGCGCCAACTCGGCGATCGCCCGCACCGCCGCGAGTTTCATTGGCTCGTTAATGGTGGTAGCGCCAACATCCAAAGCGCCGCGGAAGATAAACGGGAAACAGAGCACGTTGTTGACCTGGTTCGGATAGTCCGAACGGCCGGTGGCGATAATGGCATCCGACCGTACCGCCTTGGCCTCGTCGGGCAAAATTTCCGGCTCGGGATTGGCCAGCGCTAGAATCAGCGGTGTCTTCGCCATGGTTTTGACCATCTCGGGCTTAAGCACCCTGGCCGCCGAGAGTCCGAGAAAAATATCCGCATCGGGAATGATATCGCCCAGGGTCCGTGCGCCGGTCTCCTTGGCATAGCGCACTTTGTTATCGTCCATTTCCTCGAGACGGCCTTTGTAGACCACGCCCTTGATGTCGGAGACCCAGATGTTCTCCATGGGCAGGCCCAGACTCACCAGCAGGTCAAGACAGGCCAGGGCCGCCGCGCCGGCGCCCGAACAAACCAGTTTCACCTTCTTGATATCCTTGGCCACGACCTTGAGGCCATTGAGTACCGCGGCACCCACGATGATCGCCGTGCCATGCTGGTCGTCATGAAAGACCGGAATCTTGAGCCGGCCACGCAGCTTGCGCTCGACATAAAAACATTCCGGCGCCTTGATATCCTCGAGGTTGATGCCGCCAAAGGTCGGCTCCAGGCTGGCGATGATTTCGACCAGTTTGTCGGGATCACTTTCGTTGATTTCGATATCGAAGACGTCGATTCCGGCGAATTTCTTGAACAGGACTCCCTTGCCTTCCATCACCGGCTTGCCCGCCAGCGGTCCGATCGGTCCCAAACCGAGGACCGCGGTGCCATTGGTGATGACGCCGATGAGATTCCCTCGCGCCGTGTAAAGGCGTGCTGTCGAGGGATCCTTGACAATTTCCTCGCAAGCCGCGGCTACACCAGGAGAATAAGCCAGCGCCAGGTCGCGCTGGTTGATGAGGCCCTTGGTCGGCACCACCGAAATTTTTCCCGGGGTCGGCAAACGGTGATAGTCGAGCGCGCTCTTGCGCAACTGCTCATCCATATTTTCTCCGCATCGATGTCGATGGCTTCGATTATACGGGAGCACCCAAAGCTGACCGTATATTGGGCGGCTTTGCGATCAAACCCCTCTTCTGACATGGTGCATTTTTTGTTATGGTCTTGTCTTCGGTAAATCGAGCGCTTATGGATATTTCGGCATTCAACCTGCGAACCGAGCTTTATCCGGAAAGAGAGCCGGTACGCAGCGGCTTTCTCTGCCTGGACGCCATTCACGAGATGTATTGGGAGGAATCGGGCAATCCCGATGGGGTACCCGTGGTATTCCTGCACGGCGGTCCCGGCGCGGGGGCCAGTGCGATGCACCGGCGCTTTTTCGATCCCGCGCACTACCGCATTGTCATTTTTGACCAGCGCGGCGCCGGACGCTCCCGTCCCCATGGAGAACTACGGGCCAACACCACGCCGCACCTGATCAATGACATGGAACGCCTGCGTGCGTACTTGGGTATCGGCAAGTGGATCATTTTCGGAGGGTCGTGGGGCAGCACTCTGGCGCTGGCCTATGCCGAGGCCTATCCGGAACGCTGTTCGGCGCTGGTATTGCGCGGAATCTTCCTGTGCCGGCCACTCGAGATCGATTGGTTCCTGAACGGTATGCGCCTGGTATTTCCGGAAGTCTGGAAAAACTTCTCCGACCACATCCCGGCGAACGAGCGCGACGATCTGCTGGCGGCCTATTCCCGGCGGCTGAACGATTCCGATCCCGCGGTACACAAGCCGGCGGCACTAAAGTGGAGCACCTACGAGGGCGCTTGTTCAACCCTGCTGCCCAACGCGTCCACAGTGGCCCATTTTTCCGAAGACATGGTGGCGGTCGGCCTGGCCCGCATCGAAGCCCATTACTTCACCCATCATATTTTCCTGCCCGAGAACGCGCTGCTCGCCAATGTTCACCGGTTGCGCAATATTCCCGGCACCATCATTCAGGGGCGTTACGATATGGTGTGCCCGGTGATCTCGGCGGACGACCTGCACCGCGCCTGGCCCGAGGCCGAATATATCGTCGTACCGGATGCGGGCCACTCCGCGTGGGAACCCGGAATCCGCGCGCACCTGGTGGGAGCGATGGAGAAGATTAAAATCAGGGGCGAGGGACGGGGGGCGAGGGGCGAGGAATAAGGCGTTCACTCTTCACCCATTCACCCATTCACCCATTCACCCATTCACCCTTCACCCTTCACAGTTTCTACTTGAGGCCAACATGAAAGTTTTCTACGACAAAGACGCCGACCTGCGGCTGATACAAGACAAAAAAGTCACCATCCTGGGCTACGGTTCGCAGGGCCATGCCCATGCGCTGAATCTCAAGGATTCCGGGATAAAGGTCACCGTTGGGCTGCGCAAGGGCGGCGCGTCCTGGGACAAAGCGAAAAATGCCGGCCTGGAGGTCAAGGACTTGAGCGATTCGGTGAAAGACGCCGATTTCGTGATGATTCTGCTGCCGGACGAACACATCGCCGACGTCTACCGCGAGGTGGAGGCAAGCATCAAAAAAGGCGCAGCCCTGGCGTTTGCGCACGGCTTCAATATTCATTTCGGCCAGGTCGTGCCGCGCGCCGATCTGGATGTGGTGATGGTGGCGCCCAAAGCCCCGGGCCATACGGTGCGATCGACTTATGTGCAGGGTGGCGGAGTGCCGATGCTGATCGCCATCCATCAGGATTCCTCGAAAAAAGCCCGAGACCTTGCGTTGTCTTATGCGGCAGCGATCGGCGGCGGCAAGGCCGGCGTCATCGAAACCAACTTCCGGGAAGAAACCGAAACCGACCTTTTCGGTGAGCAAGTGGTGTTGTGCGGTGGTACCACTGCGCTGATCCAGGCCGGATTCGAGACCCTCGTCGAGGCTGGGTACGCGCCTGAAATGGCCTACTTCGAATGCCTGCACGAACTCAAGCTGATCGTGGATCTGATCTACGAAGGTGGCATTGCCAACATGCGTTACTCGATTTCCAATAACGCGGAATATGGAGATTTTACCCGCGGGCCGCGCATCATCACCGAGGAAACCAAAAACGAAATGCGCCGCATCCTCAAGGAAATCCAGACCGGCCAGTACGCCCAGGAATTCCTGCTGGAAAACAAAACCGGCGTCACCAAGATGGGCGCCATGCGCCGTATCGGGCGCGAACATCAGATCGAAATCGTCGGCGAGAAACTGCGCAGCATGATGCCGTGGATCAAGGCGAATCGGTTGGTTGATAAGTCCAAAAATTAGTGACAAGTGACGGGGTGACGTGTGACGAGAAAAGACATTCTCGCATTCGTGCAAGCGGCCCTTGGATCTCGCTTTAGCGAGAGATGCAATTGGCCCTCGTAAATTATTGGGCGTTGCTGCTCGCCTATTGCCCGTCACTCGTCACCAGTCACCCGTTACTCGTCACGCTGCGCAAGCCATGACCCCCTACCCCCACCCCCTCATCGCCCGCGAAGGCTGGCCGTTCCTGGCCGCGGCCTTTGTTGTCGCGCTCGCAGCAAGCCTCGCTTGGGGATGGGTGTCGGTCCTGTTTTGGCTTATTGCGTTATTCATTCTTCAGTTTTTTCGCGATCCGCCGCGGGACGCGCCGGCGGATGCCGACGCGGTGATTTCTCCCGCCGACGGACGAGTGGTCGTGGTGGGAAAGGCGCGCGATCCTTATCTTGATCGCGATGCCCTCAAGATCAGCGTGTTCATGAATGTGTTCAACGTCCATTCCAATCGCAGCCCGGTGGATGGCGAGGTCAAAAAGGGCTGGTACTTCGCGGGGAAATTCGTCAACGCCGCGCTGGACAAGGCTTCACTGGAAAACGAGCGTAATGCCTTGTGGATCCGCACCGATCAGGGGGCAGACGTGACTTGTGTTCAAGTGGCCGGGCTGATTGCCCGACGCATTCTTTGTTATGTGAAGCAGCAGGATAAGCTGGCGCGCGGCCAGCGCTACGGATTTATTCGATTTGGATCCCGCGTCGATGTGTACCTGCCGCTTGGGGCGAAGGCCCAAGTCGCGGTGGGCGACACGGTGTATGCTGGACAAAACATCCTGGCCCGATTGCCCGCCAATTGAATCGCTAAGATGAATCACCCCGCACCCAAACCGCAATGGCTCGCCAATACCGGCATCCGCCGCCGGGGAATCTATTGGCTCCCGAACGCTATCACTACCTGCAATTTGTTCGCAGGTTTCTACGCCATCATTCAGGCGATGTCCCTCAATTTCGAACATGCCGCCGCCGGCATCTTCGTGGCGATGGTTCTCGATTCACTCGATGGCCGGGTTGCGCGGCTGACCCGGACTCAGAGCGAGTTTGGCGCCGAGTACGACAGCTTGTGCGACATGGTGGCGTTCGGCGCGGCCCCGGCCTTGGTGATGTTCGAATGGGCATTGAAGGGCATGGGCAAGCTTGGGTGGTTTGCTGCCTTCATCTACTGCGCCTGTGCGGCGCTACGGCTGGCGCGTTTCAACACCAACATCGACGTGGTGGACAAACGTTACTTCCAAGGTCTGCCCAGTCCGGCCGCCGCCGGACTTATCGCCGGTTTGATCTGGGCAATGGTGAGCTACGACGTCATGCGTGCGAAAGTGGTGTGGCTCGCCTGGGGCGTGACGCTGTTTGCCGGATTGACCATGGTGAGCAACATTCGTTTTTACAGCGGCAAGGATATCAATATTCGCAAAAGCGTCTCGTTCGGCGTGGTGGTCCTGATCGCCTTTAGTGTCGTGGGTTTCGCCCAGGTGGCTCAAAACCTACCAGAATTGCTACTGGCGATTTTTGGCGTTTACGCGGCATCCGGCTACGTCATGTGGGGCTGGGAGCGATTGCGTAAGAAACCCACCCCTCCGCCTACGCCTTCCGCGGGCTCGAACCTGTAGCACCACCCGCGTTTTGCTCCGGCACAGTTGAACCGCGTGAACTATCAAAACAGTTCAAGCACGACCTCTACCGCGATAGTCGTACTCACCCGCAGATCGCACGCTTGATCTCAGCGATTGTCTTGTCTTGGGTCGAGAGTTTTTTCCCATTTGATCGATCTGGGCTTAACGCACCTTGTCGACTGCGATCCCTTCATCCAGCCGCGCAAAGATATGCATGACCCTGATGCTCACCGAGACTGTCTGCGATGTTGATCAAGGTCGAGTCCATCGCCCAGGCCGAGGGCCAAGGCTATTCTTTAATACCGCCAAAGAGGAATTTCCCGAAGAGGCGAAGACGAGGGTTGCAGGGATTTGCTGCACTCAAATCTCATTCGTCGAGATCGTGAGAAGCTTGCACCTGAATATTAGTGTCAGGGAAGCCATGTAGTATTTCATGGTTATGCCAATCAACTCAATTCGTCGTCGAATTTGCGTTCACGGCGCCAATTCGAGCCAATCCTCTTACCTGCCAGGGCGCAGGCGCTGTCGCCCGATGTCGGCCGGTCGAGGCATACACACTGTCGACCCTTTGCAGTCGCACGCTCTCCCACGCGGGGCCCGTGATGAGTAGCTCACAGCCGTCTGTTGTTCACCAGGATCGCGGTCACGACGATCATCCAGAGTCGGTTATCAAGTCGCACCGGTGGCTGGTATTGCTGCTTGTGCAACTTACAACCCTCACCTTCGGTATGGCGATTACGGCAACCAACGTGATGTTGCCGCAAATTCGCGGCACGATGTCCGCCACGCAGGATCAGGCCGCGTGGATCGTCACGGTGTTTCTGATTGCCGCGGCGGTTGCCACGCCACTGACTGGTTGGCTGGCCGGCCGGCTGGGTTGGCGGCGCTTCATGGTGACTACTCTGATCGGGTTCACCGTCTCGTCGTTCGCCTGCGGATTGACGGGCTCGTTGGAAACTTTGCTGGTGGCGCGTGCTGCACAAGGGCTCTTCGGCGCGCCGCTGATGCCGCTTGGGCAGGGGATGTTGCTTGCCACTTTTCCGCACCATATGCATCCACTGGTGTTAATGCTCTGGGGCGTTGGGGCAGTACTGGGCCCGGTGTTGGGGCCGATCCTGGGCGGCCTGATCGCCGAATCATTCAACTGGCGATGGGCGTTCCTGCTGCTGGCGCCGATCGGGGCACTCGCCACGTTGCTCGCGATGGTGGCGCTTGGCGATCAGGAGCGCGGCACCTCCGGGCGCCTGGGCATGATCGGCTTTGTCGCGCTGGCGGTGTGTATGAGCAGCGCGCAACTGATGTTGGATCGAGGGCATCGGCTGGATTGGTTTGAGTCCTTCGAAATCAACTTCGAGTCCATTCTGGTTGCCGCGGGCGTGAGCATTTTTATTGTGCACACGGCCTATTCCCGCACGCCATTTCTTAATCCGCGCATGTTCGGTAATTGGAATTTCAGCCTCGGGCTCGTGATGGCTTTTATCATGGGGGCGTTGAGTTATACGCCGATCGTGCTGTTTCCATCGCTGCTGCAAGACCTGCGCGGTTACCCGGACTCGATGGTGGGTTATCTTATGTCCGCGCGCGGACTGGGCAATTTGTCGAGCTTTCTGGTCGTCGTGCATTTCACTCGCTTCAACGCCCGAATCGCTCTCGCGGTTGGCCTGCTGCTGCAAGTATGGGCGGCCGGGCAGATGGCTCTGCTGAATATCAATCTGACCGATTTCGATGTGTTCTGGACGAATCTGGTGCAAGGGTTCGGCTTCGGCCTGGCCTACACGCCCATGACCGTGCTGGCTTTTTCAACCTTGCCGACAAATTGGGTTGTGCAAGGCTCGGCGGTATTCAACCTGATGCGCAACTTCGGCAGCAGTTTGTTCATATCCTTGAGTGTCCTGGTTCTGGTGCGAACAACGGCGGAGAACTATTCCGGTTTGAGTGCCGCGATCACGCCTATGAACGAGACGCTCCGCTCGCCCGGCCTCGCCGGTGAGTGGGCTTGGAACTCCACCCAAGGCCTTGAGGCACTGAGCCTGGAGATTCAACGTCAAGCCTCAATGGGCGGATACCTGAACGCCTTTGCTTTGTTCGGGCTTGCGGCGGCACTGGGGCTGCCCCTTGTGTGGTTGTTTCGCGATCCCAAGGGAGGCAGATGAGAGGGCTCGGGTCGGATCCACGCAACACATTTGGGACTGAGGGTACCCCCCGGCGGGTTGCTGCTATCCTTTCGACTCCCGAATCAAGGAGGCAATCAGTAGGTCGTGCAATCGTTCTCCGTCAACCCGGCGGACCAGACGTACTCAAGGCGGAGCCCATTAGCGTGGGTGCGCCCGCGAGCGGACAGGTGCGGATACGGCAAACTGCCATCGGCGTCAATTTCCATGATTGCTACGTGCGCTCAGGCCTGTACAAGACGCTCACCCTGCCCGGCGTGCCCGGGCTCGAGGCTGTCGGCGTGGTCGAGGCGGTCGGGCCGGATGTCAAGGAGTTCCGCCCGGGCGACCGCGTCGGCTACATGCTCCGCGAGTACGGCAGTTATGCGACGGTGCATCGAAGTCCCATGCTGGCATGGAACCGCGCAGGACGGCTGGCGCCGTGCTTCTGATTCCCTGAGATGGTTGTGGTCGCACCCACGCAACATTTTGATGGCATGCAAATATTCACCAAAATTCACGCACATTGACCGCTTAGAGCTACGTTTTCTGCGTCAAGACTCGTATAAGGACGCCGCCGCCACAGGATGGCCCGACCCGAAAACCGATACATTTTGGGACTTATTCGGTTTTTTCCTGGAAAGGAATGCCCAGAACATATTTATTCCAGAAACTTCGGGGCGAGATGATCAGCAAGGTATCCACTTTTGCCAGTGCCAGCAACTCTGCATCGCCGGTTACAAAACACTCGGCCTTGGCATGCAAGGCGCAAGCGATGATCCATGGGCCTTCCCGGTCGCGAATAGGCAAATTGGGTGCGCTGACTTGCGCCGGTACAACTTGCAGCAAGCGCAATTCCGCTTCCACTTTTTTCAGCAACGGCGCACTAACGCGGAATTTTCGCCGCAAGACATCCAATACTTCCGCAACAACCGGTTCGCCAATAACAATCTGGTGTCCGGTCAGCAACCGCTCATACAAATCGACACACAACCCACGCGTTGCAAATGCACTTACGAGCACATTAGAGTCGAGGAATACCCTCACGAAGTGGCCTTGAACACATCCTCATCGGTCAAGAATCCACGCTGTTCGGCAAGCGGCAATATTTCTTCACGTACTGCCCGAAACCGCCCCAACGCCAGTTGGCGGCGCAACGCTTCGCGCACGATATCCCCTTTGGGGCGATGGGCGGCTTTGGCCGCGCGTCTGAGCTCACGCTCCAGCGCATCATCAATCCGGATGCTCAAAGTCGTACTCATGGAAACCTCCAATTTAAGTGTGCTTATTAAGTGTGCTTAAGTGTAACACGCACGATGCGGCGTGACTTGAGGCGGCATGAGGTAAACGAACCAGGCCTGCATGACTGCTTTAGTACGTTTTCCCAGAGACGCGGCAACCGTGCCGCAGCCGCTAGAAGCCTTGTCTGGCCCGGTTACCAAGTGTGTGATGGTGAGCTTGGGATCGGACCCACGCAACACTCGGCCTAGGTGATTCTGGGTAGCTGCATGGTTGTGGAATGATTACTATCGCCCGTGCAGGATACGGCGCACGAGGCGGGGCGCTAGAGCTAGGGTAGGGGTTTGCCTACGGATTCACGGGCAGTGCAACCATAACCTTGCAGTGCCTCAAGAATCTGCTTATAGTCCGTTCCATGGACTTTCTTCGGCACGGCCACATTAAGTCACTTCTTTCCGGCATTCTGCCCGGAGGCCTGCTGCTGCGCCCAGCGCGCAGATAAACTACCCCCAATTCCGCAGTACCCCGAGCCCGCCAGCCAAAGTTGGCGGGGAAGTCGAACATTTAGCACGCGAGGTTTGTCATGAACCCGAATCCTTCACAGAAATACCAGGCATTTGTACCGGTCGCCTTGCCGGATAGAACCTGGCCGAATCAGGTGATTTCCCGCCCCCCCGTCTGGTGCAGCGTCGATCTGCGGGACGGCAATCAGGCGTTGATCGAGCCCATGGATGCGAAGCGCAAGCTGCGCATGTTCATGCTGCTGGTGAAGGCGGGGTTCAAGGAGATCGAAATCGGCTTTCCGGCGGCCTCGCAGACCGATTTTGACTTCGTGCGCAAGCTGATTGAGGAAAAACTGATCCCCGACGATGTCACGGTCCAGGTGCTCACCCAGGCCCGCGAGCCGTTGATCCGGCGAACCTTCGAGTCCCTGCGCGGGGCGCAGCGCGCGATCATGCACCTCTACAACTCCACGTCCACCGTCCAGCGTCGTGTGGTCTTTGGGTTAGATCGCCCAGGGATCGTGGCGATTGCAGTGGACGCGGCGCGTATCGTGAAGGAATGCGCGCTGGCGCAACCCGATACCGAGTGGATTTACCAGTATTCGCCGGAAAGTTTCACGGGTACGGAACTGGATTTTGCGGTGGAGATCTGCGATTCGGTCACCGAGGTATGGCAGCCGACACCGAAGAATCGCGTGATATTGAATCTGCCGGCGACGGTGGAGATGTCCACACCCAATATTTATGCCGACCAGATCGAATGGTTCGGGCGTCACATCGGCAGCCGCGATAGCGTGATCATCTCCGTGCACCCACACAACGACCGCGGTTGTGCGGTGGCGGCGGCGGAGTTGGCGGTGATGGCCGGGGCGGAACGTATCGAAGGCTGCTTGTTTGGCAACGGGGAGCGCACCGGCAATGTCTGCCTGGTCACCCTGGCGCTGAATCTCTATTCGCAGGGCATTCATCCCGGACTGGATTTTTCGGACATCAATGCCGTGATTCGCGCCGTGGAGTACTGCAACCAGCTTCCGGTGCATCCCCGCCATCCTTATGGCGGCGAACTGGTGTTTACCGCATTTTCCGGCTCGCATCAGGACGCCATCAAAAAAGGCCTGGCGGCGCGCAAGCCGAACGACCTCTGGGAAGTGCCCTACCTGCCCATCGATCCGGCCGATCTCGGGCGTGCTTATGAAACGGTTATTCGCGTCAACAGCCAGTCCGGCAAGGGTGGCATTGCCTACCTGTTGGAGCGCGATCACGGGCTGACCCTGCCGCGACTGCTGCAAATCGAATTCAGTCAGATCATCCAGGGCATCACCGATGCCACCGGCAAGGAGCTGTCCTCCGATGCGATCAAGGCCGCCTTCGACCGGGAGTATCTGGAAAGCCGGCGTCCCTTGGAGTTCATCGAACACCGCATTACCCACGAAACCGGCCATGGCGAAATCGAACAGGTCACGGCCCGGCTGAAATTCAATGGGCGGGAAGTCGCCGTCACGGGCAAGGGTAACGGCCCGGTGGATGCCTTCGTTCGCGCGCTGTCGGAAGGTTGCGGGCTGGATTTTCACGTCATGAATTATCATGAACACGCGGTAGGCGGGGGCGAGGATGCTACAGCCGTGGCCTATGTGCAGATCCGCGTCGGGCGCGAACAAACGCTGTATGGCGCCGGCATGCATGGCAACATCGTGACGGCGACACTGCGAGCGGTGTTGTCGGCGGTCAATCGAGCGATTGCGAAAGGTCTGATTCAGGCCCGGGAGCCGACACCGCGGGTAGCCGTGGCTTGATTTTATTCTATAGTGCGATGACACCCCCGCTTTCGCAAGGCAGAGAGTGTTTGGGGGGGTACACGTTGCTTAACCCCTTTCCCCTCACCCTAGCCCTCTCCCCGCAAGCTGGGAGAAGGGATAATTGGCGGTGGGCAAAATAGAACTGGAATAGCCGGGAGCCTCGGCGCTGACGCAAGCCCGCTCGACGAGCGGGCTTTTTTTTTGGATCTGGGAAGTGCAATTCGCGATCCTGGAACATCAACGGAACAAATGAATGACAACAACCACTAAAGTGGGCGCCCTGCATCACATCGTCATTGTCGGCGGCGGTGCGGGAGGGCTGGAGCTGGCCACGCGTCTGGGGGGAACGCTCGGTCGTCGCAAGCAGGCGCTGATCACGCTGGTGGATCGCTCCCGTACTCATCTATGGAAGCCGCTGCTGCATCAGGTGGCTGCCGGCAGCATGGATCTGAACGATCACGAGCTCGATTACCTGTATCAGGCGCGCTGGCACCACTTCCGCTTCCGTCTGGGAAAAATGGACGGACTTGATCGTCGGAAAAAAGAAATTCATCTGACGCCGGTTTTCGACGAAACGGGCCGCGAGGTGATTCCGCCGCGCACCGTTGGCTACGACACGCTGGTGTTAAGTGTGGGCAGCACCACCAACGATTTCGCCACGCCGGGCGCGGCGGAGCATGCCATCTCGCTGGACAATCCCGAGCAGGCAGCGCTATTTCATTCGCGCCTGTTAAATGCCTGTCTGCGCGCCAATGCCCAGGCCGATGTGCTGCAGGCAGGACAGCTTCACGTCGCGATCATCGGTGCAGGCGCCACCGGCGTCGAATTGGCGGCCGAGCTGCACAACACGATCCGGGAATTTGTCGCCTTTGGCCTGGACCGCATCGACCCCGAGAAGGACATCCGGATCACCATCATTGAAGCCGCGCCCAAAATTCTGCCAGCCCTTCCGGAGCGCTTGTCGAAAGCTGTGCTGGTCATGCTGAAAAAAATCGGCGTTGAGGTGTTGACCGGGGAAAAAGTCACCGAAGTCTCAGCGCGCGGCGTGAAGACCGCGACTGGCAAGGATTTGCCTGCGGAGCTGGTGGTGTGGGCGGCAGGCATCAAGGCGCCGGATTTCCTGAACACCCTCGACGGACTCGAGACCAACCGCATTCATCAGTTGATAGTGACGCCCACCTTGCAATCCACGCTTGACCCCGCGATATTTGCCTTCGGCGATTGCGCCAGTTGTCCGTGGCCGGAAAAAAATGGGTTCGTCCCACCGCGAGCGCAATCGGCTCATCAGCAGGCCTCTCACCTGTATCGCATGTTGCCCCGGTATTTGCGCGGCGAACCGATTGCCGCTTTCCACTACCGCGACTTCGGCTCGCTGGTGTCGCTGGGAAAATTCAGCACCGTGGGCAGCCTGATGGGCGGCATCACCCGTGGTGCGGTCATGATCGAAGGACTGTTTGCGAAGCTCATGTATTTGTCGCTGTACAAGATGCATGAATATGCGTTGCACGGCTTTACCAAGGTGTTCCTGGATACGCTGGCCCGGATTCTCACTCGCCGCACCGAGCCTCATGTCAAACTTCACTGATCTCTCCTCACTAATCCCTCTCACCGCGGAGGACGCAGAGGAAGATCAAAAGGCGGTCGATTCGGAATGCCGCGTCTTCACCGGGCTTGCGGCGAAGTGAGGTTTGAGCCATTGTATTGCGCCTGCCGTTTGCTGATTCTGCTGCTGCTGACAGGCTGCACGTCAAGTCACTACCAGCCCAAAGATCTGAATGCGGAGCGTTCGGCTGCGGACTTTTCGGCGCGATCGATATCCGATACCGGGTTACGGGAATACATGTTCGCTCACGGTCACCCGGAAACGGAATGGCCGGTGAAGCAATGGGGCCTTAAGGAGCTTTCCCTGTTGGCGTTATATTTCCACCCCGATCTGGATCTGGCGCGCGCGCGCGCCGCCGCGGCACGCGCTGCTTTGGAATCCGAGGGAAAGCGAGCGCCTATCGGGGCATCGGCACGGGTCGAACAGCATGCCGATTCCGCGGCCGGGCAGAATAGTCCCTGGAGCCTGGGCTTCGAGGTCGAAATTCCGCTCTTTGCGGGATCGCATCGAGCGGCACTGGTCGAGCGACAAACTTATCTTGCCCAGCGCGCGCAACTGAATGTCGGCGCTGTGGCATGGCAAGTGCGCTCGCGACTGCGCGATGCGCTGTTCGATCTTTATTCCGCAGGCGGAATTCTGGAGTTGGCCGAGCAGGAAGCGGCGGAAAGCGAAGTGTTGGAGGGCCTCTTGCAGCGTCGCCTGCGTGAGGGCGTGATATCGGGCGGAGAACTGACCGCTGCCCGGTTGCGCTCCGCGCAGGCCAATGCCGAAGTCGAATCGCAACGACTGGCAGCGGAAGTGGCACTGACAAATCTGTCACGCGCGCTCGGGCTGCCTCTCGCGACAGTGCGTTCCCTGGCGCTGAACCTGACGAAATTTGTAACACCCACCCCGGCGCCGGAGATGGCGACGCTGCGGCGCGAAGCCTTACTCAATCGGATGGATATCAGGATGGAGTTGTTGAACTATGCCGTGGCGGAATCCGCGGTCAAACTCGAAGTCATCGGCCAGAACCCTCAATGGAAATGGTCACCGGGGTATCTTTGGGATCGGGGCAGTTCCGTCTGGTCGCTGGCACTGGGCTGGGTACTGCCGGACGGCGCCGGACACGCCGCGCGCATCCGCGAGGCCGAGGCCAATCGGGAGGTGGCGGCAAGGGAGTTTCAGCGCTTGCAGGTGCAAGTCATTGCCGATGCGGAGTCGGCAGCGGCCATTTATGTTCGCGCGCGGGATGGCCTGAATGCCGTGCAAAAAAGAAGCGCGCTGGCGTCGAAACGTCTGGCCGAAAACCGACGTTTGTTCGATGCCGGGTATGCCGACCGCGTCGATCTGGTCCATAGCCGGCTGGAAGCGCTCGGCGCGCAAAAGCAATTACTGACGGCGCAGCGCCTGGCGCTGGGCGCCTTGGGCAAGGCTGAAGATGCAGCGCAGATCCCCTTGTACGCCGGCCCGATTCCGCGCTTCGAGAAGGGAGGGGCGAAGTGAAAGTCAGTCGCAGCACGCTTGTGATTGCATTGCTCGTGCTGGTTATTGTCGTGCTGTCGTGGGCACTGGTGTTTTACGCCCGCGACGAATTCGATCTTTCGAGCAAGGACGAGGCAAGCGCCGAAAGTATCCCGGCCAATTCGGCGCTGCAATCCAGGGATGGGCGTGCGGCCATTGTATTGTCGGCGCAAAGCCAGAAGGCAAGTGGTATCGAGACGGCGGCGCTGTTAGCGGCACGCAATCGCGGATTTTTCGAAGTGTATGGCGTGGTGATCGATCCGCGGCCCTTGTTCGAATTACGCGCGCGTTATCGTGCCGTACTCGCCGACTCGCGTGCCCATCGCGGGGTGGTTGCAGCCAGCCTGGACGAATATCAACGACTCAATCGCCTGTACGCGGATGAACATAACGTCTCGGAGCGGGTGTTGCTTGCCGCGAAAAATAAACTGGAATCGGAGCAGGCACGACTTGCCGCACTGGAGCAGGCCGCCAGTGCACTGAAGGAAAGTCTGAATGTCGAGTGGGGAGAAAAGCTCGCCGCGTTGGCGGCGGAGGCCAGCTCGAAAGTATTCGACAGCCTGAGCGCGCGCAGGGAAGTATTGGTTCGGATCGCACTCCCGGAATCCTTGTCACGGGATTTGTCGAGCACGGTCCTGAAGATCCGGCCCGCTGGTGTCGTGGATGCCCCGGCCGGCGCACGTTATCTTGGTCCGGCTCCGCAATCGGACCCGGGGTTGCTCGGAGCGACGCATTTTTTTCTGGCGCAGGGCAGTCAGTTTCGACAAGGCATGAGAGTGGCCGGGTTGATCGACCAGGAAGCCCAAGCCCGTGACGGGGTGGTGGTGCCTCATGAAGCCGTGGTGTGGCACGGCGGCAAGGCCTGGTGTTACGTTCAGGCGGAGCCGGAAGAATTCGTTCGGCGAGAAGTCGCGGCCGCTGAGGAAATTCCCGGTGGTTGGTTCAATACGCAGGGCTTCGAGGCCGGGGAAAAGGTGGTGATTCGAGGTGCGCAGTTATTACTTTCCGAGGAACAGAAGTTCCAGATTCGGGAAGAAAATGACGATTGACCGAAAAAATGAACCACTGAGACACAGAGGCACAGAGAAAATCGATACCTCAATAGTCTGGCTTCCCACGCATGGCATGAGTGATAACGGGTGCTCGTGCAAGACAGGGTTTCTCCGTGCCTCTGTGCCTCTGTGGTGAGATTTTGCGGGTTAAGCGCCGTAAATCGTGCGCAAGGGCGGGCTGAGCGATGATCGCATACCTCGTTCGCCAGTCGATCCGTTTTCCTGGGGTGGTGGTGGCGCTAGCGCTTACGGTGGTGGTGTATGGCATTTACGTTCTGGGAAGAACGAACCTCGATGTGTTCCCGGAATTTTCTCCGAGCCAGGTGGTGATCCAGACCGAGGCGCCGGGGCTGTCGTCGGATCTGGTTGAACGCCAGGTCACGCAAGCAATCGAGAACCTGCTGGCGGGCATTGCCGGCGTAGAGCAGATTCGGTCCCAGTCGATTCCGGGCTTGTCGGTTGTTACGCTGGTGTTCGGAGAGCGCAGCGAAATATTGAGCAATCGGCAGATGGTGGGCGAACGTCTCACGGCTGTCGCGTCGCAACTGCCGGAAGGTGTGGCGCAGCCGGTGATCACGCCGCTCACTTCGTCGGCGAGCACCGTGCTGGGCGTTGGGCTGACCTCGTCGACGCGCTCGCTGATGGAGATTCGAACCCTGGTCGACTGGACGATCCGCCCGCATTTGATGGCGGTGCCGGGAGTGGCCGAAGTCAATGTCTTCGGCGGCGACGTTCAGCAGTGGCAGATCCAGGTCGAGCCGGAACGGCTGGTCCAACATGGGCTTGCCCTGAGCGATGTTGTCACGGCTGCGCGACGTGTGGCAGGTGTGCTGCCGGGCGGCGCCATTGAGAGCAATAACCAGCTTATCACCCTGGATGCCCAGACCCAGCCGGGTGCCGTCGAGGACATCGCGCGCTCGATGCTGCTCCTGAAAAGCGGCCAGGTTCTGCGGTTCTCCGATGTGAGCAAGGTGTCCACGGCGGCAGCTCCCTCCATCAGCGCCGCGGCCATCAATGGTACGCCCGGGGTGTTTCTCTTTATTCAAGGCCAGCTCGGCGCCAACACCGTCGCGGTAACGGTGGGATTGGAAAACGCACTACGCGAGCTGGAGCCGGTGATCGCGGATGCAAAAATCACCCTGCATCCCGGCCTGTTTCGTCCCGCCAATTTCATCGAGACCGCGGTCAGCAACGTGCGCCGCGACCTCGCCATTGGTTCCGCGTTGGTGGTCGCGGTGCTGTTCCTGTTCCTATTCAATGCGCGCACCGCATTGATCTGTGCAACAGCCATTCCGGTGTCCCTGTTCGGCGCAATTCTGGTGCTGAATTATTTTGGCGTGGGGCTCAACATCATGGTGCTGGGCGGGCTTGCCATTGCGCTTGGCGAGGTGGTGGATGACGCGATCATTGACACCGAGAATATTTTTCGGCGTCTGCGCTTGAATCTTTCGGCGAGCCATCCGCTGCCCGTGGACGATGTCGTGCGCGAAGCCTCGGTCGAGGTGCGCAACTCCGTGGTGTATGCCACGTTTATCGTGGTGCTGGTTTTCATGCCCCTGCTGACCTTGTCGGGGATCGCCGGCAAGCTGTTCGCGCCGCTGGGGCTGGCTTATATTTTTGCCATTCTCGCCTCGCTGGTGGTGGCGCTCAGTCTGACGCCCGCGTTGTGTTATATGCTGTTGGCGCGCGGTCGTCTGCCGACGGCGGATCCCCCTTTTGTGCGCTGGTTGAAGCCGCGTTACATTGGTTTGCTGGCGCGCATCGAGCGCTTTCCCGGCCGGGTGTTGAGCGGTGTCACGCTGGTGATCGCCGGGGGCATTGCCATCTTGCCGTTGTTCAACGGGGAATTTATTCCGGCCCTGCGGGAAGGTCATTACATCATCCACGTTACCGCCGTGCCGGGCACCGCACAGGCCGAATCCTTGCGCCTGGGACAGCGTATCGCAGAAGCGATCGGTTCCATCCGAGGCGTGAAGTCCGTTGCCCAATGGGTCGGGCGCGCCCCGGGCGGCGCCGATACGTTTGGCACGCACTACAGCGAATACGAAGTGGAAATCGGCGCCCTCGATGGTGAGGAACAGGAACGCGTATTGCGCGAAATCCGCGCCACGCTCGCCGGAGACCGGGTGGGCAATTTCCCAGGCGTCACTTTTAGCGTGAATACCTTCCTGACCGAGCGTATCGGCGAGACCATCACCGGATTTGCCGCCGATTTTGTTGTCAACCTGCATGGCGAGTCTTTGGATCTACTGGACCAGGATGCACAACGGGTCGCCAGACTAATGGCGCAGATTCCCGGCGCACGTGACGTCCAGCTTCAGGCCCCGCCAGGCACGCCGCAACTCAGCATTCGGGTCAACCAGGAAAGGCTGGCGGCGCTGGGCTTGCGAGCCCTCGACGTGATGGAGGCGATCCATGCCGCCTACAGTGGCGTGCGGGTTGGACAGGTGTACCAGGGCGCTCGGATGACGGACGTCGTGGTAGTGCTGGCGCCCGAGATTCGCAACCGCATCGGGCAGGTGGCCAATCTGCGCTTCAAGGCGGCCGATGGACGGATGGTGCGCCTCGGCGAGGTCGCGGATATCGGCCTGACGGGTGGGCGTTACAAGATCCTGCATTCCGGTGGCCGGCGGATTCAGACTGTCACCGCCAATGTGGTGGGTCGAGACGCCGCTGATTTCGAGCGTGATGTGAGGGCACGCATTGCTGCGGAAGCCCATCTGGCCAAGGGCAATTACGCCGTATTCGCCAGCGCAGCCCAGGCTCAGGCGCAAGCGCGCGAAGATCTGATTGTGCATTCGCTGATCGCCGGTATCGGCATTTTTCTGCTGCTCTATGTGGCCTTCGGCCGGCTGCAAAACCTCATCATTACTTTTCTTAATTTGCCGTTTGCGCTTATAGGCGGTGTGATCGCGGTGTTGGCAAGCGGCGGCTGGATGTCGCTGGGTTCGCTGGTCGGATTTGTTACCCTGTTCGGCATTACCCTGCGCAATTCCATCATGCTGGTGTCGCATTACCAGCATCTGGTGGATGTCGAGCGTCTGCCGTGGAATCTCGAAACCTGCCTGCGTGGCGCGGCGGAACGACTGCCGTCGATTTTAATGACCGCTCTGGTGACGGCGCTGGGACTGTTGCCGCTGGCGCTGGGCAGCGGCGAATCGGGGCGCGAGATCGAAGGCCCGATGGCGACCATTATTGTTGGCGGGTTGTTGACGTCCACGCTCCTCAATCTCTTGGTGCTGCCGGCTATCCTGCTGCATTTCGGCCGTTTCGAGGCCGGCAAAATTCCTCAGGCAGCTTGAATCTAAAAACGGTTGAACCACAGAGACGCCGAGAACACACAGAAAAAACAGATCGTTGTATCTATGCGTGTCTTCATCAATAAAGGATGAGCACGGTATCGTAGGATACTAATTGTCCCGTACTTCTCTGTGTCTCCGCGTCTCTGTGGTGCAGTATTAAGGTTGAAAGTTGCGTCGTCTGGCACAATCTCGGACATTCTCAATTCGATGCGCAGGGGAGCAGGATTCATGAGCACGGTGGAATTAACCAAGGACAATTTTGATCAGATGGTCAGCGGCAACGACACGGTGGTTGTCGATTTCTGGGCGCCGTGGTGCGGGCCTTGTCGCTCGTTTGCGCCGGTGTTCGAGGCCACCTCGGAAAAGTATCCTGGCGTGGTGTTCGGCAAGGTCAATACCGAGGAAGAGCAGGAACTGGCCGGCTACTTCGAGATTCGTTCGATCCCGACCCTGATGGTGTTTCGCGAAAAGGTGTTGCTGGTGTCGCAGGCGGGTGCTCTGCCTGGCGCCGCTCTGGAATCGATGCTGAACAAGGTTCAAGGGCTCGACATGGCGCAGGTGCATCGGGATGTGGCGGCTCAAGAGGCAGCGCAAACAAGCGAGCCGGCCTGACGTTCATGAGCCCCACCGTCCTCGACGAATCGACGTTTGATGGATTCCTTTCCGAGCATGAGACGGTGGTCGTAGGCTTTGTCCGAGAAAAAAGCGATGCAGCCCAATTCGCCGCATTGACCAGTGAGGTTCAGGGGCAGCGCCCCGCGGCCGCATTTGCACGGGTCAATGCTGACAGTTTGTTCGACATGTTCGGGCTCAGCGCAGCGTCCACGGCCATTTTTCGCGGGCGCATCGGCATGTACCTCGAGGCGGGTCTGCCGTCGACCCCTCGATTGCTGCGCCTTCTGGATGGGGTCGCGGCCTTGAACATGGACCGTGTGTACAGCGAGATCGAACAGGAAAAGGCGGCCCGGGATTCCCTGGCTGTGCACCGTGCCTGTCCCACCAACCGGCGCGGCAAGCTGGAATAAACCTAAGGACCTCACCACAGAGGCACGGAGACGCAGAGAAAAACGATATTGCAATGAGTATCCCGCTCGCCCTGCTCCCCTAATACTGGTGAATTCCGAAGATTCGCATAGAGGGGGTTTTTCCTCTGTGTTCTGGGTGCCTCTGTGGTTCATCTGCTTTGTTAAGGATAAATTATCCGAGTAAGCTGTAAAGCCTCCTGCGAAAATGTTTTGGTGGCATGGGGATTTCTCGGCTATCATTTGGCAAAATAACTGACTCTCAAGTCAGCAAAGAGCGCCGCCGGGGCGCGCACCGCTTCAGACAACAAAAAATCTCCGACGGCCCCAATTCCGACAGGAACCTGGGGCTGCTTAATTTTATTGTCGCTTCGCAACGCATCCCGCTTCGGGTTGCCCTTCGAAGATCAAAGGTATGCCACTGCTTATGCTTAATATACAGAACGTTGCCATTGCCGCCCTTACTGCCATAGCTTTGCTGACCAGCGGCTGTGGGTCAAAAAACGACGCCAGTGCAGGGACCAAGGCGGGTGTTGCAACATCGGTAACGCCTGCCGGGCCGCCGCCGGGTCTGCCGGTCAAGGCGGTTCCCGTCAAAATCGGCGCGGTGATCGACGAGGTGACCGCCGTCGGGTCGCTGCTTGCGGAAGAGTCGGTGGTGATTCGGCCGGAAATTGATGGCCGAGTTGTCGGGCTGCATTTTCAGGAAGGCCAGGCGGTCGCCAGGGGCGCCAAGTTGGTCACCATAGACAGCGCTGAATTCGAGGCCCAGCTCGCCGCCGTTCGCGCGGACTTGAATACCGAGCGGCAGCGCCTGCATCGCGCCCAGGAATTGTTCGATCAGAAATTCATCAGCAAGGATGCGCTTGATGTCCAGCAGGGCAACGTTGCGCGCTTGCAGGCGCGGCTCGATGAAGCGCAAACCCATGTCGCCAAAACCCTCATTCGCGCGCCGTTTTCCGGTGTGCTCGGATTGCGGCAGGTCAGTCCCGGTGCCTACATCAAGGCCGGCAGCGACATTGTGCGCCTGGAAAACCTCAGCTCCATCAAGGTGGATTTCAAGATTCCGGAGAACTATATGGCGAAAGTCCGGCCAAATCAGGATGTCGCCATCCGTCTCGATGCCTATCCGGGTGAGCAATTCTCGGGACGGGTGTACGCCACGGAGCCGACGGTCGATGAAAAGACCCGCACGATTTCCATGCGTGCCCGTGTCACCAACACCGGCCTGAAGCTCAAGCCTGGGATGTTCGTGCGGGTGGCGGTCACGCTTGAGAGCCGGCCGAGCGCGATTCTGGTGCCGGAAACGGCGATCTGGCCGCAGGGCAAGGACAGTTTTGTATTTAAGGTGGTGGATGGCAAGGCGGCTCTGACACGGATCGACATCGGTGTGCGCCGGCCGGGAGAAGTCGAAATTCTGACCGGCCTGGCCGCCGGCGATTCGGTGATCACCGAAGGTCAGATGAAGTTACGCGATGGCGCGCCGGTGACGGTGATGGCGCCCCCGCCCGCCCCCGCCGCGCTGCCTGCCGGGGCTGCCCCGGCCAAGAGTTAATCCGGACCAACGTCCCGGGAGAAATGACATGATCC
>CAMDKM010000017.1 GCA_945900965.1 Bordetella parapertussis | reverse complement strand
AATTCGAGCCGCTCTGATGAAGAATCTTGAGTACAATTTGGCATCGGCGTTTCTCCTCTTCCGTGTGGTTGCATTGACACCAACATCATAGGAGAGATCAGTGGAAACGCCGATTTCTTTTGCGCTCTATGGTGAAATATTCAGGCTAGGTGATGCCATCGCGGGGACGGTGGCGATACTTGCCGAGTTGCGCAAGCGCGGAGTTCGGCTGCTGGCGTTGACCAACTGGTCGGCGGAGACCTTTCCCATCGCCCAGCGGCGCTTCGAATTTCTGCAGTGGTTCGAAGATATCGTGGTGTCGGGCCAAGTGGGGCTGGCGAAACCTGATCCGCGGATTTTTTCCCTGGCGATCGAACGTTGTCGCTTGAACCTGGCGCGCACGGTATTTATCGACGACATTACTCACAATGTCGAGGCTGGCCGAAAATCCGGTCTGCGGGCTCTGCAATTTCGCGACCCGGGGCAATTGCGCGTTGAAATGGGTGAATTGGGGCTGCTGTAAAACGGATACTCAACTTCTTCGAGGAGACGAAGCATGAAAAAGCATGGATTCCTGGCCCGACTTACAAGTTTACTGGTGGGTGCCTTGCTGGTTGGCGCGTTGTCGGTGCGAGCAGAAGAGCCTATCAAGACTGTCTATCACTTGCCTGACGACAAACTGGCGACTCTCGCGATGAACAACATCAACAACCACCTGCATGCGGATGCCCAGGCAAAAATTGTCGTGGTCGCGTTGGCCACGGGCGTGCGGGCTTTTACCTTTGGCGCGCAGGATGCCGGAGGCAGACCTTTCGCCGAGTGGGTGGACGGGCTCGCCGCCCGTGGTGTGGAATTCCGCATCTGCCAGAACAGCATGAATGCGTTCAAACTCACCGCGAAAGACCTGATCGACAATCTCCAGATTGTGCCTTCCGGCGTGGCCGAAATTGCAAGGCTGCAAGCGCGGGAAGGCTATGTCTATATCCGGCCTTAAATAGGGCGGGATTGGTAGAATGCGCACCTTTGTTTGTTTCCATGGAACGCTAATGATTCATATCACTCGTAGCCTGACTATTTTTTCGCTCGCCAGTATTCTCTTACTGGGGGCCTGCAAGACGATCGACCCGTACACGGGGGAAGAAAAAACCAGTTCCGCCACCAAGGGGGCCGGCATTGGCGCCATTGCCGGGGCGGTGATCGGCGCCCTAAGCGGTGGCGACGCGCAGGAACGTCGCAAGCGCGCGCTGATCGGCGCCGGCGTAGGCGGGCTTGCCGGCGGGGCAGTTGGCGCCTACATGGATCAACAGGAAGCCGAATTGCGCAAGAAAATGCAAGGCACGGGTGTGTCGGTGACGCGCAAGGGCGACAACATCACGCTCAACATGCCCGGCAGCATTTCCTTTCGCAGCGGCAGTGCCGAGCTGAACCACTCCATTCACAATGCCCTGGACGGCGTGGTGATGGTGGCGAAGAAATACGAAAAAACCCTCATCGAGGTGGATGGTCACACCGATAGTGTGGGTAATCCGGAATTCAATCAGAAGTTATCCGAGGAGCGCGCCGCTGCCGTCGCCCAGCATCTCATCGCCAATGGCGTCAAAAAGGAGCGCACCATTACTATTGGGGCGGGGGAAACCCATCCGATTGCTTCCAACGATACCGAGGCGGGGCGTGCGCACAACCGGCGGGTCGAACTTACTTTGCTGCCGCTGAAAGAATAGCGTCAGCCATCTCGATAATTACCCGATGATCCGGCCATTCACCGGCTTGTGCCCGGCGCCCGGGCGCGCCGCCGATGTTGCCGCGCCACCCTACGACGTGTTGTCCAGCGACGAGGCGCGTATTCGCGCCGCAGGCAAACCCTGGAGTTTCCTGCACCTCTCTAAACCGGAAATCGATCTTCCACCCGGCACCGATCCGTATTCGGCCGCCGTGTATGCAAAGGCCGCCGAAAATCTTGAACGCATGCTTGACCAGGGTGTTCTGGTGCGGGATGCCGTACCCGTTTTGTATGCCTATCGCCTGATCCTGGGTGCACATGTCCAGACCGGCATTGTCGGCGCGGCATCGGTGGCGGCATACGATACCAATCGCATTCGCAAACACGAATTCACTCGTCCGGATAAAGAGGATGATCGGGTGCGCCAGATCGAGGCGCTCAATGCACAAACGGGCCCGGTGTTGCTGGCTTATCCGTCCGCGCCGCAGGTGGATGCACTGCTTGCCCAAGCCGCGAGCGGAGAACCGATTGCCGATATGGTGGCCGACACCGGCGTGCGGCATACGCTGTGGAAAATTGCCGACACAGTGGTCATCGAAAGCCTCACACACGCCTTTGATGTCATGCCGGCGCTGTATATCGCCGATGGTCATCATCGTTCCGCCGCGGCCTCGCGCGTGGCCGCGTCACGCCGCGCGGCCAATGGCCGGCACACCGGGGTCGAGAGTTACAACTATTTTCTGGCGGTGGCGTTCGCGCATCATCAGATGCGCATCCTGCCGTATAACCGGGTGGTGCGCGACCTTCACGGACTGAGCGCCGGGGAGTTTCTGTCCCGGCTTGGGCAGCATTTTTCCGTGCACACAGCGTCCGGCCCGGTTACGCCCGCCAAGCCTGGCGAATTCGGTCTTTATCTTGCCGGCCAGTGGCACCGGTTGACTATTCATGCCGCACTCGTGCCGGCAAATGATCCGGTGGAGCGACTCGACGTCAGTCTGCTGGGCCGGTTCCTGCTGGCGCCGCTGCTTGGCATCACCGATCCCCGGCGCGAAAAGCGTATCGATTTTGTCGGCGGCATTCGCGGTCTGGAGGAATTGGAGCAGCGCGTAGATAGCGGCGAAATGGCGCTGGCGATCTCAATGTTTCCCACACGCATGGAGGATCTTATGTCCGTCGCCGATGCCGGTGAAGTCATGCCGCCGAAATCCACCTGGTTCGAACCCAAGCTGGCGGATGGATTGGTCTCGCTGGTGCTCGACTAGGGGAGAGCGGTGAACGGTGAATGAGTGACGGGGGACGGAGGACGAGGGAAGATAAAGCGGCTAGAGGCTAGAGAAAGAGCTGAAAATCGGCATGCCGCTTTTTACCGTTCACCGTTTACTGTTCACCCGTCACCCGTCACCCGTCACCCTTATTCCCTGCCTTGTTGCAAAACGCTACACTAGCGATGACCTTTGGGCAGGCAATCCCAGGAGATTCCCGTCGTCGCGGACCTCCGCTGGGCACAAAATAAAGCTTAAAAGCGCCCAAATTAAGGAGTGTTCGTTGAAACCCACAGACATCTCGGTCCCCGACTATTTCCATAAGGTCGTGGATTGCCAATGGGCTTGTCCGGCCCATACCCCGGTTCCGGAATACATTCGCATGATTTCGGCCGGTCGCCATGGCGATGCCTACATGGTGAATTGGGAGTCCAACGTTTTCCCGGGCATTCTCGGCCGCACCTGTGACCGTCCCTGCGAACCGGCCTGCCGGCGCGGTCGGGTCGAGGAACACAATCAGACCAAGCCGGAACCGGTGGCGATTTGCCGGCTCAAACGAGTGGCAGCCGACAATAAGGAAGATATCCGCCCGCGACTGCCCAAGCCGCCGGAGAAGAAAAACGGCAAGCGCATCGCCTGTATCGGCGCGGGACCGGCCTCCCTCACGGTGGCACGCGATCTGGCGCCCTTGGGTTATCAGGTCACGGTCTTCGATCAGGATCCAAAGGCGGGTGGCATGATCCGCACCCAGATTCCGCGTTTTCGTCTGCCCGAGGAAGTCATCGACGAAGAAGTCGGCTATGCCCTGGGCACCGGCGTCGAATTTCGCGGCGGAGTGCGTATCGACAGCATGAAGAAATTCAAGGCAGAAGGTTTCGACGCGATTTTTGTTGGCACCGGTGCGCCGCGTGGCCGCGATCTGGAACTTCCTGGCCGACGCGATGTCGCAAAAGACATTCACATCGGGATCGACTGGTTGTCCTCGGTTTCTTTCGGCCATGCCAGTTCCATCGGTAAACGGGTCATCGTGCTGGGCGGGGGCAATACCGCGATGGACTGTTGCCGTACCTCGCGGCGCCTGGGTGGCGAAGACGTCAAGGTCATCGTGCGCAGTGGCTTCGAGGAAATGAAGGCCAGCCCCTGGGAAAAAGAAGACGCGATGCACGAGGGCATCCCCATCCTCAATTACCTGGTGCCGAAGAGTTTCGAACACACCCAGGGCAAACTCACCGGCATGAGCTTCGAGAAGGTCAAGGCCGTGCGGGATGAGAGGGGACGTCGCAAGCTGGTGCCCACCGGTGAACCGGACCAGCACTTCGAATGCGACAATGTGTTGATCGCGGTGGGCCAGGAAAACGCCTTTCCGTGGATCGAACGCGACGCCGGGATCGAATTCGACGACAACAACATGCCGGTGGTGGACAAGGTGACGTTCCAGAGTTCCGACCCTAAAATATTCTTCGGCGGCGATGCCGCCTTCGGCCCGAAGAACATCATCTGGGCCGTGGCGCATGGGCACGACGCCGCCATTTCGATCGATCAGCTTTGCCAGAATGCCGATCTTCGCAAGCGTCCGCCGCCCATGGTCAATCTCATCAGTCAGAAGATGGGTATCCACGAGTGGAGCTACGACAACGATATTTCCAACGAAACCCGGCGCAAGGTTCCGCTCAAGGAGCAGACCATCGCGTTAAAAAGCGTCAAGGTCGAGGTCGAACTGGGCTTCGATTTGAAACAGGCCTTTGCCGAAGCGCAACGCTGCCTGAACTGCGATGTGCAGACGGTGTTCGAGCCGAAGCTGTGCATCGAGTGCGACGCCTGCGTCGATATCTGCCCGATGGATTGCATTACCTTTACCGACGATGGCGAAGAGCCCGAACTGCGTGGCAGGCTCAGTGCGCCGGCTCTGAATCTGGCCCAGGACTTGTATGTCTCGGGAGGGCTCAAGACCGGGCGCATCATGGCCAAGGACGAGGATGTCTGTCTGCATTGCGGCCTGTGCGCCGAGCGCTGCCCAACGGGGGCCTGGGACATGCGCAAATTCCTTTTGAACATGACTCAGGCGGGGCCGGCATGTCGCAGCCAAAAATAAACGATTTCGTCGTCAAGTTCGCCAACGTCAACGGCTCGGGCTCGGCCTCCGCCAACGAACTGTTCGCCAAGGCGATCCTGCGCATGGGCGTGCCGGTGAGCCCGCGCAACATTTTCCCCTCCAACATCCAGGGGCTGCCAACCTGGTATGAGGTGCGCGTCAGCGAGAAGGGCTGGCGCGGCAGGCGTGGCGGCGTGGACCTCATGGTGGCGATGAATCCACAGACCTGGGACCAGGACGTGAAGGAAATCGATCCCGGCGGCTATCTTTTCTACGACAACACCAAGTCCCTGCCAAAATCGAAGTTCCGCGACGACATCAAGGTCCTCGGCGTGCCGCTGACCGAGATCTGCAACCAGGCCTACAGCAATCCGCGTCAGCGGCAATTGTTCAAAAACGTCATTTACCTCGGCGCACTCTCGGCGCTGCTCGACGTCGATGTGGACGCGATTGCCGGGCTGATCGGAGAGCAGTACAAGGGCAAGGAAGCCTTGCTCGAACCGAATCTTCATGCGCTGCGCATGGGGCGCGACTATGCGCTGGAGCACCTCGAGTGCCCGCTCGGGATCCGGGTAAAACGCGCCGACCGCGTGGGCGACCAGATTTTCATCGACGGCAATTCGGCGGCCGCGCTGGGCTGCGTGTACGGCGGCGCAACAGTATGCGCGTGGTATCCGATCACGCCGTCCTCCTCGCTGGCCGAGGCGTTCGAAAAATACTGCGCAAAGCTGCGTGTGGACAAGGACAGCGGCAAGAACAAGTTTGCCGTCGTGCAGGCAGAGGACGAACTTGCGTCGATCGGCATTGTCGTCGGCGCGGCATGGAACGGCGCGCGCGCCTTCACCGCGACCGCCGGCCCGGGCATCTCGCTGATGCAGGAATTTATCGGGCTGGCGTATTTTGCCGAGATCCCGGCGGTGATCTTCGACGTGCAGCGCGGCGGCCCCTCGACCGGCATGCCCACACGTACCCAGCAGTCCGACCTGCTCGCCTGCGCCTATGCCTCGCACGGCGATACCAAACACGTGATGTTGTTTCCGGAAGATCCCAACGAATGTTTCGAGCATGCAGCCCAGGCGCTCGATCTTGCCGATCGGCTGCAGACGCCGGTATTCGTCATGACCGATCTGGACATCGGCATGAATCAGCGCCTGAGCGCGCCGCTCAAGTGGGACGAAAGCCAGCAATACGACCGCGGCAAGGTGATGACCAGCGAAATGCTCGAGGCGGGCAAGGAGTTCGGCAGATATCTCGATGCCGACGGCGACGGCATTCCGTATCGCACTTACCCCGGAACCCATCCGAATAAAGGCGGCTACTTTACGCGCGGCACCAGCAAGAACCCTTATGCGCAGTATTCGGAGGCGGGGCCGGATTATCTTTACAACGTGCAGCGGCTGTTGAAGAAGTTCGAGTCCGCCAAATCGCTGGTGCCCAAGCCGGTACTGACTCCGGCAAAGTACCCTGCGCGCTTCGGCGTGATCTACTTCGGTTCCACCAGTGCGGCGATGCAGGAAGCCCTGGAGACGCTGGCCGAGCAGGGCATCTACGTGAACGCCCTGCGCGTGCGGGCGTTCCCTTTCCAGGACGAGATTTTCGATTTTGTCGCCTCGCACTCAAAGGTGTTCGTAGTGGAGCAGAACCGCGACGCCCAGTTGAAGACCCTGCTGGTCAATGACGCCGGCATCAGCCCCGCCAGCCTTATTCCGATTCTGCACTATGACGGCACACCAATCACCGCGCGCTTCATTACCGGCCACATCGTCGCAATCGTAGCGGCGCTCAATGTGCGACCTCTGAAAAAGGATATCGCCGCATGACTTACATTGCCAAACCCATGCTTCATCACCCGACGCTGCCGGTCAACAAAGTCGGCTTCACGCGCCGCGACTACGAGGGCAAGGTTTCGACCCTGTGTGCCGGCTGCGGCCACGACGCGATCTCGGCCGCGCTGATTCAGGCGTTCTGGGAACTGGACGTGCAACCGCACCGGGTGGCCAAGTTGTCCGGCATCGGCTGCTCGTCGAAGACACCGGATTATTTTCTCGGCAATTCCCATGGCTTCAACACGGTTCATGGCCGTATGCCCTCGGTGTTGACCGGCGCGAACCTCGCCAACCGCGATCTTATCTACCTAGGGGTCTCGGGCGATGGGGACTCGGCCTCCATCGGACTCGGCCAGTTTGCCCATGTCATGCGGCGCGGCGTGAACATGACCTATATTCTCGAAAACAACGGCGTTTACGGTCTGACCAAGGGCCAGTTCTCGGCCACCGCCGATGCCGGTTCGAAGTCCAAGCGTGGCATCGTCAACCGCGATTCGCCGGTGGACACGGTGTCGCTCGCGCTGCTGCTCGGTGCTACTTTTGTCGCGCGCAGCTTTTCCGGCGACAAGGCCCAGCTCGTGCCGCTCGTCAAGGCGGCGATCGCGCATCAAGGAGCGGCCTTCATCGATGTGATCAGCCCGTGTGTGGCGTTCAACAACCACGCCGGCAGCACAAAAAGTTTCGACTATGTGCGCGAGCACAACGAATCGGTCAACCGACTCGATTTCTGGCCGGACCCCAAGGCGCTCGCCGCGGAGGTCGAGGAAGGCGACGTGATTCGCGTGCCGCAGCCCGACGGTTCGGTGCTGCGGCTGCGCAAGACCCGCCCGGAATACGACCCCACGAGTCGCGTGACGGCGATGAACTACATCGCCGCGCACCAGGAAAAAGGCGAGCTGGTGACGGGTTTGCTCTATGTCGATTCCGCACCCGAAGACCTCCATGTCCACCTCAATACGGTCGAAACGCCTTTCAACCGGCTGACCGATAAAGATCTTTGTCCAGGCTCGGCGGCGCTGGAAAAGATCAACGCGCAACATCGATGAGAAAGCGGTGAGAGGTAACAAGTGACGAGTGACCGTTCACCGATTACCGTTCACCGCCTTAACCCCTCACCCCTCCCCATTTCAACTCGAACATGCTTAAGAACGTAGCGATCTTCCAGGGGCTGTCCGAAGAGGACATTGCGTTCGTCACCGAACGCGCGACGATGCGTGCCTATCCCAAGGGCGCCATCATCGTCAACGAGGGCGACGAAGGCGGCTCGATGTTCCTGATTCAGTCCGGTTCGGTGAAAGCCTATCTGAGCGACGAAAATGGCAAGGAGGTGATCCTGTCGACCGAAGGGCCGGGAGAATATTTTGGGGAACTGGCATTGTTTGACGAGGCACCGCGCTCGGCCTTCGTCGCGGCTTTGGAACCCTGCAAGGTGTTAGTGATTTCCAAGGCACAGATAACCGAAACGATTGCGGCGCGACCCAGAATCGCCGTTGCGCTGCTCAAGGGGCTGGCCGTGAGAGTGCGGGCGCTGACCGAAAACGTAAGGACCTTGGCGTTACTGGATGTGTTCGGGCGCCTGGTCAAGACTCTCTATTCCCTTGCCACGGAAAAAGGCGGCGAACTGGTCATCGATCAGAAACTTACCCAGCAGGATCTTGCCAATCGCATCGGGGCCTCCCGCGAAATGGTCAGCCGCATCATGCACGACCTTGCCGAGGGCGGTTACATCGCTGTCGATGGCAAGCGTGTCACCATCCGCAAGAAAATTCCGTCGAGCTGGTAGGAAGCTACCACTCTGACTTGCTTGTGCAGTTTTCTGGCCGGTATCGTAATCGTTGATGCTGGCTTGCTCGTCGCCTTACTGAGCCGCCACGACCCTCATTCCCAATCATGGCGGGAAACGAACCAGACGAGTAGACTTTAGGCTATCGATTCCCGTGGTCCTGGAAAGTTATGTCCGTTCAACCGAATAAGCAGTACACCCTGGAGGAGTACCTCGAACTCGAACGCCACGTTCACGAGAAGCACGAGTTCTTTGGCGGCGAAATCTTCGCCATGGGCGGGGCGAGCGAGGCGCACAATTTGATCGTCGGCAACGTTCTTGCGTACCTGCACCAACGCCTCAGGGGCAAACCCTGCCGGGTCTACCCCAGCGACATGCGGGTGAAGGTAAGCGTTTCCGGCTTGTACACTTACCCGGATGTCGTCGTTGTATGCGGGCAATCTCGGATCGAAGCGCCCGGCGACACGCTTCTTAACCCGACATTGCTCGTCGAAGTGCTTTCCGAATCCAGCGAGGCCTACGACCGCGGCAAGAAGTCGGAGCAATACCGGACTTTGGCCTCGCTGACTGACTACCTACTTATCGCCCAGGACAGAATGCTGGTCGAACACTACAGCCGTCAGCCTGTGGAGCGCTGGTTGCTTCATGCCGCGAACCGCTTACAGGACGCGGTGGCCGTTTCCTCTCTAGACTTCGACCTGCCGCTCTCCGAGATTTACTTGAACGTCAACGGAATCGGCGCCACGGCTGCGTGACGGCCTTGGAAACCGAATTTGTCGCCGGTTGCCTTACCAAAACTGAAGCCGATTGTGTGAGGCACCCGCGTGAAACTACGAGACTTGGCAAGACGGGGATCTTTCGTAAAGCGGTGCGCACGGTTGGCAGCCAGCAAGTCGCAGGGGAGGTCGGTGCCGGGCCTGGTTCTCAACGATACTACGGTCGGAGAGTTCAACGGTACACCCGATGGAGTGGATGCGGTGGCGGCGGCGGTGATTTGTCATGGCCCTTCGGGAGCCGCTGTGGCGGCGCAAACCGAACTTGCGCTCCTCGACAAGAAAGGCAACGCCAAGGTCGAGGCCAAGGTGTCCCTGCCCCAGGGTTGTGTCGGCCCGATTGTGGTGTTGCGAGAACGCTATGAAGGAAAGATTGGTGGCTGGCTGGCGGCGACTGGAATGTAAATAGATCAGAACACAAAAGACCGCCGACCCTTTCGGGTCGGCGGCAAGCTGCCTTGATTGAGGAGACGGCAGCAGCAAGAGATTTCGTGAACCTGATCCTTACTTCGGGATATAAGCGGCAATACTTCCCGGATTGCAGGCCACCGCCTTGATGGCGTCAAGCCCGGAGGTCGGCCGGGCCAGGGACAACGGGTCGTGGCTGTCGCTGAACTGTTTGTTCGAGGCATTTGCCGCGACACTTTCTATGCTGCCGGTGGCGCAATCGATTTTCACCAGCAGGACCCTGGAAACATGGGAGTAAGTGTCATCGCTGGCGAAACGGGGTTCGGCAAAGTGACGCAGGACGCGCGCACGGACCTCTCCGCCGGTGGTCTCGATACTCTGCAAATCCACGAAGAGCGATCCGGATTCCGTGGCCGCCACCGGCTGCCATTGAGCGGAGTATGCCGACATTGAAAGGGCACCCACTGCCAGAGCAAGGGTAGCCTTGAAGAGGTTGCGGGCAACGAGATTGGTTGGGTTCATTTTCAGTTCCTCCGTAATGAGAAAGTGGCGGTCAAAAAGGGATACGCCGTTTCGGTCAGCCGGTCGTGCTTGGTGAATCGGCGACGCAGGATCAGATTACGGGGAGCAGTGCGGGAAAGCTGTGACCTAAACACACGGCAGGTGTGCGAAATTCACACTTCGGATTCGGTCGGGGCGGCGGACTTCGGCGTTTCGCTCAGGGGGATTTCCCGGGAGTAATGCCGGGTGTGCGGGAGAATAGCGAATACCGGCAGCTAAGCAGCCGGCAACACGTTGCCAGCGAAGCAATGCACACGCCAATAAGCCTGGCCGGTTTTTGTGGGCCTGTACCGCGGTATCCTGAAGGTGTCCATTGCATACCTTTAGGATACCTTATAGAATTGTCGCATCAGCAACCCCTCGCCAGTGAGGCACAGCATGACTAAAGAGGTACAAATGTCGATCAAGATGGAACCGGAGTTGCGCGAGCGCTTCATGGCCGTGGCGGCCGATCGCCACCGGCCCGCCGCGCAGATCATCCGTGATTTGATGCGTCTCTACATTGCCGAGAACGAAACGCCCAATACATTGACGGCTGAAACCCTGCGCAAGAGCCGCAAAGGTGAAGACGTGTTTAAGGCATCGAGTGCCTCCGCCCTGTTCAAACAACTGGGAATTTGATGCGGTTGCCCAGTTATACCGGGCAGTTCAAACGCGACGTGAAGCTGGCTGCAAAGCGCGGCCAGGACATGAGCAAGCTGCGGATCGTTATCGAATTGTTGTTGACAGGTGCCACCCTTCCCCGCGCGCTTGGCGATCACCCGCTGAAAGGTGAATGGCAGTCAAGCCGCGACCTTCACATCGAACCGGACTGGGTGCTGATTTACCGGGTGGAAGGCAACGTGGTTTGTTTTGAGCGTACCGGCACGCACTCTGACCTGTTCGGAACATGACCGGTTTGTCCTGAGCAAACTGACTTTCCGCGGTTTTAGAGTCCCCGGATGGGGATCTGGAAACCCCTCGCCTTCAAGCGACGGGTGAGCACCCGTGTTCGCATCGTCGTGCCCATCTCTGGCCCTTTCTATGATCCTCCCTCACCCCCGGCCCTTCCCATGAACCACTCAGTTGTGTTGGTCCGGCCGTGGTCTTGCAGGTGGCCAGGCTGTTGGCTGGCTCTTCTTAAGAGCAGGGGCGTTTCGGCGCCCCTGAGCAGATCAACGTCAAACGGGCGTTTCCGCCCGTTGGCCAATCTTTTGGTACCCGTTACTTCTTCTTGATGAAGACGTGAACCGAATCCTGCCCCTGAAGCGCTGCGCCGGACACGGTTTTGCCCATGAGGATGCCGTTTGCGTCGCCAGCTTGGAAGCCTGTCAACGGCGTGTGGAGGTTGCAGTCCAGATCGAGCAATCCGTAGGCATTGAGGTGCTGACCACATAGGATGCAGACGGCGAGGCTCATCTTCGCCCCGGCACGACCCAAGGTCGGGGACGCCAGGCTCATCGCCCTCGATGCATGCAATATGGTACTGGACAGAATAGCCATCGGGGCCTGACCGCTGCTCTTGGGATTGATGGCGTTGGCGGCGGCGCTCTGCTTGATGTCGATGGCTACTCAATTAATTCCACTGTCGTAACGTGCGAGCGCGAATTTCAACACACCGCTCTCCATGGCGTAGCCCGCTGCGACGATCTTGCCATCCCTTTGTACGGCCACGGACAGAGCGCTGCCGTTAATACCGCCGAAATCCGTGGTCGCTTTTCCGTCGCCATTGAAGGTCGCATCCAGGCTGCCATCGCCGTTGTAGCGCGCAAGCGCGAATCTATTCACACCATTTTCTTCGACAAGGCCTGCCGCGACGATTTTGCCGTCTCTCTGCAGCGCCACGGAATACCCAACGTTTGTACCCTCGCCGAAAGCCGAGGTCGTCTTGCCATCGCCGTCGAAAGTGGCATCCAGGCTGCCGTCGGCGTTGTAGCGGGCGAGCGCGAATTTTAATACTGGCCGTCGCGCTGACCGAAGCGCTTACCCAAGGTAGCGACCGGGATATCACGCCATAAGACCCCGATGTGACGCGAGCTGCTCCCGGAACGCCCTGCTCCACTGCGCGGGTCGTCAATCAGGATCAGAATGATCCAATCTATAAAGGTCGTATCACTCCGCCCTTGCTGATCGGCGCTGTCTTTCCTTCGTGCTCCTTCGCGTTAAATGAGTTTTGCGGGAAATAAATCTCTTTCATTGTCCGGGGCGGCGCCAAGCGCCATGAACGTTGGATCAATCGTTCGGAGGACTATTCACTCCAAATCGTCCAGAGATTTCGGCCAGCTTTTTTTAAGCAACCGCGACAACGCCCGGTCGGCGAGTATCCTCCCAGCGGTTTGGCAGCGGGCGCAATAGTTGGTTTCGTTTTCGGCGTAGACAATGCGTTGTACAGGTGAACCGCACACCGGGCAGGGCTTGCCGAATCGTCCATGTACCGCCATGCCTTCGCGGAAGGCGGTGACTTTTTCGGGGAAAGCACCGCTGGCTTCTTTTCGTAGGCGATCCGTCCACTCAGTGAGCGTGCCGCGGACGGCGTCGAATAGTCGTGCAACCTCGTTGTCCGACAATTTTCCGGTCATGGCGATTGGCGACAGCCGTGTATGGTGCAAAATCTCGTCGGAATAGGCGTTTCCAATGCCGCTGAAGATATGCGGGTCGGTCAGAGAGCGCTTCAGAGTGTGGTTTTCAGCTTTCAATTTCGCGGTGAATGATGAGAGGTCCAGGTCGAGCACCTCGAGTCCGCCTGCATGCAGTGCCTGCACTGCATCGTTGCCCGAAACCAAATGAAGCGATGCGCGGCGTTTGGTGCCGGCTTCGGTAAGAACGAGAAAGCCATTGTCGAATTCGAATGGCGAGTGCCGAGTTGCCCGGAGCTTGCCCTCTGCCGCTACACTGCCCATCTCGACAGCACGGCTCCTTCCCCGATCAAGGGCTGATCCATGCGTACAACGTCATGTGCGCGAGACGGTAGCCCGGAAGAAGGTCATGGTTTTTTATGACCGTATTCCGGGGAAGTAAAGGTGCAGGAATCCGCGCACTTTCGATGCGCGGTGTTCCTGCCAGAACGAAAAAGCGCCAGCAACGCCGGGAAAGCGTGGCCGGCGCGGATGCTAGCGATTCCAGGTCGCGAAGCCGGAGGCCGAGCCGTCAGACCAGTTGACCTGCGTGACGCCGACAAATGTGTTTTTGCCACTGATGCCCGCGTACTTTCCGGTGCCCCCGGTGTACTCGAAGGTTCCCGGCCCGCGTCCACCGGGGCCGGGGACGCCCGCATTGGTCCAGGTCATGTAGGCCTGATCCCCCTGCAAGTCGGTGACAATGCAGGTGCCTCCGCCTTTGCTCTTGCCAGCGCCAAAGTCCATGTCCAGCCATCCCGGACATTTGACGCCAGCGCGGTGAAAGGGACCACTCTCACCCTTGTCATTGAAAAACGTCCCACTGAATTCGCCGACCCAGAAAAAGTGCCCCTTTTCCATTTCATAAGCCTTGCCGACGCCAAACCAGCCGAAATCGCCGACCGGCTTGATCTCCGCAGCGAGAGCGGGTTACGCCATCAGGGCGGACAAGGAGAGAAGGGCTGCGCTGCTCCAAATGCGATTCTTGTTCATCGTTTCCTCCGTTATATTGATAGTTTGGATGGACGGTCCGGTACCCCGTATCACGAATTCCGCCATTCATCCGCGAACAGACTACTCCTATAGTGATTACAGATGACATAAGAATCGCAACTTGTCCGTCATGCGGTGCTGCTTTCTGGAATTCCAAAAATACTCTGCTTCTCGTCTCTGCTTCTCGTCATTGTTGCCATGAGGCAAATGGATACAATGACAAAAAACAGTCATTTGGAGGCCAATATGCCGGTCATGGAATGGAACGAAACGCTGGTGCTCGATCAGGGCGTCATGGACGAAACCCACAGGGAATTCGTGGAATTGCTGAATCGCCTGGCGGAAGTACCAGCCTACGGGTTGCTGGCTGTACTCGACGAATTCATCGCCCACTCCGAAGCGCATTTTGCCCAGGAGCAGCGCTGGATGGAGAAGATGGATTTCCCGCCGCTGCAGTGTCATGTCGACGAACACGAGAGCGTGATGCAGGTTGCACGCGAAGTGCGGGTACGCACCCAGGCAGGCGAAACGCGATTCGGGCCGGTCCTCGCGCAAGCGGTTGCAGAGTGGTTCACCAAGCACGCCACCAGCATGGACGCGGTGCTTTCGCTTTATATGAAGGAAAAAGGCTTCATACCGGATCGGGATCCGGTCGCCGGTGCGGCGGTGGCGGGCTAAAGCAGTTCCAGCACTTTTTCCGGCGGCCGGCCAATCACGGCCCGATCGCCGCTGACGATAATCGGACGCTCGATCAGAATCGGGTGTTTCGTAAGTGCGTCGAGCCACTGGTCGTCGTTCAGGGCCTTACCCGAAAACTTCTCCTTGTAGACGTCCTCGCCCTTGCGTACCAGGGCCTCGGGTTTGATGCCGAGTTTTTTCACGATCGCCCGCAGTTCTTCCTTCGTGGGCGGTGTCTTCAGATATTCGACGGTATCGAATACCAGGCCTTTTTCTTCCAGGATGGCGAGCGCTGCGCGGCTTTTGCCGCAGCGGGGGTTGTGATAAATCGTCAGGGTTGCTTTCATCGCGGCAGAATACTTGCGTCAATCAATTCAGCGCGCGGGAGACCACTTCGGTGGTGTCTTTCGACAATCCCGCCGCATCCCGAATGCGGCTAAGCGCGGCCTTGGCGTGTTGTTGGCGCCCGGCGTCGAACTTCTTCCAGCGATCGAAGGAACGTGCAAGGCGCGCTGCGATCTGTGGGTTGAGGGGGTCGAGCGCGATGACCTGATCGGCGGCAAAGGCATAACCGGAACCGTCTGCGGCGTGGAAATGGCGCGGATTGCCCTGACAGAAGCTGCCGATGACGGAACGCACCCGGTTCGGGTTCTTGAACGTGAAATCCACATGCTGCATCAGGCGTTTTACCTGCACGAGCGTGCCAGGCAGCCGGGAGCCTGCTTGCACCGAGAACCATTTGTCGAGCACCAGCGCCTCGTTTTTCCATTTTGCGTAGAAACGTTCGAGCGCCGATGTCCGCTCGGCGCAATCGGTATTGACCAGCGTCGACAACGCGGCCATGGAATCCGTCATGTTGTCGGCGGTGTCGAATTGATCGGTACAAAGCTTGCGCACCGAGGGATCGTCGATTTCCATCAGGTAGGAAAGACATAGATTCCTCAACCCACGACGTCCGGCCGACCTGGCATCGGGACTATAGGTGCCCGGGGTCGTATACATGGCATAGGTGGCCAGTAGTTCCTTCTTGAGTTGCGTGGCCAGATGGCGCCGCAGGGCCACTCGAACCAAGTGAATCGCTTCCGGATCCACCTCGTCCATCTGTTCGGCGAGATAAGCTTCGGAGGGGAGCGACAGGGCCTCGGCGGCAAACGCCGGGTCGGCCGCTGCCTCGGCGAGCACTCTGGCGAAGGCGCGTACAAAACTGTCGGGGAATTGCGTGGGCTGGCCGCTGCGGTGTGCAGCGATTCCCTTCAAGAGCAGATTCAGCGCCAGGCGCTGGCCGGCTTCCCAGCGATTGAAGGCATCCGAGTCATTGGCCATCAGATGCGCGAGGTCGGCATCGTTGTAGTCAAAACGCAGATTCACCGGCGCCGAAAAGCCACGCAATAGCGATGGCATGGGCGCAGCGGGAATATCAACGAACGTGAATTCCTGACTGGACTGTTTGAGCGACAGAACCCGGGTCGTGCCCTGGCTTTGCGACTCGCCGATCAGTCGTAGCGGAATGTCCTTGCCATTGACGTCCACCAATCCGACAGCAAAAGGAATATGGAACGGAAGCTTATCCGTCTGCCCGGGCGTCGCCGGGCAGGATTGGTGAATCGCGAGTGTGTAGTTCCGGTTCATTGCATCGTAGCGGCCGGTGACCTGCAGTACCGGCGTGCCGGCCTGGTCGTACCAGCGCTTGAACTGGGTGAGGTCCACGCCGGAGGCGTCCTGCATGGCCTGAACAAATTCTTCGGTACGCACGGCCTGGCCGTCATGGCGCTGGAAATACAAATCCATGCCTTTGCGGAAATTGTTCGCCCCGATCAGGGTATGGATCATGCGCACCACTTCGGCGCCTTTTTCGTACACGGTGGCGGTGTAGAAATTGCTGATCTCCATATAGGAATCCGGCCGCACCGGATGCGCCATCGGTCCCGCATCTTCGGGGAACTGCGCGCCCCGCAGGCTGCGAACTTCCTGGATACGCTGAACCGGCCGCGAATACATATCGGCGCCGTATTCCTGATCGCGGAATACGGTCAAGCCTTCCTTCAGCGATAGCTGAAACCAGTCGCGGCAGGTGACGCGATTACCGGTCCAGTTGTGAAAGTATTCATGCGCCACCACGCGGTCCAGCAACATGAAGTCGTGATCGGTGGCAGTATCGGCACGCGCCAGCACGTACTTGGTGTTGAAAATGTTGAGGCCCTTGTTTTCCATCGCCCCCATGTTGAAATCGCCCACCGCGACAATCATGTATTGATCGAGGTCGAGCTCCAGGCCGAAGACCTGTTCGTCCCACTGCATGGACTTTTTCAGGGACTGCATGGCAAATCCGCATTGGTCGAGTTTCCCTGGCTCGACGAAAACGAACAATTTCACCCGTCTGCCCGACGTGGTGACGAAATGATCTTCCAGCACATCGAGTTTCGCCGCCACCATCGCAAACAGATAACTGGGTTTCGGGAACGGATCTTCCCATCTGGCCCAGTGCCGCCCACCCGCCTCGTCGCCCTGAGCGACCAGGTTGCCGTTGGAGAGCAATTGGGGATACTGTTTCCTGTCGGCATGCAGCGTGGCGGTATAGCGCGACATGACGTCCGGCCGATCCGGAAAGAAGGTGATGCGACGAAAACCCTCGGCTTCGCACTGGGTGAAATAACCGTCCTTCGAGGCATACCAGCCCATCAACTGGGTGTTGTTCTTGGGGCGGATGCGGGCCACGGTTTGTACCCGGCACTGCGCGGGCATCCCAGTAATCCTCAGCCCCGTTTTATCCAGGGAATAATGCCCGCCATCGAGTTTTCTGCCATCCAGTGCAAGCGACAACAGCTCCAATTCTTCTCCATTGAGTTCGAGAGGCGCGTCTCGTTCCAGACCGGCGGGATTTCGCGAAACAGCAAGGGTGGCACTTATGATCGTGTGGTCGTCTCGAATATCCACATCAAGATCGACGCGATCAACAAGGAAAGCGGGCGGCTGGTAATCCTTCAGGTAGATGGTGCTCGGAGTCGGTGTCAGCATGAAAGGTTGGGTATTGCGGTGTTGGGAGGCTGGCGGGCATTTTACCGTGACGGATCGGCGGTCTGCGGCAAAAAAAAAGGGCACCTTGCGGTGCCCGAGGGGGAGGGAAATTAAGTCGGAATATTCCGAGGGAGCTGGTGACCGTCTCTGTCAGTCGCGGCGATCGCGCCCGCCGCGACGCCCATCTTCGCGATGGTTTTGGTGGCCGCCACGGTGATCGTCCATACGATTCCATCGTTCTCGGTGTTCAGGGCGATGATGCCCATGCTGACCCCCGTGCAAGTTAATGACCAAGCGCGGAAGGGGAGGGTGGTGCAATACCGGTCTGGACGAATGGCTGACATAGGTGATCTGCTGCACCACCGGCCTGGCTGATACGAATACCGACGGCGGGGCGGGTGGAATGACTTCGACTCCGGATTCACCGGAGATGCCCACGCCGATTCGCACTCTCGGCCCGGGATCCTGGGGCAGGATCACAGTGGTGTCGCGGCCATTGTAACGATAAGTCACCTGATATCCGCTGAGGACCTGACGGATATTGTCGACAACCTGGCAGCGTTGCACTTCGCGGGTGACCGGAACTGCCTGACTGCCCTGGTTGCCGATACGGTCTCCCACCACCGCGCCGACTGCGGCGCCGACGGCTGTCGAAGCGGCTCGGCCGTGACCGCGTCCAACGGTGTTTCCCAGCAGGCCGCCGGTGATGGCGCCAATGATGGCGCCGCCGCTGGAGCGGTAGGGTTGTTCATAGGTGGTAACCGGCTCACTCCAGCAATGCTGGCGTGGTTCGTTTACCGACTGATATATCGGCACAGCGGATAACACTTCGGCTTCGTCGGTATAGTCGGCGGCCCAGACGGGGGCGGCAAGTGCGCCCAGCAATGACAGGGCAGAGATGGGATTTTTCATGATGACCTCATTTGACGTTGTGACGCTCCCAAGAACGAGGCTCCCAGCCCTTGGTTTACGGCGTGACAATTCGTTACGGAGAGGGAATTCAGGGGCTAGGGGCTAGGGACGAAAGTTCAGGGGCTAGGGGCTAGGGGCGAGGGACGAGGGGTGGAGCGCCGCAAGGCGGCGCGTAGTTTTTTACCGTTTACCGATCACCTTTCACCGATTTTACGCCCCTCCTTCCTCATGCCTCCCTCCTCACGCATCTTCACTCATTCACTTCCCAGGTAAGTCCCGGCTCGTCCGACTTAGGCCTCCAGCAGACTACGCAGCATCCAGGCGGTCTTTTCGTGCACCTGCATGCGCTGGGTAAGCAGATCCGCAAATGGCTCATCCTGAGCTTTATCGATTAGCGGGAATACCGAGCGTGCGGTACGCACCACGGCTTCCTGGCTTTTGACGAGTGTACGGATCATGTCTTCGGCGGCCGGCACTCCCTCCACCTCCTTGATCGAGGCCAGACGGGCGTATTGCCCATAGGTTCCCGGGGCGGGGAAGCCCAGGGCGCGGATACGCTCCGCAATCAAATCCACCGCGGTCGCCAGTTCGAGATATTGCGTCTCGAACATCAAGTGCAAGGTGTTGAACATGGGCCCGGTCACGTTCCAGTGGAAATTGTGGGTCTGCAAATACAGCGTGTAGGTGTCGGCCAGCACTTTCGAAAGGCCGTTTGCGATGGCGGCCCGGTCCACTTCCGGAATGCCGATATCGATGCCGCGGGAAACGCCGCGGCTTTGCGATATATCCTTGGTTTTCACGATCATCTCTCCTTTCATCAGTCAAACGATCCTTCGAGCGAACCGGCCAGCACAGAGATGTGCCCGGGTGGTCGTGACTCGACGGTGCCACGTTAGAGATCACCCGTCAGGCGCGCCAATGAATTGTTTCGATAGCGGCCATAGACTCCGGCTATTGGAGAAGGGGACAGACGCGAATTTGTCTTGCATACCTGAATTCATTTACCGGATTTCGCGATCGTTCCGGCAACGGACTCGACCAGTTTGTCGAATGTGGCGTACGCCTCCGGCTGGCCCTTGTATTCGACCCACACTTGGCTGTTTTTGAGACGGATCAAGCGCACCTGCATGGTCTCGCCTTCGCTGCGGTAGTTCGCGGCGGCGCGATCGACCGTCCTCGGTTTGAGATCGACTTTTTCGCACCTATCCCGCAAACACAGTTCCCGAATCAGCGATTCGGGCGTCTCGCCGTCCTCTTTGTGCAGGTACAAAGTCAGGGTTGCCTGCGGGCGCGTCAAATCCTTGACCACCAGCATTTCCGGCCGCACCGTATCAAAAAAATGGAACTTGCCCGGCACCACGCGCATGCCCTGCCAGATGACCGCATTCGGATACCGATAATTTTCCCAACGCGCGAGCAGCGGATCGAAAAAAATCGCGCCAAGCATCAGACCAAAACCGATTAAAAGCAAAATACCCTGGCGCAAAGACAGACGAAACATCTATGGGGGATCCAACACAATTAGCCAGCCGCAGTATAGCTCTGCCGGCCGGCACATGCGGCCCGCAACTTGACGGCCAGACGGCTGGCAGGCAAGTTACGCGCTTAGATCAAGTTCCCGGGAGAAGTCGTGACGTTGGCAGAAAAACTCAAATCGCAGATGTCGCTGCCTGTCATTGGCGCGCCCATGTTCATTGTCGGCAACCCCGAACTGGTGATTGCCCAATGCATCAGCGGCATCATCGGGGCCTTTCCCGCGCTCAACGCGCGCCCGGCAGAAAAGCTCGATGAATGGCTCGATCGTATCGAAACAGCGCTGGCCGAACACCGCGACACGAATCCCGGCGGGACAACGGCGCCCTATGCGGTGAATCAGATCATTCATCAGTCCAATAATCGTTTGGATCACGATCTGGATGCCTGCATGCGCCATAAGGTGCCCATGATCATTACCAGCCTGCGTGCGCCCGACGACATCGTCAAAAAAGTGCATGACTACGGCGGCATCGTATTTCATGACGTCATCAGCATCCGCCACGCCAACAAGGCCCTGGAAGCCGGAGTGGACGGCCTGATTCTGGTGTGCGCCGGGGCCGGCGGCCATGCGGGAACGCTCAGCCCGTTTGCGCTGGTGCGCGAGGTGCGGCGGTTTTTCTCTGGACCTATCGTTCTTTCCGGCGCGATCACCGATGGTGCCGGCATCCTTGCGGCCGAAGCGATGGGCGCCGATTTCGCTTATATGGGCACCCGCTTCATCGCCACACGTGAAGCCAATGCCGTCGATGGCTACAAGCAGGCGATCGTGCAAAGCAACGCGGCCGACATCGTCTACACGCCATTGTTTACCGGCGTGCATGGCAATTATCTCAAAGCCTCCATCGGCGCGGCCGGCCTCGACCCTGACAATCTGCCGGTTGCCGGGAAAAATTCCATGAACTTCGGCTCGGAACGCGAGAAACCGAAAGCCTGGAAAGAAATCTGGGGTGCCGGGCAGGGCGTGGGCAACATCGACGAGGTGTTGCCGGCGGGCGAGCTGATTGCGCGGCTGCGCGCCGAGTATCAGGATGCCAAAGCGCGACTGCGCCTGGACGCCGCGGCGAGCGTAGGTTGAGCCTGGGCTTTGAAATTGGCGAAACCCCGGTTCGACAACTTACAGGTTTCGCCCTGTTCGGCTGGTCACGCGTCGCCGATTATTTTGCCGCGTATCAGCGGCGCGGCTGCGACGCACCGCGTGTACACAAACTTGCTGGTGGTTTTGCTGCGGGCGCAATATCAAAGTCCGAACCAGCGGGCTCGCCGGCTGGATCCGAACTTCTGTTTTTCGGCGCGAAGCGCGACGGAAGGTGCGTGGTACTTGCCGGTGGGCGCCGGTCCTGAAAAGAAATCGACGTCCACACGGCCGATCATTCCGGCGCCAAACTCGATATAACAGGTCGCCGCCCCGGAATACAGGCCGGGCTGTCCAATGCCTTTTACGCTCGCGATGATCGACTCGGCAACGGCACCGGCCGCGCCTTCCGCGAACAGGCCCGCCTTCGGCGTTCCGGTATTTGCGCCATCGCCGATCGCGTACACGCCCGCAAATTTCGTCTCCAAGGTCCTGGGGTTCACAGGAATCCAGCCGTCCACGGCCATTCCGCTATCGAGCACGACCTGCGGGACGCGGTGCTTGGGTACGCCAAGAAAAAGATCGTAGGGGATTTCGCTTCCGTCGTCGCACGCGGCGACACGGCGCCCAGGTTCCAGAGCGACCACCCGGCGACCCGGAATAAATTTGATGCCGCGCTCCGCAAAGGCCTCGACCAGGGCCCGTGACGTATCGGGCGACGGCGGGACCGGGCTCCCGAACGGGATGACGAACGTGATTTCGCACGCATTTCGCACCCCGCGGTTGGTGAGATAGTCGTGCAGCATCAATGCACATTCGCTGGGCGCAGGGGGGCACTTGAAGGGTGTGGCCGTCACCCCGATGAGCACCCGTCCTCTGGAAAAACCGGGAAGAACGTCGCGCAGCCTTTGTGCGCCGGCGACGGAGTAGAACTCGTTGCCGGCCTCGGCGAGTCCCGGCGTGGCGCTCACATCGTAATCGGCACCCAGTGCCACGACCAGCACATCGGCTTCGTAGCTTCCGCCATCGGTGGTCACGCGCCGTGCGCCAGGGTCGATCGAGGTGATCGTCTGCTGCAGGAAACGCACGCCGGGTTTTGCGAAGTGGCGATACGGCAGGCGGACCGCGTCGAGCGTCGTGTGGCCGAACATCATGTCGAGCTTCGAGTACCCAAAAACGAAGGCATCACTTTTTTCGATCAAGGTTACGTCGACGTTTGTTCCCAGAGACTCCGACAACCGGGTCGCCAGTTCAAGACCGCCGAATCCGGCGCCGAGGATCAGAATATGTTTTTTCGTGGGCATGATGGCAAGGAGAGTCAGGCTGACGGAGAAATGGCCAGAGATTTGTAAGGGCACCAAGGCTGCTACGGATTCATGGCGGCGATTCTAATATAACCCCCCCATCCTTGCTTTCGTTCGGAGATCCTGCGGTGCAGGACGACGGGCAACTTGACTGGCCATGCTTGTCAGGGGATCGACCCACTGCGGCCGCGTGCCGCCGCCTTAAAAGCATCACCACATATGCGGTGGGCTACACTGCGGTTGCCCCCATCGAAGTGAAAATCTCAACGCAAAGGCGCAAAGGACGCAAAGTTCGCAAAGGAAGAGCGGGAATCAGAAACTACAAGGTGGGGCAATTCTTATTACGATTTTCTTTGTTGCCTTTCTTTGTGCTCTTTGCGTCTAAACGGGTACTCCATGCTGGAAGGGTACTCCGACGCGCTATGCACGTAGGGTATTCGCGAGGGTATTTGCGTCGAGCATTTCTTTTCTCTCAAGCCATATCCGCGATCCGGTCGGCCATGAGTCCCGCGTGTTCCCGGCTCTTGTGGAATTTGATATCAGGAAAGCGATCCTGCACCACCTTCATCTCGAACGCCGTGTTGGTCAGCACCGCCAGTGCACCGGCGGCATCTTTCGCCAGACGTCCGGTGTTGGCTTCCACGAACTTGTCGAACACCGTCGGGTCGTCACAGGACACCCAGCGCGCACACGTATAAGGCGCGGGCGACATTCGGGCCTCCACACCGTATTCGTGTTTGAGCCGGTGAGCGGCAACTTCGAACTGCAGGTTGCCCACCGCGCCCAGCAACATGATGGTATTACGTAGCGGCCGGAATACCTGAATCGCACCCTCTTCGCCGAGTTGCTGCAAGCCGGTGCGCAACTGCTTGGTCTTGAGCGGGTTCATCACCTCGACAATGTGAAAGATTTCCGGGGAGAAAAAAGGCAGCCCGGTGAATTGCAGCGTCTCGCCGTCGGTCAGCGTGTCTCCCAACTGAATGCCGCCGTGGGTGGGGATGCCGATGATGTCGCCGGCGTAGGCTTCGTCCACCAATTCGCGCCGCTGCGACAGGAAGGACACCACGCTGTTGGGCCGGATTTCCTTGCCGGTGCGCTGGATTTTCATACGCATGCCGCGCTCGAAGCGCCCGGAACACACCCGCACGAAAACCACGCGATCGCGATGCGCCGGGTCCATATTGGCCTGGATTTTGAACACCACACCGGAAAAGTGCACGTCATGCGGATCGACATTGCCTTGAATGGCCATGCGGGGTTGCGGTGGTGGGGCGATGTCCACGAGGGCGTCCAGCACCTCGCGTACGCCAAAATTGTTGATCGCCGAACCGAAAAACACCGGCGTCTGCTTACCGGCTAGAAACTCCTCGCGGGAAAATGCCGGCATGGCGCCGCGCACCAGTTCGATTTCATTGCGGGCGCGATCCAATTCCGAACCGAAGCGCTCCGATAAGGCGGGATCGTCGATCCCGCGCACAATTTCCTCTTCGCCTCCCACCCGGTCTTCGCCGGGGCGAAATACGCGGATGCGGTCCTCGCCCAGGTCGTAGACCCCTCGGAAGGACTTGCCCATGCCGATCGGCCAGGAAAACGGCACCGCCGACATACCCAGCGTGCGCTCGATTTCGTCGATCAGATCCAGCGGATCGCGCACCTCGCGGTCCATCTTGTTGATGAAGGTGATGATCGGCGTGCCGCGCGAACGGCAGACTTCCAGCAGACGCAGCGTCTGGGCTTCGACACCGTTGGCTGCGTCGATCACCATCAATGCCGCATCGACCGCGGTGAGCACCCGGTAGGTGTCTTCGGAGAAATCCTGGTGACCGGGTGTGTCGAGCAGATTGACCACCTTATCGCGGTACTCGATCTGCATCACCGAGCTGGCTACGGAAATGCCGCGCTGCTTTTCGATTTCCATCCAGTCCGAGGTGGCATGGCGGGTCGCCTTGCGTGCCTTCACACTGCCTGCGATATGAATTGCCCCGGCGTAGAGTAGGAGTTTTTCCGTCAGCGTGGTCTTGCCAGCATCCGGGTGGGAAATGATGGCAAATGTGCGCCGTTGCTCGACACGCTCGGCCAGGGTTTCTTTGGTAACTTCGGTCATTGAACTTTAAGGTCAGGCCTCAACGGAATTGTCTTAACGATCGATGCGCCCCAATAACCCCCTCTCCCTTGACGGGACAAGGGAGCACTTGAAGCGACGCAGAGGGCAGGGGAGAGGGTGAAACCGGGCCCCATCTTCCTCAGCCCCTTATCTCGCGAAGGGTTTGCGACGATGCTGCGCTCAAGCAAGTGCCATCAAAGGCAGACCTCGGACTTTTGAAGAGGGGCGCATTCTACGGATTCCTCCCCTCTGCGTCCATGGCCGGCGCGGTCTGGCAACGAGTCGATTTCCGGCACAATCCAGCGAAATGAGTCGAAATAAATCATGAGTAATGCGGCGGACAAGGTGCGAAGCTGGGTGGCTCAGGCGAAACGCGTGGTGGCGCTGACCGGCGCGGGAATTTCCACCGAATCCGGCATCCCGGATTTCCGTGGCCCGCAGGGCGTGTGGACAAAAAATCCGCATGCGGAGAAACTTTCCAACATACATTACTACATGAGCGACCCGGAGGTGCGCAAGGCATCCTGGCGTTCGCGTCTCGAACACCCCGCCTGGACCGCCAAACCGAATGCCGGCCATCTTGCCCTCGCGGCGCTGGAGAGCCGGAGCAAACTGCATGCGTTGATAACGCAGAATATCGATGAACTCCACCAGATGGCAGGCAATTCGCCGGACAAGGTGATCGAGGTTCACGGGACCGTGCGCAAGGTTGTGTGTATGGCCTGCGGCGTGACTGCACCGATGAAGTTGGCGCTGGATCGTGTGCGCGCCGGCGAAGAAGACCCACCCTGCCGCGACTGTGGGGGCATCCTCAAGAGTGCCACCATTTCCTTTGGCCAGCAGCTTTTCCCGGAAGTGATCGAGCGGGCCATGCGGGCGGCGCAACAGGCCGAAGTGTTTTTAGCGATCGGCACCAGCTTGCAGGTGTACCCGATTGCCGGAGCGGTGGAGGTGGCGAGCGACAGTGGGGCGAAAGTCGTTATTCTGAACGCCGAACCGACGCCGTTCGATGGAGTGGCGGATGCCGTGTTCAGGGAGTCGATCGGGACGGTGCTGCCGCAATTACTTCAGAGGTAGTCGGTCTGCGCCAGTAACTAGAAACTAGAGACTGGAAACCAGGAACTGGTTTTCGAGCGCCTCGAGGCGGCGATTTTTACCCGTCACCCTTCACCCTTTATGGTCGAAGACCGGTATCCCCTTGTGGGACACGCATTCACAGCATTGCTGCCGTTTGACATGTAACGCCGTACCGAAGACACTCACAGACTCGTTCACATCCAGCACAAGTTTCCGTGAATCTCACAGAATCCTTGCTGCATGCCTTCAAGGCACATGGCGCCAGGCGGATCTTTGGCATTCCCGGCGATTTTGCCCTGGCGTATTTTCGTATCATCGAAGAATCAAAAATCCTGCCTCTGCATACTTTGTCGCATGAGCCGGGAGTCGGCTTTGCTGCCGATACGGTTGCCCGGGTAAGTTGCTCGCTTGGGGTCGCTGCTGTCACCTACGGGGCCGGGGCGTTGAACATGGTGAATGCGGTTGCGGCGGCTTACGCCGAAAAATCCCCGCTGGTTGTACTCTCCGGCGGGCCGGGGGCGGGCGAATCGGGCTCCGGGTTGCTGCTGCATCACCAGGCCAAAACGCTGGATTACCAGTATCGCATCTACGAGGAAATTACCTGCGACTGCACGCGGCTCGACAACGCAGCCCGTGCGCCGGCCGATATCGCCCGGGCGCTGGCGAATTGCCTGCGAAATTCGCGGCCGGTGTACATCGAATTACCGCGCGACATGGTGAGGGCCGATTGTCTGCCGGTGACACCGCTGCCTCCGGAAAAGATCGATGACGAAGCGCTGGACGCGTGTGTTGACGAAATTCTCGAATGCCTGGCGCGCGCCGCTAAGGCCGTATTGATGGTCGGCGTGGAAGTGCGCCGTTTCGCGCTGGAAGAAAAAGTGGCGAAGCTCGCCCGCCGGCTCGGCCTGCCGGTGGTGACCAGCTTCATGGGGCGTGGTTTGCTGGCGGAAGCGGATGCGCCGCTGGTCGGAACTTACATGGGTGTGGCCGGCCTGCCGGAAGTCACCCAGTTGGTCGAATCCTCGGACGGCTTGTTTCTGTTGGGGGTCATCGTCAGCGATACCAATTTCGCCGTTTCCGATAAAACCATCGATCTCAGAAAAGCCATTCATGCGTTCGATGGCAGGGTGACGATGGGCTATCACGCCTACGCAAAAATTCCCCTGGCAGCACTGGTTGACCGTCTGCTGTTGAGAATTCCCGAGAGGGAGCCCAAATTCTCGGTCAAACGTCAGCCATTCCCGCGCGGCCTAGTCGCGGATGCGTCGGCGATTTCGCCCAACGATATCGCTACGGCCGTCAATGACCTGATGGCGATACACGGCCGCATGCCCATCACCTCGGATGTCGGCGATTGTCTATTTACCGCGATGGATATCGACCACACGGCGTTGGTCGCGCCAGGTTACTACGCGACTATGGGCTTCGGTGTGCCGGCTGGGCTGGGTCTACAGGCGGAGACCGGGCGCAGGCCGCTGGTCCTGGTGGGCGACGGCGCTTTCCAGATGACTGGCTGGGAGCTGGGCAATTGCCGCCGGTACGGATGGGATCCGATCGTACTGTTGTTCAACAATGCGAGCTGGGAAATGCTGCGCACCTTCCAGCCGGAATCGGCTTTCAACTCGCTCGACGAATGGGGCTTTGCGCAGATGGCCGCCGGTCTGGGAGGAGAGGGCCGGCGCGTGCGAACGCGGGCCGAGCTGAAGGCGGCGTTGGATTACGCCGTTGCAATGCGAGGGAAATTTCAACTGATCGAGATCATGATTCCCCGCGGCGTACTGTCGCAGACGCTGGAGCGCTATGTTGCCGGCGTCAAACGGCTGAGTTTGAAATAAAGCGCCAGCCCGGCGATGCAAGGACCGCCATGTCGATAAGTTGCCAAGTGCATATCGCGTGTCAGTCCGGCAACGGAAATTTCTTCAGGTAGGGCGCGTAGTCCTCCTCGACGTCAATCTCCAGCGCCCCGAGCAATCGCACCACGCCGCAATAAATGGCGATCACCATCAGCAGATCGACGATCTCTTCGTTGTTCAGGCCTTGCTTGAGTTGCTCGTAGGTTTCGTCCGAGAGGCTTGGCTGCGCGGTCAATTCGCGCGCCGCTTTCAGAACCGCTTTTTCCAGCGGCGTAAAGCCGGTCGGCTTGCCGTTGGTTTCCGCCACGATCCCGTGGATGTCGGCATCCATCACGCCGAAGTCGTAGCCGATCTTGATATGGTGGGAATATTCGTAGGGCGAGCGGGCCGAGTAGCCGACTTGGAGAATGGCCATTTCGCGTAACCGCGGGTCGAGCTTGCTTCGATGACGGATGTACTGGGCCAGACCTAAAAAGCTGCGAGATGCCTCCGGATTATGAGTCAGCGCACGAAACAGGTTGATGTTGCGTGCCAGGAGATCGCGGTTCTGCGGTGCGAGGTCGGAAGGATTCAGGTAGGGGACGCGGGCCATGGGATTCCTTAATCTGGAAACGGTGGAGGGTGGGCGGCAAATGCAGCAGTTTAAGAGCAAACTGCCCGTCCTTGATTTCCGCGCCGCCGCTTTCTTAAATAGCGCGGCCGTGGAATGCCTCGACGGCGCAAATGTTCAGTAATGCTCCGCAACGATCTGACCTGCTGCGGAGCCGCCTGCCGGGTGAGGACTTGCTTCTCGCCTCTCGTCCCTCGGCCCTCGCCCCTACTTTATTCGTGTCCGCCCTCTGATTTTTTCTGCACCACCACTCGATTGCAATGTGAGTTGCGCGTAGGATACCGCCACACGCAAGTTCCATAGACATACTCACAAGAACCGTATAAACGGCCGTGACACTTCAGCGAAGACGCCTCGTTGCGCTCGTCGATTACGCACAGCAATCGCTGCGCACGCGCAGCCGTGTGGTATCGAACGTTTCCGACCACGGCAGTTTCCTGCTTTTCGACCATCAGGCCGAGGCGATTGACGGTATTCGGCTGAACATCGTCGGGGGCGAAGGCGACGATGACGTTTGGCTTTCGGTGCCTCGACACCGCAGCCCCGAAGTACCGCCGCAATCCGATAGTCCCTGGTTGACGCCCTGGCTCAATGTTGGTGCGGCAACCCTTGATACCCCGCCGCTGGCCACGGAAATTGACGGCGCGGCGCTGATTGCTGCCGGTACACATCGGGAGGCCGGCAAGCCAGTCACCAACCTGGCCGAGGCGGCTGATCCCATGGTCGCTTCCAAGGAGCGCGTTCGGTTGTCGGAGTACGGATTTCGCGACGAAGTGCTGGCCCAGCACGCGCGTTATCTCGAAAAAGTCTGGAGCCCCTGGGCCGTAGCCGAACGCAGGCGAAGGCAGCTTTCCCATCTTTACGTCAGACTTTTCACGCTCCAGCAGGAGCTTGCCGGTGCCCTGATCGAGGGCCAGCTCGAATTGGTTTGGGGCATGGGCCTCGGCCTGGCCAAAAAATCCGGCAAAACCTTTGTCTACCCCTTGGTGACGCGACTGGTTGACCTGAGTTTCGATGCCGAGTCGCAGGCCGCACAGGTGCGCCCGCGCGATGTCGATCCGAGGTTCGAGTTCGAATTGTTCGCGCAGGCGGAATCGTCGACGGTGGCGCAGGCGGAAAGAGCCGCGGAGGATTTCTTGGCCAATGCGGCGGAACCTCCCTCGCCTTTTCAGCCTTCAAGCTACGAGCCGCTGCTCGATATTGCGCGCCAGTGCCTGGGCGTTCCCCGTGTTTGGGTCGATGCACCGGTATCCCCGGCTTCCACGCCGGAAAATGCCGACGAAGAACTCAAGATCAGCAGCGCATGGGTTTTGTTCGCACGACCCCGTAGCACCAGTGTGGCTGTGCAGGATCTGGAACGATTTCGTCAGGTGCTCATCGGGCTGCGCGACGACGCCCCGCTGCCCAATGCCGTGGCCGCGCTGGTCACTGAGCCGGCAAGCGAAAACGCAACGCCCCGGTTGCCGGTGTATCGCGGCCTGAGCGCCGTCTATCATGAAAACGCGTCGCCCGAAGCCGCAGGGCCGGAAGATCTGTTTTTCCCCAAGCCCTTCAACGACGAACAGGCGCGCATCGTGCAATTGCTCGAATGCTCCGACGGCGTGGTGGTGCAGGGACCGCCGGGCACCGGCAAGACCCACACCATCGCCAACATCATCTGTCACTGGCTGGCCAACGGCCGGCGCGTTTTGGTGACCTCGATGCGCGAACCGGCACTCGATGTCCTGCGCGGCCAGTTGCCGGAGGCCATTCGGCCACTGGCGATTTCGCTGCTGGCGGCCGAGCAAGACGGCGCCAACCTGTTCGAAAATTCGATCCAGAAAATCGCCAGCGAAATGCAGAGTCTGGATGCGGTCGGGCTGAGTCGCGACATTGCGCGACTGGACGAGACCATCACGGCCTTCCACGCCCGCCTCAAGCGTATCGATACCGACCTGGGACGCTGGGCGAAGCTCAATCTTTCGCGTATCGAAATGGAGGGTGAGTGTATTGCTCCCCAGGATGCCGCCGTCGAAGTCTCGCAAAGAAAAGGGCGCTTCGAATGGATACCGGATGCGCTTGGGGTGGGTCCGCAATACGCGCCGCGTTTCAGCGGCGAAGACATCGCGCGTTTGCGCGAAGCGCGGCAACAACTCGGACGCGATATCGAATATGCGGAAGGTTCCCTGCCATCGCGCGCTGATTTCCCCGACACCTTGCAATTGGTGAAAATACATAAGGATTTGCAGCGATTCTCCGCGGAATCGGCGCAGGCGCAAAACAACAGGTTGCCCTTGCTCGCGAACTCAAGTGCGCAAGCCCTTGCCCAGGCGCTTGGCGAACGTATCGCGCGGGTCAAGGCGCTGCGCAATGAGATGGCGGCGCTACGCCTGCCTTGGGCCGAAGCAGTTATCGAACGCATCAGGCGCGGCGAATCGGCGCAGGCATTTGCGATGCTGGAATCGCTGGCATCCGAGATCGAGCAAGCTTCCACCCAACACATGAATGCGCTGGCCCGCCCGGTGGTTTTGCCGGATGCGGCGGAAACGGACCCCGGTTTCTTTCAGGCAGTGACAAATCTTGTCGAAGGTCGCCGTGCCTTCGGATTGTCGTCGTTATTCGTCAAACCGGAAGCCGCCAGGCTGATCGAGTGCGTGCGGGTCAGCGGCTTGCCTCCCATGCAGGCCACCGATTGGCGCCTGGTGCTGGACCATCTCGCGTTGCGGCAAACCAGGCGGGCACTGGTCGCGCGCTGGAACGCGCTGGCGCCGGAAGTGGGGCTTCAATCTGTGCTCTCGATCGAGGCGAAAGGGCGATTGTCCATGCCATCGCAGCTTGCCCTGTACGCCAGGTTCAAGGTTCTGGTGACCGAGGAGACTGAGCTATGTCGCGCGGCGACACAGGTGTTTCCGCAATGGGAGCATGCAGCCCATGCCGGCCGGAACAAGACGGCCCTTGCAGAGTTGGAAAATGCGCTGTCTCAGCACTCGAATTCGCGGCGGCTCGCACAAATCGCCGAGGGGGTGGAGGATCTGCACCGCAGGCTGGAAGGCAGGCGCGGCCAAAGTGTCGAAGATCTGCAGCACTTCTTGACGCACACGCTTGGTAGTCCCGCCATCGAGGAAGCCGCGCTGCTGACGCAATGGAGCGTACTGATGGCAGAACTGGCCCGTCTTGAAGCGCTGGCCGGGCCACTGAGCGTCGTCAAAGAGGTGAGCGCGAGTATTGCCGCGTCCGGCGCGCCGAAACTGGCAGAAAAGCTCAGGCAGGCAGCACTGGTCGAAGACGACAAATTGCTCGCGGACCGGTTGCCGCGAGACTGGCGATTGCGTCGTCTTGCCACGCACTTGCAGGTGATAGACGGACAGGAGGAATTGAAGAAATTGTCCGCCGCCCGGGCCGGTGTCGAACACGACCTGGCACGCGCCTACCACGATCTGGTCGTCAAACGAACCTGGCTCAAGCTCGCGCAAAATGCCACGCCCGGGGTGCGCGCCGCGTTGCAAGCCTATCTCAATGCCATTCAGCGCATTGGCAAGGGCACCGGGAAGCGGGCGTTCCGCTATCGCCGCGATGCGAGAAATGCAGCCGCCGAAGCGCATCGCGCGGTACCGTGCTGGATCATGCCGCACCACCGGGTCAGCGAGTCCCTGCCGGCGCAACTGGGTTCCTTCGATCTGGTGGTCATCGACGAAGCTTCGCAGTCCGACCTGTCTGCGCTGCCCATACTCCTGCGCGCGCGAAAACTCTTGATCGTTGGCGACGACCGGCAGGTTTCTCCCCAGGCAATTGGCCTGGAAGAGGATCGCATCAAATCGCTGATGCGTCGTCATCTCGCGGAACAGGTGCCAATATTTCGCGCGCAGATGGCGCCCGATCGTTCCATCTACGATCTGGCCAAAGTGGTGTTCGCGCACAGCGGGGTCATGCTCAAGGAGCATTTCCGCTGCGTGGCGCCCATCATCGAATATTCGAAACGCGAATTTTATGCTCACGAGTTGCGCCCGCTGCGGCTACCGCGCACCTCGGAGCGGCTTGATCCGCCACTGCTCGACTTCGTCGTCGGCGATGCCCGGCGCGAAAACGGCGTCAATAGCGCGGAAGCCGAATTTATCGTTGGCGAAATCAAGGCGCTGGCCGCCGATCCCAAAATGCACAATCGTTCGGTGGGCGTGATTTCCCTGCTGGGGGAAGATCAGGCCGTGCGTATTTGGGAAAGGCTCACCGAAGAACTGGGGCCCGATGTCATGCGCCGACACGCGATAAGCTGTGGCGATGCGCGGATGTTCCAGGGCCGGGAGCGCGACGTCGTTTTCCTGTCTATGGTTTGCGCGCCGAACGATATTGGCGCGCCGCTTTCCCGGGATACCTTCATGCAGCGTTTCAACGTCGCAGCCTCGCGCGCCCGGGACCGGATGATTCTGGTGCGCTCGGTAGATTTGCATCAACTCTCCGATGCCGACAAATTGCGCTGTGGCCTGATCGCACATTTCACCCAACCCTACGGCGAGCTGCCGCAGCGGGTAACGGACCTGCGGGAAATCTGCGAATCCCCGGTGGAGCGCGAATTGTTCGATTGGCTGAACGGGGAAGGCTACCACGTGACGCCCCAGGTGGCGGTCGGCGCCTATCGGATCGACCTGGTGGTGGAAGGCAGCGAAGATGCCCGGCTTGCCATCGAGTGCGACGGCGACAAATACCAGGGCCCGCAGCAGTGGATCGAAGACATGCGTCGGCAGCGCTCGCTGGAGCGGGTTGGTTGGGTATTCTGGCGCTGCTTCGCCGCGGCGTGGCGCCGGCGGCGCGAAGCACTGCTGGAGGATTTGCGGCAGGCGTTATCGGCGCAAGGCATCGAGCCTGTCGGGCGCGGTGGCTGGGGGCGCAGACGAATGACACAGACTCGGCGTGTCCGGGTGGCGGAGGCTATCGCCTAGGGACTAGGAGCTAGAGACTAGAAACTAGAGACTAGTTTACCGATTACCGATTACCGATTACTGATCACCCTTCACCCTTCACCGATCACCCTTCACCTTTTCACTCATTCACGCTTCGCTCGGCTTACGTCAATAAATATGCAATGGAGTCAGCAACCACAGGCCTGCCACGACAAATATCGCGCCGGAAATCCAGGAGATGAGGTATTTTGCCGGGAAAACTTTTTCGGCCAGCACGAAAATACTGAGCGCGGCGATCCACAGCAGATTCATCGCGCCGCCGACAAACAGCAGCGCCATCAAGATCCAGCAACAGCCGACACAGTACATGCCGTGGCGGGCGCCGAGCGACAAGGCTCCCAGTGCCTCGCGGCGAAAGCCGCCGTGGTCGGAGAGAAATTGCCAGGGCGTCTGGCACTGGCGCAGACAAGCGCTTTTGAGCGGCGTGAACTGATAAGCGCCGGCCGCCAGCAACACGACGCCGCCGAGCAGATTGCTCTGGCTTGCCATCGCTGCATCGAGTAACGCGGCCCGATCAAGTACCCAGTGCCCAAGAGTCGCCATCAGGGAAAAACCGACCCAGGCCAGAAGATAACCGGTGACAAACCATCCGGTTGCGGCAAACGGTTTGCGATCCTTTGCCGCCTGCCGGCCCACGCGTACATGGAGCAGGATCATGGGGGCGGCCGAGGGCGTCATCATGCCGATCATCATCACCGCCCACATGGCGAACACCCACAGAAATTCCATCGGCTGCCAGGCCACCTGCGCGGGCAACATCAGGCCGATGCCGGTCGGGACCATGCGAAAGCCGGCCATCTCCATCCCGCCCATCGCCATATCTTCGGCCAGCCAGAATATGTATAGCCAGGCCAACGCAGTCACCACAAGCAGCGCCGCGGCGACGATGAGTCGATCGCGCCGCAGTACCGATTCGAGGGAGCTTTGCTTCAACCTGGAAACGGCGAACGAATCACGGAGAACACAGAGTACACGGGGGCAAACATCAAGTCATTTTCCCATGCTTGTTTGATAACCAGGTAAAAACACGAAGGTCCGAATACCTAAGGGGTCAGGTCTTGACATAACGTCTTTGTCTGAAAATCTCCTCGACCCATACGCTTTATCAAAGGGCGCAATTTTCGTTAGCTATGCCGACAGAGAAATGTCATGTCAAGACCTGACCCCGTACGATTGTTTAGTGCACGATGCCCTTGTTGCTGAGATGGATGTGGGCGAACTGCCCATAACTGTCGGCATTTTCGAGCTTGATCGGCTTCGTGGTCTTCGCCCAGCCGCGGCCAATCTCGGCGAGTTTGTATTCGAAGCCGCCGACCATGTCGATACGCACACGATGTTCTTTTTTCGTGACCGGATTGAGAATCGGCTCGCCGCGCGCTTCAATCACGCCGGGCACTACCAGCCGCGCCCTGCGGGCGTCGATATCCACCTGGAATTCGATCTTGGTGAAAATGGGATCGTGCAATTTTTCGAGCGTTGAGGCAAACACGTTGAAAATGGTGGCGCCTGGCTCGGTGTCCTGCCCGCTGAGGATGCGTAGCAATGCTTCGCGCTGCGCGGGGGTGGCGTCGTCGTCGATGACCACCGCCGCCTCGCCCTTGCCTTCGTGAATCGGACCCGGCCAGCGGAAGATGCCGGCGATTTTCAGACCATCGAGCTGCGTCTTGCCATGATGGCCTTTTTCGATAGCGAAGCCCACCACCGCCTGACAAGTGTTGTAGGTCGGCAAGGCGTTGAACTGGCAGGGACAGCCATAGGAGCAATTGCAATTGGCGAACTGCCGGGCCTGAAATTCCCATGCTGTGTCGCTCATGATTCCTCCGCAAATATTCGAATTTTGACCGATAGCAAGTTAGCACAAATTCGAAATGCGAAGCGCACCTGCTTCTTTCGTCAGGCTTAATGTTTGGCGCCGGTCAGGGATTGGTTCACGATGTCGAGAAACTCGGCCATCTGGATAGGCTTGGTCAGATGGTGAATGAATCCAGATTCGCGCCGCTTTTCGTTTCTGCCGGACTACATACATACCAAGGCAGGCGGCAACAACGCCACCGCAAAAAATGCTTGCCCTGCGCCGTCGGCACAGCCAGTCTTTCCGCGCGCTTGGCTGGGCCCATAATGCCCTCTTGATCGCGACTGATCCATCTATGGGGAAATCGTTCATGGCAAAATCAGGCTTGTTCGGAGCGCGAGGCAAGGCGGTTCGGGAATTTGTCGGATCATTCGATTGGGTTAACGTGCCGTGCCGGTTCTACACGGTGGTGTTCGCGGGGTGGGCTCTGGCAGCCGACGCCGCCGATTTGCTCCCGACGCCCGGTCACTACGAGGTCGAAGTGCGGATCAGCTTGCCAAATGTGCAGGATATCGTGGCGCCATTGACCCTGAATCGCTGCATGACATTTGAGGATTTCGAATCGGGTCGGATGTTTGCCGTGTTGAGCGACAATCCGCTCAAACTTTGCGAGCGCCTCGACTACGAGGCGAGCGACGGGACGATCACCTTCCGGATCGAGTGTCCGGGACCTAATCGGGGTAGTGCGGTGGCTGTGTTCAAGACTCACCGCAGCGGGTATCGCGGCAGTATCAAAATGAACCTGGGCGGCAAGAATATGACGATGACCGAAATCCATATCGGCAGACGTATCGGAAATTGCGAATGACCAAGCTACCGCAAGCGCAATTTGCCGCCTGGCTTCAGACGGGCAATACCATCACGCAACAGTTCCTGGCCATCGGCGGGCAGCCCGATATGGTGAGCCTCGCCGGTGGACTGCCGGCGGCGGAGTTGTATCCGGTGGAAACCATTCGCGCGGCGGCGGATCGGGCATTAACCCGCTGGGGAAGCGCTGCAATGGAATACGGTCCGGTGGAAGGCTTGCAGGCGCTGCGGGATGTGATCGCCCAGCGTCTTCGGGCGCAAACCGGCCGGGCGTTCGGGGCCGAAAATGTCTTGTTGACCACCGGCGCCATGCAAGGGCTGGATCTGGTGGGCAAGGCGCTGGTCGATCCGGGCGACAGCATCGTCGCGCAGTTTCCGACTTATCTCGGCGCGCTGGACGCCTGGCGGCCACGGCGTCCGACTTACGAAAAGCTGGACTGGAATGAGCTTGAGCGTCCCGGATTCGATGCGACCCTTGGGCGCGCGAAATACGTTTATGCGGTACCGAACTATTCCAACCCGACTGGCGTGCTGGTCCCGCAGCCGCAACGCCATACGTTGATCGACAAAATATTCGCGTCTGGAACCTGGTTACTCGAAGACGATCCCTATCATGCCTTGCAGTTCGAGGGCGAAACCGGGCCGAGTATGCTGGCTTCAGCCGCCGCCCGATCAGACGGACCCTACCAGGGGCCGGTGATTTATCTGGGCACTTTGTCGAAAAGTATTGCCCCGGGGCTCAGGGTTGGCTGGGCGGTAGCCAGTACCGGGATGATCCGTATGCTGGCACTGGCCAAGCAGTCCACCGATTTGAGCAGCAGTATTTTTACCCAGGCAGTGGCGCTGGATTTGATCGAGCGCGATTTCGACCTCGAACACGCCCGCAAGATAGTCCCCCTCTATCGGCAGCGGCGCGATGCGCTATGTGCCGAAGCCTCGTTACGACTTTCCGAGTGGTTCGAGTGGGACGTGCCGCCGGGCGGCATGTTTGTCTGGATGCGCGCCAGGGATCCGCGCATCGACACCGACGCGCTCTACGAAACGGCGTTGAAAGAAAAGGTGGCTTTTGTGCCGGGCAGCGTTTTCGATCCTCTGGGAAAAGACCGCTCTTCCATGCGGCTGAATTTCACGTGCAGCGCGCCCGATGTCATCGAGGAAGGCATCCGCAGGCTCGAAATCGCGACCCGGCGCTATCTTCAGCGTTAAAATTTTGCGACAGACCGCGCGCCGATCGAAATGCGCTCATAATTTCCATCGTTTCCGTACCGCCCGCTGTTCGTGGGCCCCATAAGCATGGCCAATGCTCACAGTCTTCTTGCCGCCCTGCAAAGTTTTGTCACGCAGCGCGGTGTGTACGTTGATCGCTTGAATGCGGATGCGATGGTCGCGCTGATGGTGGACTGGTATCGCCTCGATCCGATCGAACCCGGCTTCGCTAACGGCGTTGCATCAGGCGCCGAAGCCCTGGTATTTCGCTACGGCGGCTGGTCCGAGGGCTGTGCGACAGCGTTCAAGTTCAGCGTTATGCGCCGAGTGAGTGAAGCCAGGCAGGGCGGCGGCGTGACCGATTGGCTGGCCGGAATTACGCTCATGTTCGAACCAAGCGCACAGGCGGAACTGCAGCCGTTCAGCACCACCAGCAGCGATTGGAAGTCGCTTGATGCATTCCGGCAGGCGATCGAAAATTCGCCGGCGTTCAAAGCGCTTGCCGCGGCAAAACCAATGGGGGCGATGATCGAAACCGGTGCCATGCGTTAAGCTTGGCTCGGCGCAATCGCGCAGATCGCCGGGCAATCGGGTTTTCCCGCATAATTCGCCCCTTCACAAAATCCGTCTCCCAGTTCAAAGTTTATGGCCCAGTACGTATACACCATGCAGCGGGTGGGCAAGGTTGTGCCCCCCAAGCGCCAGATTCTCAAGAATATTTCACTGTCGTTTTTCCCCGGCGCCAAAATTGGCGTGTTGGGCGTCAACGGCTCGGGCAAATCCAGCCTGCTCAAGATCATGGCGGGCGAGGACAAGGAATTCGAAGGCGAAGCCATCCCGATGCCGAACCTGCGCATTGGATTTCTGCCCCAGGAGCCCAAGCTCGACCCCAAACAAACCGTGCGCCAGGCCGTGGAACTGGGCCTGGGGGAAATTCTTGACGCCAAAGCCAAGCTCGATGCGGTGTACGCAGCTTACGCGGAACCGGAGGCCGATTTCGACAAGCTGGCTGCCGATCAGGCGAAGTACGAGGCCATCCTCGCTACCAGCGGCGCCGATACCGAGCACCAGCTGGAAATCGCCGCCGATGCTTTGCGGCTGCCGCCCTGGGATGCCAATATCGACAAACTGTCTGGCGGCGAAAAACGCCGCGTGGCGTTATGCCAGTTGCTCTTGTCCAAGCCCGACATGCTGCTGCTCGACGAACCCACCAACCACCTGGATGCCGAGAGCGTCGATTGGCTCGAGCAATTCCTGCAGCGCTTTCCCGGCACTGTGGTGGCGGTGACCCACGATCGGTACTTCCTTGATAACGCCGCCGAGTGGATTCTGGAACTCGACCGCGGCATGGGCATCCCCTGGAAGGGCAATTATTCCTCCTGGCTGGAGCAAAAGGAGCAGCGCCTGGAACTTGAATCCAAACAGGAATCTGCCCGCATCAAAACCATGCAGAAGGAGCTGGAGTGGGTACGCTCCAACCCCAAGGCCCGCCAGGCCAAGAGCAAGGCGCGTATCGCGCGCTTTGAGGAATTGTCATCCTTCGAACACCAGAAGCGCAACGAAACCCAGGAAATTTTTATCCCGGTCGCCGAGCGGCTGGGCGACAGCGTGATCGAATTCAAGGACGTGTCGAAGGGTTATGGCGATCGCCTGCTGATCGACAAACTCTCGTTCAGCGTGCCACCCGGCGCCATCGTCGGCATCATCGGCCCGAATGGCGCCGGCAAATCGACGCTGTTTCGCATGATCACCGGCAAGGAGAAACCCGATAGCGGTGAAGTGAAAATCGGCTCAACCGTCAAAATGGCCTTCGTCGATCAGACCCGCGATGCACTGGACAACAAAAAAACCGTCTGGGAGGCGATTTCCAGCGGCCAGGACATTCTGACCGTCGGCAAATTCGAAATGCCCTCGCGGGCTTATTGTGGCCGCTTTAATTTCAAGGGTGCGGATCAGCAAAAAACCGTCGGCAATCTTTCCGGTGGAGAGCGCGGGCGGCTGCACCTGGCCACCACGCTGATCGCGGGCGGCAACGTATTACTTCTCGACGAACCCTCCAACGACCTGGACGTCGAAACCTTGCGCGCGCTGGAAGATGCGCTGCTGGAATTCGCCGGCAGTGTACTGGTGATCTCGCACGATCGTTGGTTCCTCGACCGCATTGCCTCGCACATCCTCGCCTTCGAGGGCGATTCGCAAGTGGTGTTCTTCAACGGCAACTATCAGGAATACGAAGCCGACAAGAAGAAGCGCCTGGGCGAAGAGGGCGCCAAGCCGAAACGCATTCGCTTCAAGGCGCTGAAGTAATCGCCGGTTGCGACGATCGAAACGTGTGGTCCAGGCCCGCCGCCCTTCGTTATCATAGTCGCTCGCGCCGGGAGGCAAGTTGATAGCTCGTCGCTGGATCGTTCTCGGGTCGATTGTTGCGGTGATCGCCGGGGTTGCCGCCTACCGCTATGTTGGTTGGTCGCCCGTCGATCCGGTTTCCACCGTTCGAGCCGCGGGGCCGGTCCGGGTGCCACTCGATCTATCCCGACCCGAGGCCGTCATTCGCACCAGCAGCCTCGCGCGCCTGCCGCGCGATCTGCTGCGACTGCCTATCGCAAGAGATGTCCTGACCGAGGATCTGGCTTTTTATTACGAACAACACGAGGACCGGCTTGCACTGGGCGGGGCGTTGCGTCGCATCGCCTACGAACACCAACTCGACTGGAGCGACACTCTGCTGAAAGCGGCGCTCGACGAGTCTGCCGAAATTGGTTTGTGGCGGGATGGCAAGGGCGCCTTGCGCCGCTTTGCCCTGGTTCTCGACCGCAACACGCTGGCCACCGTACTTCAGGAACTGGCCGCCGTTGCGCTCAAGGATCGTCAGTTGCAAATTGCCGGGGAGATCTCGCTGGAAGGTTATTCGACGCCGGTTTACTCGCTGGCGCTCTCGCCGCGGCGCAGCTTGCTGATTATCAGCGGTGGCGAGCGCATCGTGGTGTTGTCCGACCCGTGGATGTTGCTCGACCAGGATGGCAAGGTCATGGTGTCGGCCCAGCGGGCGATTGCGAATTGGCTCGCCAATCCGGGCGTGCTGGCGAGCGCTTTCCAGCTCGACAATTCGACACAGGCGCCTGCGCATTCGCTGGCGATCGGCGCGCCGGCATTGGCGCTTGGTTATGCTGCCTTTGTTCCCAGCTTCAAGGCGCTGCGTTTCGATTATTCAGTCGCTGCCGGCTGGTCTACCCAGGTGTGGATGGATCCCGCCACGCCGGAAACGAAGCCGCGCGAAGATGCTCAAACCTGGAAAGTGTTGCCGGTGAATCCAAGCGCCTGTGTACAGTTGCCGCTCGACTGGAACTTGGTGCTAAGTGTGATGGGCGTGGCGAAAATTGCGTCCGGCAATACGAATGAACTGGCGCTACGCGAGGGCTCCGCGGTTGCCTGCTGGTATCGGGAGTCGAATTTATATTCGCCGGTGTTTGTGCTTCGTCTTCAAACCACGCCCAAAGATCGCGATGCGATCGTGCGCACATTGGCGGAATGGGCGTTGCGTTTGCCCCTCACGGAAAAAACCAAAGGCTCCGACGATGAAAAAGCGGTCGCGACCCCCGAAGCTGTTCCAGGATCGGACACATTGGTAAAGCCCGAGATCCGCGCGGGTGTATTGCGATGGCAGCCGCCGGGTCTAGCGCGTCCCGGGTTGCCGGTTCCAACCGTGGCGGCCAAGGGTGACTATCTGTTTTTCTCACCTGATCCGGCCTTGGTCGATCGCGCGCTCGATACGCTGGCGCGGCGCAATCCAAGCGTGTCCGACCAGATGTCTGAAGCCCGCGATACCCTGGCGTTTATCACGCCCCGCGCACTGGCGCCAATGATCGAACGCGAGGCGCTTGCCGTCTTGTGGCGCCCGGGGGATGCCAATATGCGGGCGGCAGTCCAGACTCATCTTGCGCCTCGCATGCAGGCGCTGGCCAGGTATCCGGCGTACCGTCTGACGTTTGGCGCTCGTCCGCCCGCCCAAGGCTGGCGCAGCGTCGAATGGCACGCGATAGGGGGGGCGAAGTGAAGCGCCGCGCGCTTCTTCTGGGAATGCTTGCGTTAGCCAGCCTGCGCGGCGCACATGCACAGGGTCCGTCGGATGTGAGACTCACGCCCGTTCAATCGCGTGTATTCAGGGCCTGGATGCTACGCATCATTAGTGCGCAACTGACCGCCGGACCATCGCCGCGCTGGCATCATCAGGATTGCGCCGGGCTGGTGCGCTTTGCGGTGGCCGAGGCGCTGCGCGAGCATGACAATCAATGGAAGCGCGCCAATGGCCTCGCCGGTCTGCCGCTGCCACCGGAAGTGGGGCTCGATGAACGGCAATTGAGCTTGCGTCACCGCTGGCGGCTCGCCGACGGGTCGGCTTCGGCTTATGCCGGAGCACTGGAGTTGGTTCAGGAGAATACCCACCTGGTCTCCCGCGACTGCAACCTCGCTCTGGCTGGTGATGTGCTGTTTTTTGATCAGGGCGATGCACAACATTTGATGGTGTGGATGGGAAATTTTGTTGCCTATCACACCGGCGAGGCCACATCGTCCGACAGCGGCCTGCGCGCGGTAAGCATCGGACAACTGCAACGCTGGCCGGACACACGCTGGCACCCTTCCGACGCCAACCCCAATTTTGCGGGGGCTTTCCGCTTCCGTTTTTTAAGCGCATGAAATTCTCCCTCTCCGTCCTTCGCTGCACGGCCGCTGCCTGTGTGTTTGTCTTGCTGGCGCTATTCGGTGCGGCAAACGCCGAGGGTGGCGGGGTGTTTTTTCTGCTTGCCGATGCCTCCTACGGCAAGGAAGAAGTGGCGATGGTGCGCCTGGAGGCCCATGACCTCGATGCGGTGCGCAAGTATGGCGGGGCCGATGTTAATGTCTATCGAATCGCCAGGCCGATCGATTTTCTGAGCCGGCAGAAGAATCTGCATCGCATCGAGGTGGAAGGTAACTACAGCGGCACCGGGCTTGGCAATGCTTTGTCCCGACTGTGGGACCGCTGGTGGATCGGTTCGCGCGACATCTGGCGGACCTTGTTCACCAAATCCGCCCGCGAGGCGGTTATTGCGCAAGCACCGGAGACGAGGTCGCATCCGGAATCGGGCCGGTCAACGCCTTTGGTGCGCAATCCGGCCTACCGAAAACTTGCGCAACATGAGTTGGTGGATAGTTTTCGCTACCCTGTCAATTTTGCCAGGCCGATCGAGTCGCCCGCCGGACACAAGCTTGCCGGCAGCAGCAGCGAGTTTATTCGCGTGGCGCCCGGCAACGTCATGATCCCGCTGGGCAAGCGCGCGCCAGGCCTGTATCTGGTCGAGGCGATGGTGGGCGACTATCGCGCTACGGCTCTGGTATTCGTTTCGGATTCGATTGTGCTGACAAAAATCTCCGCGCGACAGATGCTGGTCTGGGTTGCTGGTCGGCGCAATGGGAAACCGCAAGCCGGTGCACGGGCCCTGTGGACCGACGGCGTTGGTGTGCTCAAAAGCGGCGCCACCGATGCTCGCGGCCTGGTGGTCTTCGAGCGCACGGCGCCCGAAAAAAACTATGTCTTCGGCGAGGACCGCCAGGGCGGCGTCTTCATTTCGGAGAATTTCTATTACGACAGCGAGATCCACGACGCCAAACTTTATGCGGTAACCGACCGGCCGCTCTACCGGCCGGGAGATGAAGTGTTTGTGAAATTCGCGGGGCGTTCTTTCCGCTCGGCGCGCGACTCCTCGCCGTTGGCCCCAGGCGAATTGGAGCTCAGTGTCGCCGACCCGCATGGTTTTCCGGTGGCCACCCGGACTTTGCGCCTGTCGTCCGAAACCGGCGCCGATACCAGTTTCCGTTTGCCGGAGAATGCGGTTGCCGGCGGCTATGAACTGCGCTTTGTTTATCAGGGAGCGAATTACGGCGCGGCGTTTCGCGTTGCGGATTATCAGAAGCCGCATTTCGAAATCCACGTTGTGCCGGAAAAGCGCGATTACAAAACCGGAGAGGAAATCAGGGGGCGCATTCAGCTCGCTTATCCCGATGGCAATCCGGTGGTCGGCGCGGCGGTGGAACTGATGGCGCGCGCACAACGCCTTAGCATGATCGAAGGAGACCTCGGTTATTCCGGTCTGTTTCCGGTCAAACTTTCCTCCTCGACACTCAAGACCGACGCCAGCGGCAATGCGACATTTGCACTGCCCGCCGCCACTGAGCCCAGCCGCTACGTTCTGAGCGTGCTCGCCACCGACGGCGCCGCCTACCGCGTGCGCTTCAGCCGCGAACTGCTCATCGAGCGTGGCGCCGGCAGCTATCAGGTGCGCGCCGATCGAGCATTCTCCGCGCCGGGCGAAAAAGTGGTGTTCACCTTGCGGGCGTTGGCTGCCGCGGAACCCGTCAGCGCCGCCGCCTGGGAATGGGTGCGCCTGGGAAATCGTAAACGCGATAGCGGCAGCTCGGGCACCGACGGCAAGCTGGTCATCGCATTTCCCGATCCGGGCAGTTATACCGTGTCGCTGCGCGACGCGGCCGGCAATATCGTCGGGGCCAAGCCGCATTTCGTGAGCGGCCCCGGGGCACGTGCGCCGCAGGGCTCGATCGAAATTGTGTTCGACAAACCCCGTTATCGGCCCGGCGAAACTGCCCACGCGCTGGTCACTTTTCCGCAAGCAGTGGACGAAGCTTTGCTGACGCTGGAGCGCGACCGTGTGGAGAAAACCGCGTTGCTGAACTCGGCCCGCGACTGGGTGGGCGCGCACTCGCTTAGCCCCGAGCAGTGGCGCTTCGATTTGCCGGTGGGCGCCGACCTCGGACCCTACATGACGTTTTCGGTTGCCTATGTGAAGGACGGCGAATACGCGTTTCAGAATCACGGCCTCCGGGTGGAAATTCCGCGCGTCGAGGTTGCCGTCGCCGCGGACAAGCAGGTCTATGCGCCGGGCGACATGGTTACGCTCAATGTCGATGCACAAATCGGCGGCAAACCGGCAGCCGGCGCGCTGGTTACCCTGGGTGTGGTCGATGAAATGATTTATGTCTTGCAGCCGGAGATTGCGCCGGACATTTTCGAATTTTTTCATCACTTCCGGCGCAACAACGTGCGCACCGTCGCCGGCCTGGGATTTATCGGTTATGACCTCGCGACTCCGCCTTCGCGCGAGGCAGTGCCTGCGCACCGTGAGACTCGCGAGCGGGCGATCAAAATTCTGGAGCGGCCGCGCCGTGAGGATATCGATACCGCCTACTGGAACCCTTCGCTGCGGATGGATGCCAACGGCCGCGCCAAGGTAACGTTTCGCATGCCGGACTCGCTCACCCGCTGGCGGGTAACGGCGCGCGCGCTGAACAGGGCAGGCATCGCCGGCCAGAGCACCGCGTATTTTCGCTCCGACAAATCGTTCTACCTGAAATGGACGAGCCCGAACTGGATGCGCGCACAAGATAGGCCCGCGGCGAGTGTGCTGGTATTTAATCAGAGCGGAAGCGAGGCGAAAGTGGAATTTTCCGCCGCCGGCGCCGGAGTCAAGCACATCGAGACGTTGAATTTGAAGCCCGGCGCCAACTTCATGCGCTTGCCGCTTGATGCCTCGCAGACGGGCTCTGCACCATTGAGTCTGAAACTCTCGGCGGCAGGCACGGTGGTGGATTCCCTGGACGTGGCCTTGCGCGTGCAGCCTGTGGCCTGGCAGAGCAAACGGTCGCTGGCGCTGCCGCTGCTTGAGCGCGATACCGAACTCAAACTACCGGCCGATGCGTCCAACGTGCGCGTGCAGTTGGCCGATTCGGCGAGCCTGCATTTTCGGCGCGTGCTCGACGACTTGATCGATTATCCCTATGGCTGTGTCGAACAGACGGCGAGTCGGCTGCTTCCCTACAGCATTGCACTGAAATCGGTGCGTGCCGGTGAAGACCGTCTGACGGCGACCCTAGCGCAGCGCCTGCACGGCTATCGCTTCCGTCTGGCGCAAATGGCCGGGCCGCAGGCGGTATTTGGCTGGTGGAGCGCGCCGACCCGGGATGGCGATGCCCTGCTTACCGCCTACGCTTACTACGCCGACTGGCATGCGAGCGGGGTTCTGGGGCTGAAGATGCCCGAAGGTCACTGGGACAGGTTGCTTGAGGTTTATCGCACTCAGGGCGCAAAGCGTCTGCCCTGGGAGCGTGCCTTGATGTTGAGCTGGATGAACGAGATGGACCTGCCCGTCGTTTCGCTGATGGCGGCGCTTGCCGAAGAATTGGCGAGCCAGACGCCAACGGGCCAGCCCAGCCAAGTGTCGCCGCTTGCCAGCCTGGTGATGGATGCCAACGGCGACTTGCTCTCCGATGCGATGGCGCGGCTGCTCACCGCCTATGTCCTTCAGCAGCTTCATGCGAGTATCCCGCAAGGGCTGTCGCAGACCCTGGAGGCCGCCGAGCAGGTCGTGATGGAGGCGGATGTGCCGCTTGGCGATGCGCTGCTCATTCTCATCGGCCACATGCCGGCCAGCGAGGCGCAGCCGCTGCTGGAACGCGTGCGCGGCGAAATGCCCACCATCGATCGTGCATTGACGCTGGTTTGGCTGCAGCGCGTATTGGGCGGGGCCATGATCGACACCACCGCAGTGCCCGGGCTCACCGCCCCTTGGTTACCCGAGGACAGTGTGACGGGGCAGCGTGTCTGGCGCGCGCCCCCCGGACAAGCGGCGATCAATCTTGCCGCTGCGCCGACCGCGGGCCTGCTTGCAGTGGTTCAATATGACAGCCGGGAGACCGAAAAGTCGAGCCTGCCCTTGCAGCTGGAGCGCAGGATCTACCGGATGAAGCGAGTAGAAGGTACCCCAGCTGGCGCCAGAAGAATCGAGGCGCCGCAGCGTGGAGAGGGCCCGCGAGATCTGACGGCGGTGCCTTCGCGTTTCGAACTGGAATTGCTGGCCGCGGATTCGGCGCTGAAAACCGACGAAGTGTATCTGGACGAAATCGTGCTCAAACGAACCGGCGGTTCGGCTTTGCACTTTGGCGTGATCGAGGTGCCTCTGCCGCCCGGCGCCAGCGTGGAACGCGGTACCTGGGGCATTTCGGTTCGGTTCCCCGGCGCCGCGGCCGATCAAGTGATCGCGCGCGCGAGCAACGAACCCACGTCGTATGGATATGCCGTGCCGGTCGAAACGATCGAGAGCGAAGTGGTGGTGCGTCACCTGCTGCGAGTGGCACAGCGCGGGAGTTTCGTCTTGCCGCCGGCGCGTTATTACCGCATGTACCGGCCGGAAGAAAAAGCCTTCGAAGAGCGTCCCCGTGCGCGCCTTGAAATACGCTAGTCGGCTGACGGTGTTTTTCTGTTGTCGCTGCCGATACAGGCGGGCAGCCGACGAAGGGGCGCACGATGTGGGCGCGACCTCCTGCCGCTGCGCAAGGCCGGAGAATGGATGCCGGTCCAATACCTTTGGGTACTGAACACAAGCCAAGCCATGCGATTGCATACCCGGCTGCGTTACGCGCCAACGTCGGTCCAGCGTGAAGAACGCCCCGGCGGCGAAATTCTGCTGCGCTCGACACAGCCGCTGCAGCCCTATGCGCGCGCGGTCGGCGACTGGCTGGTGCGGTGGAACGAGCGCGCACCGGAGCGAACCTTCCTCGCGGAAAAAAAAGGCGAGGGATGGCGGCGTCTGACCTATCGCGATGCCCTCTCGTCTGCACGGCGAATTGGCCAGGCGCTGCTGGACCGGGGGCTCGGTGCCGAAAGACCGGTCGCGATTCTGTCTGACAACAGTGTCGATCACGCGCTGCTCGCGCTGGGGGCGATGCATGCCGGCGTCCCGGTGGCGCCGATATCGCCTGCCTATTCGCTGATGTCGAAGGATTTCGCGAAGCTCAAGTACATCTTCGATCTGCTCAAGCCGGGTCTGGTCTTCGCCGCCGAGCCGGGAAAATTCGCTCCTGCGCTCGCGGCCGTCGGCGCCTCGTCAACACCAGTGTCGGAATTGCTGGAAACCGAACCTGGCGTGGCACTGGAGACGGCGTTCGCCAGCCTGATACCGGACACCGTGGCAAAAATCCTGTTTACCTCGGGTTCGACGGGTATGCCCAAGGGGGTTATCAATACCCAGCGCATGCTGTGCTCCAACCAGCAATCCTGGGCGCAGATCTGGCCGTTTCTGGAAGACCGGCCGCCGGTGCTTTGCGAGTGGTTGCCGTGGAATCATACTTTTGGCGGCAACGGCACCTTCAACGCGGTGTTGCGCAACGGCGGCACGCTCTACATTGACGGCGGCAAACCGGTGCCGGGCCTGGTGGAAACCACGGTGAAAAATCTGCGGGAAATCTCGCCGACCCTGTATTTCAACGTGCCGCGCGGGTTTGATCTGCTGCTGCCGTTTCTCGAAGCCGACGAAGAACTGCGCAAAAATTTCTTCCGCGAGCTCGATGTCGTGTTTTACGCCGGCGCCGCGCTGCCGCAGAACCTCTGGGAACGGATCGAAAACCTCGCGATCCAGGAAAAAGGCGGCCGGCTGGCGATGCTCTCCGCCTGGGGTTCGACCGAAACCGCGCCGATGGCCACCTGCGTGCACATGCCGATCGAGCGCGCCGGCATCGTCGGCGGGCCCACCCCGGGTTGCGAAGTCAAACTGGTTCCTGCCGGCAGCAAGCTGGAAGCGAGGGTCAGGGGGCCCAACGTCACGCCGGGCTATTTCCGCCGCGATGACCTGACAAAAGCAGCCTTCGACGAGGAAGGTTTTTACCGCATCGGCGACGCGATGAAATTCTTCGACCCGGCAGCCCCGGAAAAAGGCCTGGTCTTTGACGGCCGTGTCGCGGAGGACTTCAAGCTCACGACCGGGACCTGGGTGCATCCCGGTGCCATTCGCGTCAAGCTCATCGCCGCAGCCAATCCGCTGGTCCAGGATGCCGTCATCACCGGCCAGGATCGAAACGAAATCGGCGCGCTGGTGTTCCTCAATCCGGCGGCGGTCAGGGATGTTTCTGCGACGGAAGTACGGAAAAAACTATCGGGTGCGCTTGCGGTCCTGGCAAAAGAAGGCGGCAGCTCCACCCATCCCGCACGGCTGCTGGTCATGGCGGAGCCGCCGCAGATCGACGGCAACGAAATCACCGACAAGGGCTATATCAACCAACGTGCGGTGTTGGAGCGCCGCGCGGCAATGGTCGAACTACTGTACTCGAACTCCCCGGATGTCGTGACGGCTGGTCGCGAGTGACCGGCAGGTTACGCGCCCGCCGGAAACCGCGCCAGATTGTATTTGCCGTACTTGGCGCGGGGCTGTTCCGACTCGCTGGACATTAAAGCTGTCGTACCTGCCTGGCGCAGCGGTCAAGAGCCAAAAACGCCGGTGGCAATTGACTGCCCGACGACGCATCAATGGCAAAAAAGGAACTTGTGGATTGCCGTGCTGGCGGGTTGCGATGTGGGCGTGGATGACGTGGCCCTTGTCGAAGCCGAGGGAAGGCAGAAAGGTATCGTGATGCTTCTTGCCGCATCGGCGATAATTGCGTTCCAAGTTGAAATGAGGAATCCATGCGCTGGATCGCGCCCACCGAAAGAGACGCTGCCAATGAAACGCTGGAAAAACGCCTGTGGGCGGCGGCGGACCAGTTCCGCGCCAATTCCGGGCTGAAGGCGGGGCAGTACTCGGCGCCCGTGCTGGGCCTGATCTTCCTGCGTTTTGCCGAAGCGCGTTACGCCAAGCGGCGCGCCGAGCTTGAGAAGGCCGGGGGATCCGCGCGCAGGGGTGCGTCGCGCATAGACGACCCCAAGGCGTACATGGCCGAAGGCGTCCTGTTCCTGACGCCGAACTCCCGCTTCGACTACCTGCTGCAGCGGCCTGAAGGCAGCAACGTCGGTAAGGCCGTCAACGAGGCGATGGCCGACATCGAGAAGCACAACCCGCAGCTCGCGGGCGTGCTGCCGCGCAACTATCAGATCTTCAACGGCACCCTCCTCAAGGAATTGCTGAAGAAGGTCTCCGAGATCCCCGTCAGCCTCGACTACGACGCCTTCGGGCGCATCTACGAATACTTCCTCGGCCAGTTCGCCCGCACCGAGGGGCAGAAGGGCGGCGAGTTCTACACCCCGGCGCCCATCGTGCGCCTCATGGTCGAAATCATCGAGCCCTTTCACGGCCGCATCCTCGATCCGGCCTGCGGCTCGGGCGGCATGTTCGTCCAGTCCGCGCGCTTCGTCGCCGAGCACAAGAAAAACCCCTCGTCCGAGCTCTCCATCTTCGGCGTCGAAAAGACCGACGAAACCGGGCGCCTGTGCCGCATGAACCTCGCCGTGCACGGATTGGAGGGCGACATCCGGCACGGCGGTGAGGTCAACAGCTACTACGACGACCCGCACAAGGCCGTGGGTGCCTTCGAATTTGCGCTCGCCAATCCGCCGTTCAACGTCAACGCGGTGGACAAGGAACGACTCAAAGACGCCATTGGCCCGGGCCGGCGCTTCCCATTCGGCCTGCCGCGCACCGACAACGCCAACTACCTCTGGATCCAGCTCTTCTACTCCTCGCTCAACGACAAAGGCCGCGCCGCCTTCGTCATGGCCAACTCCGCGAGCGACGCCCGCGCCTCCGAACTGGAAATCCGCAAGCAGCTCGTCCAGTCCCGTGCGGTGGACGCAGTCGTCGCCGTCGGTCCGAACATGTTCTACACCGTCACGCTTCCCTGCACCCTGTGGTTCTTCGATCGCGGCAAGTCCAAGCTCCCCTCGCCCTCCGGGACAGGGGCCGGGGGTGAGGGAAGAAGCAGAGCCGACACCGTGCTCTTCATCGACGCTCGCCATATCTATCGTCAGATCGATCGCGCCCACCGCGACTGGACCGAGGCGCAAATCAGTTTCCTTGCGAACATAGTTCGGCTTTACCGTGGCGAAGAGCCTGATTTCACCCTTGGCGGTGACGAAGCGAAGGCGAAACTCATCGAATGCTTTTCTCCCTCTTCCCCATCCATGGAAGAGGACCAGGGTAATGGCAAGAAAGGCGCCGTGCTTCGAGCAGCCGAACCGTCGGCGCGCTACCTCGGCGTGGGGTATCGCGATATCCCAGGGCTCTGCAAAGCTGCGAACCTGAAAGAAATCGAAGCGCAGGGCTGGTCGCTCAATCCTGGCCGCTACGTTGGCGTCGCGCCGGGAGAGGAAGTCAGCAACGAGGATTTCAAGGAACAACTCGAAACGCTGAGCGAGGAACTCGAAGCCCTCAACGCCCACGCGCATGACCTCGAACTAACCATCGCCGCCAACGTGGCGGAGATTCTGGAAACATGAGCGATTCGGAAAAGCCCGGTCCTCCGGCCAAGGGACAGTTCCTGGTCTACTCGGCGGAGGACGGGCGAACGAAAATCGAAGTCCGGCTGGAGAACGAAACCGTATGGCTGACCCAGCAGCATATGGCCGCTCTCTTTCAGACCACCAGGCAAAACGTGAGCCTGCACCTGCAAAATGTCTTTAAAGAGAACGAATTGGCGGAACAGTCAGTTATCAAGGAATCCTTGATAACTGCCGCCGATGGCAAGAGCTATCAAACGAAGTTCTACAACCTCGACGCCATCATTTCCGTCGGCTACCGCGTCAAAAGCGCCGTCGCCACCCGCTTTCGCATCTGGGCCACGCAACAACTCCGCGAATTCATCGTCAAGGGCTTCGTTCTCGACGACGAACGCCTGAAAAATCCCGACCAGCCCTTCGATTATTTCGATGAGTTACTCCGGCGGATTCAGGACATCCGCACCTCCGAGCGGCGCTTCTACCAGAAGATCACCGACATCTACGCCACCAGCGTCGATTACGATCCCACCCAGCCGGTCAGCATTGAATTCTTCCAGACCGTTCAAAACAAAATGCACTGGGCCATCACCGGCCACACCGCGGCGGAGATCGTTCACAAGCGCGCCGATGCCGCGAAGCCCCACATGGGTCTGACCAACTGGCGCGGCGCGAAAGTCCGCAAGCAGGATGTCACCATCGCCAAGAACTATCTCGACGAACAAGAACTTGCCGCGCTGAACAATCTCGTCGAGCAATACCTCGTCTTCGCCGAAGGCCAGGCCATGCGCCGCGTCCCCATGCACATGCGCGAGTGGATCGCCAAACTCAACGGCTTTCTGACTCTGAACGAACGTTCCATTCTGAATCACGCGGGGAAAATCTCGCACGAAATGGCCAAAGAACTGGCCGAGTCGGAATTCGAGAAATTCCATCGCGAACAGATCAAACAAACCGATCAAGACGGAGGCGATTTTGACAAGGCCATCAAACAACTGCCGCCCCGTCCCAAAACTAAGAAGCGAGGTAAGAAGTGACTGGCGCGGAAAGCCGGAATGTGGGCGCGCGGCATCGAACAAATCATCGCGGGCAACGTGGTGAAGATTCTGGGGCGTGGTGATGGCGACGGCTGAATGGAAACCCGCAAAACTCGACGAACTTGGTTTCGTTGGTCGGGGTAAATCGAGGCATCGACCTCGCGATGCAGCGTTACTTTACGGCGGGCGCTATCCGTTCTTCCAAACAGGAGACATCAAGGCTGCAAATTTCCATCTCACCAAATACACCCAGACGTACAGCGAAGAAGGACTTGCGCAGAGCAAACTTTGGAAGCCCGGAACTCTTTGCATCACGATTGCCGCGAATATCGCCGAGAGTGCAATTCTCGGCATTGAGGGATGTTTCCCCGACAGCGTCGTCGGCTTTATCGCGGACCCCGACAAGGCTGATGTCCGCTTCATCAAATACTACATGGACACTCTGAAGCTCCAGATGCAGAGCGTCTCGCGCGGCACAACGCAGGACAATTTGAGTCTGGAAAAGCTCCTATCGTTTGACTTCCGCGTTCCCCCGCTTCCAGTGCAACAGCAGATAGCAGGCATCCTTTCAGCCTACGACGAGCTGATGGAGAACAGTCAGCGGCGCATCCGGATATTGGAGGAGATGGCCCGCGCCCTCTACCGCGAGTGGTTCGTCCACTTCCGTTTTCCTGGTCACGAGAGAGTCTCGCGCATCGCCTCCCCGCTCGGGGATATTCCTAAAGGCTGGGAGGTGAAGAAGCTTGGCGACATTGCGGAGGACATGCGCCGCAATGTGCCAAAGGGCGAACTCAACGAACCAAAGCCTTATGTCGGCTTGGAACATATTCCGCGCCGCTCACTCGCGCTCGATGCTTGGGAAACAGCGACCGACCTCGGTTCGAATAAGCTGGAGTTCAAGAAAGGCGAAGTTTTGTTCGGAAAGATTAGGCCTTATTTTCACAAAGTTATCGTTGCACCGTTCGATGGTGTGTGCTCCGCCGACACCATCGTCGTCCGTGCTCGTCGCCCGGAGCATCACGCTCTGGTGGTCGCGTGCGTTTCCAGCGATGCATTCGTCGCTGAGGCGAGTGCGACTTCCAACGGAGCCAAGATGCCGCGTGCGAATTGGGATGTGCTGGAGAAGTACGAGGTTGTAATTCCGAAAGGCAAAGTGGCCGAACGATTTTCCGGACTGTTCGCTGACATCATCGCGCAGCAACAGACGCTTATTTTCCAAATCACGAACCTCCGCCGGACGCGTGACCTGCTTCTGCCGCGTCTGCTTTCCGGGCAGGTCTCACTGGAGACAGCCGCGTGATGTTATGAAAGACACCAACCTCCTATTCAATGAAGTTGGCTACAACGTCGGCTCGTTGCTCGACCAAATCGACATGGGTGTGATTGGCCTGCCGGAAATCCAGCGGCCATTCGTCTGGAAGAATGCGAAGACGAGAGATCTGTTTGACTCGATGTATCGTGGCTTTCCGGTTGGCTACCTTTTGCTTTGGCAGAACGCGAGCGCCGACGGCTCTAAGACTATCGGCGTAGGTGGAAAGCAGAAGCATCCGAGCTTATTGATTGTGGATGGACAGCAACGTCTGACTTCGCTGTATGCGGTCGTGAAGGGAAAGAAGGTTATCCGGGAGGATTACAGCGAGGAATTCATCGAAATCGCATTTCACCCGATCGAGGAACGGTTCGAGGTGGCGGACGCGGCCATTCGAAGAGATAAGAATTGGCTGCCCAATATCTCACGGCTATGGTCACCGGACACGGATTTGTTCGAGTTGGTGGACGCATACTTGGATGCGTTGAAGCAGACGCGGGAAGTCACCGCGGACGACACCAAGAAGATCAGGCAAAACATCCAACGATTGCAGGGGATGGTGAACTATCCGTTCCGCGCACTGGAACTGCTCGCGACGGTCAACGAGGAGCAAGTCAGCCAAGTCTTCGTCCGCATCAACAGCAAGGGCCAGCGGCTCAACGAGGCTGACTTCATCCTCACACTTATGTCGGTGTATTGGGATGAGGGCCGGCACGAACTTGAACGCTTTGCCCGGGCGGCGAAGATTCCGGCAAAGGCACCTACGCCCTACAACCACTTCCTCCAACCGTCCCCAGATCAGCTTCTCCGCGTTGCTGTGGGCTACGGCTTCAAGCGTGGTCGACTTCAGTATGTGTATTCGCTCCTGCGCGGGAAGGATCTTGAGACAGGCAAGTTCAGCGAGGAACGGCGGATAGCTCAATTCGACCAGTTGAAGGATGCGCAAGCATGCACGTTGAATCTCCAGCACTGGAAAGACTTCCTGAAATGCCTAATGCGCGCTGGATTTCGCGGCGGCAAAGTCATTACGTCAGAGACTACGGTTCTTTACACGTACGTGCTTTATCTACTTGGAAAGGTCGAGTTCAATCTGGCAGAAAACGATATTCGTAGGGCGATCGCCCGTTGGTTCTTTTTCGCCAGCCTTACGGGCCGCTACACAAGCTCGCCCGAATCGGCATTGGAAAGCGACCTCATCCAACTCCGCGACGTGAAAGATGGTGCAGGATTCCTCGCATTTGTGGACAAGAACATTGTCGCCCAGCTGACGGATGATTTCTGGCGGGTGACGTTGCCGAACGATTTGGACACGGCGGCGGCGCGTAGTCCATCTCTGATGGCGTATCTGGCCGCGCTCTGTCTGCTTGACGCGAAGGTTCTGTTCTCCGGTCTGAAAGTCGGATCATTGCTCGATCCGACCACGGATGCGTTCCGCAATTCTCTTGAGCGGCATCATCTGTTCCCAAAGGATTGGCTGAAGAAGAACGGCTTTCCGGAGATCTATCAAACAAACCAAATTGCGAACTACGCACTCATCGAGTGGCCGGATAACGCCGACATCTCCGCTCAGTCACCGGCAGACTATTGGCCGCAATTCAAGAATCGCTATACAAAGGCCGATTGGTTGAGCGCCCACTACTGGCACGCGTTGCCGGAGAATTGGGAGACGATGAACTACGAAGAATTCCTCAAGAAACGTCGCGGCCTCATCGCGCAGGTGATTCGAGACGGATTCGAGAAAATCTGAGTTGCATGCCCACTACAGCTAAAACGGATTTCGAAAGCGAAATGATCCGCTTATTTGTGCTCCATGCGAAGGCGCACGCCCTTGAAATAGCCGGTGATGTACCGCAGGTGCCAAGAGATATCCGAGGAGCTGCAGTAGCGATGGCTATTGGAGCAATGGATAACTGCTTCTGCGAGAGATACGTGGACTGTTTGAAGCTGCCTGCGTGTGATGACATCCGCTGAGTCCTTCCCGATCATCCAGGTCCACCCCCGTTGGTTCATCGCGGACGAACAGATGGGGAGCAAGGAGAAACAATGGGTGTTCTGGCCTGACAGAAACGAGCGCTGGCTCTTCAAATTCGCTCGGGAAAGTGCCGGACACATCACAGGGGAGCACTGGGCAGAAAAGCTGGCTGCTGAAATCGCGTCCCTGATCGGAGTGCCTCATGCCGACGTAGAGCTGGCTTCCCTGGAGGGGCGGCCCGGCAGCCTGAGCCGGCGGTTTCCGCAGTTATCCGGAACCCCGGCAACTGACCTCGTGCATGGAAACGTCCTGTTGGCGGGCTTCGTGACCGGTTACGACCGCACCAAGCAGCGCAAGCAGACGGACCATACGCTCAACAATATTCTGAAGGTTTTGGAACGGTTGTTCCCGAACGCGGCCGAGCGCGACCTGGCTTTTGGCAGGCTTGCCGGTTACATGGTTCTCGATGGCCTGATCCTGAATACGGATCGACATCATGAGAATTGGGCCGTCCTGCGCACTACCCAGGCGGGGGATGTTGTCACCCATGAGGTCGCTCCCAGCTTCGACCATGCGTCCAGCCTGGCTCGCAACGAGCCGCCGGCGAAGCTGACGGAATGGCTTAAGGAGGATTGGCGTGCACAGTGGTACGCCGAGCGCGCCACGGGTGGAATTTATTTGGGCGAAAAGGAGCAAGACGGGGCCAATCCGCTTAAGTTGTTGGAGGTGGCGGTCCGTAGATGGCCAGGCTACTTCAGACCGTGGCTTGCCTCGGTTGAGAAACTGGAGCGAGGGCAATTGGATGGTCTGGTGGATCGGGTGCCGCCGGGAATGATGACGGCGGAATCGAAGGCTTTCGTTAAAGGGCTGTTAGCCTTTACACTCTCCAGGATCAAGGCATTGGACAAATGAAGACCCTATTTTTAGCATGGCAGGCCAGCCGCCCGGCAGTTGCCGGGATGCCGGCATCGCGCGCCTGGTACCCCATTGGACGGCTTGACGTCGTCCCAGAGGAGCCAAGCTACCGCTTTACCTATACCCGGGGGGCCGAGCGGGCCATGTCCGAGGCCGGATTCGGCTACCTTGAGGCGTTTCCCAAGCCGGATCGTGTTTATGAGGCAAGCGAGCTTTTTCCCCTGTTTCAGAACCGCGTGATCAGCCCCCGCCGAAGCGACTACGCGGAATACGTGAAGCGGCTTGCGCTCGATCCCCGGCATACCGATCCAATCGACATTCTTTCCGTCAGCGGAGGTGAACGGCAAACGGACCACCTGGAAGTGTTCCCCAAGATCCAGCCGCGCCGGGACGGAAGTTTTGTGTGCCGATTCTTCCTGCATGGATGGCGGCATGTAAATGCCGCATCCCAGGCACGGCTTGCTCGCTTAAATCCGGGGGAAGCGCTTCGCGTTGCTATCGAGTTGAACAATCCCGCAACCGGGGCAGCGGTCCAGCTCGAAACGACGGACGACTATTTCATGATTGGCTGGACGCCGCGCTACCTGGTTATGGATTTTCTCCATGCAATGTCTGAGGCGTCCCGCCAGGTGAGTGCGCGAGTGGTCCGGATCAATCCGGAGCCGGCACCCACGAACCAGCGTGCCCTTATCGAACTTGAAGGCACTCTGCCCGTTGGCGTGGAACCGATGAGTTCCAATGACTATCAGCCGCTCGTTCATCACTGAATGTCGGGTGAATACTCCGAAGATCAGCTAGTCGAACAGCCCGCAATCGGGCTGTTTGCATCTTTAGGGTGGCAAACGGTCTCGGCGGCGGAAGAGATCTTTGGGGCTGGGGGCACACTTGGCCGCGAAACATCGGGCGATGTTGTCCTCACACCCCTGCTGCGTGCCGTGCTGGAGCGGCTGAATCCGCGATTGCCGCCAGAGGCGATTACAAGCGCAGTCGACGAGCTGACTCGCGACCGCTCTGCAATGACGCTCCCCGGTGCGAACCGCGAGGTCTGGACGTTCTTGAAGGACGGCGTGAAAGTAGTGGTGCCTGACCGGGAGCGAGGCGGTCTCAGGGACGAACGGGTACGGGTGGTGGATTGGGAGAATCCGGAAGCCAACGATTTCCTGCTCGTCTCCCAGATGACGGTCACGGGGCAGCTCTATACGTGCCGGCCGGACCTCGTCGGCTTCGTGAACGGATTGCCGTGGGTGGTCATCGAACTGAAGAAGCCCGGCGTTTCGGCGCGGCGTGCCTTCGACGAAAACCTGACGAGCTACAAGCATCTGCAGAATGGCATCCCGCAACTCTTCTGGTCCAACGCCTTCCTGATCGCCTCGAACGGCACGGACAGCCGGGTCGGGTCGATCACGGCGGACTGGGAGCGCTTCTCCGAGTGGAAGCGCATCGAGCGCGAGGACGAGCCGCGCCGGGTGTCGCTGGAGGTGATGTTGCGGGGCACCTGTCTTCCCGCGCGGCTGCTCGACATCGTGGAGAACTTCACGCTTTTCTCCGAGCACAAGAGCGGTCTGGTCAAGGCACTGGCGCAGAACCACCAGTATCTCGGCGTGAATAACGCTATTGCCGCGATGCACGAGGCGCGCAAGGCGGGTCATGGTCGCGGAGGGGTGTTCTGGCAGACACAAGGCAGCGGCAAGAGCTTCTCGATGGTGTTCTTCGCACAGAAGATTCTGCGCAAAGTCCCCGGAAACTGGACCTTTGTCGTCGTCACCGACCGCGTGGAGCTGGACGACCAGATCGCCAAGACCTTCAAGGCCTGCGGCGCTGTAACTGAAGCGGAGGGTGATATCTGCCACGCGCAGAGCGGCGCGGAACTGCGCAGGCTTCTTTCCGAAAACCACCGCTACGTATTCACGCTGATCCAAAAGTTCCAGACACCCGAAGTCCTGTGCGACCGGCCGGACGTGATCGTGCTCACCGACGAGGCACACCGCAGCCAGTACGACACGCTGGCGATGAACATGCGTGCCGCGTTGCCCAAAGCGCTGTTTCTCGCCTTCACCGGCACGCCGCTGATTGCAGGCGAAGAACGGACCAAGGAAGTCTTCGGCGACTACATTTCGATCTACGACTTCCAGCAGTCGATCGAGGACGGGGCCACGGTACCGCTTTACTACGAGAACCGGACCCCGGAGTTGCAACTGATCAACCCGGACCTGAACGACGAACTCTACGAGGTGATTGAGCAGGCCGCGCTGGACCCCGAGCAGGAAGAGCGGCTGGAGCGCGAACTGTCCCGCCAGTATCACCTCATCACCCGTGACGATCGACTGGACACGGTAGCAAAGGACATCGTGCGCCATTTCACCGGACGAGGCTTTCAGGGCAAGGCGATGGTGGTGTCCATCGATAAGGCCACGGCGCTACGCATGTACGACAAGGTGCGCAAGCACTGGCCGATGACTGACGGCACTGACATGGCGGTGGTGGTGTCGCCTGGCCAGAACGAAATCGAGCAAATGAAGAAGGTCGGTCTCGAAATCGTGCCGCACAGAAAGCGTATGAACGAGCAGGCGCTGGACGAGAAGTTCAAGGACCCGGATGACCCGCTGCGCTTGGTGTTCCTGTGCGCCATGTGGCTGACCGGGTTCGATGCGCCGAGTTGCTCGACGATCTATCTCGACAAGCCGATGCGTAATCACACGCTCATGCAGACCATTGCTCGTGCGAACCGCGTGTTTCCTGGCAAGCACAGCGGCGTGATCGTCGACTACGCAAACGTATTCGCGTCACTGGAGCGTGCGCTTGCCATCTATGCCAAGGGACGCGGCGGAAGCTTGCCGGTGCGGGACAAGAAGGAACTGGTGGCGGAATTGCGCAAGACCGTCGCTGATACCACGGCTTACTGCGGTGCTCATGGGGTGGATCTCGGCAGAATCGAGGGGACGTCGGCCGAGAAATTCGAACGGGCGCAGGCGGTGGAGGACGGCGCCAACCTCTTGCTTGCGCCGGAGATGGTAAAGCGGGATTTTCTTGCCCAGGCTCGTCTGGTCGACGCGCTCTACGGTGCGGTGAAGCCGGATCCCGTTGCCGTTGAGTTCGCGGTGCGCTGCGGATCGATTCGAGCGCTCGCGGACTACATCCGAAACCGCAGTGACCCGCCCGATATCTCGCATGTCATGCAGGGCATTCAGGAACTGCTCGACCGTTCGATCGGTGCCGAGCCGTTCAAGATCAAGTCTGGAGATCGCGCCTATGCCGTGATCGATCTATCGAAGATCGATTTCGAGAAGTTGGCGAAGCGCTTCGAAAAGAAGAAACCGACCAACTCTGACCTCGAACGGCTCAAGGCGGCAGTAAAGACTCAACTCGAACGCATGGTGCGTCTCAATCGCACGCGAACCGACTACCTGGAAAAATTCGAAGCCCTGATAGAGGCGTACAACAACGGCAGCCGCAACATCGAAGAGATATTCAGGGACCTTCTTGCCCTGACCGGAGCGCTGACAGATGAGCAGGGACGGCACCTGCGGGAGCATCTGACCGAAGCCGAGTTGACAGTATTCGACATCCTGACACGGCCTGGTCCGGAGCTGTCCGCTGCGGAGCGTGACGAGGTCAAGAAAGTGGCGCATCACCTTCTGGAGCGGTTGAATTCCCTGCTTGTTCTCGATTGGCGCAAGCGGGCAAGCGCCCGGGCACAGGTAAAAATTACCATTGAAGATATGCTCGACGAAGGACTGCCGCCGGGCTATACAAAGGAGCTTTATCGCTCCAAGTGTGACGCCCTATTCGAGCATGTTTACGAGGCCTACTACGGAGACGGCGACAACATTTACCGGGACGTGGCCTGATCCCGCAGGCGCGAGCACCTGTGGTTCCATGGATGTCATGAAGTCCTTCGGCTGTATCCGGGGGCGACCAGACGTGTTCCGGCGAGCGGCGTGGTGAACGTCAGGCGGGAAAACGATCCTTGTTTTGCCGCTCGAACATCCAGCCTGGATATTCGGGCGGGAGTTTGCTGACTTCATTCAAGGCCTGAAGCTCGGCGTCGGACAATTTCAAATCTGTCGCGGCGATGTTGTCTGCCAGTTGTGCAGTCGATTTCGCGCCCACGATCACACTGGCGACGGCAGGTTGATGGAGCAGCCAGGCCAAGGCTATCCGCGCCACGGATACACCGTGCGCCTTCGCGATCGGACGCATCGCCTCGACGCAGCGAAACGCTCGGGGCCGGTCCACCGGCGGGAAATCGAAATGGGTGCGACGCGCGCCTTCCGGGCCCTTGTCGTTTTCGCTGAATTTCCCGGACAGCAGTCCTCCCGCCAGGGGACTCCAGACCAGAATGCCCAGGCCCTGATCGAGTGCCACCGGAACAATTTCGCGCTCCAGTTCCCGCCCCGCCAGGGAGTAATAGGCTTGAATGCTTTCGAAACGGTTCCAGCCGCGATGACTGGAAATGGAAACGGCCTTCATGATTTGCCACGCGGCGTGATTGCTCAGGCCGATGTAACGCACTTTTCCGGAACGAACCAGATCCTCCAGCGTGCGCAAGGTTTCTTCGATGGGGGTGGCCAGGTCCTGGCCGTGAATCTGGAACAGATCGATATGCTCCAGTTGCAGTCTCTTGAGGCTGGCGTTCACCGAATCCATGAGGTGCCCGCGCGAAAGCCCCACTTGATTGGGCCCGCTTCCCATCCTGACCCGAGCCTTGGTGGCAACGATCAGTTGTTCCCGGGGCAGGCGGACGTTTTTCAGGGCCTGGCCGAGCAGCGCTTCGGAATCCCCCTCCGAATAGACGTTCGCGGTGTCGATGAAATTGACGCCGGCATCGAAGGCCAGCTTTACCTGCGCCTCGACGTCGGCAAGCCCGAGCTGCCCGATCGGTTCCCAGCGGCCCTTCCCGCCATAGGTCATTGTGCCGAGACAGATTTCCGAAACCAGCAGGCCGGAACGGCCGAGCAGACGGTAGTGCATGTTGAGCGCCCGGTGGGTGGGTGACAACCGCAGGTTATCATGCATACACTTCAACAGGACACTCGCGAACGCGAATGCCGGCTAATGTCGGTGCGAAACCCGAAACGAACGACGCTTCATGAGGCTCGATACAACCCGGAGGTGGGTATGTCCGAATTGGCCATCTATCCCAGTCTGAAAGAAAAAATCGTATTCGTGACCGGAGGCGCAACCGGGATCGGCGCATCGATTGTCGAGCATTTCGCGGCGCAGGGCGCGCGTGTTGCGTTCTTCGACGTGGACGGACCGGCCGCGGAGAAATTGATGGCGGACATCGCGACCCGGGGACAGGCGCAGCCGCACTTCTATCGAAGCGACGTGCGCGACATCCCCAATTTTCGCCTGAAGATCCAGGAGGCCAGGCAGGACCTGGGCGATCCCGGTGTACTGGTGAACAACGCGGCGCGCGATGACCGCCATTCGATCGACAGCGTGACGCCGGAATACTGGGATGAACGCATTGCGGTTAATCTTCGTCACCAGTTCTTCGCAACGCAGGCGGTGATGGATGGCATGAAGCGCCTGGGCGGGGGCTCCATCATCAACCTGGGCTCGGGCAGTTGGCGCTCGGCTTCCGGGGGCATGCCGGTATATTTGACTGCCAAGGCGGGCGTGGAAGGATTGACGCGCGGGTTGGCGCGCGACCTCGGCCCGTTCAACATTCGCGTCAACTGCGTCATACCCGGTTGGGTGATGACGGAGCGCCAGATCAAGCTTTGGCTGACGCCGGACGCGGAAGTAAATCTGATGCGCCAGCAATGCCTCAAGAAGCGGCTGATGGCGGAAGACATCGCCCGCATGGTGATGTGGCTGGCCGCCGCGGATAGCGGCATGGCCACTGCGCAGGCATTTGTGGTGGACGCCGGACTGCACTGATCGGGCGCAGGGTCTCCGACCAGAGCGCACAACGCGCAGGCTGCCTCAGGCTGGCGACAGCACCCGTAGTTCCATCGACTTCACGAAGTCTTTCACCTTTGGCCGGTAGGCTTGCATGTGTGGTGCCACGGCATGTGCCTTGAGGTGCGCCAGCGTTTCCCATTTTTCGATGATGACTACCCGGTCGGGATTGCGGGACTGGTTTGGGATATCGGTCTCGGCATCGATGGTGGGGCCGTATTCTATGTATCCGGCTTCCGCCTTGACATCCGGAATGAGTTTGCGGAATTCGGCTAGAAAGGCGTCGCGTTTGCCGGGCTGCAAGTCGACGGTGGCGATGACGTGGATCATGGCGTGTTCCTGAAGTAATTGATGGTGCCGGGAGCATACCCGAGATTGGATGATTCGCGCCCGGGTTACCTAATGCGATGCCATGAGCACTGTCCCACGCGATGTTCGCATCCCCCTGTCGTTCCCGCGCAGGCGGGAACCCGGTTTTTGACAGGTCTCCGCCGCTGCAGGAATGACACCGTAGGGCGGGTTAGCGAAGCGCAACCCGCCGGCACCGCCCGATACTGCGACGGACTTACCCCGAAACGGCGCTCTGCGCCGAGAGAGCGTTGCCTCAAGCCGCCTTCTGCGCCCAGCTTTCCAGTTCTTCCCATCCCCCGATGCGTTCGCCGTTGATGAACACCTGCGGCACGGTCTGCGCACCGGAGATGGCACCGACAACACGGCTGCGGTCCTTGTGTTCCAGAGGTACTTCCACATAGTCGTAACCGAGTTCGGTCAGTTTCGCCTTGGCCTTGGCGCACCACTGACAACCTTCGCGGGTGAGTATGGCGACTTGATCGGGCTTTTTCGCTTTCGGATTGACGTAGGCGAGCATAGTGTCGGCATCGGATACTTCGAAAGGATCACCCGGTTTGTTCGGCTCGACGAACATTTTTTCCACAACGCCATCGCGTACCAGCATCGAATAGCGCCAGGAGCGCCTGCCGAAGCCCAGATCGGCCTTGTCCACCAGCATACCCATCCCGTCGGTGAATTCACCGTTGCCGTCGGGGATTAAGGTCACATTGGCGGATTCCTGATCCTTGGCCCATTCGTTCATTACAAAAGTGTCGTTTACAGAAATACAAACTAAGGAATCCACTCCGTTGGCGAAAAATGCCGGCGCTAGTTCGTTATAGCGGGGCAGATGCGTCGAAGAACAGGTCGGGGTAAATGCGCCGGGCAGCGAAAACACGGCCACGGTCTTGTCTTTGAATAATTCGTCGGTGGTGATGTTCTTCCATTCGTTGTTGACGCGGGTGCGGAAAGTCACCTGGGGCACGCGTTTTCCTTCGCGGGTTGCAGTCATTGCTATCTCCTTTAGAGGACTGGTCAATCGGATGGCCGGCACTGTAGTCTCGGCCCCACAATTGAGGCCAAGACTTTGTTACGATGGCATTGATAGGCACAAGCTATCAGGTAAGACTGGAAACCTCACCACAGAGACACAGAGGCACGGAGAAGAGCGAAGCTTCCCATATGTTGCCCAGGAAATAATATTAATCCTTTGGCTATATGTGCGAGTATGAACAAGCAAAGTTTTCCTCCGTGCTCTCGGTGCCTCTGTGGTTCAACCAATTTTTGAATTGCAAATGACGCTTCAGGAACTCAAATACATCGTGGCCGTGGCCGAGGAGAAACACTTCGGGCGCGCGGCCGAGCGCTGCTTCGTCAGTCAGCCCAGCCTGTCGGCAGCGATACGCAATCTGGAGGGCGAACTGGGTGTCAAGGTGTTCGAGCGAGGCACGGGCGGCGTACTTCTTACCGATTCTGGTGCACGTGTAGTGGAGCAGGCACGCCGGGTGTTGGAGGAAGCCAAGCGTGTGAAGAGCATCGCCAAATCCGGCCGCAATCCACTCGCGGGAGTGTTGCGCCTGGGAGTGATTCCGACCATCGCGCCGTATGTGCTGCCCGATCTGGTACAGGCGCTACGCGCGGCCGCCCCGCAGATGCCACTCGACATCGAGGAGAACCTGACCGCGAATCTGGAAGCGATGCTGCGCGCTGGGACGATAGACGCTGCCATTCTGGCCCTGCCCTTTGAGGTGCCGGGGATTGAAACCCATGCGCTTTACGACGAGGATTTCCAGTTGGTTGTGCCCGCCAAACACCCGTGGGCGAAACGCAAGCGTGTCACGCTTGGCGAGCTGCAACCGGCCGACCTGTTGTTACTGCCCGTTGGCCATTGCTTCCGCGATCAGGTGCTCGATGCCTGCGGCGAATTCGCCCGCGCACCGGTGGCGGGCCGACAGGGCAACTCCTTGGAAACCCTGCGCAGCATGGTGGCCTCGGGCCTGGGCATGACTGTTTTGCCCGCCACCGCACTGACTTCGCGCCATGCTCAGGCGCTGGTGAAAGCTGTGCCCTTCGACGAACCGCGTCCCATGCGGCGCATTGCCCTCGCATGGCGAAGCGGGTTTCCGCGTATGGTGGCGCTGCGTGCGGTGGGCGAGGCCGCTCGTGGGTTGAAATTACCAATCTTGCCGGGGAGCAACTAAAAGCAAGCGCTCACCGCGGAGGACGCGGAGGAAAATCAAATACAAAGACAGAATCACGTTAGTAAAAAATCAGCCGCGCAGAGGTGGTCATCGGCAGTTACAGGCCGTTATTTTCAGTTGTTCTTGACCTGCCTTTCCTCCGCGTCCTCTGCGTCCTCCGCGGTAAGAGTTTGCGCCCTTTAATTAGCAAGCCCTTTCCTCCATCAGCTTGCGTAACACATGCCGCCGGTTGCGTGTGAAGGGCCGCACTTCTGCGGGCCACCGGCCCGCCTCCACGGCTTTTGTCCAGGCTGCGCTGACCAAGACCTCCGGGCTTTCCAGTTCGTAGACCGCGCTGTAACGAGGTTCGCCCTCGGCCACGATTTTCTTTTTCTCACCGCCTATGCAAAGCGTTAGCGGTTCGTTCGTATAACGTTTCACCGACAGAACACCCGGCACCTTGAGCAGATTCGGGATGTGTTCGGTGTCGTAGACTTCGTTGAACAGGGCTTCCTTCGCGGGTTCGACGTCCATGCTGGCGATGAATACGTAGCGGGCTTTTGCGGGCATTTTCGTTTTCCTCCCTATCGATATTGGTAGTGTACGGTCACTGTGCCAGCGAGACGATGATGAGCCCGAGCAGCAACAGCACCAGCCCTGTCAGTTCTCGCGGATTGAGAGTTTCACGGAACAGGCGATTTGAAATCAGCCAGGCAAAGAGCAGTTCCACCAGTGCCAGAGTTCGTACATTGGCGACGGGTTCGATAGCCATAGCGGTGAACCAGCCGGCGGATGCGGTGGCGCCCGCGAAGCCTGCGATGACTGAAGGTCGCCAAGCGCGCAGGGTGCGGGTGACCACTTGCGGCTGCCGTATTAGCAGCCAGCCGCCGAGCAGCGCAGTCTGGATAAGTTGTGCGGACAGCAGCGTTGTGGCGGCGGCCATCGGAAACGGGGTCGCTTCAAGCGCGAGCGAGGAGCCGCGAAACCCCACGGCGGCAAAGGCGAATCCGGTGCCGGAGGCAAGACCGAGCAACGCGGTTTTGGAGGTCCAGCCGGTGAGCAGTCCGCGGATCGGGTGTTTGGGGTCGGCGGGGGAGAGAAGCAAGACGCCGAAGGTCCCTACGGCAATGGCCAGGGCGGTGGCCGCCGTAACCTGATCGGCAAGAAACACATAACCAAATACCGCGACCTGGATGATTTCGCTTTTCGAATAGGCCACACCAAGCGTGAAATTGCGCTCGGTCATCACTCGCAGCAGCAGCGCGGTTCCAGTGATCTGACTGACGGCGCCGAGAGTGATCCATAGGAAAAAACTTTCGCCCGCGTGCGGCCAGACGAATCCGCCGAAATGCTGTACGGCCAACAACCAAAGTGCTGCGAACGGCAGGCCATAGAGAAAACGTACCAATGTTGCGCCCAGCGTGCCGAGTTCTCCGACCAGCCCGCGCTGGGCGACGTTGCGCAGCGTCTGTGCAAACGCGGCGAAGAGGGTGATGGGAATCCAGAGCCAGGCGGCTGGCTCCATGTTATTGATCGTACCGATATCTACGACACTCATTGTAAAAACGCTCGTTCCCCCCTCTCCCCTCCCTCTCCCGCGAGGGGAGAGGGGGATCAGTAGCCTATTTCGCGGTCGCGAATTGAGGGGAGATCAATGTTCAGCCGCGCCCGACGAAAGGCATCTTGGTCGCCATGATGGTGACGAACTGCATGTTCACTTCCAGCGGCAGGGCGGCCATGTGCAACACGCCGTCAGCAACATGTTGCACGTCCATGGTCGCTTCGATCTTGATCTGGCCGTCAGCCTGCGGCACGCCTTGCGTCATCCTGCGCGCCATGTCGGTCAGCGCATTGCCGATGTCCACCTGGCAGACCGCGATGTCGTACTTGCGGCCGTCCAGCGAGCCGGACTTGGTCAATCCGGTCACGGCATGTTTGGTGGAGGTGTAGGGGGCTGAGTTCGGGCGCGGCGCGTGGGCGGAGATCGAGCCGTTGTTGATGATGCGGCCGCCGCGTGGCTCCTGATCCTTCATTATGCGGAATGCGCCCTGCATGCACAGGAACATGCCGGTGAGGTTGATATCCACCACGTTCTTCCATTGCTCGAATGTGAGGTCTTCGAGCGGAATGCCCGGCGCGCTCACGCCGGCATTGTTGAACAGCACGTCGAGTCGGCCGTGGGCTTTTTTTGTGGCGGCGAACAGGGCGGCCACTGAATCTGGTTTGGCCACGTCCGTGGGCACCGCCAGGGCGCGCGAGCCGTTCGCGCCGGCGTCCTTAATGGTTTGTTCGAGTGCGTCCTTGCGTCGGCCGGCGAGGACTACACGATAGCCATCGTTGAGAAAGGTCAGAGCCACCGCCTTGCCGATTCCGCTGCCCGCGCCGGTGACGATGGCGACTTTATTATGTGCTGCCATGATGCTTCTCTCCCTGTTTTGGTTTCGAAAAGGCCGAATGCTACTCCAACAAGCCGGCCTTTTCCCGTGGGCCTTCACGGAGCGGGGCCGGCAGCCTGTAAACTGTGCACTTCAGGAGGAAATTCGAAATGCGAATCGGACGTGTAGCGGCAGGGATTTTGATTGCAGTATTGGCTGGCATCGGTCCGGTGGCGGCCGACCCCCTAAAGGACGACGCCATTGCCCGATTGGCGGGCAGCCATGAGCCGGACGTGCCTTTGGCGGTGGCCAGACTGGCGGCCAAACAGGCGGGTTTGGGAGCGGCACGCAAGCTGCTCCTGGTGCGTGGCCGGGCGGCTGGGCTGGGACGCGACTGGAATGCCAAGGTTGCGGAGTGGCAGGAGGCTGAAGCGAGGTTCCTACCCAAAATCGACACCTTCATTCTCCAGCGCATCGAAGATCCGGCCTGGGTTCAGGCCATCATCGCGGAGCAAGCGGCCAGAGTGCTGAATGCGGAAGAGGCCGACGAAATTGCCACCCACTTCACGACCGCGTCGGGCAAGGAGCAACGCAAGGTGGTGGAGATCAAGGTGCTGGGTGAATTGATGCTGGCCAACTATACCTTCACCGATCGAATCGATGACCGGGTACCCGGCTCGGAAAGCGAATATTCCCGGATGCAAAAGGTGTGGTGGGACCGCGAGCCTTTCAAGTCGCGCAACTTCGACGGCGATGAAGGTGCCGCCCGTTTCGGCACTCGTAATCCCGGCGTGAAATACGTCAAGATGCTGGCCTTTCGCGGAGTCGAAGGCATGCTTGCCTACATCGATGCGGCCTGTGCGGAAGTTGTCAAAGTGGTGAATGCATCTGCCGTCGAGGCGGACCCATTCATTGACGCATATCGCAAACGCACCGCCAAGTGAGTACGAACATGAACGCCATGCCTCCTTTCCATCTAGCCTTTCCGGTGACCAGCCTCGCCAGAGCGCGCGAGTTCTATGGTGGTTTGTTGGGCTGTCCGGAAGGCCGTTCTTCCGACGAGTGGGTGGACTTCAATTTCCATGGGCATCAGATCGTCGCGCACCTGTCGCCGGAGGCTGGGCACCACGACACCAATATTGTCGATGGCGACAACGTGCCGGTGCGTCACTTTGGGCTGGTATTGCCGATGACTGAGTGGCAAAAACTCGCTCAAAAGCTCAAATCGGCGGGCACCGAGTTCATCATCGAACCGCATATTCGCTTCAAGGGCGAAGTCGGCGAACAGGCCACTATGTTTTTTCTCGACCCCTGTGGTAATGCGATTGAGTTCAAGGCATTTGAAAATCCGGAAAGTTTGTTCGCGAAGTAGCTACGGATCGGCCATTCGAGGTATAAAGTATAGGCCTGACCCCAAGAAACCGATGGGCTGAATGAAATGAAGCCCAACACATCAACGTTCCCCAAAATTACCGCCCTCGGTTCCCAGTTGCGCTCCCCAATCCGGCGTTGCAATGCCTCGATCAATATACCCGTGCAGCGTTGAATGCGGCCAATCTACAGGCCGCTTGGCCCGGCCGTGCTTCACCGGGTTGTAATGGATGTAGTTCACATGCCGAGCCAAATCGGTTTCGTCGCGGATTTGATGTTCCCAATAGCGGCGCTGCCAGATCCCACGCTCCCGTCTTGCCCCACGGCTCACGCCCACGCGCCCGCCTTTTGCAATCCGGCGCGAGAAACCAGCCTTGATCAAGGACCAGCGTATGGGAAAGTCCGCGTCGTCTGGCGGCAGACGCCAGATTGCGTGCAGGTGTTCCGGTAGCGCTACCATCGCTACCAGGGCGAACGGATGCGCACGTTTAACCTGTGCCAAGACCGCACGCAAATCATCCATTTGCTGCACAAGCAGATCGGAACCGCGGTCGGCCAAATTTACGGTGAAGAAGTATGTGCTGCCCGATGATTGGGAGCGCCGGTATCGCATGGATCTCTGTTCGTCCGACAAGCGTTGGGCTTCACGGAATACGTTCAGCCCAACCTACGATGCTGCGAAATTTTTCATCATTCCTGGAGAGCGAAATCCTGTGATTAGCGGTGAATCGTTGGGCTTCACAATATGCGTTCAGCCCAACCTGCCGTAATCAATCCACCTGCCGCACCCACACCGCTGTGTCGTGAAATGCAGCGCCGCCGTTGGGCCAGCCGGGGTCGGCGCTGGTCAGGGCATTGATGCCGATGCCGTTGTCGAAATGGCGGTTGGGCCAGATGCCTTCGACGATGATGACGCCGCGCTGTTGGCCTTCGCGCGGCTCGACGTGAACGATGACCTCGCCGCGTTCGTTGCCGATGCGAACGCGGGCATCCTCGGAAACGGCCAACGCCGCGCAATCTTCCGGGTGCATCAGCACCGTTGGGCGCTTTTCGCGCTTCACGGAGCTGGGGGTTTCGGTGAAGGTGGAGTTCAGGAAGGTGCGTGCTGGTGCGGCCACCAGGCGGAAGGGTTTTTCCGGTGTGGCGTTGTCGATGACGTCCTGGTGATCGGGCAGGACAGGCATTTCCTGCCAGCGGCCGCCGAAGCGCTGCCAGTCTCCGCGGAAGTGGAATTTCTTGTCGGCGGTATCGAAGCCGTCAAGGAAATGCATCTTCTCGAAGGGCGGGGCGAAGTCCTGGCCGCCGCGCTCATGATTGGTTTGTGCATCCCACATGCCTGAGCGGCGCAGGCTGGCGTCCATGATTTCCCAGGTGCTCATGTGGAACCCGGGATGCTCGGCACCGAGGCGCCTGGCCAATTCGCAGATGACGAAGTGGTTCTCGCGCGTTTCCCCTGGTGGCTCGATGACTTTACGCGCGACCTGGAAACTGGTGTGGCCGCTGGCGGTGTAGAAATCGTCGTGTTCGAGGAACGTGGTGGCGGGCAGCACCACATCGGCAAATGCAGCGGTTTCGGTCATGAACTGCTCGTGCACGCAGGTGAAGAGGTCTTCACGCGCGAGCCCGGCGTGTACCTTGTTAAGTTCCGGGCATACCGAGGCGGGATTGGTGTTTTGCACCAGCAGCGCGGTGACCGGCGGCCCGCCCTTGAGCGCTTCGGCGTCACCGGTGAGGATGGGGCCGAGCCGAGATTGGTCGAGTTCACGCACGGATTTATCCAGAACGTCCAGACCTTCGATCAGCGTGCGATCCAGCGGGTAAAGGCCGGAGTGGCCATACAACGCGCCGCCGCCTTTGTGCTGCCAGGCACCGGTCACCGCGGGCAGGCAGGTGACTGCGTGCATGTTGGCCGCGCCATTGCGCGAGCGCGAGAAACCGTGGTGGCAACGAATATAACTTGCGCGCGTGCGGCCATACAGGCGCGCGAATTCAACGATGGTTTCCACCGGCAGGCCGGTAATTGCCGACGCCCATTCGGGCGTGCGGGTTTTCAGATGCGTGGTGAGTTCCTCGGTGAAATCGGTGTAACGACGCAGATAGTCGAGATCGGCAAAGCCCTCGGCGAACAGCACATGCATGACACCGCAAGCGAGCGCGCCGTCGGTGCCGGGGCGCACGGCGAGATGCAGGTCGGCCTTGGCGGCGGTAGCGGTGCGGTAAGGGTCAACGACCACGAGTTTGGCGCCGCGCTTCTTCGCGGCCATGGCGTGATGCATCACGTTGACCTGGGTGTGCACCGGGTTGCCACCCCAGATCACGATCATGCCGGCGTGTTCGGCCGCTTCGCGCAGATCCACGCCGCGTTTCGAGCCGACCCCGGCGATCCAGCCCGCGTCCGACAGGGCCACACAAATGGTCGAATACCAGCGCGAATATTTCATTGCGTGGCGCAGGCGGTTGATGCCATCGCGCTGCACCAAGCCCATGGTGCCGGCGTAAAAATACGGCCACACCGATTCGGCCCCGTGCCGCGCCGCGCTGGCGATGAAGGCCTCGGCGGTGCGATCGAGCGCCTCCTCCCAGGAGATGCGTTTCCATTGCCCGGAGCCCTTGGGCCCGGTACGAAGCAGCGGATGCATCAGTCGATCGGGATGGTGTACCCGCTCGGCGTAGCGGGCGACTTTTTCGCAAATAACTCCATCCGTGTAGGTATTGCGTCGAGCACCGCGCACCCGCCCTATGGTATGCGCGTCCAGGATGGTGACATCGAGCGCGCAGGTGCTGGTGCAGTCATGCGGGCAAACCGAGGGAACCAGGCGATCAGGAGCGTTCACGGGTATCAGCCTTATCGAGGTCGGAAAGACACCGTACCACGGGGCCGGCCCGGATTCAAAGGCAGATTGATTGCGCTGGCCGGGGCAAAGGCTGGGGATTCGATTTCCGGGCATGCCGAGGCTCGGAACCAGGCGTCCCAAAAACGGGGAGGCGCCGGAGCAAGAATATACTTCTCAAATCGCCGTAGAATGGACCGATAGGGACAATAGACTACGGGAGTGTCCATGAAGCTCACATTTCAAAGCCTCCACCCCAAGTTCGCGGCCGAAGTCAGCCCCGTGAATCTGGCCGAATTGCACGATCCCGACGTGTTGGCACAGATTCGGGCGGGCATGGATCAGTATGCGGTGCTGGTGTTTCGCAGCCAGGCTTTTGCCGGAGCGGACCAGATTCAGTTTGCCCAGCGTATGGACGGCGCAATCCACACCAAGACCGGGGCGGCGGCTATCACCAAAAATCGCTTTGGCAACGAGGCCTTGTCGGATATTTCCAATGTCGATGAAAACGGCGAGATTTTCCCCTCCAACGACCGCCGCCGCATGTATTCCCTGGGTAATCGACTCTGGCACACCGATGCCTCGTTTCAGGACCCACCGGGGCGTTACTCGATGTTGTTTTCGGTCGTGGTGCCGCCGGTGGAGGCCGATACCGAATTCGCCGACATGCGCTCGGCTTACGATTCCTTGTCCGGTGAGATGAAAGCGCGACTCGAAGGCCTGCGCGCCCATCATTCCATCGCCTACTCACGTCAGACGCTGGGATTCGAATTCTCCGAGAAGGAACAGGAAACGCTGAAGGGAGCGGTGCATCCGCTGGTGCGCACCCTGCCGCGCAGCCATCGCAAGTCCCTGTACCTAGCTTCTCATGCCTCGACCATTATCGACTGGCCGGTGCCCGAAGCCCGTCTGCTGTTGCGCGAGCTGTTGGAGCATGCCACGCAACCACAGTTTGTCTACCGACACTCCTGGCGGGTGGGTGATCTGGTTATTTGGGATAACCGCGCGACGATGCATCGCGGGCGGCCGTTCGATGACAGCAAGTACCGGCGGGAACTACGCAGGGTGACCACGCTGGACATCCCACAGGCCATACTCAACTGACGCGTCAAGCTTCAATTTTCTGGAATAATCTGCTCAATATATCAGGACGGCGAACAAGTGCGCTGCCCTATCCGGAATCGATTTCGTTCATCAGGTCGAAATTTTCAAAGTCTGTCCTCGCTCTCGCACCATTGCGCTGTCGTTCACCTAAGGGAAAACCGAATAAGTGTCTGCCCCGCCTCCGACTAGAGCATTCGAGGACAGGCTCCATCGGCAAACCTATTTTTCGCTGAAAAACCTGGATTTCCGCTTGCACGGGAAGGGCGTTCTGGGGACTTGTTAATTTTTCCTGACGTCCGAATAAGCCGCAAATCCAAGACCCAGTAACGGACGGGTCAATCTTGGACCATTACTGACGCATATTCGATGCGCCAGAAAGGCGAGTCTTTGCCGAAATCCGTCGAAATCTCGATACCGTGCCCTTAGATCAACTGTCTCAGGGCATTAATAGCGCACAGGTTGTCCAGTTATCGACACCGTGTCGGGGCATGGCGATTGCAGGTAATGGAATGCTGTCCCGCGTTTGCAGGCGTCTACTTTTGTTCGTAAATGCATGGATATAGGAGGTTGTCTCGCCGGTTGATGAAGTTTGGCTTTGCTTCCGACTGCAATTGACATAGACCAAAACATGAAGAATATCTTCCAGCTTTTATTCAAGCCCAATGTCCAGGCCAGCAATGATCCGCTGGATGCTGCCGATGCCCTCATGGGTGGGCGTGCTGCGGAACTACGGAAACGGCCTGTCGCCTCGATTCGGAAATTTGGCATCCACGCGCGCGAAATGAGTTTGAAGCTGCGCAGGCCCCGCAGCAAACCCCTGAGCCCGTTTCAGGTGACATTCCGAATTGTGCTCATTCTGGCGGTGGCTCAGGTGCCCATTGTCCTGACGCTGCTCGCGGTTCCGAGTGGAACGGGTATCTTCACTGTGGCGGTTATCGATGCCCTGATGCTGGCAGTTCTCTCCATTTCACCTATTTATATTTGGGTGATTCGCCCGTTTGTCCGGGCACGCGATGAGGCGTTTGCGCAAATCAGTTATCTGGCACATACGGATGCGTTGACGAATCTTGCCAATCGCCGGCTTATTGCAAGGCATCTGGCGATGTTGATTGCCGGCTGCGCGAGATACAGAAGTTATGGGGCGGTGCTGATGCTGGATCTGGACGGGTTCAAACGCGTTAACGATCTTTACGGCCACAAGATAGGAGATGCGCTGCTTGTCGGGGCGGCGGCACGCATCCAAAATTCCGTGCGATCGGAGGACGTGGCCGGCCGGGTGGGAAGTGATGAATTTGTGGTGCTCGTTCATCGTCTCGGCGAGAATGAACGAATAGCCCGGGAAGGCGCGCTGCGCATGGCCGAAGATCTGATCAAGACCATCTCCCAGCAATATGAGATTGACGGGAAAACCCTGGAGATTGGCGCCAGCGTCGGCATCCGCATGATGGGTTTCGACAAGCCCGATGCGGACATGGCGATGGTGGGAGCGGATGTCGCGCTATACCGCGCAAAGCAAGAAGGGAAAAAGCGGGCGGTTTTCTATGAATAGCGCGGTTGAGCCGGGGAGGAACTCTATGCCGGGCTGGATTTCGATATTGGCGTGTCCCGGGCTGAATTGCGGGACCTAATTTGAGAAGCCTGGATTCCCGTTTCCACGGGAATGACAATTCCAGGACTTATTCAGTCTCTCCGTCATTTATTTTTTGATGGCGTCAGAAGCGGAGAACGCTTCGCTTAGTGTGGCGACGCTGAATCCCGGTTTCCGGGCGGCATCCAGAATTACCTTCTCCTTGCGTGCCATGAAGTCGATTGCCGCCGGCATTTTTTCCAGCAGGTCCGCGGGAATCACAATTGCTCCGTGACGGTCGGCATGGACGATGTCGCCATCGCAGACCGCCATGTCCATGACTTCAACCTGTTTTGCGAAATCCAGTACCTGCACCCAGGCATGACTCGGGGACAGCGATGTTGCCAAACACTGGAACTTCGGATGCATGGCATCCAGGTCGCGCATGGAACCATTGGTCAACGCACCCACACAGCCCAGGCCCCAATGGACTGTCGTGTTGACCTCGCCCCAGAATGCGCCGATACCGGGCAGGGTATCAACGTCCTGAACGATTGCAATCGTCGGGCGCGCGCCCGATCCGACGTATTCGTAGTAAGCAAGCTGATTTTTCCGACGTACCGCCGGGTCGTAGGGTGTCGAGCAGCAAATCGTCGAGGTCTTGGCATAGCCGATGATTGACGGCAGTTTCGGATTGGCCGCGATGCAAGTCTGTCGCGTGAAACCCTCGATCGAACGACTGCCGCTGGCGATCTCCAGCGCGTTGGCGATGGTGGGGGTGTCGAATTGGCGAAGATGCTCGAATATTTCGGTGGTATTCATGGGATGCGATCCTCAGTTAAATTCGGTGACGAGTGACAAAAATACAGTGACGGGTGACGAGTGACGGAAATTCAGGGACGGGTGACGGGTGGCGGGTGACAGAAATTCGGTGACATGTGACGGGTGACAGGTGACGGGGCAATCCTCGGAATCGTTCTTGATGTCGTCGATTCGTCTTTTGTCACTCGTTACCTGTCACTTGTCACTGACTTTCGTCACACCATTTTTCGCCATGGCGGCGATCTCCGCCTCGCTATAGCCAACCTCGCGCAGGATTTCAGCGGAATGCTCTCCCAGGCGTGGCGCAGGTGACGGTACATCCGGTTCTGAATTTTGCCAATGGGTGGGGGTGCGCATGCCGCGCAACCGGCCTTCGCTCGGATGGTCTTCAGCATAGAAGAATCCGCTCTGGTTGAGGTGCGGGTCGTTGACCACGTCCTCGATGGAATTCATGCGAGATACCGGAATGTCCGCTTTCTCCAGCAGTGCCAGCCACTGTCCGGTCGTGCGCGTTAAGAATAATTCTCCCAGATAGGCATAAATGTCATGAATGTTGGCGGCCCGATTGGCCTGAGTGGCGTATCGAGGGTCGAGCAGGCGCTCGGGCTGGCCAATGGCATCGAGAAAACTGCGCCACTGCTTGTCGTTATAGACCAGCACGCACAGATAGCCGTCGGAAGTCCGGTAAGGTCGTCGGGCGATAAGCCGCTGATAGCCTGCGCCGCCCACAGGCTCCATCCAGCTCAGGCCGGCAAGATGATCGCCCAACACGAAATGCGAGATGGATTCGAACATTGGAACTTCGATCGATTGGCCAACGCCGGTTCGTTCGCGTTGAAACAGCGCGGCGGTAACGGTATACACCGCATGCAGACCGGTTACACGATCGGCGAAATTCACTGGAGCATAGTTCGGCTCGGCGGCGGTTTTTGAGACCACCCAGGGCACGCCGGAAGCACCCTGGATCAAATCGTCATAGGCGGCTTTGGCGGCATAGGGGCCTTTCTGGGAGTAGCCATAGGTGCCGACATAAAGCAGACGTGAATTCACTGCACGCACATCGTCCCAGGACAGGCCGAGCCTTGCCATGGCTTGCGGGCGTACGTTGTAGATCAAGACATCCGATTCGCGGATTAATCGCAACATGGCTTTGCGGCCCTGGGGCTGCTTGAGATCGAGCACCAGGCCGCGTTTGCCACGGTTAAGGGTGAGGAACATGTAACCCATGCCGGGATTTTTCATCGGCCCGGGATGACGCATGTTGTCGCCTTCGTGCGATTCGATCTTGATGACATCGGCGCCCAGTTCCGCAAGTATCTGGGTTGCGAAAGGACCGAGAACTACGGTGGTGAGATCGAGGATTTTTACCCCTGAGAGCGGACCAGGCATGGAAAGTTTTCTACTCCGGCTGAATATTGGCGGCGCGAATGAGTGTACCCCAGCGCGCTATCTGCTCCGGCACATAGCGGGAAAATTGCGCACGGCCCATCGGATCCACTTCGTATCCGATGGTTGCCAGATTGCCGGCAATCTCCGGCTGGGCCAGCAGCGCCAGGGTTTCCGTTTCAATCCTGTCGATGATCTCGCGCGGCGTGCCGGCTGGCACGAACAGGCCGTTCCACGATGTGACATCCAAATCCGGCAGGGTGCGGGCCAGCGGTGGGACATCCGGTACCAGCCGCGATCCCTTCGCCGGCGTCACCGCCAGCGCCCGCAACTTGCCGGCCTTGACCTGCGGCATGGCAATGGCGAAATCGGCGATCATGACGTGCAGTCGTCCGGCAACGAGATCGAGTATGGCCTGCTGGCTGGATTTATAAGAAACGCCGACCAGGCCCGCTTGCGCAGTGACATTGAGCATTTCCGCGCACACCAGTGACGTGGTGTTGGAAGTGCCGTAGGAAAGTTTCCCGGAATTTTCGCGGGCGTAATCCAGAAACTCCCGCATGTTCTTTGCAGGCACATCCGGATGCACCACCAGCATGAAGGGCAGCGTGCCAATTCGGACCACCGGATCGAAATCCTTCATCGGATCGTAGGCCAGGCTGCGATACAGAAAAGAGTTCGCCCCATGGGTCGAATTGGTGGTCATAAATATCGTGTAACCGTCGGGCTTGCTTTGCGCCACGTTGACGGCAGCGATCTGACCATTGGCTCCGGCGCGGTTGTCCACGATGACACTCTGACCCAGCCTGGCGGATAGGGCCTGCGCAATGACACGTCCAGCGGAATCCGTGGCGCTTCCGGCCGCGAACGGAATGACGAGCCGAATTGGCTTCGTGGGGTAAGTGTCGGCTTGCGCCTCCGTTAGGAGTACCGCAAGCGAAAAGCCAAAGAAAATCTTGACGCAAAGGCGCAAAGTGCGCAAAGAACGCGAAGAAAGTGAAAGATTCATGATTCGAAAGGTTTCCAGGCCGAACGTAAGCAGGATACTGGGTGTGCGATATTGCTATTTTTCGCAGAGTCGTCGGTGCTTTCGGAATTGTGCCCGGAGCGTTGAACGTCATGATGACTATATGTCTAATGCACTCTTTGCGTCCTTGGCGTTCTTTGCACCTAAAAGGGTACTCCGACGTGCTGCGCACGTAGGGTATTTGCGTTGAGATTTTGTTTTCTGAGCTTTACTTGTCAGCGCCTGACCTTGTCCGGATTTTCGCCATAGGGCGGAGAATAAATGACCAGCACCCTCGCTGGCCGGTCGCCGGTTACGGTAAAAACATGCGGGGTGTCCGCAGGGAAATAACAGGTGTCGCCGGGCGTTAGATCGCAGATTTCCCCGCCGATTTCGGCGCGTGCCCGGCCTTCCAGCAGGTAACACACTTGTTCGATACCTGGATGCGAATGAGGAAGCGCGCCGCGGCCGGGTTCGATCACCCCCACCACCACTTCCAGATTCTTGGCGCCTACATTCTCTGGTCCGATGAGTCGGCGGTTAACCGTGCCGGTATGGTTGGCCGGATGGTAGGCGGGCGTGTCGGCCTCTCGCACAAAGTATCGCGCTCGTTTTTTGCTTTCCAAGGCTCAGTCTCCCCTTGCTGTTTTTTGGGGAGTGTATCGTAGCCGGGCGCTATGCGTATTTCGGAGCCCGGGTTTTTCCAATATCGTCACCGGCACACGGCCATTGAATTGCCACCCTCGTCCCTTGCGGGAGAGGGTAGGGAGAGGGGGGGGGCTCGAACGACGGTGTTCAGATTGTCTTCAATTAACCATATGAATCGAACATCGGAAATTTTCACATGGAGCGGGAAAAATGCAGCTTCTAAATAAGGGACTTTTGTGGGTTTTGCTTGTTCTGACCAACGTCGCGATTGCCCAGGATTCCAGCTCGCTTTTGTGGGAGGCGCGATCCGGGAACAAGACGGTGTACCTGTTTGGCACGATTCACGTCGGTCGACCTGATTTTTATCCCTTGCCCAAGAGTGTCGACGAGGCGTTTGCGGCCTCCACCATGGTGGCGTTGGAGGCGGATTTCAGTGACCCCAACGCAATGGCCGCTGCCATGCAGATCGGCACGCTTCCTCAGGGCCGCACCATTGAAGGGGAATTGTCCCCGGAACTGGCCGCGCAGCTGCGGCGCACCGTCTCGACAGCGGGACTTCAGATGGCAAATTTTCGTTCGATGAAGCCTTATATGGCGATGCTGGCTCTGGTATCGATGGAATACGGAAAGCTTGGCTACTCCCCCGAATATGGGCTGGACCTGCATTTCGCCCAGCGGGCCAAGGCGGAGGCAAAACCCGTCATCGGACTGGAATCCATCGAAGGACAAATGCGCATGATGGATGGCTTGTCGAAACCGCTTCAGCAGGCCATGCTGAAAATAGCCTTGGACGACATGGCGTCGGGCAATGTCGGCCCGGTTGCGGGGCGCCTGATTTCGGCCTGGCGCAAAGGCGACGCACCGACGGTGCTCGAAGTGCTGGTTGCCGAGTCCAAACGCCTGCCCCCAGCCCTTGACCGCGAGTTTCAGGAAAAATTTCTGGGCGCAAGAAATCGCGTCATGCTCAGTGGCGTGGAAAAGGCACTCAACGGAACGGACAAGTTATTTGTAGCCGTTGGCGCTTTGCATCTGGTCGGCCCGGGAAGCCTCACGGAGTTGATCGAGAAGAAGGGTTTTGTCGTGACGCGAAAATAGAGTATAGAGCTTCAAAACACTCTCACCGCAGAGGACGCAGAGGACGCGGAGGAAAGGCAAGGCAACAGCAATCGATAATAGATACTCGGAGTTGGCAACCATCTTCTACCCATGATGACTTTGACTATTTCGAGTCTTTTCTGTCTTTGATTTTCCTCCGCGTCCTCTGCGTCCTCCGCGGTTAAAGAGTTAAGGTTCTTAGGATCGGCGTTTCATGAGTACAAAGCGACCCAGCGGCTGAACGCGTCCATTCAGCATGGCTTCTACCTTATGCACACCCGGGTAATGTTTGCGGGTGGTCATTTCCCGCAACGACACTTTCTTCGACAGGCGCACCGTCTCCTTTGGAGCGAGTTCGACCGTTTTCAGCTTAAACACCTTGGCACTCGTTGTACCGTTGGCCTTGGCGAAGTGAATCCGGAAATCCACCAGCACCCGTTGTATTGTGGTTCCCGTATTTTTCAGTTCGAAGGCAATCTCGACGGCCCCGCCAATGGCGACCCGTTGGGGCTTGACCGTGGCGTTGTGGATTTTTACCTTGGCATCGCTGCCGAATCCCAGCACACCCAACGCACCGGCCTCCGCGCGTTTGACCGCCGAGCGCAGGGCATGGTTCACCACCCACCGGCGTTCGTCCGACGCACCCTTCAGCCAGCGCGTGGCCGTTTGAATCAGCAAGTCGGGATTGTCCTTTCCGAGGTCGTTCAGGTGATTGGCCACCGACCGGCGCACATATAGCTCGGGGTCGTCCTTGAGCAATTCCAGCAGTGCCAGCACTGGCCGCGGATCTTTTTCGAATGCCCGCAGGCGCGGCGCCCAGGGCAGTCGCGGTCGTGTGCCCTCCGAAACCAGCCGCCGCACATGGGGGCTTGGGTCCGTTGCCCAGATACGCAATCGCGCTAGCGTGGCATCCGGGTATTTTTCGATGAAGGGCCGGATGCTGAACTCGGCGGTAAAGCGCTGGGTAATCTCGTATTGTGCCGCCATCGACTCCTCGAAATGGTCCAGCCCGTACTCCGCCACAAAACAGGCATGAGGCAGATACAGAAACGGCGTCATGCCGTGATCTTCGGTTCTTTCGAGCTTTGGGCCCAGCGATGCGGTCAGGATGTTTACGGCGTCAGGGAAGTGCCTGGGCAGGTAAGGGCGAAGCGCGCGGGCGATTTTCCAGCCGCGGGGAAGCAGTTCGAGAGCTTCGTAGCCGTCGAGGACATCCTTCACAAAAGACGTCGAGTCGAAGTCGCGGAATACTGCTGCGATCATTCCCGAGATGGTTTTCGGAATGGCCGGGCCGAAGTGGTTTTTGAGTGGTTCAGCCATGTCGATTTAGGTCTCGACAAAATCTTCTTGGAGCACCGTGGACCTTGCGCGATGCCCGCTTTCTGGCCTCGAATTCCTCTCGTCGAAACGACTGAAGTTGGCCGGAATACGCCGGCCCCGCTCAGGCAGGCGGACGACGAAACGGATTCTCGATCGTTAGCACGCCAAACTTTTGGCCGTGCTGCAAGTCTTCACTGAATAGACGCTGGCAGCCGGCATCCATGGCTGCCGCGACAATCAAAGCGTCATAGACGGACAACTGATGGTCGCGCGCCAGAACGACCGCCCTTGCATGGATAGCGGCGGTCAGCGGCGCCACAGGGCCCAGCAATTCACCAATGACCTCCAAGGATGCTTCAATCTGGTCCCACTGCCAACGCAGCTTACGGTGCATAACGTTGGTGAATTCGTTGAGGACCTGCACGCCGATGACACCGCCCTCTGAGATCAGCGACTCGGCCCGGGCGCTTCGTGGATCATCGGCGGCGAAGGCGTAGACCAGAACGTTCGTATCGAGGAACCACTTAGCGGGCATTTGCCTCGTCCCGATCGAATCGGAATCCTTTCGGAAGGGGCTTCCTCAACGCACGCAAGCGCGCGAGCGCCCGCTCACGACTCGTGTCGCGCTCCAATTGGAATACACGCTCGCCGCGCAGGATGATTTCGACTTCGTCGCCCGATTTAAGTTTTAGGGTTTTAACGATCGTGTCCGGCAACCGAACCGCGAGACTATTTCCCCACTTCGAAACGCGCATTTGGCTCTCCATAATCTACAGTAATAATGTAGATCATAATCCCAATTGAGCGCCTTTCCAAGCGCCGACCGGTCGCCTGTGGGGAGTAAGTTAGTTGTCCGGTTCTGTAGCACGTAATGTGTCCGGTTTTTGGGTGAGCCATGGAAATACCCATAAGCCGGGCGCGTTGGTTACAGGAGACGCGAATCATGAGGTTTCAAGAAGCCTACACAGGCTGGCAAGATC